>DJLT01000096.1:0-66240 GCA_002435145.1 Neptuniibacter sp. UBA6509
TTCAAATCCAGCCCCCGCTACCAAATATAGATTAAACCGATTTAGTTCATTCTAAGTCGGTTTTTTCGCGTCTGGGGATAAGGAAATTCAAGTAAAACTCGCCGGGCTCAGCTCTTGTGATTTTTGTATCTGGCTCTTAAAGCGAAGATCGTTGGTTTAGCGATTACGAAGTAATTACCATCTAGCGCGAAGTGCGCAGTCTGAAAGGTGGCTTTAGCCAATAAATCCAGTTCCCTCCATTGATTCTAGACATTTAATTAATTTTATATTGATCAGTTTGGTTCTAGCCAACGTAATACAGTTATTTGATATCAATTGGAGTTGAAAATGTTCTCATGGTTTAAGGCTGATCCGTTAAAAAAGCTTGATAAGCAGTATAAGGATAAGTTGGAAGAAGCGATGCTCGCGCAGAGAGCTGGTAACATAGAAAAGTATTCAGAATTGACTGTAGAGGCACAGGCAATTGCGCAACAGATTCAGCTATTAAATAGGGCAAAGGCGTAATAGTAATTTTTTGCTGAACTAGCTCTGATTTGACCGAGCATAATTGCTTAGAACTTCCGACAAGGGATGGTCGGTAATTATTTCGTTCAATGCATTTAGCTTTTTGAATGTATGTCTATTTTTGATTTATCCCCTAGTAAAGCTGTTTATTTTTCCTTTATGCCACTTTCATAATGGCACTATCATAATCCATATGTGACTTTTTTACGTATGGAATAGGAAACCATTCTGGAGTCTAGTTATGAATTGGGCGGTATCTTCCATGATAATGTTGGCTTTATCCGCACTATTATTTATTCCTCCTACGTCTGCCGAGCCTGTATTAGAGACGATTGAGTCAAACACAGACTGCCCTGCGGTTTTAAATTATCGTTTTAAGCGTTTGGGTCATGAGGAATATCAATCGGTGTGTGAGGCCTATAGGGGAAAACTAATTCTGGTTGTTAATACTGCGAGCAAGTGTGCATTTACCCCTCAGTATGATGGTCTTGAGCAGCTTTATCGACAGTATCGTTCGGCTGGTTTGGTTGTATTGGGCTTTCCTTCAAATGATTTTGCAGGCCAAGAGCCAGGTACAGAGAAAGAGATCTTAAATTTCTGTCGATTAACATATAGCGTTGAGTTTCCCATGTTTGAAAAAGTTCATGCTGCTCAGGGGAAAGCACATCCCTTTTATAGACACTTGGCAAACTTAGCTGATGGGCAGTATCCAAGCTGGAACTTTCATAAATACTTGATTGCGCCTGATGGCGAAGTCATAGCAAATTTTTCTAGTTTCACTAAACCTTTAGATCCCCGCTTAGTTAATACTATCAAGGCGAATCTACCTAATGGGTGAGTTAGTACAGGAGAATGCGCGAGCAGTTCCGAAATCACGAATTTCAAGGTTAACTAAATTAGGCGCTTTAGCCGGGAAGGTCGCAGGCAATATGCTTGTTGATGGCGGTAAAGAGCTTATGAAAGGTCGTAAGCCCGTTGTGCGAGATCTTCTTATATCCGGGAAAAATCTCACGCAATTAGCTGATAAGTTGGCGACTATGCGTGGTGCAGCCATGAAGGCCGGGCAGCTATTGTCGATGGATGTTGGTAATTTGGTACCAGAAGATATGGCCGTGCTGTTAGAGCGCCTACGCGCCGATGCAGTGGTAATGCCCACGGTACAATTGCTAGAAGTGCTGGAAAAAAACTGGGGTGAGTCTTGGCAAGATAATTTTCAGCGTTTTAGCTTTAAGCCGGTCGCGGCTGCTTCCATTGGACAGGTGCACAAGGGACTGACTCAAGATGGTCAGACGTTAGCGATTAAGATTCAATACCCCGGAGTCCGTCAAAGTATCGATAGCGATCTTGATAATGTTTTTGGTCTGTTACGCCTTAGTGGACTTATTCCTAAAGATATAGATCTATCCCCTTTAATCAACGAAGCTCGTATACAATTAAAACTAGAAGCCGATTATCAGCATGAGGCCCAGCAACTCGCGAACTACACTGATAACATGGCCTCCTTTGTTAGACGTGATGAGCTATTGTTACCTGAGTATTATCAAACGCTTTCAACAGATGAAATTCTATGCATGAGTTATATGCATGGGCAGTCGCTTGATAAACTCGCGTTTACCTCTCAGGGTGAGCGCAATAGGGTTGTATCTTTGATGATGCAGCTCTTCTTCGCCGAATTCCTCGAGTATGGCTGTGTTCAGACAGACCCTAATCTGGCTAACTATCTCTACCAGATAGAAATGAAACGGCTTATTTTGCTCGATTTCGGCGCTACCCGTGAATTTTCTTCCGAGTTTGTTGGGCGATATAAAGCAGCACTCTTTGCTGCCTATATTCAAGATCGGGCGGGATTGGCAGATGCCCTGAACCAATTAGGCTTTTTCAGTCAGGGCCTAGACGTTAGAAATTTAGAGATGATTTTAGATATCTTCATTTTAGCTACTGAGCCTTTGAGGTTTGATGGCGCTTATGATTTTTCCGGTTCAGAGCTTGCCCAGCAGATCCGTGATAAAGGAATGCAGATGAGCAGAGAACCTGATGCTTGGCACTCACCGCCACCAGATATTTTATTTTTACACCGCAAAATGGCCGGACTTTATTTGATTGCGGCTAAGTTAAATGCTCAGGTGAATGTTAAAGCGCTAATCTCTACCTATTGGTGAGCATTGCCCAGTTTTACAACGGTGCTTAAAGCGCCATACAGCGAAGCGACTGTAGACGATTTCTAATAAGCTATCTAGGCGCAGTAGTTTTACCAGTGCAGCGAGCTTTCTGTAGTAGGGTAGGTTGTCCCAGAGAAGTACAAAACTTGCTACACCTGAGGCTTTCTCCCCCATAGTATTGATGCAGTGTAAACGCTCTAAAGCTGATGTTAGGGATATATCATATTCTTTTAGCTTCTCTGGTGAAGTGGTTATATCTATCCATTCAATCTTGCCTAGGCGATCCACTTTCTTGTAGTGGTTAATCTCTTTTTCGCACATAGGACAGCCACCATCAAAAAAGACGATAGGCTTTTTAATCATGGGAGGGGTGTTTTGCATAATCTACCCTTAGGTTTCACGGTTCAGTGCATGGTTTACGTTAAATTCGGGTGATCGGTTCATTTTACTCGCGCGTACAATGTATATGACTGAAAAAACAAAAAAGCTTAAAAACGTGGTGATTATCGGTGCATCCGGCGGTATTGGGGCGGCTTTAATTACGCAACTACTCAAAGATGATGAAATAGAAAAGATCTTTGCCTTTTCTCGCTGTTCTGTTGATAAGCCACAGCTTTCTCATGAAAAAGTGATTCACGGATTTATCGATTTAACTGAAACAGCGAGTATCGAGTGCTTAGGAAGGTCTTTAGAAGGAGTTGAGTTCGATCTAGCTATTGTCTGTTCGGGTTTATTGCAAAACGGAGATGTTAAGCCTGAGAAGTCACTACGACAAATTAATCAAGATACTCTCAGACAATATTTCCAAGTAAATAGCATTGCTCCTATGTTAGTTGCTCAACAGCTAGTGCCATTGATGAATCGAAACAATGACAGTCAACTGGCTTTTTTATCCGCTCGTGTTGGAAGTGTCTCGGATAACCGGTTAGGTGGTTGGTATGGTTACCGTGCCAGTAAAAGTGCATTAAATATGCTGATTAAAACTCTAGCAATTGAGTGTCAGCGTACCTTACCTAAGTTAACTATTGTAGGTTTACACCCAGGTACTGTAGATACAAATTTATCCAAGCCATTTCAAAATAGAGTCCCAGCCGACAAATTATTCACCCCTATACAATCAGCCAACTATTTATTAAGTGTGTTAGCAACGCTAGATGTGAGTGATAGCGGAAAGGTGTTTGCTTGGGATAAAAAGGAGATCATGCCTTAATAAGGTGATCTCAAATGCAATTTAGCGGATATGTCTGCCGCCATCTAAAGACAGTATGCGTCCGGTCATATATTGGCTCTCTAGTAGATAATCTACCGCATTTACAACCTCTTCAGCTCCCGGAGTGATCTTCATCACTGATTTATTCAAGGCTTTAGCGCGATAGGCTTCGTCATCTTCAGGGTTAAACATGATGAGCGAAGGTGCAATTGCATTGACTTTGGTGTGTGGTGCTAACAATGAGGCAAATGATAGCGTCATATTACTCAGCGCGGCTTTACTCGCAGCGTAGGCGATATGCTTCGCACTGCCTTTTTCCACGACATAGTCACTAATGTGGATAATATCAGCGGTTTTAGAGTTGTTAGCAAGTAGGTCTTGCAGTGCTAAGTTGAGTTGATAGGGCACGCCTGCATGGATTTGCATCATTTTGCTGAATATTTCTTGAGGGGGGACGCCGGACGATTCTGCTACCCAATCAGAGGCATTATGAATAATGCCTCTTAAGCCTCTATAGTTCCTTATTAGATGATCAATTAAGTGATCTAAATCTTGTTGTTGGTATAAATCACAATGGATCAGATCTGCGCCAATCAACTTATCAAAAGTACCATAGTCTGTTCGGTAAGTGCCGATAACAGGAATACCATGGTGTATAAAGTATTGGCATAGAGCATACCCTATACGTTTACCGACACCTGTGATTAGTACTGGGTTTGATGATGTTGCCATAATTTATCAATTAAATCTTAATGTGAAGTAGTTGCGAGGTACTTCCAAG
This sequence comes from Neptuniibacter sp. UBA6509, assembly GCA_002435145.1. Taxonomy (GTDB): domain Bacteria; phylum Pseudomonadota; class Gammaproteobacteria; order Pseudomonadales; family Balneatricaceae; genus Neptuniibacter. The sequence continues at coordinate 4,655 of DJLT01000096.1, forward strand.
GTAAGGAAATCTCAAAGCTATCTAGAAAAACGTTTTCAGGTTGTCCTACCATTTCATCGTAGGCGCTGTTGGGCCGACGTAAAACATAACTTTCTACATCTACGCATTGAAAAAGCTCCTGTATGTCTAGAAGGTTGCGGCTATTGAAGGGATCTTTACCTTGGTAAAGCACATGCTGCTTCCCTTGATATACAATGAATACTTGATATGTCATCCAGTCTATTGAATGTACAATGACTTTATCGATAGGGTTTAAATCCGTAACATCTTCTATTTGAAGTTTCATCGATAGCCTCTTTTTAAATCAAAAATTCAGCTCGAGTGCGCTCGTTACTCTTAAATATACCACCCAATGCAGTTGTCTCAGTTGTTGAATTAACATCCATGACCCCGCGGGATTTAACGCAATAATGTGTTGCTGAAATAGATATGGCTACATTGTCAGTTTCTAATAAGGTCTGTAAGGCTATAAGAATTTGTTTGGTTAGGCGTTCCTGTACTTGTGGTCTCTGGCTAAAGAAGCGTACCAGTCGGTTGATTTTAGATAAGCCGATTATTTTTTTATTCGGTATATAAGCAACTTTAGCTGTCCCATCTATGGTGACAAAATGATGTTCACAAGAGCTGATTACGCTTATATCACGAACTTTAACCATCTCTTCAACATCCATTTTATTTTCAATCATTGCTATCTTGGGAAAGTTCTCGTAGTCGAGCCCTGAAAATATTTCATAGACATACATTTTAGCTACGCGGTGTGGTGTTTCTCTAAGACTGTCATCTTCTAAATTTAGCCCAAGCGTACTGACGACCTCAGTCATTAACCCTTTAATTCTTTCGTATCGCTGTTGTTGGTTTAGTTGCGATTTAATGGTCGGTGTTTCGAGACCTTTTTCTATAAGCTGTTCTTGAACAGCTATCGCTTCTGCAGAAATCATAGTGGTAGCCCTTAAATTACAAAGCTACTGTTATACGCAGTAGTAAATCCAAATGGATCACTTCCTTATTCTGATTTTTGTGCTGCGACAGAAATCTAGGTTCTGTGAAAATGTGGCAAATACAGAGAGCTGAATAATTATGCCCTAGAACTTTGTTAGGACTTTTAGCACTGAGGTGGGATATTAATGTTAGTAGTTATTTGTTTAAGAATACATTGAATTAATGTGGTGGTTATGGGTTGGTAGTTAACTTGTTATATATATTAGATTTATTATATTTGGTGTATGTTTATTGTGTGTGTCTAGTTCTAAATAAGGGTGCGCTTTTTGTTTGAATGTATTTGCTTGCTATCGATGTCAGTAAGAAACGTGAGTAGATGTTATGGGCTATGTTTAAAAATGGCTCTTAGGTGTTTTCCTTGACAGTAGTTTTTCAGATAAAAATGGATACCGACGTATGGTCAATGCTTTCAAGACGTTAAAGTTTAGAAATAAAATTATCGTTATTTTTATCTTAGCTGTGCTGGTCGTTATGGCATCGATCTTAATGGCTTTGCCAGCGATTAAGACAACTGTTCTAAATAGTGCTAAACAAGAATTAATCACAACGACAAACCTCGCAGCAACTTCCGCGGAATCATTGTACAAGAATGCGATTCGTAATTACTTGCGTGGAATTACAGAAACCCACCTCAATACCTTGAAGCTCAAATACAAGCAATATCAGGCCGGTGAAATTACAAAACAAGAGGTGATCGAGCAATTTGAAGAGATTGTTTCCTCTCAGGTTATTGGTAAAACCGGATATATGGTTGTGAGCGATTTTGCAGATAAAGACCGTATCACTACGCTTGTGCATCCCTTTATTAAAGGCCAAAGGATTGATCAGTATGCATTTGTTCAGAGAATGTATATTCAAAAAGAGGGGTACTTTGAAAACCAATGGCAGAACCCTAATGATCCTTTTCCTCGTCTAAAGGCTGCATATATGAGCTACTTTGAACCGTGGGAGTGGATAATTAGTGTGCATCCATACAAGGATGAGTTTAGCTCGTTGATAAATATTGAGGAGTTTAAGCATAGCTTATCTAAAGTGCAGCCTTCTACTTTAGAAGGAAGTTATGTTTCGATATTCAATGGCCAAGGTGATCTTATGTATCATCCTACATTTACAGAAGAAAATGTTTTTAATGCGCAGGATGCGGTAACCGGTGCTTTTTTCGTTCAAGAAATAATCAGTAGTATCAATGAAAGGAAAGACGATAGCACTATCAGTGGGTGGAAAGAGTTTACCTACAACCAGCGGGGCAAAGAGGATGTGCCAGTTGAAAAATTAATGCGTTATCAATATGTCCCAAGCCAAGACTGGATTATAGCAACGATCATTAATAAAGATGAGGTGTTGAAACCTTACTTAAGCTTATTGCAGCAGTTGGTTATTATTGGGGCGATGCTCTTTGTGGTCATCTCTCTTTTAGCGTTTTTCTCCGGAAGGTATTTGACGCATCGTATCAACAGTTTAGTTATCGCTGCGAAAAACCTTTCTCGTAATAAGTATGATTTGGATCTAGAGCGCACAGCGGATGATGAAATAGGTGATCTGGAAGATGCTATGGGTACAGCTGCTCAGACTATTGAACATCTATTAATGGAACAAAAACGCCTTAATGCCAACCTGGAGGACAAAGTGGAGCAGAGAACCAAAGAGCTTGCTTTAAAGAATGAAGAGCTTGGAAAGCTTTATATCACTGATTCTCTTACTGGCTTATTCAATCGACATAAACTTGATGCGGTCTTGAAAGAAGAAGCGGATAGGTGTTCTAGATATAAGAAGGTTTTCGGGTTGATCATAATTGATATAGACCATTTTAAACATGTTAATGATTCATATGGTCATCAGGTAGGAGATACCGTACTCCAAGAATTTGCTGAGATATTAAAATCTTCCTCAAGAAAAACCGATACGGTTGGTCGATGGGGAGGGGAGGAGTTTATGATTATTTGCAGTGAAACGAGTTTAGAGGGAACGCAGGCTCTAGCTGCGATGTTGAAAGATAAAATTTCAACTTATCCATTTAGCCCTGGAGAAAAGAGGGCCGCTAGTTTTGGAGTGTCAGCCTACCTCATTGATGACGAGCTACATGACTTGGTGAAACGAGTAGATAGTGCATTGTATAAAGCAAAAAATAGTGGAAGAAATAATATCCAAACCTTATAAGTAAGTTCATTATTTATGTTATAGCTCGCTATGATTCAATTATTGCGATGAGATTTATAGATCATGAAAAAGCTACTGTAATCAGGGAGGTTGAGTTTTGGATGTAATAGATAAGGGACCAGGGGTTAGGGTTCCGCCACCATTAATTTTTCTATTCATGATTGCAGTAGGCTATTGGCTTAATCTTTATTATCCATTGATTATTCCTTGGCCTGAATTTTTCTTCTTTATCGGTTTGTTTTTAATTGCAGTTGCTGTGAGTTTTGCGCTAATAGCGGTGTATCAATTTTGGCGTGAAAAAACACATATTGAGCCGTGGAAGCCTGCTAGCTCCCTAATGTTAGAGGGTGTTTTTGCCTATTCTAGAAATCCTATCTATTTATCGTTCATTATTATTACGCTTGGTATCGGTTTAGTCTTGAATAATATATGGATCTTATTTAATACAGGTCCATTGTTGATAGCTTTGTATTTTTTGGTTGTTAAAAAGGAAGAGCTATATTTGGAAAGGGTATTTGGTGATCTATATCTGGATTATAAAAAAAGAGTAAGGCGTTGGTTATAATTCAGTATATAGGCATGTTAGATTGTTAGTTCTTACACAATGCTATGAAGAAGGATTCAGCATCTGCTTTAAGTTAGATTGCTGTATGAGCTGAGGTTTTTATGGAAGTTAGTGCTTTAATCTTGTTAGATGGCAGTGAAAATATTGAGAAATCTATTGAAACTTCTCTCCTAAGAGTTCCAGCCGGAATAGATCATGTGCTCTTTATGTTGCCCCAGGAGAGTGAAGGGAATCATACGCAGAACCATACAATCCTTTACCGTGATAGTAACGATAGTTTGCTATTACAGGCATTCTTCGATGTGCTTAATAAAATGGAGTCCGGCCGGCTTTTGATCTTAAATGGGGTTGATGAATCGATCTCTTGTGAAAATATTGAGCACTTACTTGAGTACTCCACTCGCTTGCCTCACATGACTGTAGTGGCTGTTAGGCAGGGTAATGCTTTAGACTTTCCTTTAGTTTTGCCTACCTCAGCGAAATTGGATATTGCGGATTTTATTCATGAGGGGCAGGGGGAGCAGGGCGTAAACGGATGGCTAGAACAGGGGGTTTATATTGAGTGCGAGCTATCACCGGTAGTGACAGGCTAAAAATCTATCTATGAGACAGACAGCACCATTGCAATAGATTCCTGCCCCCGTCTTTTGTAACGGTTTGACATCTCTGCTAGTTGATCTGGAATGTGTTTTCCTTCAGCTTTTTTATATTGGTTAGTCATATAAAATTGCTCAAGATGAGGTAGAGCTAAGCAATACAGGTCGTTATTTTTTTTCACTTCATTTTTGCTTATGTAGCGTAGAAGTTGGCTGCCAAGCCTTTTTCCTCGTTTAGATTTATCAACCCATAAGCCTCTAAGCAGTGAGAAACTAGTTGTGTCTGAGCAGTGAGCTAAAATACGTGCGGCTGCTACGATTTCTCCATTCAGCTCAAGCCAGCAGCATAGGTCCCTGGGTTGTATTTTTCCTTTGTAACCATTTCTTTTGTAGAAGCGTCCAAGCATTGGTGATTGAAGCTCGTGCCCATAGCTCGTTTTGTACTTTGCATTTAAATTCTGCAATATTCCTACCTCTTTTTGTCAGTATTGCTGGCGGTATTTCTCTTCAGGCCAGAACTAGATAATAAAACCAGAATAACTTGTTTTTTTCGAATATGGTTTTACTTTTTTAGCATGATTTCTAGGTGCTTTCCCGGTGCTACTCATATGCCCAGTGGACCTGATCGTTATGCTTAGAATGATGGGATATTTAAGTTCAATCCTCGAAAAGCGTGCTGCCGCAGATGTGGCAAGATTCATTTTATGTCTTCATCTTAGGTGGTGCTGTGTTGTTTAGTGCTTGATAGCATAGCTGAGATATTAATGTGGGCGCTAGCCCTGATTGGATGCGCTAGCCCTAATAGGGTGCGCGCTTGCATCTTGTTGCGCTAATGTGGTGCGATTTTGATTTGTTGCGACGCAGCATATAATGGATTGTGATCCTTGTTCGTTCATAAATTATTGTAAATAAAGGCTTTTTTTGTTTTGGCATAGGGCGTGCATTACTGGTGGTAATTCAAGACTTATATGTATCGAAGGGGTGAATACAAATGATGAAATCTACAACTAAAACTTTAATTGCTGCGGGTCTACTGTCTGCTTCTGTTATGGCTGAAGCGGGTCTATCTGCAAATATTGGCGCGATGAGTGACTACTACTTCCGTGGTGTTGACCAGACTACTGGTGCAAGCATGATGGGTGGTGTTGATTACGAAGCAGACAATGGTATCTATGTTGGCCTATGGGCTGCTGACCTATCTGATGATGACGTAGAGTACGACATCTATGGCGGTTACGCTGGTGAAGCTGGCGATATCTCTTATAGTCTTGGTTACACTGGTTATTTCTACACAGAATCTGATGTAGATTTCCATGAGTTGAACCTTAACTTAGGTTATAGCTTCTTCAACCTAGAAGTAACTTTAGGTACTGAAGATCAGCCATCAGGTACTACTGAAGCTGATTACTCTTTTGTTGGTCTAACGGGTGAATACGAAGGCGCTTATCTAACATACGGCACTTTCGGTAAGGACTATGACGGTGACTATGTTGAGCTTGGTTACGGTATGACATACGAAGGTTTAGATATGAACCTTGCTTACATTAACCCAGACGACACTTTGGGTAATGCAGATACAGTAACATTCTCTATCAGTAAGTCTTTCGATTTTTAATCCCAAGCAATTGATCGAAATATACTAGTATTGAGCCCGTCTTATGACGGGCTTTTTTTGTGCGCTAAGGATGAAAAAAACCGCGATAAACGCGGTTTTTATATTCTTTGACCTTATACGTATTAGCTTTTAGCCAGTAAGGGCATCGAGTTTTTTCTTGAGCATGCCCTGAACTTGGCCTGGGTTTGCCTTGCCTTGAGAGGCTTTCATGACTTGACCCATGAAGAATCCAACCATCTTCCCGCGTTTATCAGGCTCAGCGTTAACATATTGGTCGACTTGAGGCTGATTGTTAGTGATGACTTCATCAACAATCTTTTCAATCGCGCCGCTGTCAGTTACCTGCTTTAAGCCTTTGGCTTCAATGATTTCATCTGCAGTGCCGCCCTCTATCCACATAACTTCAAAGACTTGCTTAGCGATTTTTCCGGAAATAGTGTCGTCCTTGATACGGCTAAGTAGTCCGCCAAGTTGATCTGCATTGACAGGACTGCTGCTAATATCAAGATCATTTTGGTTTAGAAGTTTTGATAGCTCTCCCATCACCCAGTTTGCAGACAGTTTTGCATCTTTAGAGGCTTTAGCAATAGTTTCAAAGTAAGCGGCCATATTGTAGTCAGCAGACAGTACCATGGCATCGTAATCACTGAGTTTATATTCCTCAATGAAGCGAGCTTTGCGCGCATCTGGAAGCTCTGGCAGTGTTTCGCGAACAGCTTCAATGTACTCATCATCGATCACTATTGGGAGTAGATCTGGGCAAGGGAAGTAACGGTAGTCGTTAGCTTCCTCTTTTGAGCGCATGGAGCGAGTTTCGTTTTTGTCTGCGTCATACAGTCGAGTGGCTTGCTCAACGCGACCGCCATCTTCGATCAAATCAATCTGACGCTCGATTTCGCCCACAATCGCTTTTTCAATGAAACGGAAAGAGTTGATGTTCTTAGTTTCTGTGCGGTTGCCAAGCTCTTCTTGCCCCATAGGGCGCACTGATACGTTGCAATCGCAACGGAATGAGCCTTCAGCCATGTTACCGTCACAGATGCCTAAGCTCGTTACAATCGAGTGGATTTTACGAACATAAGCTACAGCTTCTTCAGCGCTGCGCATATCTGGTTCAGAAACGATCTCAAGGAGTGGTGTACCTGCACGGTTTAGGTCGATTCCAGTCATGCCAGGGAATTCATCATGCAGTGATTTGCCTGCATCTTCTTCCAAGTGTGCACGTGTAACGCCAATGCGCTTTTCAGTGCCGTCTTCGAGTGTGATATCTATATGGCCGATACCTACGATCGGCTCAAAAAGCTGACTGGTCTGGTAGCCTTTAGGCAGATCGGGGTAAAAGTAATTTTTACGATCAAAGACAGACTTCTTTCCAATCTCAGCATCAACCGCTAGGCCGAATTTAACCGCCATGCGAAGTGCTTCTTCATTGAACACGGGTAGTGTGCCGGGTAGTGCAAGATCGACCGCGCAAGCTTGGGTGTTAGGTTCTGCACCAAACGCAGTGCTGGCACCCGAAAATATTTTGGATTTTGTGGCTAGTTGAGCGTGTATTTCTAGCCCTATTACCGCTTCCCATTCCATAATTATTTAACCTCTCAGATGCCTTGTGGTGACTGTTTGTGCCAGTCAGTTGCCATTTGGAATTGGTGCGCAACATTTAATAGTTTCTGTTCGGCAAAGTAATCGCCGATGATCTGCAGACCTGTTGGTAAGCCGTTAACTGTACCGCAAGGGATGGACATGCCTGGTAGGCCTGCTAGGTTTAGGGAGATCGTAAAAATATCTTCCATATACATAGAAACGGGATCTGAGGACTTTTCACCTATTCTAAAGGCAGGGTGTGGTGTTGTTGGGCCCATGATAACGTCGACTTCGCTAAGTGCTTTTGTAAAGTCATCACGAATTAAGCGTCGAATCTGCTGAGCTTTATTGTAATAAGCATCATAGAAGCCTTCAGATAAAGCGTAAGTGCCTACCATGATGCGGCGCTTAACTTCAGGGCCAAAGCCTTCGCCACGTGAACGCTTGTACATATCTTCAAGGTTGACAGGTTCTTCGCAGCGGTGGCCGTAACGAACACCGTCAAACCTTGAAAGGTTTGAGGACGCTTCAGCAGGAGCGATGATGTAGTAAGCAGGAATCGATAGTGCCGTATTCGGTAAGCTGACCTCTTTTACTGTAGCGCCTAGTTTTTCAAACTCTTTGATTGCGGCTTGTGTTTGGGCTGCAATGTCTGAGTCCATGTCATCCATGATAAACTCTTTAGGCAGGCCGATACGTAGGCCGTCTAATGGCTTATTCAGGTCTGCTGTGTAATCCGGTACGTCGCGCTCAACAGAGGTTGAGTCGTTTTTATCGAAGCCCGCCATAACGTTAAGCATCATTGCAGCATCTTCAGCGGTTTTTGTCATTGGGCCGCCTTGGTCCAATGAGGATGCAAAGGCGATCATGCCAAAACGTGATACGCGGCCATAGGTTGGTTTAAGACCGGTAATACCACATAGCGCAGCAGGTTGGCGAATTGAACCACCAGTATCTGTTCCCGTTGCTGCAGGCGTTAGCTGTGCTGAAACTGCGGCTGCAGAACCACCTGATGAGCCTCCAGGAACACGATCCGTATCCCAAGGGTTGCGGCAAGCGCCATAGAAGCTGCTTTCGTTTGATGAGCCCATAGCGAACTCATCCATGTTGGTTTTACCTAACGAGATTGCACCCGCTTGGTTGAATTTATCAACAACGGTTGCGTTATAAGGTGAGATAAAGTTGTCCAGCATCTTTGACGCGCAGCTTGTGCGAGTGCCTTTAGTGCAGAAGATATCTTTATGCGCGATGGGTAATCCAGTAAATGCTCCGGCATTCCCAGTGGCAATAATCTTGTCAGCTTCGCGTGCTTGTTGAAGAGCGGTCTCTTCTGTAACAGTGATGAAGCTATTGTATTTAGCGTCTTCTGCTTTAATGCGTGCAAGGTAGGCTTGTGTAAGCTCAACGCTGCTGAATTCGCCTGATTTTAGCCCACTGGCTAATTCAGCTAATGTTTTGTCAAACATGGAAATATATCCTTAAAAAAATTCCTGATGAAAAGAGGCGGTCAAATTAACCGTCTTATTCGATTACTTTAGGAACTTGGAATAGGCCGTTTTCGACGGCGGGCGCAACAGATTGGAGATTTTCGCGCTGGTTCTCTTCCGTAACGGCGTCACTTCTGAGGCGTTGTACTGCATCAAGAGGATGCGCCATAGGCAAAACGTCGGTGGTATCAACGGATTGCATCTGGTTTACAAGGTCAAGAATGTTCGACAAGTTTTGCGCGTATTCAGGAGTGTCCTGTTCTTCAATTTGAAGTCGCGCCAGATGGGCGATCTTGTCCACATCAGTGCGGTCCAGAGACATAATTTACTCTCACTTATTGGGGTGTTGTCGATGAAAAAATCAACGGAAAAAAAATAAAGGCCTACGTTATCATATTGGTGTTGTATCATGAAGGTTAAATAAGATAGATATTTAAGTAGTTTTACTGATTTTCACCTTGCTCAAAACGTTTGCCATTGTTAGAGTTACGTGTTTTCAGGATATAGCGGCTATACCTGCAGAATTTCTTAGGACTCCCTGTACATGCTCAAGAAAATTCGTGGTCTTTTTTCCAGTGATCTGTCCATCGACCTGGGCACAGCTAACACGCTGATATATGTCCGTGATAAGGATATAGTTCTCGATGAACCTTCTGTTGTAGCGATACGACAGACCGGTAATCAGAAATCCGTTGCAGCCGTAGGCGCTGACGCTAAACGTATGTTGGGCAGAACGCCCGGCTCTATCACAGCTATCCGTCCGATGAAGGATGGTGTTATTGCAGATTTCCATGTGACGGAAAAGATGCTGCAGTACTTTATTAGTAAAGTACATGATACTAATTTTTTAACACCAAGCCCTCGTGTTTTGGTGTGCGTACCTTGTAAATCCACTCAAGTAGAGCGACGTGCTATCAAAGAGTCCGCTATGGGTGCTGGTGCGCGTGAAGTATATTTGATCGATGAGCCTATGGCCGCAGCTATCGGTGCAGGTTTACCTGTAGATGAAGCAAGCGGTTCGATGGTTGTTGATATTGGTGGTGGTACGACCGAAATAGCAGTTATCTCATTGAATGGTATCGTTTATGCGGATTCAGTTCGCTTAGGTGGTGACCGTTTTGATGAATATATTGTGACTTATGTACGTCGTAACTACGGTAGCTTAATTGGTGATTCTACTGCTGAACGTATTAAGCAAGAGATTGGTACAGCCTACCCATCATCTGAAATGCATGAGATTGATGTACGTGGCCGTAATCTTGCTGAAGGTATTCCGCGTAGCTTTACACTGAATAGCAACGAAATTCTTGAAGCACTTCAGGAGCCTTTGTCAGCAATTGTTCAAGCGGTTAAAAGCGCATTGGAGCAGTGCCCACCTGAATTGGCGTCTGATATTGCTGAGCGTGGCATCGTTTTAACCGGTGGTGGCGCTCTACTGAGAAATATCGATCGTTTGATCAGTGAAGAAACGGGCTTGCCAGTGATTGTGGCTGAAGATCCGTTAACCTGTGTTGCCCGTGGTGGTGGTCGTGCGTTAGAAATGCTCGACAAACATGGTTTTGAACTGGTTAGTCATGATTAACCCATGTCCAATGCTAATTTTGTTGTGATCTGTTCTTCGTTCCTCCGATGTGAAGTTTCACATCTGGAGGTGACGTATTAAGACTATCTTTCGTGGCCGTTCTTCTGGTCGACGTTTCTTTTTTTTACTTCTCATTGCATTTTCTTTAATGGCCGCGGATCTTTATTCTGCAAACGTTAGGGATGGACGTGCCTACTTATCACTTATTCTGACACCGTTACAGTGGATCGTTGATGTGCCAAGCCGCTTAGCCGGTGAAGTGTCTGATGTGGTCGTTGATAGAAGTTTGTTGCTTAAGGAAAACGCAAAGCTTAAATCGGAAGCGCTTTTGCTCGAACGAAAAGTACAGCAAAATTCTGCGTTATGGCATGAAAATGATCGTTTACGTTCTCTTCTTGTTAGTAGCAAGCGTGTAGATGAGTCGGTCCAGCTTGTTGAGCTAATAGGTGTCAATCCTGATCCATTTCAGCATCAGGTTATTATCAATAAAGGCAGTGAAAACGAGGTCGTTTTAGGTCAACCGATTCTTGATGCTGGTGGCGTGATGGGGCAGGTGACGGAGATGTCGCATTATACAAGCCGTGTCATGTTAATTACTGATGCAAGGCATGCTTTGCCTGTTGAAATCAATCGTAATGGCTTTCGTACTATTGCCTTAGGTAAGGGGCAGTTAGACGAGCTTGAACTTGATCATGTACCTGATACTGCGGATATTAAAGCGAATGATCTGGTTATAACCTCAGGACTGGGTGGCCGTTTTCCTCGAGGTTATCCCGTGGCGATTGTCTCAGAAGTTATTCGTGATCCCGGCCAACAGTTTGCGCGTGTAAGAATTAAACCTACAGCGCTGCTAGATAAGTCAAGACATCTCCTATTGGTCACCATGCCGGCGGAAGTTGAAGAGATCGCTTTGCCTCTAAAAGGTGAAGTGTTGCCTTCTAAGGAGATTCAATGAATTCCGGATCCCCGGCTCAAACGGGTGGCGGCGGATTTATTATTCTAGGGACATTTATTGTTGGTTTAATGTTAAGTCAAATTCCTTTACCTTACTTTATCGAATGGGCACGACCTGAATGGGTGGCTATGATTTTGATCTATTGGGTAATGGCACTGCCTCATCGGGTCGGTATGGGCATGGCATTCTGTTTAGGTCTTTTGCTGGATGTTATTAAAGGTAGTGTGCTGGGGTTGAATGCCTTGTCGCTGACTATTATCGCTTTTCTTACGTTGTTGCTGCATCAACGCCTACGCATGTTCCCTATTGTCCAGCAAGCGCTGATGGTCATGGTCTTTGTCGGCATTAATCAGCTTTTATTCCACTGGATGCAGGCGTTTACAGGCTATACAGGTGATTCTTTAGTTTTTCTACTTCCTTGTTTGGTAAGCGCGGTACTCTGGCCATGGTTGTTTGTTGTGCTTCGTGGTGTGCGTCGAGTATTTAGAATTAAGTAATATTTGGAGGCTAAAGTGAAACTTGTATTGGCTTCGGCTTCACCGAGAAGAAAAGAGCTTTTAAAACAGATAGGTGTTCAGTTTTCGGTTAGACCTGTAGATATTTGTGAAGATGTAATCGCGGGTGAAACCCCTTTAGCTTATGTGTCTCGATTGGCTGAAGAAAAGGCACGTGCATGTAGCATTAAAGGTGATGAGGTTGTGTTAGGCTCAGATACCACCGTAGTGCTGGATGGGCGCATTATTGGTAAACCAATGTGTAAAGCAAGGTCCATAGAGATACTAAAGGCTTTGTCAGGAAAAACTCATCAGGTTTTAACCGCAGTTGCTTTGATAGGCAAGGAACAAACTAACGTTGTAGTGGTCGAAACCGATGTTACGTTTAGAGATATTTCCCTACAAGAGTGCGAATCGTATTGGTTAACAGGAGAGCCCATTGATAAAGCGGGTTCTTATGGTATTCAGGGGCTTGGTGCTGTATTTGTTGATAAGATTGAAGGTAGCTACTCTTCAGTGGTGGGATTGCCATTGTCGCAAACTGCGGAACTGTTAAAAGTAGCCGGTGTTGATATCTGGCAACTAGACAATATTTAAGGATCAGTCATGGGCGAAGAGATTTTAATCAACTTTACACCGATGGAAACTCGGGTTGCGGTCATAGAAAATGGTATGCCTCAAGAGGTATATGTTGAGCGCGTACACCGTCGTGGGATTGTTGGGAATATCTATCAAGGGAAGGTCGTCCGTGTTCTACCAGGGATGCAAGCCGCTTTTGTTGATATTGGTCTTGAGCGCGCCGCGTTTATTCATGTTGAAGAGGTCTTATCACAGAACGTTTCTCATGAGGAGAAAGTTAATACGTCTATTGCCCAGGTATTAAGAGAGGGGCAATCTCTTCTCGTTCAGGTGACTAAGGACCCCATTGGTACGAAAGGAGCTCGGCTGACTACGCATCTGTCTCTACCTTCGCGCTATCTTGTTTGTATGCCGGGGAATGAGCATATTGGTGTTTCTCAGCGTATTGAAGATGCTGAGGAGCGTGATCGCTTGCGAGGAATTATCCAAGCATTGATCGCTGAAGATGATGGTGAGCCAGCAGGGTTTATTTTACGAACGGTGGCTGAAGGAGCTGCTGAAGCTGAATTGAGTGCAGATATTCAGTTTTTACGCCGCTTATGGGCGTCCATTCAGGTCAAAATCAAGTCTGCGAAAGCGCCTAGTGTTATTTATGAGGACCTGCCTCTCAATATGCGTGCTTTGCGAGATATGGCGCATTCCGGCTTAGAAAAGATCCGCATCGATTCCCGTGAAACCTATCAGAAGGCGCAAGAGTTTGTAAAAGCGCTAGTGCCTGAAGTTGCTGATACCCTTGAGTATTATCCAGGTGAGCGCCCAATCTTTGACCTCTTTAATGTTGAAGATGAGATCCAAAAGGCCTTAGGTCGTAAAGTCGAATTGAAGTCAGGTGGTTATTTGATATTTGACCAAACAGAAGCAATGACTACGGTTGATATTAATACTGGGGCTTTTGTAGGCCATCGTAATCTAGAAGAAACCATATTTAAAACCAATCTGGAAGCTGCTACGGCGATCGGGCGTCAGTTACGTCTGCGAAACCTTGGTGGGATTATTATTATCGATTTTATCGATATGGAAGATCAAGATCACCAAAGACAAGTATTAAGAACGCTTGAACGTGTTCTAGAGAGAGATCATGCTAAGTGTAAATTAACAGGGGTTTCTGATTTAGGCCTTGTAGAGATGACGCGTAAGCGAACGCGTGAAAGCTTAGAGCAAGTGTTGTGTGATGTTTGTTGTGAATGTCAGGGGCGAGGCTCTATTAAAACGCCGGAAACGCTCTGTTATGAAATTTTCCGTGAGATTCTACGTCAACATAGAGCCTATGATACTGAAAGTTATCTTGTATTGGCCGCTCAGCCTGTTGTTGATTATGTGCTAGACGATGCATCTAATCATGTAGCCGAGTTAGAATCATTTATAGGTAAAACAATCCGCTTCCAAGTTGAGCCTATGTATAACGCAGAGAGTTTTGATGTCGTTTTGCGCTAATAGGGGGCGCTAGTGAAGCGTTATGCTCATTCGTCCTTATGGTTCCTATATTGGGCCCTCGCATTTCTTATAGCTTTTATAGCCGTTGCTTTGTTGGCGCTGAAGGTTCTTGTTCAAGATGCGGGAGAATATCGTCAAGATATTGAACGTTTATTGTCATCTCAGTTAAGTGCGGAAGTTCATTTAGTTGATATACAAGGTGACTGGGAGGGTTGGCAGCCGGTACTTTCATTAAAGGGCTTGTCTGTCGATGCGATAGAGCAGCAGCCGGGTTTATCACTTGCGGTGATGGATGCGGTTATTCAGCTGGATCCTGCTGCATCGATTAAGGCTTTTGCCCCCATTTTCTCTAAGTTAGATATTGATGGTACGACCTTAAGGTATGATCTGAGTAAATCCCCTGAGGGTGGCGACTCACCTGACGCTGAGGCTGCTGGAAAATCTAGCTCGCGCTCTGGAGCGTTAACTTTTCTACTTAATCAAAATGCTATTAATCTTAATGACACTCGTATTGTTGTTAAGCCTCAATATGGACAAGAGATATCTGTTTCACCGATTCAATTAAGTTTTAATCACGATGATGTGTTGAAGCAGCTAAAGATTGATGCTGATCTTTTGACCGGCAACAAGCAGGCGTCAATAAAATTTGTGGCTGAAGTGGAGGGAAGCGCCTCTGATAACCCTGTTGATTTTTATCTGAAAATTGAAGGCTTGAATCAGGCTCAGTTGAATCCATGGTTGAATCTTGCAAATATCAAGATTGATAGTATGAGCGCTGAGCAGGAAGTGTGGGGGCAATCGCAGCAAGGTAGATTAAGTTATTTAACGGGTAGAACTTCAATTACAGATTTTCAATATCAGGATTATGTACTGGAACAGTTTACCGTTCAAACTGCGTTGATTAGACGGGATATTGGCTACCAGCTACAGATTACTGATTTTGTACTTGATGCTGCAAAAAGCGAAATATCCATTCCGCAAATTAGTATGGATTTTGAGCGCGATAAGGGTGCGATTTTACCTAGACGTATAATGCTCGATCGTATTGATCTTGGAGTCGCGGCTAATTGGTTGTTAAAGCAGCCTTCTCTACCTAGTGGGGCATCGATAGCCCTAGATGAACTTTTACCTACAGGTATTGTTAAAAATCTATTGATATCTTGGCCTGTGGGTGCGGAACTGAGTGAGGCTGAATTATCAGCTGATCTAGAGAATGTGGGTATTGATGCTTGGGATGATATCCCCGCAATTAAGGGAATTAATGGATTAGTTGTTGCTGACCGTTCAGGCGGTAATATTCACCTTGAAAGCCAAGACTTTGCTATGCAATACCCAACTTTGTTTGACTATCGTTGGGATTATCATAATGCAAAAGGAGTTGTCGGCTGGCGGCTCGAAGATGAGGGAGTTGTTGTCGCGTCTCAATTACTAAATTTGAGTAATGATGACTTGAACGCAGCAGGCCGGTTTAGTATTTACCTACCGTTTGCAAATGATGAACAGCCGTTACTTAATTTACAAATAGGTCTTCAGAATACCAATGGTCTGCAAGCTAAGTTTTATACGCCTCCTAAAGAGGTGGGTGTTGAAACCTACAATTGGTTAGTAAAAGCGATTAAGAAAGGTCATGTTAAGCGTGCTGGCTTTGTGCTGAATGGTGTAACGCGTTCTCGTTTGCCCAATTATCAATTGCCAGTCGTGCAGATGTTTTTTGATGTAAATGATGCTTCATTTGAATATCAATCTGGTTGGCCGCAGGTTGCTAATGCTAATGCTTTTGTTTTCTTTCGCAATGGTGAGTTAATTGTTGAGGCTCAAGGAGGTGAGGTGTATGACTCGCCTGTAGAGTTCTCTTGGGTTCATTTGCCTCAATCAGCTGATAAAATATTTGTAGTTGGTGCTGTTGAGGGCGTGACTCATGATCTTCAGCGTTTATTAACTCAGAGTGACCTTAAAGACGCAGTAGGTGATGGTCTCGATGATTGGGAGATGAGTGGCCAGGCTGCAACTCTCGTTAATTTGGCTATCCCGCTTAACGGCGAGAAAGAGCCAAGCGTTTCTGTTGAGACTGTGTTATCTAATGCAGGGTTTAGAGCGGATAAAGAAAAGATTAATTTCACAGATATTACTGGCAAGATTAAATTTAATTCCCAAACGGGTTTATCCGCAAATAAGATAACTGCGCAGCTGTTTGATAGACCTGTCAACGCAAGTATTTCTACTAAAAATGAGAAAACCCAGATTGCTTTAAATAGCCATATTGCGACGAATACGCTACGTGAATGGTTAGGACTTGATCTTCTGGCTATTTTTAAAGGAGAGTTGCCTTATTCTGCCCGCTTGGATATGTGTCCAGGGAAATCATGCAATCAGTTGGTTATTCAGAGTGATCTAAAAGGTGTAACTATCTCTGCGCCAGCGCCGTTTGGTAAAGCGAAATTGGCTTCAATGCCGTTAACCGTGATTAGTGACCTAGGTGTGACTTATAGTGATGAGCGAACTGTTGTTCGCATTAATTTGGCAGACCAGCTGCGCGGGGTTATGGTTAATGATGATGACACTATTGAGCGTGCTGGATTTAGTTTGGGTGGAGCAAAACCTTTAGTCCCTGTTGAAAAAGGCGTGTGGGTTGATGGGCGTCTTACCTCTGTTGATTATGCTGAGCTAGAAACGTTTTTAACGACAGCAGGTCTACTTGGGAGTGATAAGGAAGGGAGCTCTACTGACGGCGTGACTGAAAGTAAGCTGCGTCAGGTTGATCTATTTCTTAATGAATTTTCAGTGCAAGGAAAAGTTATATCTGATCTTGCATTGACGTTAGCGCCAGCCCCTTTAGGTTGGATGATTAATGCAGATAGCTCTGAGCTTTCAGGGCGATTGTGGTTACCGGAAGATACAAGTAAGCCGTATAAAGTCGATTTGCAGTATTTGAATATACGACAGAGTGAAGATGCTGCTAGGGTGAATAATGAGCTTGAATCTGAAGCTTCTAGTATTGATATAGATCCGAGTTCGTTACCTTCTGTTGATTTTAAAATAGCTAGTTTGTCGTTAGATGAGTATCCCTTGGGGCGTTGGTCTTTTAAGCTTAGGCCTACGAAAAAGGGTGCTACAGTTAATCACATAAAGGCTAATATGGAGGGCGCTGAGATCTTAGGGGAGCTTCGTTGGGAAAATGGACCTAACTCAATTTCTGATCTCACATTGAAGCTCAAAGGTGATGATTTTACGAATGTCCTTAAAACGTGGAAGCTTCATGAGGCGATTGAAAGTAAAAAGCTAGATTCCTATTTGCAACTTTCTTGGGATGGCGCGCCTTGGGCCTTTGAGTTGGGTAGTTCCAATGGGGAATTACAATTTACAGCTGAAGAGGGGCGCATTTTAGATGTGGGTAAGTCAGGCAATATTTTACGTGTATTTGGCATTCTCAGCCTCCAATCATTAGGGCGTCGTTTAAGGTTGGATTTTACCGATCTTGTGAAAACGGGTGTCGCATTTGATGAAATGAAAGCAAGTTATACAATTAAGGAGGGGATTGCATATACATCTTCTCCATTTGTTATGACAGGGCCTTCCGCTAATATTGCTATGCAGGGGTATTTAAATTTAGTGGATGAGACTGTAGAAAAGGATATTGAGGTTGCTATACCTGTTACAGGTAATATTCCCCTTGTAAGTGTT
This sequence comes from Neptuniibacter sp. UBA6509, assembly GCA_002435145.1. GTDB lineage: Bacteria > Pseudomonadota > Gammaproteobacteria > Pseudomonadales > Balneatricaceae > Neptuniibacter. The sequence goes on from DJLT01000096.1 coordinate 22,443, forward strand.
TTGTTAGGTGCCCCTCAAGTGGCTGGAGCTGTGTTCCTATTTGATAAGCTTATAGGTGATCCGTTAGCCGATTTTACGACCGTTAAGTATCATTTATCGGGAGATTGGAGTGATCCGCTTATCACGATTGATCAGGGTGAGCCGGTGAAGTCAAAAGAGTCAGCGCCGTCAATATTGATGGATGATCGAAATGGCTAAGGTTGCTATAGCGCAGATGGTCTCAGGTGAGCTTCTGGAGGATAACCTATCTGTTGTGGAGCAATTGGCTAAAGAGGCATTTAAAGCCTCTGCCAAGCTGCTTTTATTACCTGAAAACTTTGCAATGCTTGATTCAAAAGCGTTGGTCAGATTAGCTCGCTCGGAAGAGCAAAATAAAACCATTCAAAATTTTATAAGTAACCTTTCTGTACAGTATGGTTTATGGATAATTGCGGGTTCAGTGCCGCTATTATCGCCTTGTGGTGAAAAAGTTTTTGCTAGCTGCCTCGTATTTAATGATGTAGGCGAATGTATTGAAAGATACGATAAAGTTCACCTGTTTGATGTGGATGTTTCAGATGAGCATAATCGTTATCGAGAGTCCGACTTTATTGAACCCGGAGAGCAGCTTGTTGTTGTGGTAACACCTGTAGGTAAAGTGGGTCTATCTATCTGCTATGATTTGCGTTTTCCTGAGCAGTATCAGCGATTGCGGGAGATGGGAGCTGAGGTTCTTGTTGTGCCTTCTGCATTTACTTATACGACAGGTGAGGCGCACTGGGAGGTTTTATTAAGAGCCCGTGCGATTGAAACTCAGTGTTATGTTTTGGCTGCAAATCAAGGTGGGCAGCATACGAAAACACGGCAGAGCTGGGGACACAGTCTGGTTGTAGACCCTTGGGGAGAAGTGCTTGCTGTAAAAGATAAGCCCGGTGTGGGTTTAGTAATGGCAGATGTAGATTTGGCAGATTTGCATAACAGGCGTGAGAAAATGCCCATTATGCAGCATCGTACAAAGGTAGGCTTTTAAGCGCCTGCAACCTCACGTAAGTACTTGAATAGCTTCCTTGCTGAGGCTGGAGGCTTTCCAAGTTCTTGTTCTTTTTTCGAATTTCTGATCAGTTGTCTTAAATGCTGAACATCGGCTGTTGGGTGCTCTTCAATATAATTTTGAAGGGCGCTATTCCCTTCAGCAATAAGTCGATCCCTCCAGACCTCTAATTTATGAAATGTCTGTGTGTGTGCTTGATGACCCGCTTCATAGGTGCCGAGATCATGCTCAATTTTTTCAGTGTCTTCAGTTCTTAGGATTTTACCGACAAATTGCAGGTGTCGCTTTTGAGCGCCATGAGATTTGATTCGATGAAACTCTTCTATCGCCGAATGTAGTCGATCATCTAACTGTAATTTTTCAAGTTGATCTTTATTTAGTTTGGTTAAACGTACGCCTAATTCCAGAAGTCCGTGCATTTGGCGTTTTAATTCTGATTTGCTCAGTTCTCCCTCATCAAGGTCGTTTAAATGAGAGTTGGAAAAGTTATCGTTATTGCTCATGATCTATTCTCATGCGTAAAAAATAGTGGCTAAGCCTAAAAAGGCAAAGAAGCCTACCACATCCGTGATAGTCGTTAATAGCACGCTTCCTGCGAGGGCAGGGTCTATACCCATTGATTTTAGAATAATGGGTAAAAGTGTACCGGCCATGGCGCCTGCGACCAAGTTAATAACAATGGCGATCGCAATGATGATCCCTAGGTTTATATCTTGGAACCATAGGGTGGCAACTACAGCAATGACGCCGGCCCAGAGTATGCCGTTTAAAACGCCTACGACCATCTCTCGATTAAGCAGCCAGCCGGCATTAGAGCGTTCGACATGCCCGAGAGCTTGACCGCGTATGACAAGTGTCAGCGTTTGAGAGCCGGCGATACCGCCCATAGAGGCAACTATTGGCATAAGGACAGCCAGAGCCACTACTTTATCAATAGTTTGTTCAAATAACCCGATTACAGCAGATGCTATAAAGGCTGTAAGCAGATTGATGCCCAGCCAAACAGCTCTGCGTCTGGTGGTTTTCATTACCGGTGCGAAGGTATCTTCGTCTTCGTCAAGACCCGCCATGCTCATCAGGGAGTGATCTGCATCTTCGCGGATGACATCTACCACGTCATCGATTGTGATACGACCTAGGAGTTTCCCTTTGTCGTCAACAACCGGGGCAGAGATAAGATCGTGCTCTTCAAATAGAGCTGCTACTTGGTCGTCGGGCATGTCGGCATCTATTGCTTCTATGTCCGTGACCATAATCTCTCGAATGGTAATTGAAAGATCTGAAACCAGCAGTTTGGTAAGAGGGACTAGGCCTATATAGGAATCCTTACGGCTGACCACAATCAGGCTATCAGTCATTTCAGGGATTTCATCATGGCGGCGAATATAACGTAAGGTTGTTTCAACGCTAATGTCCGGACGGATAGTGGTCGTATCCGTATTCATCAAGCCGCCAGCAGTATCTTCCGGGTAGGAAAGTAGCTTCTCAACTCTACGTCGATTTTGCTTATCCATGATCCGCAGAGTTTCTTTCATTACTCTGTTCGGAAGTTGCTGAAGTACATCGACCATATCATCTGAATCAAGAGATTCAGTGAGGGCTAAAACCTCTTCAGAATTCATTCGGCTTAAGATATCCGCTTGGATATCATCGCCTAGATGCTGCAGTACCTCAGCTTCATGTTCTTGAGAAACTAAGTTCCACAATATTTGACGTTCTTTCGGAGGAGACTTTTCAATGAGTCGAGCGACTTCAGTGGGGCGTAACGTGCTGTTGAGGGTAAAGCGAATCTGCCTGAACTCGCCACTATCTAAAGCATCATTTAGCTTGTCGAGATGTGACTTGGTTTCTTTAACAGCCATAGGTATTGTCGCTTTTGGACTTCGCTTGTCTAACTTTTTTCGTATTAATGTTAACTACAAAAATTAGATGAAAATAGTCTGGGAGATTATTATAACTGATTGTAAATGGGTAATATAACCCTAAGAAGAGGCTTGAGGGTTATTCATCTTCATCAAATCGATTATTAACTAATGTCTCTATTGCCTCTAAAGCGGCTTCTTCATCACTTCCGTCTGTTTTTATTGTGATAGAAGTACCTTTGCTCGCTGCTAGCATCATAACTGACATAATGCTCTTTCCATCAACCGGCCGCCCCTCTTTTTCCAATGTGATATTAGATGAAAAGCGAGAAGTGACAGCAATGAGTTTTGCTGCTGCTCGTGCATGTAAGCCGAGCTTGTTGATAATGAGTAGCTCTTTTTCTTGCATAGTAATTAGCTCAACTCTCTGTGGCGAACATGAACATTATCCATATGTTTAGAAAAATGAGAAGCTAGATGTTCGCTGATATAAACAGAACGGTGTTGGCCACCTGTGCAGCCAATGCCTATCGTGATGTAGCTGCGATTATTATTAGAAAATCGAGGCAGCCAACGTTCAAGAAAGCTTTGAATATCTGAGATCATTTCGCAGACTTCTGACGAGGATTTAAGAAAATCCTGTATTGGTTTCTCTCTTCCGGTGTATTTCCTTAATTCAGGAACCCAATGGGGATTAGGGAGTGCGCGTACATCGTAGACAAAATCTACATCTAGAGGAACGCCATGTTTGAAACCAAATGATTCAAATTGAACTGACAGAGTTTGCTCTTTTCGTTTTGCGACCCGTAATTTGACTGTGTCTCTTAATTCATACAGTGATAGTCGAGTTGTATCAATTCGTATATCGGCGAGACTGGCGATAGGCTCAAGAAGCTCGGATTCTGACTGGATCGATTGCTGTAGGTTTTTAGAGCTATCAGAGAGGGGGTGTTTGCGTCTTGTTGAGCTATAACGTTTTAGCAGCGTCGCTTCAGAAGAGTCTAAAAAAATGACTTCATATTCCGCCCAATGTTCTTGGCGTAGTTGCTCTAAAATTTCAGGAAACTTCGCAAGATTACTTAAAATATTACGAGCGTCTATGCTAACGGCAATTTGGTCAGGATGACTTGCTTCGCTGCTCATTTGTTGAACAAGGTCGGGCAATAATAGAGCAGGCAAATTATCTATACAGTAGAAGCCAATATCTTCTAAAGCTTGTAGAGCTGTACTTTTTCCGGAGCCTGAGCGGCCGCTAATTACTACAAGCTTCATTGATGGCTCCTAAGATCCCAATTTTAAAATTGCATTATAAATTGAGTGATTATCGTGGGCCTTCCTGATTGTGTCTCTTACCGTCTCTTGGCTGAATAGCTCGGCAATAGAAGCAAGTGTTTGTAAATGCTCAGAAGTAGCATCCTCGGGCACAATTAAGATAAATAAGAGATCAACAGATTGGCTATCTACAGCATCAAAATCAATAGGTGAGTTAAGCCTGACAAGATACCCTTTAGCATCAGAGCATTCAGATAAGCGGCAGTGAGGTATAGCAATACCATCGCCAATACCTGTACTGCCTAGTTTCTCACGTGATAGAAGTCCGTTAAAGATGCAAGATGAATCCATATCTGGATTTTGCTCTGATATTATTTCTGCGGCACTTTCTAAAATGCGCTTTTTGCTGCCACCCTCAAGACCACAAAGGATACTTGAGGGGGTTAATAGTTCATGAAGCAACATAATTTTGGATGTGAGACCGTTTATTTGTGTTTTTTGGTTTTTTCTTTATGTTTGATAACTTGACGATCTAATTTGTCTGTTAGGCCGTCAATTGCAGCATACATGTCTTCATGTTCATGGGTCGCAAAAATTTGTGCGCCAGATAGATGAAGCTCTGCTTCTGCTTTTTGTCTTTGCTTTTCAACACTAAGTGTCACTTGAACATTGGTAATGTTATCGAAGTGGCGCTCAATTTTTTGCATTTTTGAGAGCACGTAATCATTCATTGATTCAGTCAATTCTACATGGTGTCCAGTGATGTTGATCTGCATAAGTCTCTCCTGATTATATGTGACGTTTTTCGCCACCTTTTATTATTAATGGCTATTAAACCAGACGCTTCCGTTCATTAGAAGGCGGAATCCCCATGGCTTCTCGATATTTTGCAATTGTTCGTCTTGCAACTTTGAAGCCTTGTTCGTCTAAAAATTGTGCAATTTTGTTGTCACTGAGTGGTTTGGTACTATTTTCAGCAGCAACCATCTTCTTAATGAGTGCTCTAATGGCGGTTGATGATGCAGCGCCACCTGTGGCTGTGCTTACATGGCTAGAGAAAAAGTATTTTAGTTCAAAAATTCCACGGTGTGTGTGCATGTACTTTTGTGTGGTTACGCGTGAAATGGTGGATTCATGCATCTCTACGGCTTCAGCAATATCATGAAGGACCATCGGTTTCATACCTTCCTCACCGTGATCTAGGAAGCCTGCTTGGCGCTTAACGATCTCATTAGATACTTTTAAGAGTGTCTCATTTCGGCTTTGTAGGCTTTTTATAAACCAGCGAGCTTCTTGCAGGTGGTTTTTTAAATAGGTGTTATCAGCGCTATTATCTGCTCGCTTAACGAGTCCCGCATAACCTGAATTTATACGTAATTTGGGTGAAACTTCAGGATTTAAGTTAACTGTCCATGTTCCTTGCTGCTTAGTTACGATTACATCTGGAATGACGTATTCTGCAGTGCTGCTACTTATGGAGGCCCCTGGTTTAGGGTTCAGGGTTTGAATCAGTTGTATGACCTGCTGTAATTGCGCTTCTTTTAAACGGGTTTTGCGCATTAATTGGCGATAGTCATGAGTGCCAAGCAGTTTGATATACTGCTGCACAACTTTAATGGCTTCAGCTTTCCATTCAGTCTCTGGCGGAAGTTGTTGTAACTGTATACTTAAGCAATCCCCTAGATCTTTGCATGCGACTCCAGCAGGATCAAATTGTTGAATTCTGTGTAAAACGGCTTCTATTTCGTCGAGTTCAATCTCTTCAAACTGCTCACCTGTTTGGGCATGGAAGTGATCCAAGATCTCTTCAAGCGTAATAGTGAGATAACCGTCTGGGTTAATTCCGTCAATAATATTGGTCGCAATTAAGCGATCAATATCACTCATGGGTGTCAGGTTTAATTGCCAGTGTAAATGGTCTTGTAAAGTCTCTTCCGAGGAGTCATTAGATTCAAAAGAATCAAAATCTTCTTTGCTTTGGCTTGAGGCTGGGCCTGATGATTGATAAGTATCTTCCCAGCTGCTGTCGGTGGAGAGTTCATCTGGAATGCTCTCATTCCAGTTATCTTCAGGTGTTGCATTTTCATCTGTATCAGCCGTCGCAGTGGCTGGTGCTTCTGAAGTAACTTCAGGTGACTGACTATTATTTTCTTGTTCAAGAGGGTTTGACGGTTGTTCATCTTCGGAGGCGTCTAGCATTGGATTGCTTTCTAGGGCTTCCTGAATCTCTTGTTGAAGATCAAGTGTGGACAGTTGCAGTAAGCGGATAGCTTGCTGTAACTGAGGGGTCATGGTGAGCTGCTGCCCAATTTTTAAATGAAGCGCTTGTTTCATAATACTAAGGGCTAAACTCCTGAAACTACATAATTCATTTATATTTAAGTATATGCTTAAAGCGTAAATTGGTCGCCAAGATAAGCATTTTTAACGGCTTCATTTGCCATGATATCTTTTGGTGTGCCATTAGCAAGGATTCTTCCTTCACTTACAATATAAGCGCTTTCGCAGATATCTAAAGTTTCTCGTACATTGTGATCTGTAATGAGTACGCCGATACCTTTTGATTGTAGGTGACGAATTGTTTGTTTGATGTCATTAACTGATATAGGGTCAACGCCTGCGAAAGGTTCGTCTAATAGAATAAATTCAGGTTCAGTAGCGAGCGCTCGAGCTATTTCTACACGTCTACGTTCGCCGCCTGAGAGACTCATGCCCATACTGTCTCTAATATGGGTGATATGAAACTCTTCTAGTAACTCTTCCATCTTTTGAGTCGCAGATTTTTTATCAAGATCTTTGCGCGTCTCTAATATAGCTAGAAGGTTATTTTGTACTGAGAGTTTGCGGAAGATAGAGGCTTCTTGTGGAAGGTAGCCTATGCCTTTTCGTGCTCGGCCATGCATAGGAAGGGAGGTGATGTCTTGTCCCTTTATATTGACGATGCCTTTATCTGCTTTTACTAATCCCACAATCATGTAAAAGCAAGTTGTTTTGCCAGCGCCGTTGGGGCCGAGAAGGCCAACAATTTCGCCGCTATTTATCTGCAATGAAACATCTTTGACTACTTCTCGCCCTTTGTAGCGTTTAGCTAGGTTGCAGGCTTCTAATGAACTCATTGATCTAGTTAGCCTTATCTTTCTTTGTGGTGGGTTGAATAACCATGTTGATACGCCCTGGTTTATCGTCTTTACCAGAGCTGTTGTTGCTACCAAAAGCATTAACAATAGATCTGTTTAGATCGTAAATTATCTTTTTGCCTGTAAATGTATCTTTGTCTTGAACGACTTTTGCATTTTCAGTAATAGTGAGTTTTTGTTTAGTCACTTGGTAGACCATATGTAGCCCCCAAGCATCGCTATATGGCTCATCTATTTGTGGGCGTTGACGGAAATGAGCAGGAGAACCCGTAGCAATTAGTTTTTCAATACCATCTTCTCCTCGATGCATATCAACACGTGCTCCTTCTATTAGAAGTGAGCCCTGAGTGATGATGACATTACCGGTATAGGTTGTAATGCCTGTTTTGTCGTTTATTTGAGCGGTATCTGCTGCTATATAGATTGGTTTGCTCTGATCGTCAGGAAGAGCGTAAGCGTATGTCGTAGTAAAGCAGATAATTATGGCGAAAAGATTTAAGAACTTATTCCGCATTGCTATGGGTCCCTTTTACTCTAGAGTGTAAATTTAAGATGCGAGTATCAAAAGTCACATCCATTCCTACACCTTCTAGTTTGCTATGTGGCGATGTAATTGTGACGTGTTCTTCAGTTTCCGCGTAATCCTTTTTAGGATAGATGGTCAAAAAATTAGTGTTTATAATCGTTTGAGATTCAGTGTCAGGATTATCAATAACGACCACATTGCCTGAAAGATCTGTTCGACGATTATTATCTCGTACTGTGCCTTTATCAGACGAAATCTTTAGCTGCGAATGATCTGTTCGGTAACTGGTATTTATCGGCTTGTCTAAGTGACTTGCCTTCTCTTTAGGGTAGTGTTCTAAAAGGATGGATTCCGTTTTACGAAGTAAACTGCCGTCGCTATCCCACTCCTTAAATGTTGCGTTTTCAACAAAGTAATCAATCGTGTTTTTTGCCTTAGTATTTTGAGAAATGCTTTCGTTTGGGGATGACGAAAAGCCCCAGTACAATAAGACTGGAATAAGTATAATTGCTGCGAGAATTATTCTGGTTTTATTGCTCAGTTCAGGCATTTATAAGTATGTTTCTTGTATGTGTTGGAGTTTGCCTTGCGCATTAAGGATGAATTCGCAAAATTCACGTCCAGCCCCTTCGCCACCTTTACGTATAGTACACCAATCGGCATGCTCTTTTACGAATTCGTGCCCATTGGGGACCGAGGCTCCGAAAGCGCAGTGTTTTATAGCTGATAAGTCTGGGTAGTCATCGCCTATATAAGCTGTTGTTTCTGCTGAATGAGATGTGCTTTCCCAGATCTCTTTTAATGCATTTAGTTTGTCTTCTCTTCCTTGGTATAGGAAATTTATGCCTAGAGAATCAGATCTCTTTTTAACTTGCAGTGAGCTTCTACCGGTAATGATAGCGGTTTCAATTCCCGCTTGCATGAGCAGTTTAATACCAAGCCCATCAAGGGTATTAAATTGCTTAACTTCTGTTCCATCGGCCAGAAAAAGAAGTTGGCCATTTGTTAATATTCCGTCAACATCAAATACTGCAAGAGTAATGCTTTCTAAGCGTTTTTGAAGCGTGTTCTGCTCTGGCATTAAATAACTCCAGCTTTTAAAAGATCGTGCATATTTAAAGCGCCAATTGCCTTGTTGCTTCTATCCGTTACGATAAGCGCGTTAATTTTAAGGGTTTCCATTATCTGCAGGCACTCGGCAGCGAGTATATCCGCAGTAACGGTTGTGCCATTATGGGTCATCACGTCATCAATCGGCGTGTTGTTTAGATTGGTATTATTATCTAATGCTCTTCGTAAATCACCATCCGTAAAAATACCGATTAACTCTTCATTATTATTGATAATGGCTGTCATGCCCAAGCGCTTCAATGTGATTTCTAATAAAGCATCCTTAAGAGACGTGCCTGTTAAAACGGTAGGAATGTCATCTCCAGAATGCATCACATCGCTGACCTTGAGTAATAAGCGTCGGCCAAGGCTTCCACCTGGGTGTGAAACCGCGAAGTCTTCAGCACTAAAACCTTTAGTTTCCAGTAAAGCTATAGCCAATGCATCACCTAAAACAAGTTGGGCTGTCGTACTGGAGGTTGGCGCTAAACCTAAAGGGCAGGCTTCGCGTTCAACACCAATATGAAGATTAGCCGCAGATGCGCTGGAAAGTGTTGAAGCTGCATTGGCTGTAATGCTAATAAATGGGGTGTTCATCCTTTTTAAAAGTGGAATGAGTGTCACAATTTCGGAAGTTTCACCAGAGTTGGAAAGGGCAATTACGACATCGTTGGATGTAATCATTCCTAAGTCACCATGGCTTGCTTCTCCAGGATGTACAAAAAATGAAGGGGTTCCTGTACTTGCTAACGTTGCCGCGATTTTTTTGCCAATATGCCCGGATTTTCCCATTCCTGTAACAATAACTCTACCTGTGCAATTCAGCATAAGTTCACAGGCATCGATAAAGTTTTGGTCAAGGTGCTGAAGTAAATCAGTAACGGCAGCCGCTTCTAAGGAAATAGTGCGTTTTGCCGAATTAAGGAAACTGGAATCACTCATCTGAATAGTCAACTTCTTTTAAGAAACAGTCATAGTGTATAGCAGTACCAGATAGCCTGCATAGGCAGAAGCGAGAATGCCGCCTTCAAAGCGATTGATCGAAGGAGGCTTTTGCCACAGAGCAAAGGCAAGCAATGCGAAGGTTAAACCTAGCATGACTACATAGTCCCTTTGTAACACAATTGCTTCCATGCCAATTGGTGCAACTAAACCGGGAATTGCCATCACAGCAACAAGGTTGAATATGTTGGAGCCTACAATATTGCCAATGGCAATATCATGGTGATTCTTTAACGCACTGGCGATGGAGGCTGCTAATTCAGGAAGGCTTGTTCCTATAGCAACAATTGTTAGTCCGACGACTAATTTACTAACACCTAAGGAATAAGCAATCTCACTGGCTCCCCAGACAAGCATTTTTGAGCTGGCCGCTAAAATTACTAGGCCTGTAATTAACCAAAAGATTGCAGAGCGATTTTCCATTGAAGGAAGTTCTTCATCTTCAGCTAAGGAATCGTTAGATGCGTTTTTTTGGAATCGACTGAACAGATAAAGGCAGACACCTAAAGCTATTAATAAAATAATGCCATCAACACGGTTTAGTTGTAGATCGAAAAGTAAGATGCCTGCGAGTATGGTTACCCCTAGCAGTAATGGGAGTTCTTTTTTGAGTACGCCTGATTTAACAGGAAGTGGTGCTATTAAAGCGGTTACACCAAGTACTAAAGCAATATTAGCAATGTTAGATCCTAGCGCGTTACCGATGGCTAGATCTCCAGCACCGGATGTAGATGCCATGAGTGATACGAGTATCTCGGGTGCTGATGTGCCAAAAGATACAATAGTTAAGCCTATGAGCATTGGGGACATGCCAAAGTTTTTAGCAGTAGCGGCTGCACCTAATACAAATCGGTCTGCGCTCCATACTAGAAGAATTAGCCCCGTGATAAGCGCCAAAATTGGATAAAGCATAGGATGAATCAATTCCAGTTAATTTAAAGAGTCGTATTAGAACAGAATGCACACTTCGTTTGAATCAGTACTGAAGGAGGTTGCTGAAAATATTCCTGTTTTTATATCAAAATGGTATAGTTGCCGCCCCTTTACTAAAGGGGAAGGTTAATGAAGTATGAACAGGCATGTAGGAATTTATCTGTTTTTTCTCTAATGGGATGTTATGAAAGAATTTGATGATGTAGTCATCGATATTAAAAAGCTGAGTTTTTCTCGTGGTGATAGGCTTATATATGATGAAGTCGATATCAAAGTTCCGCGTGGAAAAATTACAGCGATTATGGGGCCTTCTGGTACGGGTAAAACAACCCTCCTCAGATTGATCGGTGGACAGTTGAAGCCGGATTCAGGTTCTATTCTGGTTGATGATGATAATATTCCTGAATTGGGTCGTAGTGATCTATTCAATGTGCGTGAACGCATGGGGATGTTATTTCAAAGCGGTGCTTTGTTTACCGATATTAGTGTTTTTGAAAATGTAGCTTTTCCTATTCGTGTACATACTGATCTTTCAGAAGATATGATACGCGATGTGGTTTTTATGAAGTTACAGGCTGTTGGCCTTAGAGGTGCTCATGACCTTATGCCAAGTGAACTTTCAGGCGGTATGGCACGCAGGGTTGCGTTGGCTAGAGCAATTTCCTTAGATCCCGATATCGTCATGTATGATGAGCCATTTACGGGTCAGGATCCTATTGCAATGGGGGTTTTGGTTAACCTAATCCGTGAATTAAACGCTTCTTTAGAGCACACCAGTATCATTGTATCGCACGATATCCAGGAAACCTTAGGGATCGCTGATTACATCTATATTATTGCGGATTCTAAAGTGATTGCATCAGGCACACCTGAAGAACTGAGCAAAGTGGAGTCAGAACAGGTTAAGCAGTTTATGCACGGCTTACCGGATGGCCCAGTTCCATTTCATTTCCCTGCAGATGATATAGTTAGTGATTTAATGGGAGGGCAGCAATGATCAATCAGCTTGCTCGGTTAGGTCATAAAGGATTAAGTAAGCTCGCTGCGTTTGGCCGAGCTGGGATGATCTTATTTCAATCATTAGTGGCTGCACCTCAGCCTCTAATTATGTTTCCTTTGCTTGTTAAACAGATCTATTTTGTTGGCGTACTATCTCTAATCATTATTGTTGTGTCAGGACTGTTCATCGGTATGGTCCTTGGTTTGCAAGGTTATACGATTTTGGTCGATTATGGTTCGGAGCAGGCTGTAGGCCAGATGGTTGCCTTAAGTTTAGTTAGAGAATTGGCCCCTGTTGTAACTGCTTTATTGTTTGCCGGACGTGCAGGTTCAGCGTTAACCGCTGAAATAGGACTGATGAAAGCAACAGAACAGCTGTCTAGCTTAGAGATGATAGGGGTCGACCCTCTCCGTCGTATTATTGCACCAAGGTTTTGGGCCGGTTTTATCTGCTTGCCTATTCTCGCTGCTATCTTTGCTTTGGTTGGAATTTATGGTGGTGCATTAGTCAGTATTGATTGGTTAGGTATCTATGAAGGTTCTTTTTGGGCCAATATGCAAAATTCAGTCGATTTCTATGATGATGTGGTAAATGGTCTGATTAAGGCCGTTGCCTTTGGTTTTGTTGTTACTTGGATCGCGGTGTTTCAAGGATATGATTGTATTCCTACTTCTGAGGGAATAAGTCAAGCAACAACCAAAACAGTGGTTTATTCATCCCTAGCGGTGTTAGGCCTTGATTTTATTCTTACAGCTGTAATGTTTGGAGAGCTTTGATATGCGTATGCGGATCTTGGAGATCAGCGTAGGTGCCTTTATTGTAGCAGGTGCACTCGCTTTGGTTGGACTGGCATTGAACGTTAGCGGTTTAAATGTGTCCAATAGCGACCAGACCTATACTGTTTATGCCCGTTTTGAAAATATAGGCGGACTTACTCCGCGCGCTAAAGTCACTATGTCTGGTGTTGCAATTGGCGAAGTAAACGAAATTATTCTTGATAAAGATGAGCTTATGGCTCGTGTTGAAATGAATATTTACGGCGATGTTGATTTTCTATCTATTGATAGTTCTGCATCTATTCTTACTGCCGGCTTATTAGGTGAGCAGTATATAGGTATTAGCGTAGGTGCTGAGGACGACTCTCTCAAAGATGGTGATTATATTGAAGATACTCAATCGGCATTGGTGCTTGAGGAACTAATAGGCAAATTCCTATTTAATGAGGTGAGTGAGTAAACGATGAGTAAGGTTTTGATGAGTCAGTTTAGGTGCTTACTTACAGCGGGGTTAGTCTCTTTGTTGAGCTTTTCTGCTCTTGCTGATACTCAGGCGGACACCAATGTTGAAGTGGAGACTAGCGTTCAAGTAGGTCCGTGGGGCGAAGCCGGTGGTGTGATTGAAGAGGCGACTCAAAGTGTTCTTGGTTTGCTTGAGCAAGATGAATTGCTTGAAGAGGGGCAAGAAGGGCAGTTGATTGCCGAGATTGATACGGCTTTATCACCGGTCGTTGATTTTGCTTATATATCTAAGCAAGTAATGGGTAAATACTATCGCAAAGCTTCAACAGAAGAGCGTGAAAAGTTTGTTGGTGTATTCAAAACGACACTGCTTAAAACCTATGCCAAAGCGTTAGTTGGTTTCAAAATTGAAAAGTATGAGATGGTGCCTCCTCGTAAGAAGAGTCCTCATGAAGATAAGCAGATAATTACAGTTAACGTTTTTTCTCAAGATGGGACTAAATACTCTTTAATATATTATATGGTTAAGGATGATGAGGGTTGGAAGCTGGTTAATGCCATTTTAGATGGCAGTATTAATATTCGCTTGAGCTTTAAGAATCAATTCGCTGATTTGATGCAGCGTAACCGTGGTAATATTTCAAAAGTTATTTCTACTTGGAAAGAGAAGGTTGATCCAGGTAAGGATAGTGCATAATGGCTGATGTTCAGCAGGTTGATGAAGGGCTGATCGGGATCAAAGGTGAATTGGTTTTTCCTGAGATCATGAAAGCGCGTAAACAGGCAGAGCGGTTGATAGCAGCAAGCAAAGGCGTTGTTAATGTTGATTTTGCTCAAGTTACAACCGTTGATAGTTCTGCTCTGTCATTTTGGTTTTGCTGTTTGCGTTATTCCTCGAAGATTGGGGTGACTCTTCATGCCATAAATCTACCTAAAGAAATGGTAGGAATTGCAGAGTTAGTGGGATTAGAGAAACAGTTTTCTTGAATTAGCTAATTAGTTTTAAGTAATAAGGCGGTGCTTGGCATCGCCTTTTTTGTCATGATCCGGTATTATTCCCGCCTTATTTTTCTATCTGTAGTATTCGATCAGGAGCTTTGAATGCAGGCTGAACAGGTTAAACAGATCATTGAAACTCAATTGGAAGGTTGTGTAGTCACGACAGCCGGCGAAGGTTGTGATTTTCAGGTGGTAGTCGTTGGTGATCTTTTTGAAGGTCTACGCCCTGTTAAGCGTCAGCAGTTGGTCTACGCTTGCTTGAATGAATATATCGCTGATGGAACGATTCATGCGTTAACGATCAAAACCTATACGCCTGAACAGTGGAAAGCGACACAGAACTAAATCCTCGATTGGAAGTACTATCTATGGATAAATTAATGATCACAGGTGGCGAGCCGCTCAGAGGAGAAGTGAAAATCTCTGGGGCTAAGAACTCGGCACTACCTATCCTTGCAGCAACGTTACTTGCATCTGAGCCGGTGACTGTATGCAATTTGCCACACTTACATGATATTACAACCATGCTTGAGTTGTTACGTCGTATGGGTGTAGAGCTAGTTATTGATGAAAAGCTCAATGTTGAAATTGATGCTGGAACTATTACACAGCTGGTCGCGCCTTATGAGTTGGTGAAGACGATGCGTGCCTCTATTTTGGTTTTAGGGCCAATGCTTGCGCACTTTGGTGAAGCTGAAGTATCGCTACCGGGTGGCTGTGCAATTGGGTCTCGCCCAGTAGATATGCATATCCAGGGCCTAAGGGCGATGGGTGCTGATGTCGTGGTTGAAGCCGGTTATATCCGTGCTAAAAGTGACGGTAGACTTAAGGGTGCGCGCATATTTTTTGATATCGTAACTGTGACTGGAACGGAAAATATTCTGATGGCTGCTACCTTGGCAGAGGGTCAGAGTATTATTGAGAACGCTGCGCGTGAGCCTGAAATCGTTGATTTAGCCGAGTGTTTAATCGCGATGGGTGCCGATATTACCGGGCATGGTACCGATACTATTACGGTTAATGGCGTTGAAAAGCTTCATGGCTGTAAGTTCCCGGTTGTAGCGGATCGTATTGAAACAGGTACGTATCTGACCGCTGTAGCGGCGACACGCGGTAAAGTTAAAGTTAAGAATACTAACCCTCGCATTCTGGACGCGGTTTTGCAGAAGCTTGAAGAAGCGGGTGCTCACATCACGACAGGTGAAGATTGGATTGAGCTTGATATGAAAGGGCAGCGCCCGAAAGCGATCAATATCACAACGGCTCCTTATCCTGCATTCCCAACAGATATGCAGGCACAGTTTTCTGCAATGAATGCTGTCTCCGAAGGCGTTAGTATTCTGAAAGAAACTATTTTTGAGAATCGTTTCATGCATATGCAAGAGATGATTCGTATGGGCGCTAAGATTAATATTGATGGTAATACAGCCGTTGTTGAAGGTGTTGAGCGTTTGCAAGCTGCACCTGTTATGGCTACAGACCTTAGGGCTTCCGCAAGTCTAGTTATTGCTGGGCTTGTTGCGGATGGTGATACGATAATTGATCGTATCTATCATATTGACCGCGGTTATGAATGTATTGAAGAAAAATTACAGTTATTGGGTGCGCAAATTAAGCGTATTCCAGCTTAAGCATAGGTATAAATAAGCTATGAAGCAGCAACTTACGATTGCCCTGTCCAAAGGACGTATTCTTAAAGAAACTTTGCCATTATTGGCAGAGGCGGACATTGTTCCTGCAGAGGATATTCATAGCAGCCGCAAACTAATTTTCGATACCAATCATGAAAATATTAAGCTAGTCGTTATCCGCGCAACTGATGTTCCAACATACGTTGAGTATGGTGGGGCCGATATGGGTATCGCGGGTAAAGATGTGCTGTTAGAGCATGGTGCTGCTGGTTTATATGAACCATTAGACCTACGTATCTCAAAATGTAAGTTAATGGTCGCAGGCCCTAAAGGCGCTCAGCCTGTCAAAGGGCGGATGAAAGTCGCTAGTAAGTTTGTCAATGTGACCCGCGATTATTTTGCTAAGCAGGGCTGCCAAGTTGATATCATTAAACTTTATGGTGCTATGGAGCTTGCTCCACTGATGGGCTTAGCTGATCGTATTGTTGATATTGTAGATACCGGTAATACATTGCGTGCCAATGGATTAGAGCCAATGGAAGAGATTGCAGATATCAGCTCCCGATTGGTTGTAGGTCAGCCTTCAATGAAAATGAAGTATCGCCAGATTCAGCCAATTTTAGATAAGTTGGCTGATGCGATTAACCGTCGTGATGCAGAGGTTAGCGAATGAGTGAGTTAATTCTTAAACGACTTGATTCGTCCCAAGTTGATTTTAGTCAGCAGATGGATCAGCTGTTGGCATGGGAAGCCGTATCTGATGAAAAAGTAAATCAGATCGTTAATGAGATTCTTCAAAAAGTACGTGAAGAAGGTGATAGTGCAGTTGTAGAGTATACCAATCGTTTTGATGGTACTTCGGTTGAGACTATCGCTGAGCTAGAGATGAGCCGTGAGCGATTGCAACAGGCTCTCGATGGCTTACCAGATGATCAGCGTAAAGCCTTAGAGATTGCGGCTGAACGTGTACGAGCTTACCACGAGCGTCAGAAAGGCGATTCTTGGCAGTATACTGAAGCTGACGGCACTATGCTGGGCCAAAAAGTTACACCTATGGATCGTGTTGGTCTATATGTTCCTGGTGGAAAGGCTGCATATCCCTCTTCTGTATTGATGAATGCCTTGCCTGCAAAAGTGGCAGGTGTTGAAGAAATTATCATGGTTGTGCCTACGCCGGGTGGGGTAGTGAATGAGCTGGTACTTGCTGCAGCTTGTTTATCCGGTGTTGATCGTGTTTTTTGTGTGGGTGGCGCGCAAGCGGTTGCTGCACTTGCCTATGGCACGGAAGTCATTCCAAAAGTAGATAAAATCGTTGGTCCAGGTAATATTTTTGTAGCGACGGCAAAGCGTGCTGTGTTTGGTGCGGTTGGTATCGACATGATCGCGGGGCCATCTGAAATTTTGGTTGTATCTGATGGTTTAACCAATCCTGATTGGGTTGCAATGGATCTGTTCTCTCAGGCTGAGCATGATGAAGATGCGCAGCCGATACTTGTTACGCCAGATGCAGATTTTATTGATGCTGTTGAAGAAAGTATCAATAAACTTCTACCAACAATGGAACGTAAAGAGATTATAGAGACATCACTACGTCTACGTGCGGCACTTATTAAAGTGAAGGATTTGGATGAAGCGATAGAGGTTTCTAATCGTATCGCACCTGAACATCTAGAGCTTTCCATTGCTGATCCTGAAGCTATGCTGCCTAAGATACGTCATGCAGGCGCTATCTTTATGGGGCGCTTTACCGCGGAAGCATTGGGTGACTATTGTGCGGGCCCTAACCACGTATTACCAACATCCGGTACGGCACGCTTTTCATCGCCTCTAGGTGTTTACGATTTCCAGAAGCGTTCGTCTTTAATTATGTTCTCTGAAGAGGGTGCATCAGAGATGGGTAAAGTAGCATCGGTTCTTGCGCGAGGAGAAGGTCTTACCGCTCACGCACGTTCAGCTGAGTACCGTATTAAGAAATAGTTAACGGTTTCAAAGCAGGTAAAAAAAAGCAGACGGTAATGTCTGCTTTTTTATTTCTTAAATAGGGCGATGATGTCCTTATATGATTATTAGCTTTATTCTTGGGCTCTAGGTCGTTCACCAATTTTAGCGTTGATTGTTAGCTCTTTACCTTCACGTAGTATTTGCAGTGTAATCGTTTCGTTTGGTCGAAAGCGTGCAATCTCAGTCATCGATTTTCTGCCATTAATGATTGATCGGTCATTAATCGATAGCATAATATCGCCAGGTTGCAGGCCTGCTATATGCGCGGGACCGTTTCTGAAAACACCGGCTATTATTAGGCCCTGCATTGTTTCCAGGTCAAATGATTCTGCTAATTTTGGTGTTAATTCTTGGATTTCGATGCCTAACCAACCGCGTACAACTCTGCCGTGCTTAATTAGGTCTTTCATCACTTGCTTTGTTAAGTTGGACGGAATCGCAAAGCCAATACCTTGAGAGCCACCCGACTTAGAAAAAATAGCGGTATTGATACCGATTAAGTTGCCGTAGGCATCTATCAGAGCGCCGCCTGAGTTTCCTGGGTTTATCGCAGCATCAGTTTGTATAAAGTCTTCATAAGTATTTATGCCTAAACTGTGGCGGCCTGTTGCGCTAATAATTCCCATCGTTACGGTTTGTCCCACGCCAAAAGGGTTCCCTATGGCTAAAACAACATCACCAACACGGCTTTTATCTGATTCAAGTATTGCAATGCTAGGTAGGTCGCTCATTGATATTTTGAGCACGGCTAGATCAGTTTCTGGGTCTGTACCTATTACTTTAGCTATAGACTCCCGACCGTCTTTTAACGCGACAACAATGCTGTCAGCCCCCGTAATCACGTGATTGTTAGTCACTATGTAGCCTTGTGGGCTTAGGATAACGCCTGAACCTAGACTGGATTGAATTCTTTCCTGTTGAGGAATGCTATCGGCATCAAAAAAATTACGGAAAAAAGGATCATCAAATAGTGGATGGACTTCCTGTTGAACAATCGTCTGTGTATAAATATTAACAACGGCTGGAGAGGCAAGAGCGACTGCATCAGCATAGGAAACCGGACCAAAATTAGTGTTAGAGTTTAAAGGACGTGTTGATTCTTTAAACTCTATGGCTTGGGGTTGCGTTGATAGAAGACTAGGGAATAACTGCAATAGTATTACAGCAACCAGTATTCCAGATAAGATAGGCCAAAAAAGAAAAGTTAGTTTACGCATTATAGGGTAGTCGTTAGCCTGATTTTGTACATAGAATTATACGGCGAATTGAAAAATTATGAATGGATAAGATGAAAATGTCGATTAAACTGCAAGAATTTGTCAGTTACATCAATACTGTTTTAACGCCTGAGTTATTTAAAGATTATTGTCCTAACGGTCTTCAGGTCGAAGGTAAGCAGGATATCAAAAAGTTTGTGACAGGTGTAACTGCTTCGCAGGCGCTAATTGATGCGGCTATTGAGCAACATGCAGATGCTATTTTGGTACATCATGGCTTCTTTTGGAAGGGTGAAGATAGCTGTATTACTAAGACTAAAAAGAAACGTATAAAAGCACTGCTGGATCATGATATAAGTTTGATAGCCTACCATTTGCCTTTAGATGCTCATCCCGAGCTTGGTAATAATGCGCAATTAGCTAAAAAGCTTGGCATTAAGGTTTTTGGCGGTTTAGAGCCTGAGAACCCTCGTAGTATTGGCAATGTGGGTGAATTGGAAGAAGCACACACGCTTGCCGAATTTTCTACGATAATAGATCTTGCGTTAGGGCGTTACCCGCTTGCGATTAAAGGAGGGGATCATAAAATAAAATCAGTCGCATGGTGTACTGGGGGAGCGCAGGGGTATATAGATAAAGCGATTGATCTGGGTGTTGATGCTTATATTTCGGGTGAGATATCAGAGCCAACTGTTCATACTGCAAGAGAGAATGGCATACACTATTTTTCTGCGGGACATCATGCCACTGAAAGATATGGTGTGCAGGCTTTAGGCGAAAAGCTGGCATTGCAGTTTGGATTGCAACACCAGTTTATTGAGATATCTAACCCAGTTTGAAGAACTTACTTCTTCTCTTCTGATATAGGAGCTGCTGGTTCTGCAGGGTTATCGGCAGTAGCGGCTTCTTCGTTTGTTTGTTCTTCTTTTAGGCCGTATGTTTCAGACAGGGTGCCTTCGTCTTCAGGGCTTTTCGGGGCGTAATCCCTAGGCGCTTCGGAGCTTTCTGCTTCAGGCTTATCTGTTGAAGAATCTGTCTCATCAGAGATGTTAGATTCATCGGTACTCTCTTCTTGTTTTTCAAGCTGACTTTGCATTGTAGGCTCAAGAGCAAGGTTGATGCTGTCTGCGTCACATAGATCTTGAGCGCCGTTAGCTAAATGTTCGTGGACATCTTTATAGCTTGTGGTTAGCTCGTTAACGAGGGTCGCTGTTTTTTCAAAATGCTTATTAACATTAACTTTGTAGCTCTCTAACTCCGCCTTTGTATTCTCTAGCTCTTCCGCTAGCTCGGCTTGCTTGTTAGATGCATTGCCTGATCTGCCCATCAGAAAACCAATAGCTGCTCCGACAAGTAGAGCTGCGATGCTAATTAACCAAATATCTTCCACGAAAACTCCTTGAATAGTAGAGAATCAGCCTATATTTCTGTTTGGCTTAAGTGCTCCTTCAATACACTATAATCTGAACAGTTAAGTAGGCTGAGGTATTAAATTTACGTGAGGATAGGAGAGTTACAACAAGCTGAACTTTATTTATAAAATTTACAGCATAATGCCTATCCATCTGTCGCCATTAGGATAAAGCAATTGCTACTTCTTGCCTATGCTTTGAAAGGATTGTGTGTCTTTTTATCGACCAAAGATATTGGGTGCTGAAACTGTTTTGTTGCTCTCTTTTTGTTGGTGGTTTGCTTGAGCTTCTTGGTGGAGCTGATCTAGATATTCAATCTGCTCTTTAAGAATGGCTGTTGCTAAATTGGAATCTTGGTTTTTAATAGAGGCTAACAAACGTTTGTGCTGAGCTGTAATGATCTCTCTTTCGCGAAACCGATAAGCAATCATATTTGCGACAGGTTGAAGTGCCTCAATAAGTGTATACATGATGAAACTTAGCATTCGGTTATGGCTTGCATCAGCTATAGCGCGATGAAAACGGACGTCTGCAGCGCAGAACTCTTCTGAGGTGATATTGCGGTTTTGCTGTTGTTCTAGCTCCGCTTCCATCAATTCTAAGTCACTAGGGGTCCTGTTTTGGCAAGCGAGTTGGCAGCATAAACTTTCCATTTCTAACCGAGTACTACTGACTTCAGTGAGCGAAATCTGATTCATACTTACAAACAGGGTAGAAGCAGTGGTTAGATGCTCGCTGAGTTCACCTTTTCCCAAGTGGTTAACAAATGTTCCACCTGCGGGGCCACGGCGAGAGCGAATAAGGTTTTTAGCTGCTAATCTTTTTAATGCTTCTCGGATGGTAGGGCGGGACACTTGAAAGCGTTTTGCGAGATCGTCTTCGGTCGGCAAACGGTCGTCAGCTTTCAGCGTGCCTTCCAAGATAGCTTCTTGAAGTTGATCGGCTACTTGCTTTGATAGGCTGGCTTTATTGACGGGCCCGATTTCTAAACTCACAGATTACTCCGGTTTTTTGTGTGGTCTATAATCAATTTAAGATTATATGCAGTAATTTATTATATAGGATTGCTTAAATAATTATAGTAATTTATATTTGTAAGACAAATTAACATTTACATAAAAAATCTGAGTGGAGAGAGTATGTTTAATGCACTAGTACTTAATCAGGATGAAAATAAGAAAACAACAGCCACTATCGAGCAGTTGTCGACGAGTGATCTTCCTGATGAGGATGTACTCGTTAAGGTTGATTATTCATCACTCAATTACAAAGATGGTCTAGCGGTGACAGGCAAAGGTAAAATTATTCGTAATTTCCCTATGGTGCCTGGTATCGATATGGTCGGTACGGTAGAGGAAAGTGCCGATTCTCGCTATTCGCCTGGTGATAAGGTTGTTCTAACTGGGTGGGGTGTAGGTGAAAATTATTGGGGCGGCTTTTCTCAATATGCAAAACTTAAGGCTGATTGGTTGGTGCCTCTTCCTGAGGGTATGGACCCTATTCGTACGATGCAAATTGGTACCGCGGGCTTAACCGCAATGCTGTGTGTTATGTCATTAGAAGAGGGTGGTGTAACGCCAGAAAGCGGCCCTATTGTTGTGAGTGGTGCTGCTGGAGGCGTGGGAAGTGTCGCGGTGTCTATTCTATCGGGGTTAGGCTACAGCGTTCATGCAATTACGGGACGTCCAGAAACGGAAGGCTATTTAAAAGCATTAGGGGCTGCTGAAATATTAAGCCGTGATGAGATGTCTGTTCCACCTAGACCGCTAGAAAAACAAAAGTGGGCTGGTGCAGTCGATACTGTAGGAGATAACATTTTAGCCAGAATTCTTGCTGAAGCGGATTATAATGGTGTCGTTACCGCGTGTGGTTTAGCGGCTGGTTTTAAACTACCGTCTACGGTTATGCCATTTATTCTTAGAAATGTGCGTTTACAAGGAGTGGATTCTGTAATGTGCCCATATGCTAAAAGACAGATTGCTTGGCAGCGCCTGATGACACAGTTACCTGAAGGTGCGTTAGGTGATATTGCGCAGCTGATTGCTTTGGCGGAGGTTCCTGAATATGCTGAGAAGATTACTAACGGCCAAGTTCAGGGGCGAGTTGTTATTGATTTAAACGCCTAATTAAACTTTAAAGATAAAAATCCCACATTAGTGGGATTTTTTATGCTTAAAAAGTGAGAGCTTTGGGGTGGGGTAGTGTTTGTTCTTAGCCATAAACGCCATCTACACGGGGTTTGATCAGGATAGGTGTGTATTTAATAACAAAGAGTATCCAAGCCAATATCCACAAGCTGCCCGCGAGATGTAGAGTGCTCATGTATGGTAGAGGTATCAGATCGATTCCTACGCGTAAGAGGCTTGAAATAATCATTAGTATGAATGCTGTCACGATCATCGGGCTCGTAGCCAGTTTTCTACCGGTATGTCCTAAAGAAACCCTCGCCATCATCCCCAAGGTAAGCCCTCCAATTCCACCTGTAGCGAAAGCGTGAAAAGCGACAGATTGAGAGACTATCTCAAATAAACTCAGCGCATATAAAAAGAACCCCATAACAATAAACATGTAGCTGACTTGTAAGATCCACACTAGGGGAACTTTAAAAATTTTAGGGCTCATCCAGCCCGAGATTCGGACTAAATTCATTAATCCTAAGATTAGACTTATAGCGGCTATTGCGGTCTTAAATTCAGAGAGGGATATGAGTATCCAGAGGATACTTGTAGGAATAATGATTTTCTCCAAAAGAGGGTATTTCTTACACTTTACACCTTCTACCCCTCTCTCAGTAAAGAAAGGAATAACTCTCCCGCCAATGATTGTAATGACCATAATGACAAGCAATAGACCTAACTGAATGCCATGCTCGGCGGTACTCTCAGCTATGCCCAGTAATTCAAGGTGGAAAAGTAAATTGGCAATAAAAAAAGCGGTTAGCACTGGAACAAAAACTAAATTTCTATAGTTTTTTGATCGTATGATGGGCCAAGCAATACTGATTGCGACAAGTGGCAGGAACGCTAAATCCACAGCCGCGACAATTGTGGCTGGGGTTTCAGAAAATATTGGTAATATACGGGCGCTCAACCAGAGTAAAAAAAGTCCTGCTAATGGCCAACTATATAATGTTTGAACGTTGGTCCACGTTTTGACTGCAGTTAGAAGAAAGCCCGCAATGATTGCAACACTAAAACCGAAGATCATCTCGTGTGCATGCCAATACACACCAATTTGGTAGTAGTTTGGTTGATACCCTTGGCTTAAGGCAATTAACCATAACCCTACTAACACGGCTGCGCTAATTGCGCCGGCGAGAAAAAAGGGGCGGAACCCTAGGTTGAAAAGAGAAAAGCTCGACGGTTCTCTTCGCTCTTGTAATTGGATCATCTTGTCTCCCCTGGATGCTGCAAGTGTTACAATATGGTATTTGATTATATTATGTATTAAAAATACATTTTAATACATGGCTAAATTTGTATTTATTGATCTAGCGTAGTTTTATGGAGTCTGTGTGTGCGGCAATTAATTTTAGGTGGTGCGCGTTCTGGTAAAAGTCAGTTGGCACAAAATCGTGCAATTGAGCTTGGGCAGTCAGTAGTTTATATCGCCACAGCGGATGCCGGCGATGGTGAAATGAAACAGCGCATAGCTTTGCATAAAGCTGATCGACCATCAGAGTGGGAAGTGTTAGAGGTTCCGCTAGAGCTACCGGAAGTACTTAGCGTTCTCAGTGGTAGTGGAAAAACGGTGTTGGTTGATTGCTTGACCTTATGGTTGACGAATTTATTGCTGCAAGATCTCTCGGTCATGCAAAAAGGAATGAAAGACTTAACTGAAGCGGTGGCCAACTTTAGAGGTGAGTTAATTCTGGTGTCGAATGAAGTTGGCTGGGGAATTGTGCCAATGGGGGAGCTCAGTCGCCAGTTTCAAGATAATACCGGACGCTTACATCAGGACCTTGCTCAGATTGTAGAGGGCGTTACTCTGAGTGTGGCTGGAATTCCTTTAGTGATTAAAGCGGAAAGTGTGGTTTAGTTGTGAAAATTACAGATTGGTTAGATTTAACGGTTCACCCTTTGAGTGTTGAGGCGGCTGATAAAGCTCTACAGCGACAAGCTAACTTGACTAAACCACCAGGCTCATTGGGCCAGCTTGAAAGCATCGTTGTCCAACTTGCGGCAATGCAATCTTTGGAATTACCTAGCTGTGAACGGGTCAGTATTTGTATATTTGCGGCAGATCATGGTGTAGCCCAGCAGGGTGTATCTGCTTTCCCGCAAGAAGTTACGGCGCAAATGATTCTCAATTTTGCATCAGGCGGCGCTGCCATTTCCGTATTAGCTCGACAGCTTAATGCGGATTTTGAGGTGGTAAACCTCGGTACAGTTTCTCCTGTAGAGCATGAAGCAGTCATCGATAGCGTTATCGCTCAGAGCACGACTGATTTTACAAAAGCCGAGGCTATGACGGCAGCACAGTTAGAGAGTGCTTTAAATGTTGGTGCTGAAGCGGTTGCGCGAGCGCAAAACCAACAAGCGGATCTATTTGTTGCAGGGGAGATGGGGATTGCAAATACAACCTCAGCATCTGCCCTTATTGCCGCACTTCTTAATCTCAATGGAGCGGAAGTTGCCGGTTCCGGCACCGGAATCAATGAAAAAGGGGTTAGGCATAAAGCGGAGGTTATTGACCGAGCGCTCGCCCTGCATGCTGATATACTTTCATCCCCATTAGAGATATTGCGCTGCCTAGGTGGTTTTGAAATTAGTGCAATGGTCGGGGCGTATTTAATGGCGGCTCATAAAGGCATCGGTATTGTTGTCGATGGCTTTATTAGTACTATTGCGGCCTATATCGCCGTAAAAATAAATGCGGAATCGCTGCAGTGGATGTTTTTTGCTCATCGCTCTTCTGAACAGTTTCATCAACATCTTTTGGATGCTTTACAGGTGACACCCTTACTTGATTTAGAGATGCGCTTAGGGGAGGGAAGTGGCGCTGCTATAGCAATACCTCTCTTAAGGTCATCTTGTGAGCTTCATCGTAATATGGCTACCTTCTCTGATGCGGGTGTGAGTGAATCTTAGGTGAGAAGGTTAAAGGTATGTTGAAGGGTAAACAGTTTGATTTAATTCGCCATGGAGAACCTGAATTAAGTGGGGTTTATTTAGGTCGTACTGACTGTTTACTCTCCGAACAAGGAAGGTTAAAAAGTGCGGAAGTTGTAGGAGAAAATCCCGGATGGGATTTAGTGGTTTCTTCTCCTTTGCAGCGTTGCTTAGAGAGCGCTAAATGGGCTGCTGAAAAACATGATCTAGAGTTATTGGTGTTAGATGAGCTTCAAGAGTTTAATTTTGGAGATTGGGATGGACGATTGTTTGAATCGGTCTATATGGAACAGGCTGAATGGGCCGATCGTTTTTGGAAGGATCCTGAAATAACCCCGCCTCCAAACGGAGAAACTATAGAAGGATTTATTGGGCGTGTTGATCTGGCCAAACAAATTCTTCTAGAAAGGAAGGAGTGTAGAGTTCTTATTATCACCCATGGCGGCGTGATTAGGTGTCTACTGGCTTCATTGTTGGGAATAGAAGCGAAGTACTGGGGAAGAATAAAAGTGGACTATTCTCACTTTACTCAGCTAAGGTTTGATTATGCCAATAAACAATATTGGCCTCATCTTTTGAGTAGTAACTGCCGTTCGCCGTTATAACTTGTGTCAGTTAAGGGCTTCGATGAAATATACTGAAACGTTAAAGAACATTCACAAGAGTCTAGATCGTTTAGGTGATCTACCTATCTTCAGTGCCACTATAAATCGAATTCAGCAGATCAGTGCTTCAGATGAAAGTGACGCGATGGCACTCGCGATGGCCATAATGAAAGATACAGGTTTATCAGCTCGTTTATTAAAATTAGCCAACTCCCCGACTTATAAACGCGGCCAAGGAAATGTCAGTGTCGTGTCTAGAGCGGTTGTCTTGATGGGTTTCAACCGCATAAAAAGCATTTGCTTAACGCTTAAATTGATCGAAAGTTTCCATGATGATCATCCGGATTTGGATGTGCCGGGTATGATGATGAGGCAGTTTTTGAGTGCCAATATTGCTAAAGAACTGGCCTTGAGAAGTAAGCAAAATGTCGATCCGGAAGAGGCCTACATGGGGGCATTATTGTTTGGGTTAGGTGAGGTCATGGTGGCTTGCACTTTACCGGATCAGTACCGAGAGATGTTACGTTTAAAAGATACGACGAATAAAAAATGGTCTTTTATTCAAGCGGAAGCTTTAGGTATATGTTTTAGTGATTTAGGCCGAGAGATGGCTGCTGGCTGGGGTTATCCTAAGCAGATATTAAACACGATGGCTGAAATCGATGTTGAGCGTTTGGATGACCGGAGCGACCTGCTTACATGCCTCCCGTATTTGAGTAATGGCTTAGTACAGAAATTATACGGACAGGATTCTAAACACGAGCCTTCATATGATCAAATAATTGATTCCATTTCAAGCGTGGGGTCGGTGCCATTTGATGATGTAGGTGATGTGGCTATTCAATGTTTTCGTCAGGTAGCAAAAGTCAGCCGTAATTATGGACTTAAAACTAAGTCTTTAATCCCTGAGTATGTTGAAACGGGCGATGTAACAAAAGACGATATGGTCAGGAAGTTAGCTTTTCTCGCGCATGGTGAAGCTGAGCAAGATGAGCCAGAGATCGCTCAGGCAGCGAATGCTGATACACATGAACAAAAGGCGATACGTAGTCAAGAGCAGTTAGATTACTTAAAACAGCTAACGGAATTGATTGCTGCAGAAGCGAATATTCATGATGTTTTAAAATTAGTGATTGAGGCTGTACGCAAGTGTACTAATTTCGATCGAAGCATGTTGTGCCTGCTGGCTAATTCGAAAAAACATCTATCGGTAAAAATGATAGAAGGTGAATTGATCGAGCCTCTGCAAGCGTATTTTGAGCGTGATAAAAGTGGCAAAGCAGACGATCTTTTCTTTAGGGTTTTGGAAAAACAGGTCACATTGTTAGTTAATGATTTAGATGAAGAGGGCTGGAGTGATAGGCTCCCTGAAAAATTTGTGGATCAGGTTAAGTGCCAGGGGTTTGTACTTATCCCATTGGTGATGGGAAAGCGTGTAATCGGGATGTTATATGCGGACAGATTAAAAAGGGCGGGTCCGGTGACTGAAGATGATTTTAATACCTTTAATCAGTTTGCTACCCAAACTCGCCTAGCTTTGATGTATGCCGATAGTAAAGCAAAACGTTGATAAGTCTTCTGTTTTAAATCCGAAAAGAGTTTTAGGAAAGAGCTATTCAGTTAAACCTTTGACAAATGATTTGGTGTCTTTCCAGGCCTCTTTAGTAACTTCGACACCTGAATCAATGACCTCTCCACCCGTTTCAACTGCTGTTTCCGCTCCTGATTCGGTGGAGCATACAGCTCGTTTGGCAACGCATTTTGATTTACAGCCCAATTCGGCGGCATCATCGGTAAAATAAGTAATGGCACACTGAGTTTCACATAGTGTTTGCTCAGTGGAGCAGTCTGCATTTGCAAAAGTAGCAATTAAAGCAAGGGATAAGGTGAATAGTATTCTCATTGTCTAACTCCTGAAAAAGGCGAATAGTTTTAACGTTTATCTTTGGGCTTCCAAAGCACTTCTTCGCCGCCCTGTCTCAGCACAACTATTCTACTTGCCACAAAAAGTAGATCAGATAAGCGGTTTAAGTAGATCACCGATAGAGGGTTAACTGTTTCCGATTTGTCTGTTAGTAGGGCTGTAAAATGTCGTTCGGCACGTCGGCAGATACTGCGTGCTAAATGTGTATGACTAGCTAAAACACTCCCACCGGGCAGAATAAATTCCTTGAGAGGGGGAAGCTCAGCATTCATGGTGTCGATACTGACTTCGAGATAGTCTACCTCTGTTTGATCGATAACAGTATAGCTTTCATCTGCAACAGCTATCTCGCCACCTATATCAAAAAGCTGATGCTGAATTGTTGTCAAAAGTGATAGAAGGTCTTTGTCTATATTTAAATGAGCAATGACAAGACCGATACTGCAATTGAGTTCATCGAGTGTGCCCAAAGTTTCAATACGTTGAGCGGTTTTTTCTACGCGGTTGCCATTGGCTAATGCCGTTGTGCCTTTGTCGCCGGTACGTGTATATATTTTGCTGAGTCTATTGGGCATAAGGTAGCCTGAATTAAGAGATAATCTATAAGTATGTAGAGTCCCGTCAGGATAAATGGTTCAGCAAAGATAGCAATAAGGTCATGTAGGAGAGAATATAACGGTAAAAAGAAGGCTTACAGAAGGGGAGTGACTGTAAGCCTAACAAGATAGGGAACTAAATCCCGCTTTTTGCTACTTTTTGATGATGGTTTAGCTATCGATAATTAAGCATCGATAATTAGGTATCAAAATGTTCAGCGAAGTGACGAATATTATGCGCTAATTCATCAATTTTATCGGCCGCCTTTTCCATTTCAGTAAGTACAGCAGCACTAATTGCTGATTCAATCATTAAGGCTAATTCATCAAAGTGGGCATCGCCGATATCGTTACTCATCGCATCAGGTAACTTAGCTTTGAATGAATCGACGACATGTTTAGCGTGTTCTGTTTGTTTCATAGTCATGATCTTTATCCTTAGCCCTTACTTGTGAGTTGGATGACGGTCGATATGTGAATCTTGTGCATTGCTAACAATCAGTGAATCAGGTTGTAATTTAATATCGGGGTTTTTATTAGGATAAGCCATACGTCCTAAAAAGTGCCTCATAGCGTTAAGTCGAGCACGTTTTTTGTCATCGGATTTGATAACAGTCCATGGCGCATCAGCCGTATCGGTATAGAAAAACATTGACTCTTTTGCTTCGGTATAGGCATCCCATTTGTCTAGAGACGCTAGATCAATGGGGGATAATTTCCACTGCTTAAGAGGGTCTACTCGTCGTGCTTGGAAACGCTTAAATTGTTCATCTCTGCTGACAGAGAACCAGAACTTAAACAACTTTATGCCGCTACGCGCTAGCATACGTTCTAAGTCAGGAGTTTGGCGCATGAATTCAAGGTACTCAGCAGGGGAGCAGAAGTTCATTACTTTTTCTACGCCTGCTCGGTTGTACCATGAACGGTCAAAAAGAACGATCTCTCCGGCTGTTGGCAAGTGGTTGATATAACGTTGAAAATACCACTGGCCTTGTTCTTGTTCGGTTGGTTTTTCTAAAGCTACAACGCGCGCACCACGAGGGTTAAGGTGCTCCATCATACGCTTTATTGTTCCACCCTTACCCGCAGCATCTCGACCTTCAAACAAAATAACGACACGCTGCCCAGTATCTCTTACCCAGTTCTGCATTTTCAGGAGTTCAATCTGTAACTCCTTTTTCTGCTTCTCATATTCTCTACGCGATATCTTTGTATCGTACGGGTAGTCGCTAGCCTCGAAAATATCAGTCATTTCCTGATCCAGCAGTACAGATGGACAATGGTCTTCTTCAGGTTTAACCACTGTATCATTTAAAAGTGGGGTGGGTGTCTGTAACTCCTGGTTCATAGGCTTTCCTATTAAAGTAGTTAATTGGTGCCTACAATTATGCGCCTGTTGTATTAGTCGTTTTTGATATACATCAAGTAAGGTGTTGAAATAGGAAGCTGTTTTTAAAAAGCTTGATTAAGTTTGATATCATCCTGAATTTTTTCAATTTTTCTTAGGTATAGCTGGTTTGTTGGGATTCGTAGATGATGTTGTTTTGCTAGGTCGCACAAATATCCGGTTATATGTGATATTTCTGTTGTTCGCTGGTGGCGAATATCTTGCAACATTGAGGAGAAATTATCGGCTGTAAGTTCAGCTACTTGGCACGCTTGCTCTATTAGAGGTCCCTCAAACAACCTAAGTCCTTCTGCTTTTGTTACGAGCTCAACTTCTGTGCATATCGCAGCCATTGTTGCTAAGTAATCAGGATTCTTAATGAGGTCACCATTTTTACATTGGTGAACTGCGGTGAGAGGGTTGATGGCACAGTTGATGGCTAATTTTCGCCACAATGTTCCGGATATGTCGTCATCGATTTCAACGTTGAGAAATCCATTATCTAACGACATTAACCAAGGGTAATTAGTATCGGGTGACCCGATCCGAGTAAAGCCTTTACCTGCATGTACAAGTGAAAATGGCGATTTTAGCCACGCACCATCGGTAGTGGATGCCCATGTGACGTCTGCATTTGGTAGTTGTGCTTTAATCCATTGCTGGCTCCCCATACCGTTTTGCAGAACCACTACCCGTGCGTTATCGGCGACCCGTTCTCTAATACTGTTAAAGGCGTCTATAGTGTCAATAGCTTTTGTGGTGACAAGTAACTGTTGTATCGGCAGGGGACCGTCAGCTAATTCAGCAGATACAGCGAAAAAATCATTACCGATTTGGATACCGCTCTTTTCTGAGAATTGGGTTAACCGTTGTTGATTACGCAAAATCAAAGAGACGGGATAGCCTGACTCTGTCAAATGGCAAGCCCATAAACAACCGATAGAACCTGCACCAAGAATATGCCAACGTTGTTTCATCTATTTACCCTCCAATACGCTATTGTGACGTGAAAAGGCTGTGTAGGTCAGCTAGAATCGTAAAAAAATTTAGGAGTGGGAAAATGCCATCATTTGATATTGTATCTGAATTGGATATGCACGAAGTCTCTAACGCTGTTGATCAGTCGAATCGTGAAATAGAGATGAGATATGATTTTAAAGGTGTTGATGCCCGTTTTGAGCAGAGTGATGGTTCGGTAGTTATGCATGCGGAGGTAGACTTCCAGTTACAACAGCTGCTTGATGTTTTACGTACAAAAATGATTGGACGGAAAATCGATGTGCGCTGTTTAGAAGTTAAAGACCCCGAAAAAGCAAACATGCGAGCGCGTCAAGAAGTTGTATTAAAGCAGGGACTAGATCAACCGCTGGCTAAGAAAATCGTTAAGATGATCAAAGATGCGAAGCTCAAAGTTCAGTCCCAGATACAAGGTGAACAGGTACGTGTGACAGGTAAAAAAAGAGACGACTTACAAAAAGTCATGGCTTTTTTACGTGAAGCGGACCTTGAGCTTCCTTTGCAGTTTAATAACTTTCGCGATTAGTCGTCCCTCCCAAAACATGGCTGCTTAGTCACTCTCTACTCGATTGTTATTTGAATACTTAACCTTCCTCTTCAAGGCAGTCGAGTAGAAACAGTTCCTTTACTAATTCTTGTGATGGAGTTTCTTCAAAATCCTCAACACAAATAGCACCGTTTTGTAATTTGTTTAAAAGCGTTTCGCCACGCCAGCTGACCAAAGGGATTCCGGTTGAACGGTGAATAACCTTAAGGTAAGGGTTACTTCTCTCAAACCACGCATCAATCATATATGTCATTTCCCTATTCTCCCTTAGCTTTTTAAGTAGTAAAGAGATCATAGGTTAATAAAATCTAAATGTAAATGATATTAATTATCATTTATGTCCATGGTCTTTTCTTGTGCTTGGTCAATGTTTTCTTTGGCCGCTTTTGCTGCTAGGGATATAAGCAACAAAACAGGAAGTCCCAGCAAGGCGACACAGATAAAGAACCATTCATAGTCGTAAGCATCAACAAAACCACCGGAAAATCCGCCTAAGAACTTGGGGAATAACAGCATCACAGAGCTGAAAAGAGCATATTGTGTGGCTGAATATTGAATATTGGTCAGGCTAGAGAGATAAGCGATGAACGCCGCTGTGGCGATGCCTCCACTTAAATTATCTAAAGAAATAACCAATGTTAGAGCCGTTGTATCGTTACCTTGCGTTGCGAGCCAAGCAAAAAGTAGATTAGTTATTGAAACCAG
Organism: Neptuniibacter sp. UBA6509; assembly: GCA_002435145.1. Taxonomy (GTDB): domain Bacteria; phylum Pseudomonadota; class Gammaproteobacteria; order Pseudomonadales; family Balneatricaceae; genus Neptuniibacter. The sequence continues at coordinate 54,705 of DJLT01000096.1, forward strand.
TAATGCACCCATAAATAAGATACGCATTACACCAAAGCGGTTGACTAAAATACCGCCTAAGCCTGCGCCAACAATGGTCATGATTACGCCATAGATTTTAATGATTTGTGCTATTTCACCCTTCGTGAATCCCATATCTACATAAAATACGTTCGCCATGATGCCCAAAATCACATCAGATATGCGATAGGTGCCTATTAGGGCTAAGATAATAATGGCTTGCTTACCGTATCTTTGAATGAAATCAATAAAAGGGCAGGCGATAGCGATATATGACCAACCAATAAAGCGAGCAATAAATTGAGGTAAATGAGCGTATTTCTCACTGTATTCGATGACTTTATTCTGCTGCTCTTTGGTTGCTTCATCCATTTCGACGGCTTTAGGTTCCGCGATCGCTAAGGTCGTGCTGATCCCTACAAGCATTAAAGAGGCCATCGCTAAATAAGCAGTTTTCCATGAGGTCAGATCGTATACTTCCGGACTTAGACTTGCCCAAGCAGCAACCGCTAAGGCGCCTGCGCCCGCAACGATCATGGCGATACGGTAACCTGCCATATAAGTCGCAGCCATAGCTGCTTGTAAGTTCTCTTCCGCTGATTCTATTCTGTATGCATCAATCACAATATCTTGTGTGGCGGAACTAAATGCGACCACCACAGCAAGCAGAGCCATGAGCTGTAAGTTTTCTAGGGGATTAGAGAAGGCTAATCCGGCTAACCCGACTAAGAGAAGTATTTGAGCTAATAATAGCCAGCTGCGGCGACGCCCGAGCCATTTAGAGAGTAATGGAATAGGGAGTCGGTCCACTAAGGGCGCCCAGAGCCACTTAAAGCCATAGGCTAGGCCAACCCAGGAGAAATAAGTAATTAAGCTACGCTCGACACCGGCTTCCCTTAACCAAAAAGAGAGAGTGCCAAAGACTAAAAGAATAGGAAGGCCTGAAGAAAAACCCAGTAATAACAGAGTGATTGCTCTGGGGTGTAAATAAACTTTAGCGGATGAAAGCCAGGAATTAGACTGAGAACCAACTGATGACATTTTGCACGCCTTCCATGAATAAGCGCTTATTGTCCCTGTCTCTTGTTTACAAGGCAATGTCGAATTGGCTGGAGAGGCTAAAAGCCATAAAAAAGGCCCGATAAATCGGGCCTGGGGTCTCGCACTCAGATTTAAATGAAGGGGGCGAATTTAAATCTGAGTTTGAATGCGATTTAGAACTTAATGCGCATGCCAGCAAGTAGATCTAGGTCGTAATCAGTACCAGCATCATCATCACGGTGAGTGATTTCAGCGAATACAGAAACGTTTTTCTGTGCTGGGAATTTGTAAGTTACGTTACCGTAAATTGCATCTTCATCCATGTTAGCAGCATCGTAATCGTGCTCCATGTAGCCTACGGAAACTTTAGTGCTTTTCGCTGCTTTGAATGTAGCAACAAGGTTAGTCATAGCTACGTCATTATTGCTAGTACCTTGGTCAGAGACACCGTAGTCCATACCTAGCTTAGCAAAGCCTGCATCAAACTCAGCGCTTAGACCCCAAATATCAACAGAGTCAGACGTTGGTGTAGCTTTAAGCGTTTGAAAAGCTGCGCCTAGTGTTACTGTGTCAAAGCCACCTTCAACAAAGATTTCAGTTGATTCATTATTAGAACTATCTTCACCGTCAGCTTCTAGTTCATGAGAGATAGCTACACGAGCAACATCGAAGTCAGCATCGAAGCGGATTACGTCATCACCTTTATATGAGCCAAACTCATGGAATACGTCTTTGCCAAGAGATTCTTCGATAGCTTTTTCAACGCCGAAATCATACGCTGCATTGTCCATTTTACCAACTTGAAAAGACATGTTGTGTGCCTTCATGCCTAGGTAAGCTTCTTCAAGATCGTCACCAGACTGTTTGTCTTCAGCAGCGTTTTTGAAACCGAAGTCTAGTTGGCCATATGCAGTTAAACCGTTACCAAGATCGTATGCGATAGAGTTCTTAATCTCTAGGTCGTCAAACTCAACTTCGGCATCTTTGGATTTGCTTGCGTTATCGCGCAGTTGAACTTGCCAATCACCTTTCATTTTAAAGGTGATTCCATTGTCTTCATAAATAGTTGCTGCAAACGCAGAGTTAGCTGTAATTGCAGCGATAGCCGTTGCAAGGATTAACTTTTTCATTTTAATACTCTCCGGGAGATTTAAATAAATGGATATTCTTTGAAAATTTAATTAATGATTTTTTATTAATTCTTTAAATGAATTTCTGGTTTCTTGATCTGCTTGGTTGTACCAAAAAATCAGCATTTTAGCGGGCGTATTTTCTTTGTTTATATCACTTGATTTGTTAGCCATATTCGAATTTATTGGCTTTATATCTGTAGGGGTGAAAAATTGTTTTTTTGGTAGGGACGCTGGGTTGTTAGACTTGTTGAATATTTCAAGCTCACGTTCATAGTCACGACCAAATTGAAAACCGTTTTTTTCAATTATTGCTGCTTTAAAATCGACTTTTTTTCCTGAGCTTGTTGTTAATGCCCAGTTTGATTTTTTTTCAAACTCTTTGATATCAATAAGTTTTTTTATTTCAGGTGCAGATAATTTTAAGTTTTTATCGTGTTGCTCAAATAGCAATACAAATGACTTTGAATGTTCTAATTCATATTCGCCGCTTCTTTTTATCTCAGCCGTATAATTAACCATTATTTGGTTAATTCCATTGGGTAACTTATACGTAGTGGAGTTATTTAAAAAACTATCCGTATTTACTTCTTTTCCATTACTAGCAATTAAGTTAATACCTTCGCCAAGATTTAAAATATTATCAGCAGACGCGTATGAAGCGCTTATCAACAATAAACTGCCTAGTAATATTTCTTTTTTTATGATTTTAAATAAATTCAACTTAATTGCCTTTACTCGTTGTTTGATTTCTTATGCGGCGGAATATTAGCGGCTTAATATTTCATTTGTATTTAAGAAATATTTCTTTCTTGATAATTTTTTAATTTATCAAAAATACACCTAAATCCGCGAGGGTGTGGATTGTAATAGTGTTGATAATGATTTGCAATACGGTAAGCGTTTATTTTATGTTGATTGTTATTATAAACTTTGGTTGGTTGTTGTGGGAGGAAGCCCCTTGATAAGCAAGGGGCTATAAGATTCATTGGGAACTATAGGCTGTTGATTGAGAAGAAAAGTGTTTCACCAGAACTATCATCGACACCATCGTTATCGGTAATGGCGAATGCTGTACCGTTAACATCGACGGTAAATCCTTCGATTTTGTCGGTGATATAACCGTTGAGCGACTTAAGGTCAGGGATGAAATCTCTTACAATTTCTTTGTTCACTATAGGGAGAGGCTCCCCGAGCGGCGCGGTTGATAGTGATGATAGGAGGATACGGGTTAGCTGTTTTGTTTTGGCATTTTTACCTAGCTGATTATCACGCTCAATTAAGTACAGCGCGTCGTTATGGGCTGTGATTTCTGATAGACCAACCCAGCCTGTATTCGTTTTTTCAAGGGGATAGTGTGCTGCGCGCCATTCTTTTGTTTTAAAATTGTATGCAAGCAGTTTTACTAACCCTTTTGGATCGTCAGCCCACTCTCGTTGGATTGCAATCCAAAGTGTATCGCCAACTTGAGTTATACCTTCAGCACCGAAGTGTTGCTCGTAAGCCATTAACTTCGCTGGGAAGTTGATGGTTTGATCAATCTCTCCGTTAGGGGTTATATGGTAGATAGCATGGGGAACTTTTTTCTTTGAATTGCCTTCAGAGGCCAACCAGAAACCATGCTCGCCATCGACGGAAATTCCTTCTAAATCTAGTTTCTTAGCGGGTTCACCATCGCGAGTCACGGGTAGTGCTTTAGTGATAATCGCCGGTGTCTGCGTTGCATCAATGCTGAAGATCGTTGGCTGATTGGCATAGAAGCTATCATTTACCGCGTAAAGTTGACCTGCTTTTTTAGGATCTGCGGCAAGGCCTGAAAGCGCGCCCCAACCAATTGGCATACCTTTCTCGTCAGTTTTAGAGACAAGTTGAGGGTAGGCTGCTGCTTTATCACTGAGTTCATAAATCATCACGTGTGCGCGAGGGCCTTTATCTTCAATAAGGTCCTTTTCATTAGCGCTGATTAGAAGGTTACGGCTAGGAATAGTGACTGCAGATTCTGGTGCAATACCTGACGGTAGCATCTGCACAAACTCTGGTTCTTTTCCTGTATCGCGGTATACGCCAATAACTGAAGCGCGTTCAGACAGTATGAATATGTAAGTGTCTTTTCCGAATTTACCAATAGCAACGCCTTCAGGTTCATTACCTTTTTTACCTGAGCGTTTGTCAGGGTAGTGACCCGTTGCAATTACCTTGTGCTCGAAATCAGAACCTGACTCGTACATGACTTCGCCATTTTTATTAAAAATGGTAAAGCCGCGAGAACCTCCATTAAAGTCTCCTTCGTTTGCTGTAACGAAGCGCTCATTATCGATCCATTTAACAGAATCTGGCTCGCGTAGGCGTGTTTGTGTGTTGGAGAAATCCAACGCTTTATCTTTCTTTGTATCGATCATCGCTAGCTCAGCTGAACCTGCTGAGAAGTGGTTGATGATTTTTCCTGTTGCTGCCTCAACAATGGCAAGATGGTTGTTCTCTTGAAGTGTTACGACAATCTCGTTGTTGTCGTTAAAGTCAACAAATTCTGGTTCAGGGTCGTCTGAGCCAATTTCTGACATGCCGGCCATGTCGACTTTTTTCATTTTGTTACACACTAACTTTCCATTGTCTAATGGAACGATTGTTAGGTAACCCGCCGGTAGCTGCGGTAGTGCGCCATCGTTTAGATCTTCGTCGCGCTCGTTCTCAATCGCAACCGCAACATACTTTTGATCTTTAGATACGGCAACTGAATCGGGTTGCCCCCCTAAGTCGCAGCTTCCAGTTACTTTATGATCTTTAAGGCTTAGGGACACTAGTTTGCCGCTTGGCTTAACATAGCTTTCTGATGTGTTTACGCCAGCGAGTACGCTTTTACTTGTCACGGCTACGGCGGTAGGTTCCCCATCCAGAGCTACGAAACCACCCGGTTTAGGCTTAGAGGCATCTTTAATATCAATAAAGCCAATGCCACCTAAAGGGCTATCAGAGTAAACAAGGGTATTACCATCTTTAGTTGCGGCGATAATTTCTGCGGATGTTTCAGTCGTAACTGCGGAACCTGCAGGTAAATTGTGAATGTTAGCGAAAGTGGCAATACGGTTAAATGTGTCTGCTTGAGCGGTTGCGGCAGCAGAGGCTAAGGTTAATGCAATGAGGGTGTGTTTACCTGGGTGGCCAAACATTTTTTAGACTCCTATTAATAGGGTGCGTCAGTGATTAGGAGCGCGATCCTATGGGGGCTCTATGACAGTTATGTGATGGGAAAGCTTTCTTTAAAGTTTTTGGTTGGGTTTTTGTGTTGTTAACTTGTTGAATTGTAGGTGTTATTTTGATTTATATTTGGGTTTTTTTTTGTCATGTTAAAGATTGGTGAAGTTTTTGTTTCGTCTACTGTGTATGCTTGTTTTGTCATTGTTTTGTCACTCAAACACTCTACTTTCACCACTTTGATTAATCGGTTGCAAGGCATCTTTGGCTTTGGTTATAAAAAGCGAGTCCGCTTTAGCCTTTACTTATAAATACAATGGGTGAATAAAAATGGGTTACGACAATTCACATGACATTTGCAGTAATTTGAAAAATGAGCAGGACTCTGAATTTACACGTATGACTGACAAAGTGGTTAGTCGTCGTGGTTTTATGGCGGGTATGGGGGCGCTGGGTCTTGGGGCTTTTATTGGCTTGTCACCTATTGCAAAGTCTGTTCAAGCTGCGATGTCATCGTCAGTTACAAGTAAATTGATTGGTTTTAAGCCCGTGCCTGCCAGTACTGCTGATTCAGTCGTAGTGCCTGAAGGCTATAAAGCAACCAATCTGATCTCTTGGGGTGATCCAATCTTTGCAAATGCGCCTGAATTTGATCCATCAGGTAAAGCTCCAGCTTCTAGTCAGGCCCAGCAGTTTGGTGATAATACGGATGGTATGACGCTTTTCCCGTTGTCTGATGACCGTGCAGTTATGGCGGTTAATAACGAATACACTAACAACGATCTGCTGTTTGACCACAAGGGCGAAAGCATGACAGCGAATGATGTTAAAAAAGCACAGAATGCTCATGGTGTGTCTGTATTTGAGATCAAGAAGACGTCTAAAGGTTGGGAGGTTGATCGCAGCGGTAAGCTGAATCGTCGTATCACCGCTAACACACCGATGCAGTTGACGGGGCCAGCTGCCGGCCATGATCTACTGAAAACTGCTGCAGATCCGAGCGGTGTCGAAGTGTTGGGTACTTTTAATAACTGTGCAAATGGCGAAACCCCGTGGGGTACCTACCTCACCTGTGAAGAGAACTTCCATAACTACTTCGGTACGCCAGATGAGTCTTACGATGTTCCTGCTGAACAGAAGCGCTACGGTATCAAGCCGGCTGATAAGCGTTATCAGTGGAGCAAGTTCGACGAGCGTTTTGATCTGGCTAAAAACCCGAATGAACCAAACCGTCATGGCTGGGTTGTTGAAATAGATCCAAAGAATCCAGAGTCTAAACCCCAGAAGCGTACGGCATTGGGGCGTTTTAAACATGAAAATGCTGCGCTGATGATCGAAAGCAGCGGTCATGTTGTTGTTTATCTGGGTGATGATGAGCGTGGTGAACACCTGTACAAGTTTGTTTCTAAAGGCAAATACGATGCTAACAACCAGGCTAATAACCGTAAGCTGCTGGATGAAGGCACGTTATATGTTGCTAAGTTCACTGCTAACGAAGGTGAGTTGAAAGGTAAAGGGCATTGGATTGAACTGACATTCGGCAAAAACGGTTTGACTCCTGAGAACGGTTTCAACAGCCAGGCTGAAGTGTTGATTCATACTCGCCTTGCTGCAACTCAGGTGGGTGGAACGACGATGGACCGTCCTGAGTGGGTTGCGATTCACCCAAGTAAGAAGAGCGCTTTCTGTACACTGACTAACAATAAAAATCGTGGTAACAAAGATAATCAGCCAATTGGTGGACCAAACCCACGCGGGTCTAACAAGTACGGACAGATTGTTCGTTGGATGCCTGCTAATGGTAACCACACCACCGCTGAATTTGATTGGGATCTTTATGTCATTGCCGGCAACCCATCTATCCATAAAGAGGGGCTTTTAGCGGGTAGCAGTAATGTTACGTCTGAGAATATGTTTAATAGCCCTGATGGACTCGGTTTTGATAACGCGGGCCGTATGTGGATTATGACTGATGGTAAGTACTCTAATAAAGATGACTTTGCGGGTATGGGTAACAACCAGATGTTGTGTGGTGATCCAGAAACGCGTGAAATTCATCGTTTTCTTGCGGGTCCAATCGCATGTGAGGTTACAGGTTTGACGTTCACACCTGATCAGAAGACTATGTTTGTAGGTATCCAGCATCCAGGTGAAAAAGGTAAACCTTCTCACTTCCCAGAGGGTGGGGAAAGCAAGCCTCGTTCAACTATCGTGATGATCACTCGTGAAGATGGTGGGGTGATTGGCGCGTAACGTTAGCGTGTGATTTTTGCTGCGTGTTAAAAAAGGGAGACAGGTTGTCTTCCTTTTTTTGTGCTTTGCTGAAACAAAAAAACCGGCATAAGCCGGTTTTTTTAAATAACTTTGAATTAGATGCGTAGGCCGCCATCAACTTCAAAGCAGCGACCGCTGATGTAGTCATTTTCAAGAATGAAAGTAACTGTTTTAGCGATTTCAGCTGGAGTACCAAGGCGTTTAGCTGGGATGCCTGCAGCAATTTTATCAAGTGCTTCAGGTTTCATGCTCATTACCATCTCAGTACCGATGTAGCCTGGAGCGATAGAAGCAGCACGGATTTTGTAACGTGCAAGTTCTTTAGCCCAAGTAACAGCCATTGCTTCTACGCCTGCTTTAGTTGCAGTGTAGTTAGTCTGGCCCATGTTGCCTGAACGAGAGATAGAAGAGATGTTGATGATGCAGCCTTCAACACCTAGGTCGATCATCTGTGCAGCAGCTTCACGTGCACATAGGAATGTACCAGTAAGGTTAACATCCATAACCAGATTCCACTGATCCATAGACATTTTCTTAGCTACTTTGCCTGTTTCGCGGTCAACTTTTAGGAAAAGACCGTCACGAGTGATACCAGCGTTGTTTACTAGACCACTTAGTGTGCCAAAATCTGCTACTACAGATTTGAACATCTGTTCTACTTCGTCTTCATTTGCAACGTTGCAAACATAAGCGCGTGCTTCAACACCTTGCTCCATGCAAAGGCCAACAGTAGTGTCTAAGTCTTCTTGGCTTAGATCAGCCAATGCTAATTTTGCGCCCTGAGAAGCTAGTTCAAGCGCCATTGCGCGACCAAGACCACGGCCACCGCCAGTTACAACAATTACTTTATCTTTGAGTTCCATTTAGGACTACCCTTACTTCGGTTGACTCTGAATTTATTGTGCGTTGCGTCATTGTGCAGAAATTAAACTTATAATGCTTTTGCGGAAATGTCCACATATTGACTGTATGAATTGCTATATCTATAAGTTTTATATACTTTTGAGGGGTATTTTTATTAGTGATTTCATATATGTAAGTATATGTTTTTACGCTTTTTTATTGCGTTGCAATATAGGTCTGTACTTAAGTATTAAGCCTGTTTTCTTGGTGTGGTCTGAGTGGTTTTTTTAAGTAAAGCGAATTAAAAAGCGCTCAAAACTTGAAAAAGTGGGTAGTAACCCATACGAATAGTAGATGTTACTGTTTAATAGAGAGGCTAACTCTACTGAATGGTACTTATTTATGGCTAACGAGGCGCTGCATGAAGTTTCTTTTTTTACTGTTTATTATCATTCCTATTATAGAGATCACTGTTCTTATTAATGTAGGTGAGGCAATAGGCGCATGGAACACGGTAGGTTTAGTGCTACTTTCTGCATTTATCGGTGTAAATATGCTTCGTTACCAAGGGATTTCTACTTTAGCGAGAGCTCAAGAAAGAGCTAACCAAGGAGAGATCCCTGGTAAAGAGATGATAGAAGGTATCGTTTTGGCGGTGGGCGGTGCTTTATTGATAACACCTGGCTTTGTGACTGATGTCATCGGTTTCAGTTGTTTGTTGCCTTTCACCCGAAAAACCTTTGCGGCTAAATTAATGAGTCGTTTTACAATCGTAGCCGCTCAGCAAAGTCGTGCAGGCAGCGCTCAGTTTTATTCTAGCGATCCATTCCAGCAATCAGCTCATGAGCAGAACATACCCCCTCGTGGCGAGGGTGATGTGATTGATGGAGAGTTTAAGCGAAAGGATTAAATTTACTTTATTAAGTAATAAATTAATTGAGGGTGTTGAATTCACTTTTTATGCCCCAATTTAGCTATTCAAAGGGTCGTTTAATTATTGTCTTAACGGCTTAGTTTCCTAACATAATGTTTGTTTTGATCAGATAGAGATCAGGAGAGAGAACAAAATGAAAATTCGTCCACTTCACGACCGTGTAGTTGTTCGTCGTAACGAAGAAGAAACTACAACCGCAAGCGGAATTGTTTTACCAGGTTCTGCACAGGAAAAGCCTAACCAGGGTAAAGTTGTTGCTGTAGGGGAAGGTCGTATTCTGGATAACGGTCAGCGTCAAGCGCTTTCTGTTCAGGTTGGGGATACCGTACTGTTTGGCGGTTATGCTAATACCGTTAAAGTAGGTGGTGAAGAGCTACTTATTCTTGGCGAAAACGAAATTTACGGTGTACTGGAAGACTAAACTTTCCAGTTTAACTTTTCGTTTAGTGCATATTAATAAAAAAATTTGATACAGGATTTTTAAAATGAGTAAAGAAGTTTTATTTGGCAACGATGCGCGTCAGCGTATGCTTGCAGGCGTTAATATTCTTGCTGATGCAGTAAAAACTACTTTGGGCCCAAAAGGTCGTAACGTTGTTCTTGATAAGTCTTTCGGTGCACCTACTGTAACTAAAGATGGCGTGTCTGTAGCGAAAGAGATCGAACTAGAAGATAAGTTCGAGAATATGGGCGCTCAGATGGTTAAAGAAGTAGCGTCTCAAGCTAATGACGTTGCGGGTGACGGTACTACGACTGCGACAGTACTTGCCCAAGCGATCGTAAACGAAGGCCTGAAATCAGTTGCAGCTGGTATGAACCCAATGGATCTTAAACGCGGTATCGACAAAGCTGCTGCTGCAGTTGTTGAACAGATCCAGGCTATGGCTGTGCCTTGTGCTGACAATAAAGCTATTGCGCAAGTAGGTACGATCTCTGCTAATGCTGATGAGCAAGTAGGTGAGATTATTGCTGAAGCGATGGGGCGCGTTGGTAAAGAAGGTGTTATTACCGTTGAAGAAGGTACTGCACTAGATAACGAACTAGATGTTGTTGAAGGTATGCAGTTTGATCGTGGTTACCTTTCTCCATACTTCATTAACAACCAAGAAAGCATGTCTGTTGAATTAGAACAGCCATTTATTCTTCTTGTTGATAAGAAAATCTCTAACATTCGTGATCTTCTTCCAATTCTTGAGCAAGTTGCTAAAGCATCTCGCCCACTACTTATCATTGGTGAAGATGTTGAAGGTGAAGCGCTAGCAACTTTGGTTGTTAACAACATGCGCGGAATCGTTAAAGTAGCGGCAGTTAAAGCACCAGGTTTTGGTGATCGTCGTAAAGCGATGCTTGAAGATATTGCCATCCTAACTGGCGGTACAGTTATTTCTGAAGAAGTGGGTCTAACACTTGAAGAAGTAGCATTAGAGCAGCTTGGTCAGGCTAAGCGCGTATCTATCACTAAAGAAAACACAACGATTGTTGATGGTATTGGTGCTGGCGATACGATTGAAGCGCGTGTTAACCAGATCCGTGCTCAGATGGAAGAAACATCTTCTGATTACGATCGTGAAAAGCTACAAGAACGTGTTGCTAAGCTTGCTGGCGGTGTTGCAGTGATTAAAGTTGGCGCAGCGACTGAAGTAGAGATGAAAGAGAAGAAAGCACGTGTTGAGGATGCACTACATGCGACACGCGCTGCAGTTGAAGAGGGTGTTGTACCTGGTGGTGGTGTTGCGCTTATCCGTGCGATGGATCAGGTTAAAGATCTTAAAGGTGACAACCATGATCAGAGCGTTGGTATTGAGCTTGCGTTCCGTGCACTAGAAGCTCCTCTACGTCAGATTGTTGGCAATGCTGGTGAAGAAGGTTCTGTAATCGTATCTAACATTCGTGAGAAGGGTGAAGGTAACTTTGGTTACAATGCCGCTTCGGGTGAATATGGCAATATGATCGATATGGGTATCCTTGACCCAGCTAAAGTAACGCGTTCTGCACTTCAGGCTGCTGCATCTGTTGCGGGCTTGATGATCACTACAGAAGCGATGATTGCTGATAAGCCTTCTGAAGGTGGTGCTCCTGCAATGCCTGATATGGGCGGCATGGGTGGTATGGGTGGTATGGG
>DJLT01000096.1:66532-69473 GCA_002435145.1 Neptuniibacter sp. UBA6509
GGGTGGTATGGGTGGTATGGGCGGCATGATGTAAGGTTTACATCCCGTCTAGCTACAAAATTAAGCCCCGCCTTTTGCGGGGCTTTTTATTTGTGCGTAAAATAGCAACAACTTAAATCTGTATCCAAGAGTGAATAGATAGTCATGAATCGTGATGATGATATTAATGTGCCAAATATGGGGCCTGCTGAACCTGTAACGGACAATAACTTTTCCGCATCTCCTAAGCCTGTTTCAACGCCTAGCATGAAGGCAGAAGAGGGAGCGGTACAAGAGACGTCTAAATCTGGAGGGGTTGTTCAAGGGCTCGTCAGTATTATTCTTATCATTGCGGTGAGTGCTTTAGGTTACTTTGGTTTTGATATGCACCAAGCTCAGCAGCAGCGTGAAGCTACGTTTGTAGAGGCGCAGGAACAGATTGAGAAGCTTAAAGGTTTATTGCTGCAGGCAGAGGAAGGTGCAGAACAGTCAGGGCAAGCTCTTCAGGGGAATGTCTCGTCTCTTGAGCAGAACCTTAGAAAGAAAGATAAGCAACTGGATTCTGAAATTGCAAAGTTATGGGCGATTGCTCATCAGAAAAATGCGCCTTTAATCGCCAAGCAAGGTAAAACCTTAGCTAAGCAGGATAGCTTGATCAAAGCGCAGGAAAAAACGATTAAATCTCTTAAGAGCACCTTGGCGTCTCAGAATAAACAACTTAAGGCGCTGGCAGGTTTAAAGTCTGATAATGCGAACTTAAAGAAATCGGTTAATGCTGAAATTGCTAAAGTTACTCAGCTAGTGACTCAATTGGAGACGGGCCTTCAGGGGCAGCTTCAAGAGCAGAAGAAAGGTGAAGTGAGTAGCCAGAAAGCATTGGCAGAACGCGTGGCTAAGCTTGAAAGTAAGACTGATGCTGCTATAGAGCGCCGTGTTTCTGTGAATGAGCAAGCGATAAGGGCCTTTGATGGAACACGTAGACAGTTGAATCAAGACCTTCTTCAAGTGAAGCAGAAACTAAATAATATGCAGCTGCTTTTGGAGCAAAATTGAGCGTTGTTCAATAAATACTCAAAAAATTAGCTTCTAGGGTTTGCCAACGTAAACCCTAGAAGGCAAAATACACGATCGTTTATATAATGAGATACTTAAAAGCCAAATGAAAATCCGTGCTTTTTTTGCACTGACGTTGCCTGATTCTGTTGTGCGTTGGTTGGCCGATCATGCTGATACATTGTGTGAGTATGACCGAAAAACTGAGGTTAGCTGGGTGGATTCGGATCGTTATCACCTAACCTTGTGCTTTCTTGGAGATGTCAGTCTAGAGCAAGTAGAGGAACTTGAACGCTGCACGCGTGAGAAGTTGGCTGATTTTACCTCTTTTCAAGTTCATATTAATGCTGCTGAATATTACCGTGTTAATAAAGGCTTAGCCTTAATTGCAGCGCTTCCAGCGGTTCATAAAGAGCTTGAAGCATTACATGATCTTATGATTAACGTTGCTGATGCGGCAGGCGTGAATCATACGGAAGAAGACTTTAAGCCTCATATTACGTTAGGTCGCCTTCCAGGGAAAAATAAGTTTAAGAAACCGAACCATTGGCCCGTAATTGATATGTTTAGTCTTGCAGATTCAGTTGTATTGCTCCAGAGCAAGGCCGGAGAAGATGGTTCAATATATACTCCTCTCTTTGAAATCCCATTACAGGATCTATCCTAGTTAGTACTGGGATTGTTCGTTTCATTCTACTTTAAGAAATTACTTCACTATTATGCGTACACCTGAACTATTGTCCCCTGCCGGGACGCTTAAGAATATGAAATATGCATTTGCTTACGGAGCCGATGCTGTTTATGCCGGTCAACCTCGTTATAGTCTGAGAGTCCGTAATAATGATTTCAATATGGAAAATCTATCTGAAGGCATCGATCTGGCTCATCAGCTGGGTAAGAAGTTTTTCTTAGCAAGTAATATTCTGCCGCATAATAGTAAGTTGAAAACCTATATTGATGACCTTAGGCCTATTATTGCGATGGGGCCTGATGCGCTTATTATGTCTGATCCAGGCTTGATTCATCTTGTGAAACAGCATTTTCCTGATGTACCTATTCATTTGTCAGTGCAAGCGAATACGATGAACTGGGCGGCTGTAAAATTTTGGCACTCTATGGGTGTTGAGCGCGTGATTCTTTCTCGTGAGCTATCGCTTGATGAGGTGGAAGAGATACGTCAACGCTGCCCTGAGATGGAAATTGAAGTCTTTGTTCACGGCGCCTTATGCATTGCTTATTCCGGCCGCTGCTTGCTGTCTGGTTATATCAATAAGCGAGACCCTAACCAAGGAACATGCACTAACTCTTGTCGTTGGAAGTATGATGCGCATGAAGCCAAAGTTGATGAGTCTGGTGATGTTGTACCCGTTGAGCAGTTTGACCCGCGCGCAGAAGAAGTAAGTAAAAAGCCTGCGCTGGGAGAAGGGGAGCCTACTGATCAGATTTTCCTATTGCAGGAAGAGACTCGACCAGGTGAATTCATGCCCGCGTTTGAAGATGAGCATGGTACTTACATCATGAACTCTAAAGATCTTCGAGCTATTCAGCATGTACATCGTTTAGCTGCGATGGGCGTTGATTCGTTAAAAATTGAAGGCCGTACTAAATCGCACTACTACGTTTCACGTACCGCACAGGTTTATCGCAAAGCGATTGACGATGCGGTTGCTGGAAAACCATTCGATATGAGCTTAATGGATGAGCTGGAAAACTTAGCAAGCCGTGGTTATACCGAAGGTTTCTATCGTCGCCATGTGCATGATGAGTATCAAAACTACGAAACAGGTAACTCTGTGGGTGTTCATCAGCAATTTGTTGGTGAGATTATGGGGTATGACAAGCAAGCGCGCATGTTAGAGGTTGATGTTCGTAATCGTTTCTTAAAAGGGGATACGCTTGAGCTAATGAC
>DJLT01000130.1 GCA_002435145.1 Neptuniibacter sp. UBA6509
AACTATGGGACAGCAGTGGCCTAGTGCCTCCCTTTTTTATCTACCTAACCAAAGCCTACACAGCATATCAAAACTCACCGCCTTCCAAGCAGCAAGAACCGCGAGTGATATTGATTAGCTATTTGTTTCTAGGCGCATATGCGAACACATCAGAATGCATACGCTCTTCACTAAAGCCTTTCTCTTCACATGCATCCAATAAGGCGTAAACCATAGCAGGTGAACCGCTCGTAAAGATTTCCACATCATCAAAGTTATCAAAATCTTCGATAATTGCTGCAGGCAACAAACCTGTACGCCCTTTCCAACCTAAGCTGTTCTCCGGTTCACTGACCACCGCTTCAAAATGAACATTTGTATGCTCAGAGAGCCACTGTAACGGTAGGTTATGGAGGTACATATCCTCTTCCACCCTAGCGCCCCAATAAATGTGTATTGGGTTACTAAACTGGTTAGCAAGCAGATGCTCCACAACACTTTTTACCTGAGCAAAGCCTGTACTTGCCGCAGCCATTATCAAGCGCGTTTCTGGCTTAATGTTTTGAACCTGTAGGTAGCAATCACCTTTAGCGATCTCAACTTCAACCGTTTTCTCCGTTTGAAGGTGATTAATAATGCTATTCGACATATCACTATCTGGCATATGACGGATATGAAGCTCTAAATTACGTCCCTGTTCAGGAGCAGAGCCGATAGAAAAAGATGCTTGCTTCCCATCGGGCAGAATCAGATCTAAATATTGACCTGCATAATACTCAGCAGCTAATGACGCTGTTGCAGGCAACGTAAGACGAACACGAAAAACATCACTATTTAACTTTTCAATTGACGCAATATCACAAAGCAGTTTCTTCACTGATAACTCTCCAGGGCACTTTAACCCCTCTATTTTCACTCGAACATCGCTTAAAGGCTGGCATGTACACGCCAATACACTTTCCTCAACATTTAACGATTGATCTAAGGTTAAATGTTTAACCGGATAGCGCTGAACAATCTCACCTTGCAGCAGCGAAACTTCACAAATTTCACAGACACCATTTTTACAACCAACACGCAGTTTATAACCATGGCGATTTAGGCTATCGAATAGAGTCTCACCTGGTCGGCCTTTAATCTGACGACCAATGTTTTCAATCTCTATCAGGTGCGACATTTACTCACCCAGGATGCCTAATTCATCCCAGATCGCATCTATTTTCTCTTCTACATCAGGATCCATCACAATAGGAACGCCCCACTCACGCGTAGTTTCGCCTTCCCATTTATTGGTTGCATCCATACCCATTTTTGAACCTAGCCCTGATACGGGCGAAGCAAAATCAAGGTAATCTATCGGGGTATTGTCGATCATTACTGTATCGCGCTGGGGATCCATACGCGTAGTAATCGCCCAAATAACATCATTCCAGTCACGCGCATTTACGTCGTCATCACATACAATCACAAACTTTGTATACATAAATTGACGCAAAAAGGACCAAACACCCAACATAATTCGCTTAGCATGACCGGGATATTGTTTCTTAATGGTCACTACCGCCATTCGATAGGAGCAGCCTTCAGGAGGCAGATAGAAATCAACTATTTCCGGGAACTGCTTTTGCAGAATAGGTACAAACACCTCATTCAGCGCGACCCCTAAAATCGCAGGCTCATCAGGTGGTCTTCCTGTATACGTACTGTGATAGATAGGATTACTACGATGGGTAATACGCTCTACTGTAAAGACAGGGAAGCTATCAACCTCATTATAGTATCCAGTGTGATCTCCAAATGGGCCTTCATCAGCCATCTCATCAGGTTCTATGTAACCTTCCAAAATAAACTCTGCACTGGCAGGTACTTGAAGGTCACTACCTATACACTGGGTGACTTCTGTTTTTCCACCTCGCAGCAAGCCTGCAAAAGCGTATTCAGATAGTGTATCAGGCACAGGCGTCACTGCCCCTAGAATGGTTGCAGGGTCGGCCCCTAAAGCAACCGCCACCGGGAATCTTTCACCTGGACGCTCTTTCTTCCATTCGCGGAAATCTAATGCCCCACCACGATGTGCGAGCCAACGCATAATCAGCTTATTTTTAGCAATTAACTGCTGACGGTAAATACCAAGATTTTGTCGCTCTTTATTTGGGCCACGGGTAACCACAAGCGGCCAAGTCACTAGAGGTGCTGCATCTCCTGGCCAGCAGGTTTGAATAGGCAATTTATAAAGATCAACGTCATCACCTTCGATCACATGCTTCTGGCAAGCAGCTGACTTAATTAACTTAGGCCCCATATTCAGAACTTGCTTGAAAATAGGCAGCTTGTCCCAGGCGTCTTTCATGCCTTTGGGTGGCTCTGGCTCTTTCAATTGAGCCAGCACTTTACCAACTTCCCGTAAAGCCTCTACCGTTTCCTCCCCCATCCCCATAGCGACACGCTCAGGCGTACCAAAAAGATTGGTTAATACGGGATAATCAAAACCTTTAGGGTTCTCAAAAAGCAAAGCAGGGCCGCCAGCTTTTAACGTTCGGTCACTAATCTCAGTCATCTCTAGATTAGGATCGATCTCTTGCTTAATGCGTTTAAGCTCTCCACGCGCTTCCAGCATGTAAATAAAATCGCGTAGATCTTTATATTTTGGAGTTGCCATCTATTGAACCTAGTAAAAACAAAAAAGGGCAAGCAGATGCTCACCCTTTTAGATATAAACCAGTTTATTTCCGCTTCATGGACAAGAAGAATTCATCGTTGGTCTTAAAGTCTTTCAACTTATCAATAACGAATTCAGTCGCAGACGTATCTTCCATTGGATCAAGTAGCTTACGTAGGATCCACATACGTTGCAGCTCTTCCTCAGAGGTCAACAAATCTTCACGGCGTGTACCGGAACGACGGATATTAATTGCTGGGAAAACACGCTTCTCAGCAACTTTACGATCAAGATGAACTTCAGAGTTACCTGTACCTTTGAATTCTTCAAAGATAACCTCATCCATTTTAGAACCTGTATCAACCAATGCTGTAGCAATGATTGTTAAGCTTCCGCCCTCTTCGATGTTACGTGCTGCACCAAAGAAACGTTTTGGACGTTCTAATGCGTGAGCATCAACACCACCGGTAAGCACCTTACCAGAAGAAGGGATAACCGTATTATAAGCTCGCGCTAAACGCGTAATAGAATCCAATAGGATGACTACATCTTTCTTGTGCTCAGTCAGACGTTTAGCTTTTTCAATCACCATCTCTGCAACTTGAACATGACGTGCAGGCGGCTCATCAAATGTAGACGCAACAACTTCACCACGTACGGTACGCTGCATCTCTGTAACTTCCTCTGGGCGCTCATCGATTAACAATACAATAAGATGGCACTCTGGGTTATTACGCGTAATGCTGTTAGCAATATTCTGTAGCATTAATGTCTTACCCGCTTTAGGCGGAGATACAATCAATGCACGCTGGCCTTTACCCATTGGGCAAACCAGATCAATAACACGGGCAGTCAAATCTTCCGTACTACCGTTACCAATCTCCATGCGCAGACGGTTCTGAGCAAAAAGCGGTGTTAGGTTTTCAAAAAGGATTTTGTTCTTAGCGTTATCAGGCTTGTCATAGTTAATTTGATTAACTTTTAACAATGCAAAATAACGTTCTCCATCCTTAGGCGGTCGAATCTTACCTTCTATGGTATCGCCTGTACGCAGATTGAAACGGCGAATCTGGCTAGGAGAAACATAGATATCATCTGGGCCTGCCAGATAAGAAGAGTCTGCTGAACGCAAAAAGCCGAAGCCATCTTGCAAGATTTCAAGCACACCATTACCGTAAATATCTTCACCACCTTTTGCGTGGCGCTTTAGGATGGCAAAAATCACATCCTGTTTACGTGAACGGGCAAGATTGTCCATTCCCATGCCTTTTGCAATATCAAGGAGTTCGGGAACGCTTTTAGTTTTTAATTCAGTAAGATTCATAGTTTGGAGGAAAAGAGCACTAGGCCGATTTGTGTTATTTGAATGGAATTTAGGAAGAAAACGAGAATGGCCTTAATTAAGCTCAAACGCTAAAAATATAGAAGGAAAAAACTTTAGCGGGCTGGCCAAACAGTGAACACTATAGAAGGAAGGTTGGAGTCTGTCTATAGCCTAAAGGTAAGAAAGTGTCATGTTTTGCTCAACATCACACTTTCTTCACGTTAAACCTACAGATTCGCTTCGATAAACGCAGCTAACTGTGATTTTGACAACGCACCAACCTTAGTTGCTTCAACGTTACCACCTTTGAATAGCATTAGTGTAGGAATACCACGAATACCAAATTTAGGTGGAGTCTCGCTATTTTCGTCGATGTTCAACTTACAAATTTTAAGTTGGTCACCATACTCTTTAGCGATCTCTTCAAGAACGGGAGCAATCATTTTACAAGGACCACACCATTCAGCCCAATAATCAACTAAAACCGCGCTTTCGGCTTTGAGAACGTCTTCTTCAAAGGAAGCGTCTGTAACATTTACAATGTTTTCACTCATGGGAACTCTTCTCCGCTGCGCCCAATACTTTTAATCTGACCGCCGATAATAACATTCCTAGCATAGCGGTGTAAGGCACTTGTCGCCAAATAGAGACCATTTTGACTAAACAAATAACTATATGCTTAATAATTTTTTAAAAACAAACACCTATAACCTCATTTATACTAGGCTCACTAAAGCGACTGCAGAGACCGATTTGTTTTGCTAATCTAGCATTCGCTATTTATTTATGACCATGAGAACTTATCAGAATGACCGAGCAGACACCTGCGGCAGAACCTACTGAAGAACAACTCCTTGCTGCCATCGACCTTGGCTCGAATAGCTTCCATATAGTCGTTGCTCAGCTAAACCAAGGCGAACTTCGTACCGTTGACATTTTATCCGACAAGGTTCAACTGGGCGCAGGCATCAACAACCGCCGTATTCTCTCAGATGAAGCCAAACAGCGCGGCATTGACTGCTTGAGCCGTTTTGCTCAAAGAATCAAAGATATACCAAAAGATTCCGTGCGCGTTGTCGGCACCAATGCACTACGTGAAGCAAAAAACAGCCGTGAGTTTATTGAAGAAGCTGAAAACATCTTAGGCGTGCCACTTGAGATCATTGCGGGTCGTGAGGAAGCGCGTCTTATCTATCTTGGCGTCTCACATACCCTAGCGGACGATAAAGGATCCCGATTAGTTATTGATATTGGTGGCGGTAGTACTGAATTTATTGTCGGCGAACGTTTTGAGCCTAGAGCGATGGAAAGCCTGCACATGGGCTGCGTCAGCTTTACTAAGCGCTACTTTAGCGATGATATTATTAGCACGAAAAACTTCAAACGAGCTCACACGGCTGCCCTTCAAGAATTACAGTCAATAAAACATTACTATCAAGAGCTTGGCTGGGACAGTGCCGTTGGGTCATCCGGCACAATTAAGGCAGTGCGAAATGCCTGCATAAGCAAAGGCTATTCTGAAGACAAAATCACCAAAGAAGCGCTTCACTCCCTAAGAGAGCATATTCTTAGCTATTCACACAGTAGTGAGATTGAAATTGAAGGCCTAAAGCCTGAACGTAAAAAAGTACTACCTGCGGGCATTGCTATTTTATGCGCTGCTTTCGATGCTTTAAATATAGAAGAGATGAGCTTTTCTGAAGGCGCTCTACGTGAAGGTGTACTTTATGACATGGCAGGTAGGTTACGTCACGAAGACGTACGAGACCGAACAATCAATGCCATCATGAAACGCTACCATGTAGACCAAGAACATGCAGACCGAGTCGAGCAAACCGCTCTGCTCGCATGGGCGCAGATCAAAGAAGATTGGCAACTATCACGCAAGCACTACGATATGCTCAGCTGGGCATCCAGAACCCATGAGATTGGGCTCACTATTGCGCATAGCCAATTCCATAAACACAGCGCCTACTTACTAACCCACTCAGACCTTCCAGGCTTCACAACTCGGGAACAGCTGCAGTTAGCGACCCTAGTACGCGGACATCGCAGAAAGTTCCCTAAAGATGAGTTCAAAGCCTTACCAAAGCGCTTACAAGAGTCCTATCGTCGACTTTGTATACTGCTTCGCATTGCCGTCATTCTGCATAGAAGCCGCTCTAAAGACCGCTTACCTGCTATCTCTTTTAGTATTGATAACAAGAAACTGATGATTGAATTCCCTG
Organism: Neptuniibacter sp. UBA6509; assembly: GCA_002435145.1. Lineage (GTDB taxonomy): Bacteria > Pseudomonadota > Gammaproteobacteria > Pseudomonadales > Balneatricaceae > Neptuniibacter. The sequence goes on from DJLT01000130.1 coordinate 6,191, forward strand.
ACGGGTGGCTAGAACACCACCCTTTAACACATGCAGACCTAGAGCAAGAAACAGAGTATTTAAACAACGCTGACATTAAGCTGCGCTTTAAATAATAGATGCCTTGCAACGGAGCACTAAGCGCCTAATCTGTCATCTAACGTGGCTGCATTAGGCGCTCAAGCATCATGTATATCGCTTCCATTTGAGGCGCTGTTTTTTTGAAGTAATCATATGGAGGAAGGTTGCTACCCGTATACCCCCAAAAATCCCAACAACCTCTTGGGTTTACCGGCGAAAAAGATGATTTTTTTACTTGTGGATAAAGCACAATAATTTCATTGCTATCTGCCACCTCGTTATAGCCTGATCCAGCAACATAGGTTTTTCCCATCACCGAAATACCCTGCCTACAGCCATGAAATGCTACATGTACTTTGCAATGTCCCTCTAAGCAAGACGCTGGAACATACACATACCCACTCTCATCCATACTACTCTGACTACCTTGTATGAACGGCCTCTGATCAAACTTAATAAGCTCTCCAGATAAATCATCTGATGAGGTATTTAACACACCATAAATATGACTCAGTATTCTTTCCGCCTGCTCAAAGCCACAATTATTAATATAGGGAGACTGCGTTAAAGAGCAGGGAGTAGCATTAACATCCGCAGTAATGAACGCATGACCTGCATCCACAGACTTATTATATTTAATCGCCGCCTCAGGAACCCCTAACAAACGATAGAACGCTTTTGTCTTATCCACTACACCTGTGACTACCGTCGAATCCTGGCGTCCAGAGAAGAGATACACCTTGTCATCTTGTAGAGACTCTAGCGGATCAATAGAACCTTCTTCAGCCTCATTAATGGCTAAACCCTTCACTCTCTCCACGTCAGGTAACAAACTATCACTACAGCCAAACCAGCTGTATTTACAAGGATCCATGCAGGTTGAGATGGCATTCATAAAGGGAGAGATCGTACCCGAGCGACTATCAGCACAGTTCCATAGCCCGCCAGCCACAACGCCTACACCCACAAGCCCCTTTGAATAAGCCACATGATATTGAGCAGCCATAAAGCCACCCGATGAGAGCCCCGAGAGTGATGTTTGCCCTCTAACAGCTGCCAAAGCGGGCAACTGAACGCTCAGCTCTTCAGCGTTCTCACCTTCTGCATGTAAAAAAAATGAGGAAAACATCAAACTGATCAATCCTAAAAAACGAGGCATAGCAGCAATCCCTGCTGAAAGGTCAGCAATTTAGATGATAGAAACAAAAAAGCCCCCGTATCTCTACGAGGGCTTTTTCAGTCGCGATCAAAAGCTTACATTAAAGCTTAGGACCCGCAGCGATAATATCTTCAGATACGCCGTCGAACTTCTTGAAGTTCTCAACAAACTGACCAATCAGGTCATTTGCTTCAGCATCATAGCCAGACTTATCAGCCCAAGTATCGCGAGGATTCAGTAATGCAGAATCAACACCAGGTACAGCAACAGGCACTTCTAGGTTTAGACCTTCAAGCTTAACTGTTTCTGCATCAACCAATGCACCATTCTGGATTGCACTGATAATACCGCGAGTTGTAGGAATACTGAAACGCTCACCTGTGCCGTAAGAACCGCCAGTCCAACCCGTGTTAACTAGGTAAACTTTTGATCCGAACTCTTCGATACGCTTCATTAGCAGTTCAGCGTATACATGTGCTGGACGTGGGAAGAATGGCGCACCAAAGCAAGTAGAGAATGTAGACTTGATTCCGCCACCAGAACCCATCTCTGTAGAACCGACAAGAGCGGTATAACCAGAAAGGAAGTGGTAAGCAGCCGCTTCTTTCGTTAGAACAGATACAGGCGGTAAAACACCTGTTAAGTCACACGTAAGGAATACGATTGAATCAGGTTCTTCACCCATATTTGATACAGTACGTTTTTCAACATGCTGCAACGGGTATGCACAACGACCGTTCTCAGTAAGAGACGTGTCATCATAGTCAGCTGTACGCTCTTCATTTAAGGCAACGTTTTCAACAATCGCACCAAAACGAATAGCATCCCAGATGATTGGCTCATTCTTCTGACTTAGATTGATAGTTTTAGCGTAACAACCACCTTCTAAGTTAAAGACAACGCCTTTACCCCAACCATGCTCATCATCACCAATAAGGTAACGACTAGGATCAGCAGACAATGTAGTTTTACCTGTACCTGAAAGACCGAAGAACAACGTTGTACTGTTGTCATCACCAACGTTTGCAGAGCAATGCATTGGTAGAACGTCTTTTTCAGGAAGAAGGAAGTTTTGTACAGAGAACATCGCCTTCTTCATTTCACCCGCATAGCGCATGCCGGCAAGCAATACTTTACGCTTAGCAAAGTTGATGATTACGCAACCATCACTGTTTGTGCCATCGCGCTCAGGATCACATTCGAAGTTAGCAACGTTAAGGATCTGCCACTCTTCTTTCGCTTTTGGATTATACTCCGCAGGGCGAATGAATAAGTTCTGACCAAACAGGTTCTGCCATGCAGTCTGTGTAGTCATTTTAACAGCAAGATAATGACTTGGGTCAGAACCTACATGTACGTTAGATACAAAATGTTCTTTATCCGCTACAAACTCTTCAACACGAGTCCATAGGGCATCAAATTTATCAGAATTGAATGGACGGTTGATACCACCCCACTCAATTGAATCCGCAGTACTTGGCTCTTCCACGATGAAACGGTCCATCGGAGAACGACCAGTACGCTTGCCCGTTGTTACTACTAGGGCACCTGAGTCAGCAAGTGTTCCTTCACCATTAGTAATGGCTCTTTCAACTAGCTCAGCTGGGCTTAAATTTTGGTGTGCAATGTTCACAGAATCTTTGGTCATTACTGGGTTCCCTTGGCATAGGCGCCAATAACGTTACCTAATAAGGCGTAAAATGTCGTAATTATAAGGACGCGTATTATGCACAAAAATCACACGATACGCCATTGTTGAAAGCCATTCTCAGTTGACTTAACGCAATTTTAATCAAAACAGTTCAATTAATGTACATTTTCTGAATTACCATGGGCCCCAGAATCAGAAAAAGCAGCCTCGATATCGGTTAAATCAAAGCCATAGTGGGCATTGCAAAACTGACAGTTCATATCCACCTGACCACTTTCTTCGATAATTTCTAAAAGCTCACTTTTATCGACCAACTTTAAAGAAGCCAAACTACGCTCTCTGGAACAAGTACATTTAAACTGCACGGCATCAGGCTCATACAGTCGACAAACCTCTTCATGGAATAGGCGATACAAAAGTGTTTCATTATCGAGTTCAAGCAGCTCAGCACTTTTTAACGTAGCAGCAAGATGACTAATCCGCTCCCATCCTTCGTCTCCCGTTCCCTCAGCAGGCAGAACCTGCAACATTAAGCCGGAAGCAACCTCGCCATCAGATGCTAGATGAAGCTGTGTTGGTAACTGTTCTGAACTGACAAAATAATTCTCAAGGCATTTAGCTAGATTATCGCCATCTAGCGGCACAACACCTTGGTAACGATTACCCTTTTCAGGCTCTATCGTTAATACAACTTGCCCTTTGGGCAACAGATCAATAAATGTAGCGTCATCAGGTATATCACCATCAAAACGCGCAATAGCACGCACGTCACGATTCTGATTGGTTTCCGCCATCAACAGGCGAACATTCCCCTGTCCCTGAGCCTGTAAAATCAATCGCCCATCAAACTTCAAATTAGAGCTTAACAAACTCACTGCGGCTAACATCTCGCCTAAAATCTGCTTTATGACGGCTGGATAATCATGATTTTCAAAACAATCAGTACAGGTTTTATTCAAACCGGAAACGACACCACGTATATCCAACTCATCAAACATAATTCTTTGGATCTGATCAGGGTTACTCATATAAAGGGATCTATTAGGTTGCTTGATAAGGAATTGAACACCATAATTGATGCCCAAGATAATATCGGTATTTTATCATACCCAATTCATGTTTCGAGATACTATTTACATAATGAATACTGTTAGCGTTTTCCGCACCACTTGGAATGTAAAAGCTTTACTTTTAAGCCATCTATTTGCTTTTGCTTGGCTTGGTTTCTATCTCTCCGATCCTGGCTTTGCCTTCTGGCGCAGCATTGACCAAAGTGTGTTTTTCGCGTTGAACGGCACACTATCTGAGGATACTACCTGGACTCGCTTCTGGGCGTGGGCCAATGTACGTATATTCGACATGATCCCTCTAATCATAATGCTTATCAGCATTACGTTTCCGGGAATGGGTATAAAACGCGACCGGTTACAGCAATCCATTATAGGCTTCATCTTGCTACTTATTCTGATGTTTCCTGTGCGCGAGTCAGTCTATGAATACGCCCGGGCAATTGACGTTAGTGGCCATAGCCCTTCGTTGATGCTGGAACCTTCTTATCGATTCAGTAAAATCGTACCGGATATACCAGCAAAGGACTCTGCAACTAATAGTTTCCCAGGCGACCATGCTGCCGTTGTTCTGACCTGGGCGGGTTTTATCATTCTTAATGCACGAAGTGGCATCTCATACATTGCTTTGTTTCTAGCAGGCCTGTTTATGCTGCCAAGAATAGTAGGCGGTGCTCACTGGGCAAGTGACAACCTTGTTGGCGGGGCTTTTTCAGCAATGATTACGCTTAGCTGGGCTTTCTGCACACCGTTAATGCATTACTTTACCTGTGGTGCACACCGAGTACTCAGGCCGCTAATAAACCTTATTAGTAAAATCCCTTTACTCAATAAACTGCCTATTTTGCAGCAAGACCATTAACATCTAACAGTCACTAAGCTCGCAAACGTGAGCTTAGTTTTTAACAACGATGATTAACCACTCTCAATTATTTATCAAAGATCCCACGCTCAGCATCTTTGAATGAAATAATTTGGCGACGTTCTTTTTTATTCGGCCGGTTTCTAGGATTCAAACCACTACCCATCGCTTTACGTTGCGCCGCATGCTCTTCGCGTTTTTTAATGCTAGCTTCCGTCTCTGTATAAAGCTTCTGTGCTTCAGATGCGCCTCTACGCTTATCTGACAGATCAGCGACAATGATTTCTTTCTCATCAAATCCTTGTCGAATCGTTAAAGTGGCTCCCACCTCAACATGCCGGCTGCACTTGGTTCGTTGCCCATTGTAATGGACCTTACCACCATCGATCATCTGCTTGGCGATGGCGCGTGTTTTATAAAAGCGAGCAGCCCAAAGCCATTTATCTAGACGGACCTTTTCTTCGGTTTGTGTCATTCGTTTCCGTTTTACTTCGGTGTTATTTCATTAAAATGATCTATAGCCGTGAAATCATTGATTTCACGTTTTGGCTGCTGGCTGTCCGGCTGAAAGATCGATAGCAGATAGCGAATCCCATATTCACGTGCACTTTGTAAAACAGCAAAACTATCATCAACCAATAATGTCCGCTCTTTATTAAACGGCTCTACCTTTTGAAGTTTATCCCAAAAACCAGATGTTTCCTTCGCTAAACCAAAATCATGCGAACAAATCACATCATCCACCAGCTGATTTAAGCCCGTTTTCTCTATTTTCAGCGACAGGCTATCCTGATGAGCATTAGTCACAATAACGGTACGAATGCCTTCTTGCTTAAGCGTCGCTAAAAAGTCTTTTACATGGGGCCTAAATGCTATTTTATCAGCCACCTCTTTTTTTAACTCTGCTACAGGTATGTTTAGTTCATCCGTCCAGAAGTCCAAACAATACCAATTAAGCGAACCTTGCTGCTGTATGATACGCTCATGCAGCCATGAGCGAGCCTCGTCCACATTCATAGAATGTATTTGCGCATAACGTAGTGGAAGATGCTCAAGCCAAAAGAAAGTATCAAAGTGTAAATCTAGAAGTGTTCCGTCCATATCTAATAAGACGGTATCGATATTCTGCCAATCAAACATTATTTGAGCCATTTATAGAGGAAGCTTCAGTATGCCGGTTAAACCCGAGATTTTGAAGATTACTAACACTGCAAACAGTCGATTATTTAAAGTTGAGGAAATCCGTCTCCGTTTTTCTAATGGTGTAGAGCGCACTTACGAACGTCTAGCCAATCGAGGCCGAGGCGCGGTAATGATCATTCCCATCACAAACAATAATGAAGTTCTTCTTATTCGAGAGTATGCGGTAGGCGTTGAAGATTACACGCTAACCCTGCCTAAAGGGTTAATCGATCCCGGCGAAGATGAACATACAGCGGCAGATCGTGAACTGAAAGAAGAAGCGGGCTTTGGAAGTAAGCGCCTACATACGCTTAAAGTCATGACATCCGCACCCAATTACATGGGACATAAAATAACAGCCGTCGTTGCTCAAGACTTATATCCTTGCCGCCTTCAGGGCGACGAACCCGAAGAGATGGAAGTGGTCAGCTGGCCTCTAAACAACTTAGAACAACTCATTGCAGATGAAAACTTTACAGAAGCGCGTGCAATAGCAGCGTTGTATATGGTTAGAGATTTTTTATCTAAAGCCTCGACAAAAGGCGACTAAAACCATGCACAAATCAAGGCTATGCTAACCTCATAAAAATAAAAAAGGGGGCCTTATGAAGGAACATACACAACTTATCGAATCGCTCATGTCCACATGCAAAGATGCAAGTGAAGCCATTTTGAATATCTACAAGGGCGATGAGTTCTCCGTCAAAAACAAAGATGATAATTCACCGGTAACAGCGGCAGATTTTGCAGCTCATCAAATAATCCAGCAAGCACTCAAAAGAATAACCCCCTCTATCCCTCAATTAAGCGAAGAGGGGACCGCTACCACTATTGAGCAAAGGCAACAGTGGGATACTTTTTGGTGTATTGATCCGCTAGACGGCACCAAAGAGTTCATCAATCGTAATGACGAATTTACGATTAATATAGCGCTGATCAATCAGAATAAGCCGACCCTCGGCATCATCTATGTCCCCACAACACAAACCGCCTATTGGGGTAGCTCTGAGCTAGGGGCATGGAAACAGACGGCTAATCAGCCCGCAGCACAGATCCGTAGCCGACCGTTAGGAGAAGAACTAGTCGTTGTCGCGAGCCGCCGACATGGACAAGATGCAAATGAATCACTGCTAAAACCGATCCAACACCACTTCAAACATGTTAGAAGCACCGGAATCGGCAGCTCTTTGAAGATGTGTCTTATTGCAGAAGGTGTCGCTGATTTCTACCCCCGTTTATACCCTACCAGCGAATGGGACACTGCAGCGGCGCAAGCTATAGTTGAAGCAGCCGGCGGTAGGCTGGTAAATAGCGAAAACTTAGATCCCCTCACTTACAATAAAGTTTCATTAGAAAACCCATATTTTTTTGTCTGTGGAGACCCGCAATTTCCATTAGAAGAGATCGCATTTAACACTCAACGCGCCTAACTTCCTGAAACTGCTACACTTAGGACTAGAAAACATTATAAAGCAGTCATCGAGGTGGGTGGATGAAATTGCTACCTAACATTCTACTAGTCACAGCCAATAGCTTCATGCTGGAAGAGTGTCGTCGTTCTATTTTACCGATGAAGTGGCCCTTAGTGGAAGCCAACAACGCCCACGATGCTCTTTGCGAATTAGAAAAAGAGCACTCGCCTATAGACCTATTACTTGTCGATTTAGAGCTCCCAGATACCGACGGCATTGCACTCGCGAGTGAAGTCACACGTAAGTTCAGCTCAATTAAGCGGATAATGCTAGCCCAGAACCCAAATACGAAGGATTTAATCAGGGCCATCAACAAAGGACATGTACAAAATTTTTTTACGCTTCCTCTTAAGCGAATTCAATTACACGAAGCCATTCTACATGCATTTAAAACAAAACAATGGGATGATGAGCGCAAACAGAAAGAGAACTCCCTCCATAGTAAATATAAAGACCTCAGAACACGTGCTAAGGATTTAAAAAGTAAAGCAAAAGTCATCCAGCATCAAAACAGAGGACTTAATACAGACTTAGAAAACCGCACAGAAGAACTCCACCAGACCTCCCTTTTCATTGATGCAGCCCAGCTGGACCTTACACATGCTTATGCACAAACAATAGAAGTGTTCTCAGGACTGTTAGAACTGCATAACAGCAAACGAGGAAGAGGTAAAAAAATATCCGAATTAGCAGTAGTGCTCGCACATGAGTTAAAACTACCGCCCTATGAAATTCAGCAGATCAGCTACGCAGCACAACTCGTCGAAGCCAGTAAAGTCGTACTTAAAGATGAGCTAGTCTGTAAAAACTCAGATGAGATGAATAAACAGGAACTGAATATCTTTCATAAATACCCAATCATTGCAGAATCAGCATTAGACCCTCTTAAACATATACACGGCGCTGTTCAATTACTAAGGGGGATCGAAGAAAACGTTGATGGTAGCGGTTTTCCTGACCATCTAGAGAAGCATTCCATCAAACTCGGTTCGCGTATGCTACGTATAATTCGCGACTATATGGCTCTGTTAAATGGAGATAAAGACGGTATCAAGCTTGACCCAGCTTATGCACTTGAAGCTCTCCATAGCAAAGAAGAGATCCTGTATGACGCTGAACTGTTAGAAAAAATAGAACAGTTATTACATCAACGTTTAAACAAAGAAGCATCAACAGGCATTGATTCAACAGAACTTCAAAAGGAAATGATCATTGCCGAAGACTTTTTCACCTATGATTACAATTTGCTGTTAACACAAGGCACAATCATTGATGACCAAATCATCACTAAAATAATGAGCTATCAACAAGAATCAGGAGAAACACTGACCTTGCCAATAGCCAACAGTAGTCTGCAAAAAACAGGAACGGGTTAAACCTTACTTACTCAGCCGCACAGGATTTAGAACCTGCGTACACGACCTCTTCTACTTTAAATTTAAAATCAGGATCACTCACCTGATTAGACATAATTAATTTCACTTCATTATCACTAAAGTGCTTATGCACATATCTAGCTAAACAATCACAACGTTCCTCTGTAGCGCTTTCTCCTTGCATACACCCCTCTTTAAACGGGCCAAAGGTGCTGGACGTTAAAAATTGTGTTTTCACCGCCAGAATACCGATAGAAACAAATGAGATCCAAATAAGTACTTTATACATCGTAAAACCGTCGCTTTTTTATAGTTATATACAAGAAACTGCACGCCATTCTAGGGTTAATAGATAACAGTTTCAGCAAACTTTAGTCGAAACTCTACAATCTAATGTGTGATTGAGCACGAAAAGAACAATTAAACACACTTTTTGTACCATGAAAAATCAACTATTGAGTGCTATCATTCCCTCGAATTCGATTTTATCGGCTGATTCATCATTGTGTGAGCAACAAAATGATCATTCAGCTGCCTGACAATCTGTCTTTATACAGACAATAAATAAGGTGACACTTATGAGCTTTGAACTTCCACCGCTACCTTATGCAAAGGATGCTCTAGAACCACACATCTCTGCAGAAACTCTGGACTTCCACCACGGTAAACACCACAACACTTATGTTGTGAAGCTAAACGGCTTAGTTCCTGGTTCTGAATTTGAAGGTAAAACGCTAGAAGAGATCATCACTTCTGCTCCTGCTGGCGGCGTATTCAACAACGCAGCTCAGATCTGGAACCACACGTTCTACTGGAACTGCCTAGCACCAAACGCAGGTGGCGAACCAACAGGCGCGATTGCTGATGCAATCAACGCTAAATGGGGTTCTTTTGCAGACTTCCAAGCAGCGCTTAACGACAAAGCTGTTAACAACTTCGGTTCTAGCTGGACTTGGTTAGTTAAAAACGCTGACGGTTCTATCGAGATCGTTAACACGAGCAACGCTGGCTGCCCTCTAACTGAAGGTCAGACTCCACTGCTAACGGTTGACCTTTGGGAACACGCTTACTACATCGATTACCGTAACGTTCGTCCTGACTACCTTAAAGGTTTCTGGGCATTGGTAAACTGGGATTTCGTAAACGCTAACTTCGCATAAGTTTCGTTTATTCCAAAAAAGGCGCTAATTAAAGCGCCTTTTTTATTGCACTCAAATAACGCAGCCCTGGCTATTCATCGAGTAAAGGTTCAAGAATGGGCCAAACGGTATCTAACAAGTAAGGCTGGCCTTTGCTACTTGGATGAATACCATCCGCCTGCATTCTCTCTGGTACTAAAGCGACCTTTTCCATAAAGAAAGGGACAAACGCAACCTCTTTATCTTCAGCAACTTCGGCGTAAAGTTCACTAAACTTCTGAGTATAAGCCGCACCGTAATTAGGGGGTAATTGCATTCCAAGCAGTAGCACTTTTGCATCTGCCTGCTCACTCATATCAATCAAGCGTTGCAGGTTACGTTGAATGGCGAACGGCGGAGTTCCTCTTAAACCATCATTTCCCCCTAGCTCGATAATAACGATTTGTGCATCAACCTGTTGCAAAAGTAATTTAAGACGTGCAATACCATTTTGGGTAGTATCTCCACTCACACTGGCATTTATAATATCCTGAGAGTACCCCTCTTCCCGAAGGCGATTCTCTAGCAGCTGCACCCAGCCTTGTTCAGTTTTCATATTATAAGCAGCAGATAAACTATCGCCGAGAACAACAAGGGAACGAGCTTGTGCAGGCAGTGTCAGAGTAACACTTGTAATAATCAGTAATAATATCGTTTGTAATATACGCATCGGGGATACCTAATGACTCAAAATACAGAGACGGTTGTCAGTGCTCAGCATCTCGCAAAACAATTTAAGACTCAAGCCGGGACCCTCGATCTTTTCCAAGAACTAAACCTTGAAATAAAGCGCGGTGAAAGCGTAGCGATAGTCGGCCCATCGGGTACGGGAAAGTCTTCGCTGCTCTCGATACTTGCTGGATTAGACCAACCTACTTCAGGCTCCATCTTACTCAACAATACAAACCTAGACGATCTAAACGATAAACAACAGGCCGAGTTCCGTAATCAACACATTAGTTTTGTATTTCAAGCCTTTCACCTCCTACCTGATCTCACAGCATTACAGAATGTCATGTTACCGCTACAAATAAGAAACCATAAACACGCTGAATCAGAAGCGACTCAATGGTTAGAGCGGGTCGAGTTAGGCGAACGCTTACATCATAAACCCGCAGAGCTATCAGGTGGTGAACAACAACGAGTCGCGATTGCCCGCAGTTTTGCCACACAGCCAACGCTTTTATTTGCAGATGAACCTACCGGTAATTTAGACGAGCAAACCGGCGAGCAGATCATTCAGCAGCTGTTTTCACTTAACAACGAAAACAATACAACACTTATTCTGATTACGCATGATCACACCTTAGCAAAACGTTGTCAGCGCGCCCTGCGCTTGCACAATGGCGAACTAACTGAGCTAACCTCATGATCTCCTCCACCTCACTTCGCTTAGCCGCTCAGCAAAGTATCAGTAGTTTTTCACTGAGTGAATGGCGCGCTCTAGTCGTAGCGTTAATACTTGCAATCACAATTGCAAGCCTAATGGCGAGCCTAGGCGATCGAATTGAGCGAACCCTTATCAGGCAAGGTAGTGAGATTTTAGGCGCCGATCTTGTCCTTAGCAGCAGTAGAGCAACCGATCCTGCCATCTTAACCTCAGCTAAAAATAAAGGACTCATCACCAGTGAAATCATTCAGCTAGGTACCATGGCAAATAGCGGTGATGACTTTCTGTTAGTAACAGTTCGCGCACTCAGTTCTAGCTACCCAAGGGGCAATATCAACTTAAAGCCCAAAACACCACAAAAAATTCCTGAGAAAGGAGAAATATGGGCGGAACAAGGCGCGCTGGACCGCTTAAATCTGCAACTCGGTGACACAATAACTTTAGGTAGTAGCGACTTCACCTTAACCTCGGTTATTCAATCCGCGCCAGACCGCGGCAGAGGATTTATTAGCTTTAATCCGCAATTGATGATTAATCGCTTAGCACTAAAGGACACTGGCCTATTAGGCCCTGGCGCAAGAGTACGTTACCGCCAACTCTTTGCCGGAGATCCACAATCGATTACTGAGTTTGAAAGCGAATTACAAAAAAACCTAAAGACCGGCGAAACACTGAACTCTTTAAACTCTGAAGAGGGGCAGCAAAATAGTGCGCTGACTAAAGCATCATCTTACTTACGCTTAGGATCATTATTTGCGCTGCTCATCTCCGCTATGACAATCTTTCTTAGCCTTCGCCGCTTTACACAAAGCCAATATAAAAGAGCGGCTCTACTTAAAAGTTTAGGCTTAAGCGACAAACAACTGTTACAACTTTATTTGAGCCAATTAGGGTTAGCTTGGCTAGCCTGCTCATTGATAGGAATTAGCTTAGCACTACTGTTAGAGCGTACGGGCCTCAATTTACTGCATGATCTACTTCCGCAGCCAGTGCCCAGTGCAGCACTCATCACCTATTTTTCAGGTCCCGTTATTGGGCTCTCGATTCTAATCTGTTTAGGCTTACCCGCCCTATTCAAACTACAAAACAGTAACCCTTTACAGCTTTTACAAGATCAACCTACCCCTCTTTCATGGGGAGGGAAGCTCCCCTATGTGATTGGTGTTCTCACCTTATTAGCCTGTACAAGCGTATACCTACAAAATATAACACTGACATTAAGCTTGATTCTCACGCTTCTTATTCTCGGCGGTGGCTTAGGTTGGCTCGGTAGCTATTTAAGCCTCAAAGCGGCTCAGCGCTTTGCTAAGCATCATCGTTTAGGCAGTCTGCTCTTAAGCCGAGTTCAGCAACAGAAGCGCTGGTATCGCATACAGATACCCGTTATCTGCCTACTCTTTTCTCTACTCAGTATTAACTTAATCGCTCTAAATGATCTGCTTAGCCGTTGGCAAGCCCAGCTACCAAAAGATACCCCTGATCATTTTTTAATCAATATTCAAGAGTGGGAAAAAACA
>DJLT01000107.1:0-26058 GCA_002435145.1 Neptuniibacter sp. UBA6509
CGGAACATCAAGCCTTAAGCAACCTTTGAAGGAGATGTAAGAAATAAAGAACAGCACGCATACTATTCAGCCTCACAGACTATTTAGAATTAGTCGACATGACAGGGCGAATCCTAAGAGATGACAAACGCGGTGCCATCTCCGCACACCTCCCCCCCATACTCGAAAGACTAGAAATAGCCCCACAAGAGTGGCTCAGCAACGCCACCCAATTTGAAAAGCTTTATCTGAATAAGTTTGCACGAAAGCGGCGAAGAGTATCAGCGGCATAATGCCGCTCTCACTCCTGAAGAAAACAAAGAACCACCAGCAATACAAAGGGATCAGCTGAACCGCTGAGGAAGGCTATCGAACTAAAAATACTCAAAACATACGAACAGCTGCTTAAACAACCGGCTTAACCAATCCCACCCTCGCAAGCTAAGAAATACACATACATCAGATTACAAAATAGTGGGTCTTCTTGAAGAGTGCCTGACGGTGAAGAGTGACTGTCCCTTTTTATTTAGTCCCTTTTTATTTTTGTTATACATTAAAATTGTCCTTGTAACTTTGGCATTGCTTGAATTGCATGCTCTTTAGTCACTAGGAAAAAAGTGGTTGAGGTAGTAAAGCCAACTCCTCCACCAGGTAAATAAAATGGGCTGCCAGGACTCATGGAATAATGTAAAAAATAAGTTTTACCCGCTTCAAAGTTTCCTTCAATCACTCCATCACCACCCGTAGCAAGTGCTTTCTTTTCTGCTGCAACTCTATGATTACCTGAAGGTAAATCAAAAACTTGATACGAATTATTAGAAAGGTCTGCAATACGGCATCCATCAATGGACATCGGCGTTGAATAGAACATACCAAAAGCAGCATCAGGCCTGTAAATAACCAAAGTTGCGCTATCTTCACCTGAAACTTGAGGCACTTGGCAGTATGGACTAGTTGTGGCGCACCCCTGTATTAGGGCTACCAAGAACAGAATTAAAATCCGAAATATCAATGTTTGCTTCCTTGTGGTGTATAACGCCCAACATAAAGGGCCGGAGCGCAGCGACGGTCCAAGCCCGAAGGGCGACTTTTGATGTTTTTGTTAGGTTGCATAACTTCACTGCTCGCTTAAATGGCAGCCGCAACTTTGACATGTTTTGATAGTCCATCCCTTCGGTAAACGGGAATCGCAGTTAGGGCAACGGTAAAAACGGAAAAAGAAAACGCCATAGACTGTAAGAGCTAAGACTAGTGCAATCAGCCACGCAGCAGATGGAATACCTAGTAATTCCTCTCGCGCAGAGCTACTTATGTAAATCCAAGCGCACATTAATACGAAGAATACTCCGCTTATTGCAATGAACCTTATTCGTAGAGTCGAGTATTTTTGCTTAATTTCACTATTTTCCATCATGCGACCTAACAGCTAAATATATGACAGATTGTCGCGATTAAACACGACAATTTGTCATATATCTCCGGGAGAAAACATTAAAAGGGGATTGTGAGGTATTGAATTTCATAAGCTTTCCTTGCTTTATGGTTTTACGCCTTTGGGAAAAAGCGTCAATCTGTCCTACTATCCTTACACAGACATAAACCAGATGGAATACTGCATATGCAAACAGTATAAAATTAAATAAACCCTACTACTTAACCGCCCTCTTACCTTTAGAAACCCGCCTTTTTGTCTTCCGTTTAAAGCTCGCTTTCGGTTTCTGTTTTATATTTTTAAGTAGGGATGTATCCAAAACCTTGGCCTGATTAATCATCTCACCCAGTGCTGCATTCAATGGCTGCATAAACGCTTTATAGCTGAGTGTTTGTGAGCTGATCGCATCGAGGGAAGCTTCCCATTGTGCGGTCATGTCGGGTTTGCTTGCGCTATCTGGCAAGCTACAGATTAGGGCGCGTCCAGTTTCTGTACTGCGAATCGCCTTGCCTTGTCGGTTAAGGAAGTGGCGTTTAAAAAGCAGTTCAATAATACCTGCTCGGGTAGCCTCGGTACCTAGACCGTCGGTCTCTTTTAAGACCTTTCGGATCTCTGGGTCTTCTACGTAACGGGCAATACCTGTCATTGCTGATAGCAATGTTGCATCGGTAAAGGGCTTGGGCGGCTGTGTCATTTTTTCCAACAGCTCACCTTTGACGCACTCTAGAATTTGTTTAGGTGTTAGTTCAGATAGCAGGGATTCAGATTCAGCACTTTGTGTATTTTCAGCTGTGCTTTTTTTCGATTGATAAAGCGCCTTCCAACCCCAGTCTAAAATCTGTTTTGCGGTGGCTTTAAAGTCGCCACCCGCAATGATGATATGCGCTTTGGTTTCTGCATAGCGATGATCGGCCATAAATTGCGCTAAGTACTGCCGAGCCACTAGCTCGTAAACCTGTTGCTCTGCCCTACTGAGTTTGCTCAGGTCCATTTTCCTGTCGGTTGGAATAATGGCGTGGTGAGCTTCCACTTTTTTGTCATTCCATGCTTTGCTCTTACGATTGAAATCATATTCAGCTGCATATTGTGCAAACTGAGGACAGTGATGTTGAATTTTCTGAGCGATGTTTCTAGCATCAGAAAAGTGCTCTTGAGGAAGATAGCGACAGTCTGAGCGAGGATAAGTGAGCAATTTATGTTTTTCATAAAGGGATTGGCAGGTATCTAAAACTTGCTGTGCATTTAAGCCAAAGCGTTTATTCGCATCGATCTGTAATGACGAGAGATTATAGGGTAGCGGTGGCGCGGCCTTTTTCGGTTTTTTATCGACCGATTGGAGCTCTGCCGGTTGGCCTGTAATACGTGAAACAACATTCTCTGCAAGGGCTTTAGATAACACCCGCCCCTCTTCATCTTGCCATTTCTTACACGCTTCACTGGGTTGCCATTTAGCGCTGAACGACTCGCCCTGCTCAGTTTTAAGATGGGCTAATACTTCATAAAATGGTTTAGATTGAAAAGACTCAATCTCTAGGTCACGCCTGACAACTAAGCCCAAAATCGGTGTTTGTACGCGACCAACGGAAAGTACGCCGTTATAACCGGCGTTGCGGCCTTGCAAGGTATATGCACGGGTTAAGTTTATACCGTACAACCAGTCCGCACGGCTTCGCGCCAGAGCAGAAGTGGCGAGCGGAATGAACTCGCGGTTTAAGCGTAACTGAGCTAATGAGCGTTTAACCGATTTAGGATTTAAATCGCTGATTAAACAGCGCTTCATACTTTCGCGCTTGTAGTTGGGGATTTTTAGATAGGCGATCACTTCATCTACTAACAGCTGGCCTTCGCGGTCGGGGTCACCGGCGTGGACGATCTCATCCGCTTCTTTTGTCAGTTTGCGTAATAACGCGATCTGCTTTCGCGTTTTCGACTTAGGCTGCATCTTCCATTCATCAGGGATGATCGGTAGATGCTGAAGATTCCATTGCTTATAGATAGGATCGTATTGATCAGGTTCAGCCTGTTCCAGCAGATGCCCAAAACACCAACTAACAACATCGCCATTGGCTGCACGTATACAGCCCTCCTCTTTTTTATGCGGTTTAGGCAAAACATCCGCAATGGCTCTACCTAGGCTTGGCTTTTCTGCAATATATAAAATCATAAATAGACTGTATAAAAAAACAGTAATAAAGATATAGGAAATTAATAACACATTCCACAAAAAAACGACTAGGCTGTACTGATATGGATTATAAAAATAAGAAAAAACCTCTATCTTCAAAAGTACTGGCATTATTAAAAAGGCCAGACAGGCTTCCCTACCTTTTAGGTGTCGTCGTCTTCACTTTTACACTTTTGATTTCCGAGTGGTTAGTCCACCTAGACACCAAAATTCATGATGAGCAATACCAAGCCCACATAGCTGCTCGAATAGAACATTTATCAACGCAGTTGCAAACGGCAATCAATAGTAACTTACTCATTATCGAAGCTATAGAATCACTGTTACTCCTAAATAATAAAATTACTGAACGAGAATTTCGTATTTTAGCTACCCGTTTTCACGATTCACGCTTGAGTATCAGGCAAATACAATTGTCACCTGCTGCTATCGTTAAATATGTGTATCCGGACAACGATACCGCTAATACCGTAGGACTCAATTTACGTAGTCTTCCCGAACAAAAAAAAATAATTGAAGATTCAATACAAACGCGAACAATGATTATGGCGGGGCCGCTTGAATTGAAACAAGGAGGAACAGCTCTTATCGCGCGCCAACCGCTCTACAGCAGTAAAACCTCAGAGGGCAGTTTTTGGGGCTTTCTAACCTTAATCATCGATATCAATTCACTCTTTGAAGAAGCTAAGATAGTTTCAGAAGACGAACTAACACATTATGTGTTGCGTGGCTCCAATGCGAAAGGTAGCCGAGGTAAAGTGTTCTTTGGTTCTGAGGAAATATTTAATGACCATTACCTCAGTACGCTGATCAACGTGCCAGGAGGACAATGGGAGCTTGCGGCCAGTACCAATAACAACCACTCACATGTTTCCCAATATAACCTACTAAGTATTTGGGGTTTAGTGGCGTCTATCGCCTTCGCTTTATTAACGTGCTTCAGCAGCAAGTTGTGGATGCAAACATATCATCGATCTATTCATGATCCGCTAACCCAACTTTTTGATCGCCAACATTTCCAAAAAAGAGCGTTGATTGAAATAGAGCGTTCAAAGCGTCACTCAATACCTGTAGCTATCATCATGATCGACTTAGATTTTTTTAAAAAAATTAATGACCAAAACGGCCACCAAGTAGGCGATATTGTTTTACAGCACGCAGCCAAGCTTATTCAAATGACCTTACGTGAAAGTGACATAGTAGGACGCTATGGAGGGGAGGAGTTTATCGTAATGACACTTCACGATGATGAGCAAAGTGCCATAAAAAGTGCGGAAAGACTGCGTAATAGCCTTAATCGAAACATAGTCGTAGGAAACCATACAATCGAGCTTTCAGGTAGTTTAGGCGTAGCTATACTGTCGCATAACGACCAAACTTATGACGACTTAGTCTTCAAAGCCGATTCTGCCTTATTCCAAGCGAAAGGCAACGGCCGTAATTGTGTTGTTATCGCTAGCAACGATACATCTTTAGAAAATTAGCATGAACTCAAATTTTCTAAAGATGCTATTTTCTTTTATCTTGAGTTACCTTTATTACATTAACTTAAGAGGCTCTTCATTTATTATGGCCATCTGCTCCCTGAGTTCTAAAACATGTTCACCCCAATAACGTTCCGTATTAAACCAACTGAAACTATGAGGGAAAGCTGGATCTTCCCAACGACGCGCTAACCAAGCGCTGTAGTACATGATTCTTAAGGTACGTAGCACCTCAATTAAACGCAGCTCATTCACTTTAAAGTCGTTAAATTCGTTATAGCCATCAACTATTTCTGACAGTTGAGCGGTTTGCTCATGTCGATCGCCAGACAGCAGCATCCAGATATCCTGCATAGCGGGTGCCATACGCGCATCATCAAAATCAACAAAATGAGGCGCATCATCACGCCATAACATGTTTCCTGAATGGCAATCACCGTGCACACGAATCTTCTTGATCTCTCCGCACTCGGCACTGATCTCTTCTATTGCTTGTAGAAGATCGTGACAGATCGATTCATAGGCGGGTTTTAACTCACGCGGAATAAAGTTTTGGCTGATAAATTCAACGCTGTTATGACCAAAATTTTGCGTGGTAATGGCTGGACGATGTTCAAAAGGCTTAACGGCCCCCACTTGATGCATCCGGCCGAGTAACCTGCCCAAAATGAATAGGTTATCCATGTTATCGAGTTCAGGCGCATGCCCCCCTTTACGTGGGAAAAGAGAGAACATAAAGCCGTTATAATCGAATAAGGTACTACCCTCTTCATTTTTAAGTGGCGTCACAATCGGTAACTCTTGCTCTGCCAATTCAAAACAGAAATTGTGCTCTTCTAAGATTTGCTCTCGACTCCATCGCTGTGGGCGATAGAACTTGGCAATTAAGGGCTCTTTTTCCTCAATACCGACCTGATAAACACGGTTTTCATAACTGTTAAGTGGAAATGTGCGCCCGTCACACCAGAATCCGAGTGTCTCAACTGCATCCATCAAGAAAGAAGGTGTTAATCGTTCAAAAGGATGAGCATTGTCATGTTCCGACATGGTATTTCCAGCTATAAGTAATGAAAGAGCTGAAGGTTACGATGAAGGAAGTGCAGCTGCAAGCGATTAAAGCTGTTGAACAAAGCATTTAACATACTGAAAGCTATTAAAAATAGAGGGATAGATGGGGAGATTTTGATATAGTTTCCGCATTCGTATATCCAGTATTAAGAGAAGATTATGGCAGGTTCACTTAAAGACCAATTAATGAATGTCGGCTTGGTCGATCAGAAAAAAGCAAAAAAAGCTGATGCTGAAAAGAAAAAGAAGAACAAACAGGCCAGCAAAGCGCGTAAATCTGGGCAAAAAGTGACGGATGAAAAAGCACTAAAGCAGCAAGAATTAGAGCAGCAGCGCAAAGAGAAACAAGAGAAAGACCGCCTACTTAATCTTAAGCGCAATGAAGAGCGACAAAATAAAGAGATCGAAGCACAATGCCGTCAAATGATTAAGCAACAACAGATTGATCTGCCAAAGGACGCTGAGCTTCCTCATAACTTTGCTTATGAAAACAAGGTTAAAACGATCTACGTGACAAGCGAACTTCAAGCTCAACTTATTCGTGGTCAAGTCGCTATCGCCGTTTTAGAAGAGAAGTTCTACCTAATACCAGATAAGTTTGCAGAGAAGATCGAGCAACGCTTGCCTAAATTTGTGATTCGAGTTGAGCCAGAAGAAGAGCCGGATGAAGATGATCCGTATGCAGATTATAAAATTCCTGATGATTTAATGTGGTAAACATAAAGTCAGATAGGTTTTCGGATAACCCAATTTACACCCATCGTACCTTTGCATAACAGCAAATAAGGTGAATTGGGTTATTCATCGCTCTAATTAGAGGTTAATTAATGACACTAGGATTCTTTGAACAGTTTTTAATCGTTCTCTGTTGTGCTGTCATCGCTACGACCCTGTTTAGGCGGATTCATTTACCCCCTATCCTTGCCTATCTTGGCGTAGGTGCGCTTGTTGGGCCTTATAGCCTCGCGGTCATTGAAGATGTTCACAGTATCGAGCTACTCAGTGAACTTGGCGTGGTTTTCCTACTTTTTATTTTAGGTTTAGAATTTTCCGTTACTCGCATGATCACCATGCGAAAAGCGGTATTCGGGCTCGGTAGCCTGCAAGTTATTTTAACTTCTCTTGCCATTTTTGGACTGTGTTTACTATTTAATCTTCCGACTGTAACGTCGATTATCATTGCCGGCGCGCTCTGTCTTTCATCAACTGCTATCGTAAGTAAAGAACTGATTCAACGGAATGAGTTAGATACGGCACATGGAAAGCTATCCGTTGGCACACTCATTTTCCAAGATTTAGCTGCTGTATTCTTCTTGATACTGATTCCCACACTGGGCACTGACAATGCCACGATGAGTAATGCAGATATTGCTTTAATGCTATTAGAGGGTGCTACTTTACTGGTACTACTGCTGTTTGTAGGTCGCATTATTATGCCGATTTTATTCCACGAATCAGCACGAAGCGGTTCCAGCGATGTCTTTGTATTAACCAGTCTTGCAGCCGCCCTATTAGCTGCTTGGTTAACGCATACAGCTGGATTATCGATGGCTTTAGGCGGCTTTTTAGCGGGTATGATGCTGGGAGAAAGCCACTATCGCTATCAGTTAGAAGCAGATATACGACCATTCCGTGATGTTTTACTGGGTCTATTCTTTGTCTCAGTCGGTATGCAATTAGACCTAGAAGTACTTACACAGAATGGTCACTGGGTGATTATCTTAACCCTTGGCTTGATTACACTTAAAACACTGATTATCACGCTCATCGGTAGCCTTCTACACAAAGACCCGGCGAATTCATTACGCGCGGGTCTTAGCCTATGCCAAGGTGGAGAGTTTGGTTTTGCTTTACTCGCATTGGCGCTGGGTAACGACCTGATCGCTCCCGAGATAAACACCATCATCGTAACGACGATTATCACGAGTATGATTATTACGCCTTTGCTGATGAATCATACCTACCGATTAAGTCAGTGGCTTCACAAGAAACCTAAAGCAAGCCAAACCACAGAACTACCTGATGCGTTAACCAATCCGAATAAGAATTTACATAAACATGTAATCATTTGCGGGTTTGGTCGCGTAGGGCAGATTATCGCGCGCTTTCTAGATCAATCGCAGATCCCTTACATTGTTGTTGATAATGACCCCATACGTGTTTCCGAAGCTTTTACTGCAGGCGAGCACATATGCTTTGGTGATGCCCGCCGTGACGATGTAATCTCTGCCGTTGGAGGCCATCAGGCTAGGATGTTAATTCTCAGTTTCCCTGATCCTGATGCATCTATTACGGCTCTAAAACATCTTCGTACACGCTTTGAAAAGCTGCCTATTCTGGTTAGAACAAGAGATGACTCACGCTTAGAAGCCTTTCATGATGCCGGCGCGACTGAAGTTATACCTGAAGCGTTTGAGGGTAGTTTGATGATGATTTCGCATATATTATCACTGTTAAAAGTACCTAATCATACGATCAATAAACAGATTAACCATGTTCGTTCTGAGCACTACAGTATGCTGCATGGTTATTATCACGGCACCCACTCTCAAAAATTTGATAGCACAGGCAAGATGAAAGAGATTCTTCATCCCGTTCCGCTTGATGACGCAAGCTATGCCTGTAAACGTACATTAAAAGAGCTGTCACTCGACGAGAGTCAAGTTAACGTAGCGATGATCAGGCGTCATAACCGATCAGAACATAATCCCGAGGGGAAAACGGTTTGTAAGGCCGGGGATATCCTTATTTTAAGAGGCCCTAGTGATAAGATAGAGATCGCAGAACAGATACTATTATTAGGTAAATAAAGAGCCCTACTCTTAGCCTTTGGGTATAAGAAAGGCATGACTGATGAATTTTTCATCAGAAAATTACGGTTGAAACTATTT
Organism: Neptuniibacter sp. UBA6509; assembly: GCA_002435145.1. Lineage (GTDB taxonomy): Bacteria > Pseudomonadota > Gammaproteobacteria > Pseudomonadales > Balneatricaceae > Neptuniibacter. The sequence goes on from DJLT01000107.1 coordinate 9,040, forward strand.
CATGTCCTATTATTTATATTAAAGACAAACCTAAATCTGTCGATAACACCCTTTAAGCAATACCGTTTAAGTTAAAATAGAACGATACAAAACAGGATCGTCATGATTCTATTTTTGTCTGTGGAGGAATAACCCGTGCAAGTTTTATTAAGCAGCCAAGCCGCTTATTCTCAGGTTCGCCAAGAAACCTTGGTTACCGGTGGATTTGCTGATGGTAAAGACAGCAGTGGTCGTTCTGCATCTGCGGCAGATAAGTTAGTCGCCAAACTAGCAGAAAATATTCCGGGAATGAGCGCATCCGAGATGAAAGGGCTGGATGCTAACGATTACTCTCCCGAAAAGGTAGCCTTGCGAATTTCAGACTTTGTTGCTCAAGGTCTAGAACAGGCTCGTTCAAGAGGCGCATCTGATGCAGACCTTGATCGTATGTACCAAGCAGCCGTCTCCGGTGTTGAAAAGGGCTTCAAAGAAGCCACCAAAATACTCAAAGACCTAGACATGCTTAGTCCTGAGATCTCTGCAACAATTGATCAAACAAAAGAGATGACCTTTGAAGCACTTGCGGGTTTAGCGCCTACAAGTGATTCAGCACCAATGAAAGAAACATCCATTTCTGCTGCAGAGCGTTATGCCAAAGCAGAATCGTTTTCAATGGATGTAATGACTCAAGAAGGCGATAAAATTTCTATCAACTTCAGCAGTGAAGCAAGTATTACCGCTTCACTTGGGGCATACTCCGACGGTGACAGCAGCGCTGTTTCTTTTGGTATTGAACGTAACGCAAGCAGTAGCTATAGCTTTAGTGTAGAAGGTGACTTAAACGAGGAAGAGTTAGACGCCCTAACCTCCCTGATCCAAGATATAAACCTGATTGCTGAAGATTTCTATAGCGGTGATGTTCAAGACGCTTTTGAACAAGCAGCTGAGTTAGAAATGGACAAATCTCAATTAATGAACTTGAATGTAACTATGACTCAGTCTGCAAGCTACTCAGCCGTAGCTGCTTATGAGCAAGTTCAGCAATTGGATAACCCGCTTGGTGATAATGGTCGCCATTTGGGTCAGATGATGAATAATATGGATCGTTTCATGGGTAATCCAGCATTAGGGTTCCTAGAAGACAGCACTCTATTTGGTGCCGATCTATTAGATAACTTAATTCATCAAGACGTTCGTTATAAAGATGCTGACGAAGAATCCCAGAGCAAACTGGACAGTAACTTCGGTTTATTACGCGAGATTATGACCCGGTTTGATCAGGACGACGCAGACGATTAACCCCCCTTCTTAATCGCTGCATATACTTAAACCGGCCGTAATGGCCGGTTTTTCTTTTTGCATCGAAACAAAATTATAAATTGGCTTATTGCTAAACCTTATGAGCTGACTGACTCTCTAAAAACTGCTCTCTTCAAAACTACTCTTTTCAAAGCTGCCTGAATCAATATCTGGAAGGTTATTGGCAACATCATCAACCGTATAACTCGGATTTAAAGCCGCTAAAATTTCAGGCAACGGCACTTCAAAGCGATGAGCTATATCGCGCTCCCCAGTAATAACTACCGGAAATGCTAACTGCTCTTCTGGTGGAGAAAACTGTGCATTGATCCCTGGCTTATTCCCCCTCGGATCAAGCCGATACCAACCATAACTCTTAAGATAAACCGCATTAAGGCCATGCAAGCAATAAGGCGGCTTATCGCTATCAATAGTTAATCGCTGATAACAAAGTGCGGCGGGAATTTTATTTGCACGCAATAAAGCAGCTAACAGATGGCTTTTTGCATAACAATAGCCTGTCCCATAACGCAGAACATCCGACGCTTTACACGTCACAGGGCCTTCGCCTTGATCTCCGGTATGGCAGATGTGATCTCGAACAAACTCAAAACAGTTTTTTGCGATCTGTTCATCAGTCTTACATCCTTGAGACAACAAATCAGCTTGCTCAATGATTAAAGGATGATCCCAGTTTATATATTCACTGCTTTCAAGAAACGCTTTCATACAATTCCATAACTTTATTCTGACTTAGCTCTCATTGTTTTGAACCTATATTTAATCCAATAGCATATAATCAGTGTGAACAATGTAGCAGACAATAAATTAGTAGATTACTCGCCATCGATACAATATCTTTATCTGCAAATCAGTATGACATCATTACAGTAAAAATAGAGATTAATGATTCTTAAATATAGCCCGCCCGCATGAACAACTCTTTAACTCTACGCCCCTATCAACAAGAAGCGGTAGATGCGACCTTAACCCATTTTCGTAAATGCGATGATGCCGCCGTTATTGCGCTACCTACGGGTGCGGGTAAAAGTCTAGTTATTGCAGAACTGGCTCGGTTAGCAAAACGCAAAATACTGGTCTTAGCGCACGTAAAAGAGTTAGTTCAGCAAAACCATGCAAAGTATGAAAGCTATGGGCTTACCGGTGGTATCTATTCTGCGGGTCTCAAGCGTAAGGAAAACAGGCATCAAGTTACTTTTGCGAGTATACAATCGGTAGCGGCGAATCTTGATCACTTCACCGATGAGTACTCTCTTCTTATCATTGATGAATGCCACCGTTTAAGTGACGATGAAGATAGCCAGTACGGCAAGTTGATTGCTCAACTGCGTCAAGCAAACGCCAACTTAAAAGTCTTAGGTTTAACAGCAACGCCCTATCGATTAGGTATGGGATGGGTCTATCAATATCATTACCGTGGTTTTGCACGGAGTGAGTCTGATAAGCCATTCAAGCATTGCATCTATGAGCTACCGCTTAGCTATATGATCCGCAATAATTACCTCACAGAACCTAAGTGTGTAGACGCAACGGTTGAGCAATATGATTTTTCCAGCCTCAAACAAAACCGCTTGGGAGAATATGCAGAAAAAGAGGTGAACCAGCTTCTGGGTAAACACCCTCGCGTTACCCAAACCATTATTGAACAAGTAAAAGAGCAAGCGACTTCACGTCATGGCGTTATGATTTTCGCGGCTACAGTACAGCACGCCAATGAGATAAACGGTTACCTTCCGGCAGATGAAACCGCACTGATTACAGGAGCCACCCATAATCTAGAACGTGACCATTTAATTGAACGCTTTAAACAGCGAGAGATTAAATATCTAGTGAACGTATCGGTCTTAACTACCGGTTTTGATGCGCCTCATGTGGACTTTATTGCCATACTCAGGCCGACACAGTCAGTGAGTCTTTATCAGCAAATTGTTGGTCGAGGGCTGCGTCTATCCGAAGGTAAAAAGGAATGCCTTGTCATTGATTATGCAGGTAATAACTTTAACCTTCATCATCCTGAAGTCGGCGAGAAAAAACCAAGTTCAGACTCAGAACCCGTTCAGGTATTTTGCCCTGCTTGCGGTTTTGCGAATATCTTTTGGGGCAAAACCGACAGAGAGGGGCAAATAACCGAGCACTACGGACGTCGCTGCAAAGGGTTATTAGATTTTGATGAAGATTCAGAGGAAGCTAATCACAGTACACCTGAGCAATGTGACTTCCGTTTTCGCTTTAAAGAATGTCCCCACTGTAATGCGGAAAACGACATTGCAGCACGTTATTGCAACAAGTGTGAAAAAGCGATTATTGACCCTGATGATCAGCTGAAGAACGCCTTAAAACTTAAAGATGCAATGGTCATTCGTTGTGCAGGTATGCAGCTTATAGAAAGTAAAACGGGCCTTAAAGTTATCTATTATGGCGAAGACGGTGAAGAGCTGAGTGAGTCGTTTGATTTTTCAAAGCCTGCTCAAAAAGCGGTCTTCAATCGACTCTATGGTAAACGGGTTGCGAATTCACAATCTCCTTCAAACTTCCGCACGATCGCAGATGTCCTTAATGTGGAATCTCTACTGACCGCCCCTGACTTCGTCATAGGTAAAAAGCATACCCATTACTGGCGAGTACAGGAAAGAATTTTCGATTATGAAGGCAATTATAGAAAAGCCAATCAGCTTTAAACCTCTACGCTACACTACCTTCATAAAAGCGCTTATTCAGTGGTCGTCCAAACGGCCAACTCATTACCTGAGGGATCAAAAAACTGAAAACGGCGACCACCGGGAAAAGAGAAAATATCCTGACTTAGCGTACCCCCATGTTCAATAACTCGAGCACGAACGCCTTCTAGTTGATGACTATACAACACAACTAAAGCACTGCCCGCTTGGGTTGTTGCGCTTAAATCTGATTTAAAAAAACCACCGTCTAGGCCTGCATTACTAAAGGCAACATAGTCTGGACCATAGTCAATAAATGTCCAACTGAAAACATCCGTATAGAAACGCTTTATCTGCTCTAAATCTTTCGCAGGTAGTTCTACATAATTAATATGATTTTCAGTACTCATAGTTTAAATGCTCATTTAGACGTATACAGAGTATTTCAATATAAACTATCAGTCCGTTTTTTTACACGCCTCATACAGCTCCCACAGCTGCTGTTTTTCCAACCAGAACATAGGTGTAGTTTTAAAAAAGTGAGACAATTTTAAAGCAGTATCTGCACTGATCGCACGTTGCCCATTGGCAATTTCATTTACGCGTCGTCGAGAAATGCCAAGATGGCGTGCTAGCTGCGACTGACTCATTGCTAATGGTTTGAGGTAACAACGCTCTAGAAATGCACCTGGATGCTCAGGTTTACGCGGTAAAAAACGCCAATAATTTTCATTATTATCACGAATCATAAAACTAACTCCTTTATAAAAAAGCCGAGGGATCACATGATCCCTCGGCTATCTTTAAAGCACATTCCTTGTGCGCTACCTCCCTGTAGCACTTGAGTTTCTATAGAAAAACTTAAGTCGCCTTTTAATCAGGCTTATCATCCTTAAACATACGCCAGCCGCCGATCATGGTGGAAATCAGGCTTTGACGCGACATAATGTCCTCACGGATCGCCACATAGACATGAATCATCACAAACGTGATGAGATACCACATGCCCAGATGGTGCCATGTATGAACGTCTTGGCTTTGCCCCATGAGTGGGATCACCCAACCAAACATCATATCTGCCCAGCTCTCACGACCTAATCCTTCGGCATATAATGCAAAGCCTGTGATAATCATGAACGTGAGACCTATCACAAAAAAGAAGAACATCGCCAACTGACCTAATGGGTTATGGCCAATGTACTTTTTGGGTGTTTTTTCTAAAAACAGATACCAGCGGATCTCGTGTGTTACTTCACGCCAGAACTTCCCACTAAATAACTTCGGTAAGAAAAGCTCACGCGCATGGCTATTACCTACAAATGCCCAATATATGCGCCCTAAGAACGCAATTGAAACAATGTAGCCCGCGGTAAAGTGAGCAAAGCGAATGTAACCCATTAAATAATTATCTATGGCCTCACCAGGCATCGTCGGTAGTGGCGCACCGATAAAGTACCCTGTAATACATAGTGTAATAATGGAAAACACTGTTACCCAGTGCCATAACCTTAAAGGCGCTTCATACACATACACGGCGGTTTGCGTACGTGTAATTGAACCTTCCTCTTGAGCTTGAGTTCCTTCAGTTTGAATTGCGTGGGGATCAGCAGATTGAGCATCTCCTTGCTCCCCATTGCCCCCTTTCTCATTACTTATTGTTGTCATACGAATAACCTCCGAAGAGCAGCATCAATAAACCCTGCTCTTAGCGAATTTTAACTTTCGTCAATTCTTGACCATCCTCAGACATCACATGCGTCGAACATGCAAGGCAAGGGTCAAAACTGTGCAAAGTACGCAATATTTCAACCGGCTCATCCGGTCGTTCCATTGGCGTATTCAGCAATGACGCTTCAAAGGCTCCGATATTCCCTTCGGAATCACGCGGAGAACCATTCCATGTAGTGGGTACGATCGCTTGGTAGTTCTCAATTTTGCCATCTTTGATCTTAATCCAATGACCTAATGCACCACGAGGCGCTTCATTGATACCTACGCCCATCGCTTCTTTTGGCCAGCTCTTAGGATCCCACTTTTCAACGTTAGCCGTTGAGCTATCACCGTTCTTAATATTTCCAACAAGCTGATGCCAATCATCAAGCATGGTATCGGCACATAGCTGACACTCAAGCGCACGCGCTAATGTACGGCCTAGCGTGGAAGGCAAGAACTGCTTCAAACCAAGATCTAAACCTGTTGATTGATTGAAGGCAGACAGGGAACGATCAACTTGATCTTTGACCACTTCAGTACCTGACGCATAAGCGATGATATAGCGAGCCAGCGGCCCCACTTCCATCGCATGCCCTCTCCAGCGAGGCGCTTTAATCCAGCTGTATTTAGCAGACTCATCGAGCTCTTTGATATTTGTTTTAGTACCCACCGTATTAGGGCCTAATTCAAAGTTTGGTTCGGTTTCACCTTCCCATGGATGTAAACCTTGTTTCTCACCCTCATAGCTATACCAAGAGTGATCAACAAACTCTTTAATCTGTTCTGGATCACGCACATCAACCGGTAGCACTTCATCCCAGTTGCCGTTAACGATGGCACCTGCAGGTAACATATCAGTTGATTTATCATAAGGAACTTTGGAATAGGTACCGTACGAGAGCAAGTTAGACGCAGCCAGTCCACCACCGTGTAACCAATCTTTATAGACACCTGCAATAGTCAATACATCAGGAATATAAACATTGTTAGTAAACTCTTGCGCTTCACGAATACGTTCAAGCACAAAGTTAAGGCTCGTCATATTAACCGGCGCACCCGAAGCACCCACACCATCAATATTTATGGCACAAGCTACACCACCCACCATGTAATTTGGGTGTGGGTTTTTACCACCAAAGATCGTGTGAATTTTTACAATGTCGCGTTGAAGATCTAAAGCTTCTAGATAATGCGCAACAGCCATCAAATCAGCTTCAGCAGGTAATTTATAGGCTGGGTTATCCCAATAGCCATTGGCAAACAGACCCAGCTGGCCAGATTCGACAAACTTCTTCAAACGCGTTTGCACATCTTTAAAATAGCCAGGGCTCGATTTAGCATGATGCGGAGACACCATCTGCTGTAGTTCAGAAGTTGCTTTAGGGTCTGCCTTGAGTGCATTGACAGGATTCACCCAATCCAATGCATGCAGATGGTAGAAATGAACAATGTGATCATGGATCTGCAGAGTTTTATCCATCATATGACGAATAAGGTGAGCATTGAGCGGAACTTGTATACCTAGAGCATCCTCTACCGCACGACAAGAGGTTAACGCGTGCGTTCCAGTACAAACACCACAAATACGCTCTACAAAAGCCCAAGCATCACGAGGATCACGGCCTTTTAGTATCACTTCAAGGCCGCGCCACATCGTGCCGGTAGATACGGCATTACGAATAATATTATTTTCGTCAACATTCACTTCACAGCGCATGTGACCTTCGATACGTGTGACTGGATCGACAACAATACGACGACCACTATTATCTAAACCGCTTGTATTCAAAGGGGTAGTCATTATTCCTGGTCTCCTTTATGCTGAGCACGTTTGACCGCACTTACTGCGGCATGCGCCGTAACAGCAGCACCCACGCCTCCAGCAACAGCCATACCTATTTCATCTGCGTTTTGCTCAATACCAAACTGATTGATATCAGTTAGGCGATCATAGAAAGAGCCTTTATCCCAGAAACCATCTTCAGAACAACCGATACAACCGTGACCGGCCTGAATTGGGAAAGAGGTGCCTTCATTCCAACGAACCGTAGAACAAGCGTTATACGTCGTAGGACCTTTACAGCCGACTTTATAAAGGCAATAACCTTTACGTGCACCTTCGTCATCCCACTCTTCAACAAACTGCCCTGCATCAAAATGAGGACGTCTGTAACACTTGTCGTGGATACGTTGGCTGTAGAACATTTTAGGACGACCTTGGCGGTCTAATTCAGGCAAGCGACCAAATGTCAGCATGTAAGTAATAACACCTGTCATAACTTCAGCGATTGGCGGGCAACCCGGTACTTTAATAATCGGTTTGTCAGTGATGACTTTATGAATAGGTACTGCTTGGGTAGGATTTGGACGTGCAGCTTGAACACAACCCCATGAAGCACAGGAACCCCAAGCGATAACAGCAGCAGCATCCTTAGCAGCATGTTTTAGTTGGTCGAGGAAAGGCTTCCCCCCAACAATACAGAACATCCCGTCTTCATTTAGAGGCGGATTCCCCTCTACAGCAAGGATATATTTACCTTTATATTTCTGGATAGTTTCCTCAAGGATCGCTTCCGCTTGGTGACCCGCAGACGCCATCAATGTATCGTCGTAATCAAGCGAGATCATGGACAATACAACATCCTTAACTAAAGGATGGGCCGAACGAATAAACGATTCCGAACAGCAAGTACATTCCAACCCATGTAACCAAATAACAGGGGTACGCTCTTTAGTTTCCATCGCATTAGCAATTTTAGGCGCAAAGGTTGGGCCCAAGCCAAGTGCGGCTGCGGTTAAGCTACAATATTTGAGAAAACTACGACGTGTAATACCTTGTCGTCGCATTACCTCATAAAAGGTTTCTATCTGGGACATCTGTTTCTCCGCCAGTATCAGCACTGAGTCACATGCAATAAACCACGTAATGTCGGGGTCTAATTAGCTAAGTGAGTTATCATTATTTTAAGTCGCTACTGCTCAACTCTTTACCTATCGCAATAATCGAGCCAATAAAATAAACACTTAATATTCAGCAGGTTAAGATGTACTCGTGTTTTAATCAGTTAGCTTACTTACCACTCCTAAACAAATATTGGTTACTCTCTTAACAGAGACAAAAGTCTTAGTTCTTTGTTATAAATAATGTATTTAATATCCATCTTTATTGATGAATATCAATATCTTTAAGACATTTAATCAGTAAGATATTCGTTCACCTTCAGGAGAGTAGATTCATGCCAGTAATTGACGCTAAGGCCATTCCTCAAGTCGCTATGGACTTTATGAACGATGACCACGAGGAAGCGGTAACATTACTTAATCAACTTTTCAGCGCACTCGACGGCGGAGAGAAGACTGCCATAACGCAATGTTTAGAAGCCTTCTTCCAGCATAACCAAGAGCACTTTGCCCGTGAAGAGGAAGAGATGGTACGTATCAGCTTTCCCCCTTACAGCTGTCATAAAGGTGAACATGATCGTGTGCTTGCAGAGCTTCGTGAGATCATCACTCAGTGGAGTACTGAGGCTGATCGTGAAAAACTGATGGTCTATCTAACAGAGACTGTCGTTCCTTGGTTCACTAATCACATACAAACCATGGATACTGTTACTGCGATGTTTATCAGCAGACAGCCTGCCTGAATCTAATTAGCGAGTGAAGCTCAGTTCCCTCTGTTTTTGACTGAGCTTTTAGGCTCCATCTTTAAGTACTATGCTCTACCGGCTTGCTTATAGCCTTTCAGCTTTAGCATTTCGCCTTTACTAACCATCTTTAACAAATCACATTTAACTAATCACCTTTAAAAGCTGCCAAAGCGTCCCAGCTATCAACTGATAAGCTGGGCACTAGCGCGTCTTCCCCTCTTCCTGATTAACAAAAATCCTCTACAGATATATAGCTAAAAAATACAGAAGATAACGGTATAAATACAGGCAACATATAGTTTGTAGATAGAGGTTTTTTCAGAAAAAGCGGGGCGTTATTTCGACATCTTTGATCTATAAGGTTTGATCTATAAGGTTTGATCTATACGGTTTGATCTACGCGGTTTGATCTATACGGTTTGATCTACGCGGTTTGATCTATGCGGTTTGATCGATACGGTTTGATCGATACGGTTTGTATCAATGTCGTTAGACCGATTTGCTTAGCGAGATAACAGACGTTAAAAATTAAGTAAAACGTATGCGATGAGGATTGAATAGAAATTCTAAGGAAGATCACTTCGAATAAGATCAGATCTTAAGCGCGCTTTGCTTAATTCGCAATAGAAACAGAAAGCAGCCATAAGCATGACTGCTCAAACATGAAGAAGGAATTGAGGCTTACTGAGCATCAAACTTCTATGCTTTAGTTTTTTAAGCCTTAAGCCTCAGCCCCTAAACCTCAGGCCCTAAACCTTAAAAATTTAGACTTTAAGCTTTTTCGTTTTCTTAGTCAGTGCTTTATCTAGCTCGGTCGGATATACCACCAGACCTTCTCTATCTTCAAACGGGCAGATTACGACTGCAAACTCATCATCCTCTAAGCCTGGCGTCCAATGGCTATGCCACTTAGCTAAAGTAATTGCTTCCGCCTTACATGCATCCCACTCTCCTGTTGCCCAAGCTTCAGCCAGCGCTTTATTTGGCCATACAGGAACACAGTCTTCGTCGTCAGTATTCAGCATTACGCTGCCATATTGATCAGTTAAGATCCAGATTTCACGAGAGGTTGCCGCTTCTTTCACAAAGAAAGCGTACAGCTCTTCATCATTCAATTTTTGAATAGCAGCCAAATCAGAATCATTACTTAATGTCGACATATGGGTATCCGTCACGAAAATAGAACAGGATAAAACAATTCCTTAATGATTACTTCTATAAAGAGATGATTACTTCTATTAAGGATGCAAACCATCACTCTTTTAAGACCGGCGATAAGGCCACACAATTTTATATACCGCCATCATCATAACTTCAGTAACAGATGGCTCTTAATGATCAGGCTTATACGCCTAACGCTTTTCTGCTATTCTTGCCGTCGATTCAACCTCTATTAGAACGATTAGCTTTTATTCGGTTAGGCCATCATGGAATTCATAATGAGCAAATATTGGAGCGACGCGATTAAGCGTCTAACCCCTTACGTCCCCGGTGAACAACCTAAAGAGTCGGGTATTACTAAACTCAATACCAATGAGAACCCCTATCCGCCTTCTCCTTTGGCTGCTGCGGTTATCAATAATTTTGATACCGACCGCTTAAGACTCTATTCTGATCCCGACTGCACCCAGTTAAAGGACGCTATCGCTGATCATTTTAAGGTTGCACGTAAGCATGTATTTGTAGGTAATGGTTCTGATGAGGTTCTTGCTCACACTTTTGCTGCCTTCTTCCAGCAAGAACAGCCCCTCTTGATGCCTGAGTTCACTTATAGCTTTTACCCTGTTTATTGTAATCTGTTCGATATAGATTTTAAGCAGGTTCCACTTAGAGATGAATTTACGCTAAACCTAGATGATTATGATCAGCCAAATGGCGGCATCATCTTTGCTAATCCAAATGCTCCCACCAGCCGTGCAATTGAGTTAGGTGATATTGAAGCTCTCGCTAAACGTAACACTGAAACTGTTATCGTGGTCGACGAAGCTTATGTGGATTTCGGTGCAAGCTCTGCGGTAGATCTGACGCAACGTTTCGACAATGTATTAGTCATTCAAACATTCTCGAAATCACGCTCTTTAGCTGGCATGCGTGTCGGCTTTGCTATTGGTCATGAAAACCTCATTGCAGGACTAGAGTGTGTAAAGAACAGCTTTAATTCATACCCTCTAGATATGCTGGCTATCGAATCGTCTGTCGAGGCAATCAAAGATAATACTTACTTTGAAGAAACAACACAGAAGATCATCGATACCCGTGAATGGACCTTTGAGCGTTTGGCCGAATTAGGCTTTGTTAGCCTGCCATCGAAAGCCAACTTCTTATTTACACGCCACCGTATCGTTGAAGCAGCTGAGCTAATGGGCTTTTTACGCACTAAAAAAATCTTGGTTCGTTACTTTAGCAAGCCAGGCATCGATAATTACCTACGTATTACTATTGGTACACCTGAAGAGATGCAGCTTTTGGTCGACACCTTGGAGCAACACCCAGACCTCTTTAAGATATAATTGAGTTCATCGCACCTAATGCATACGCTTAAAGCCCTAGCCAAAACTAGGGCTTTCTCATTTTTAATAGCGTCCTAACAAGTTAAAGTATCTCATCCAACCGATAAGTTGCCTCTACTCCTCAACTAGCACTACATGAGGGTTCAATACTCTCTAGTGTCCCTATTAACGCCTAATTGAAAAAAATCAGATCATATTTTTCACACCAAACTTGAAAAAAGTACAGTTGTCGCTCATACCTTAAAGGGTGTAATTTTTTCAGGAGAGGAATAATCATGGGCCTTGAACAGAAAATTTGGAACCAAGACCAACTCCAAAAAATGAATGAGGAAGCTTTTCTAGTAGAGATGCTAGATATGCTGCAGATCTCACCCGTAACCGCTGACGATGATTCAGATATAAAAAGAATGAAGGTTAAATTAGATAATGTAGAAGCAATGATTAAAGGGCGATTAGATACCTAGTTATAGATACCTAGTTATCATCGAGGGGTAATGAACGTACAAACGTTCATTACAGACCTTAATTGTTAGTCTTTAATTAAAGTCGATAGCCACTCCCTCCCCCGTATTCTAGCATTGAAAAACTTACCTATGACACAATTAGGAGGGCCATTTTTCTAATATAGATGTGGTCGATAAGTACGCTATTAGCACTCTATTAACAGGCTCTTTTGCTTTTACCTATCGAACAAGATATTACCAAGGCTTAAACTCAAGTCCGTCAATCTCTTCCCATACAATCTCGTCCTTTAGGCCGAGAACAATCTCAATGGCTTCGTTAAGGTCAGCATTTTTAGTAAGCGAACCTTTACGATCATGCATAGGAACATCGGCGCATATAGACCCATCATCCTCAACCATAAACTGCAACATCTGATTATTTTCATCAATCAACCCGACGAAGTTATCTTCTTCCTTGAGGATCGCTTTCATATACTCAATAACGTTATCTACGGTTTCTGATACAGCTTCATCCGAGCGCACACTTTTATCAGTAGAATAATCAGTATAAAAAAATTTAAATGCCATGCTAAAGTGCCTTAATGCTGATTAAAGGAGCCGAGTATAACCTATGAATAGGTACTCTGAACCCGCCTATTAACTCTCTGAGAATATAATGCCCTTCACTCGCTGTGTTATGCCATCAAACCCTTTCATTTGCCCAAGAGTTATTGCTGTTGCATAGGCTAGGATGATTATAACTTTTACCATCACGAGTATTTTGTATGGATAACAGGTTACTCACCTTCCCTCACTAAAGTACTGCCCCGGCGGTTTACCTAAGGTTTTACGAAACATTGCTACAAATGCGCTTGGGCTTCGATAGCCTAACTCTAATGCAACATCAATAACGGCCTCTCCTTTGCCAATACGCTCAACCGCTTCTTGCAGCAGTAATCTTTTACGCCATTGCTGGAAGGTCATACCTGTTTCTTTAATAAATAATCGACTGATTGTGCGTTCGCTTGCGCCTACTTTAGCCGCCCAATACCTTAAGCCCTCTTCCGTATTGGGTTTAGCGATCATCGCTTCCATAATGCGCTGCAGCCTACGGTCACTGGCTGCGGGGAGGTAAAGCAGTGAGGGTTGCAATGCCTGAAGCTCGTCCAAAATAACGGCACACACTCGACTTGCGGAGCTTTCAGGCTCGTAATCGGTGCCGAAATCAGCCACTCGTAAAATCAGCTCTTGGAGTAAAGGTGATACTTCCACAACACTGCATTGATCTGATAAACGGTGAAGAAATGCCGGATCCACAAACAGGTGGCGTAACTCTGCACTGACTTCCGCGACCGTTCGATGATAAACATTGCCCGGAACCCAAACAGCTTGATTAGGCGGAACAACCCAGCTCCCAGCATGGGTGTATACACGAATGATACCTTTACAGGCGTAAGCGAGTTGCCCCCTTGGGTGTTTATGGGGGTCCATATCTACATTCACATCCAACTGACCACGCAACCCAATAATCGGGCGACTAGGATCAACATGCTGCCCAATATCTGAGGGAAATCGCTTTATCGGCTGGTTTCTCATAGCAATAATGTCCTATATTCGATATTTATTGTCACTTTATCGACTGAAGCACTATCTCATACCTGTAAGAATAAATGCCAATAATATTCAATGATGTGTGATGGTATTGATTTAGCTATGAATTTACCTACTAGTTTACCTATCAAATTAAATCTGCACCGTGCCCAACTCTCGGCTTTGCTGCTGATTCCTTGCGCTATTGCAGTCATTACCTTAAGTGATATTGCTAGTCTATTTGATCAGAACCAATTGTTAGCAGCCTGTCTGATTATTTCAGCCCTTATTTTGTTTGCAACGAGCGCTATCCCTGAACATATTACTGCACTGATATTTATGGTGAGCGCTATGCTGCTCGCCCTCGCCCCAGCGGAAGTTGTTTTCTCAGGTTTTACCTCAACCGCATGCTGGCTGATCTTCTCAGGGTTAATTATTGGGATTGCGATTAATGAAACAGGTCTAGCCAAACGTATCGCCCATACATTTGTCGGAAGGTTAGATAGCAGCTATGCCAAGCTAATTAGTGGCATTGTTATTATGGCGACGTTACTTGGTTTTCTGATGCCTTCATCTATGGGTCGAGCGGTTATTTTCATCCCTATTGCGATGGCCATTGCTTCCGGTTGTGGATTTAGTAAAGAGAGTAACGGCTATATTGGTGTGGCTCTTGCCGCTGCATTTGGTTGCCATGTACCAACATTTGCCATTCTACCTGCGAATGTTCCAAATATGGTTCTGATCGGTTCGGCTGAAAGTATTTACAATTGGGTACCTCTTTACGCTGAATACCTTTTACTTCACTTCCCCGTTCTCGGGATACTAAAAGCAATACTAATTATTGGATTAATCCTATGGCTTTACCCGGATACACCTAAACGTTCAAATAACCAACAGCCGGTCCCTTCCATCTCAGACGCCGAATTTAAACTGATAGCAGTAATGTTCATTACGCTTAGCTTCTGGCTAACGGATTCTCTCCATCAAATATCGGCCGCTTGGATCGGTCTGACTGCCGCCTGTTTCTTATTAATGCCCGGAATAGGCTTGGTCAGCCAAGAAAGCTTTAACAGTAAGCTTAAGATGGGCTCACTAATATTTGTCGTGGGTATTCTAGGTCTAGGCTCGCTGATTAATCACAGTGGTATTGGTGAAATTTCCGGAACCCTTTTAAACAATTGGCTTCCTCTCTCACCCGATCAAAGCTTTTTGAGCTACCTTTCTTTAGCCTTTACAGCGTTTGTAACCGGGGTGTTTACAACGCTACCGGGTGTTCCCGCCGTGCTTACGCCTTTTGCGGAGCAGATGAGTCTAAATAGTGGTTTTAGTTTAGAAGCTGTATTGATGACGCAAGTTTTAGGTTTTTCAACGATTCTGTTTCCGTTTCAATCGGCACCTCTAATTGTGGGAATGCAATTAGCTGGCGTACCCATTAAGCACGCTGCGAAAGTCTGTTTAATCTCAACGCCACTAATCTTACTTATTTTTTACCCCTTGGATTACTTATGGTGGTGCCTTTTAGATTGGATTTAATTTAGCTTGTTTTAATTTGGATTGGATTTAATACCCTTACTTTATGCAATGAAACCAAATACGAATATAAGAAGTACGACTGAACACATACTATCTTTACAGCCTATAGGTTTTGCTTCTTCTCCTTAGGTCTAGTGCGGAAACGCACTCAACGTAATTGTTCCAGCAAGATTTTATGGCGTATTCTGTACGCCCTTTTTTATCTTTTTAATCTCCCTACCTTTAATACGCCGTCTCTTGAACAAAACTCAACACCATTGATCCTCATTCCCGCTATACTTAGTTTACGAAGCTGCGGGAGAAGGCAATGTCAATTAATCCTACAAGCCTTTCAACGGGCTCTATCAACCAATTCAATCAGGTTCAAAACCGCCTAGACGAGAGCAATAAACAGCTATCTTCTGGACAGCGCATAAACAATGCGGCTGTTGATCCTGCGGGCTTACAAGTATTCCTACAGTTACAAGGTCAGGTAATCGGTGATAATACCGCGATCAGGAATAGCTTAGATGGTGTATCCGCGCTGCAAATAGCGGACGGTAGTGTTAACCAAGTTAATGACTCTTTGCAGCAGATAAGAGAGTTATCTATCCAAGCTCAAAATGGAACATTGAATGACAATGATCGCGCTTCACTGCAAAAGCAAGCGGATGCCTTATTAGAAGGCATAAGAGATACCATTGATCAGTCCACATTTAATGGTCAATCACTGCTAGCAGAAGACGGTGAATTAAGACTACAAACAGGCCCTGGTTCAGAAGATTCTCAAAATGTTGGCACCTTTGATGTAGCCGGCACCCTAGAAGATATTGGTCTATTTTCATTAGATATCACGGATAGCTCAGCATTAGACCTGCTTGATGAATCACAAGATTTTTTATCTTCTGTTTCGAGTGAAATCGGCGCTAACCAAAATAGGTTGGAGAGCACAATTAACACACTAACAGAAAGCAGCCTTAATCAAGCCGAAGCGGCCTCAAGAATTGGTGATACGGATTATGCAAAGGCTATATCAGAACGCTCAGCTGCCTTAATTCAGCAGGAGGTTGGCATTGCTATTCAAGCACAAGCAAACGCGAACCGAGGTCTGGTCTTAAATCTATTAGGCAGTTAATAAAAATCCACCTTAAAACTCCCCTGCCGCTGCTTTTTTAAATTCAGAAAGGCAGTGATTTAGTTGATCTACTACAGGCCCAATCGGTACACAAATTCCTTCACGGGCATTATTCTCTATATATTCAGCGACGGCTGATAGCCGAGCCCCTCCAAGCATTAAAGCAGAGCCCTTTATTGCATGAGCGGTTATTCGCACGCGGTCTAGATCCTGCTCCTTAAGCCCATACTCAATAGCAGATATCTCCCGGGGAGCCGTTTCCCAAAAAACATTAAATACGTTTGTTAAATACTGCTGCTCAAGCTTCAATGCTTTAATTGCATTTCTATCATATACATCTTTAGTAAGTGCATGGCTCAGCTCATCCGCATACGCTTTAACATCTTCAGGGGGTGATGCAGGTAATGATTCCTGATGCATACCTGCGGACAAATAACGACTTAGCACACTCGACAGTTGCTCTAACTCTAGGGGCTTTAACAAATAATCGTCCATACCCGCCGCTAAACACTG
>DJLT01000107.1:26430-35465 GCA_002435145.1 Neptuniibacter sp. UBA6509
ATTACGAACAATTGTTTCTGTATTACGAATATTTCGAACGGCATCAAAACCATCCATAACAGGCATAATGCAATCCATTAAAACAAGGTCATACTCCCTATCACGCAGCATACCCAGCGCAATCGCACCATTATCGGCGAACTCCACACGGGCTTTTAACTTTTCTAACATGCCCTTTGCGACAATCTGGTTAACACGGTTATCATCTACCACCAGCACAGTTATATGAGAATAGGTATTATATTCTTTTACTTCTTGCTCCTTCATAATGGCTTTTGGTTTATCTATAACTTTCCGAAGTTTAAGGGTAAACCAGAACTCAGACCCTTTGCCCTCTTCACTTTCTAAACCAATTTCACCTCCCATTATTTCTACAAGCTCTTTGCTAATGCTCAGCCCTAACCCGGTTCCACCGTATTTACGACTTGTAGAAATTTCCGCTTGGCCAAAGCGTGTAAATAAATACTTTCGCTGCTCCTCAGCCAGACCAATACCTGAATCTTTTACGCTAAAACGAATATCAAAATCATTGCCATCTGTTGCCGAATTTAAAGGTATCGCTTTGGCGGAAAGAGTGACCGTACCTTTAGATGTAAACTTAATTGCATTACTGATTAAATTATTCAAAATCTGTCTTAGCCTATAGGGATCCCCAATAAATAGGCTATCTCTAGCGTTGATATCCGCTAACTGAAAATCACAGTGCAAGATGATTTTCTTATCGTCTGCCAGATGATTAAAGCAGTTCATCACATCGTCAAAGACCTCCTTCAAATTAAACTCAATGCATTCGATCTCTAACTTGCCTGATTCTATTTTTGAGAGATCTAACACATCGTTAATGATTCGCAGAAGTGACTCACCACTTCGCTTGATAGATGTAGCGTAGTTTTTTTGCTCAAAATTAAGCTGCGAGTCTAGAAGTAGATCTGTTAAGCCAATCACTCCATTCATCGGGGTCCGGATTTCATGACTCACGTTAGAGAGGAACATTGATTTAAAATCGCTGGCTTTTTTTAATTCTTTGATCTTTTTCTTTAACTCTAAACGGGAGACAACTTCATTACCCAACACTTCAAGGGCACGCCGTTGTTGAGACGATAATTTTTTAGGCTTATCACTAATGGTACAAAGTGTACCTAACGCATAACCGTTAGGCGTGATCAATGGAGTCCCCGCATAAGAGCGAATTTTGGGCCCATCAGTAACCAAAGGGTTATCAGAGAAACGACTGTCATCCAGCGTATCTTCCACCTCAAAAATATCTTCCTGAAGAATGGCATGAGCACAAAATGCGATATCTCTTGATGTCTCAACCGCATCAATTCCAACCTTAGATTTGAACCACTGCCGATCAGGATCAATCAAGCTGATAAGAGCTATAGGGGTACCACAAATATCTGAGGCTAATTGAGTCAAGTCATCAAACTCTTTTTCATCCTCAGTATCTAAAATATCGTAGCTGTATAACTCTTTAAGACGCTCTTCTTCAGTCTTCGGTAACGATGCTGAGATCATGAGGCTTCCTTTTCCTTATATATAACTTAATCAAGGGGTATGTAACTTAATCAAGCTCTACGTAACTAAAACACGAGGCACTTAACTAAACCAAGGGCTACGTAACTTAATTAAGAGATATGTATCCCAACCAAGAGGCATGTAACGCAATTAAGATATATCTAAATCAATTAGTTACAGACATAAGTAAAGGCCATAAGGAAACAATAGATAAGATTCCGCTTTATTACCAAGTAATCGACGAGATAAATGCACTGAGCCTCATGTTCTTCAGTTTTTCTGAGACTCAATACGAGGTATTCGCAAGTATAATCTGCGAAAGATAATACGGAGCTGGGGGGTCAGCTTAGGTATTGGGAATGGAACTTTAAGTGCTCTTCGATAAAGCTCGCGATAAAAAAGTAACTATGATCATACCCGGCTTGGTACCTTAAACTCACTGGGTAATTAGCGTTTTTTGCGACTAATTCAAGCGACTCTGGCATTAGCTGTTCCGTTAAAAAAGTATCGGCACCGCCTTGGTCCACCAGCATCGGTAGCTTACTGTTCGCCCCTCTCATTAACTTGCATGTATCGTACTGTTCCCATTTTTTCGTATCCTTCCCTAAGTACGCAGTGAAAGCTTTCTTCCCCCATGGGCAGTTCATCGGATTAACAATAGGGCTAAACGCAGAGACTGATTGATAATCTGACGGATTCTTTAATGCAATAGTAAGAGCTCCATGCCCTCCCATTGAGTGGCCGCTGATTGAACGCTTATCCGCGACCGGAAAATGCTCTTCTATCAACTGTGGTAATTCCTGAGTCACATAGTCGTACATTTTATAATGTGACTGCCATGGTTCCTCTGTCGCGTTTAAATAGAACCCTGCGCCTTTACCTAAGTCATAAGCGCCATCAGGTGCATCAGCAACACTGTCACCTCGTGGGCTTGTATCTGGCACAACTAACGCAATGCCCAACTTTGCTGCGATCCTTTGAGCTCCAGCTTTCTGAACAAAATTTTCATCCGTACAGGTAAGGCCAGACAACCAATACAGGACAGGCACTTTTTCACCTGTATTGACTTGCGGAGGCAAAAAAATACTAAACTGCATCGAGCAATTAAGTACTGTTGATTCATGACTAAACTGCTTTTGCCACCCATCAAAACATTTGTATTTGTTCAAACTTTTAATATTCACAGCGACCCTTTTGCTATTTTAGCACTTAGAAGTTGAGGAGCGAGGCCTTAAAGTTCTGTGCCTTATTTGGCAATAGAAATCTAAGACCGTCCTTATGCAGCTACAGCATTTTATTTATCGAAATGAATAACGCTACGAATGCTCTTCCCTTCATGCATTAGATCAAACGCATCGTTTATTCCTTCCAGCCCCATCGTATGCGTAATGAAGTCATTCAGCTTAAACTCACCCGCCATATACCTTTCAACGATCTCAGGAAGCTCTGAACGACCTTTAACTCCACCGAAAGCGGAACCACGCCAAACACGACCTGTCACTAGCTGGAAAGGACGGGTTGATATTTCCTGACCTGCGCCCGCTACCCCAATGACAACAGATTCGCCCCAGCCTTTATGACAACATTCTAAAGCCGAGCGCATTACATCCACATTACCTATACATTCAAAGGAGTAATCGACACCACCATCCGTGAGATCAACAATTACGTCCTGAATCGGTTTGTCATAGTTAGTAGGGTTAATACAATCTGTAGCCCCAAGCTCTTTTGCGAGCTTAAATTTACTTTCGTTGATATCAATTGCGATGATACGGCTAGCCTTAGCCATTGTAGCGCCGATAATCGCTGACAAGCCAATTCCCCCCAATCCAAAGATAGCGACTGTGGCCCCCTCTTCGACTTTGGCGGTATTCATTACCGCTCCCATCCCTGTTGTCACACCACAACCCAATAGACAAACCTCTTCTAGCGGCGCTTCTTTGTTAACTTTAGCTAAAGAGATTTCAGGTAAAACAGTGTATTCAGAAAAGGTTGAACACCCCATGTAATGGTAGATTGGCTGGCCATCTTTGTAGAAGCGTGTAGTGCCATCCGGCATAAGTCCCTTGCCTTGGGTTTCGCGTATTTTCTGACATAAGTTTGTCTTACCTGACAGACAGAACTTACATTCACCACACTCTGGGGTATAAAGCGGTATTACATGATCACCCACCGCTACACTTGTGACTCCTTTACCTACCGCTTCGACAATTCCTCCACCTTCATGACCGAGAATAGCGGGAAAAATACCTTCAGGATCTTCCCCTGAAAGCGTAAATGCATCGGTATGACAGACACCTGATGCCACAATGCGAACTAGAACTTCACCCTCTTGTGGCGGCATTACATCAACTTCTTCTATTGATAGAGGCTCATTTGGCCCCCAAGCGATAGCCGCTTTAGATTTAATCATTTTCTCGCTCATAACTGCCCCATATACTGTCTTATGTTTTTATACGTACATTGTAGTTAATTACTTGAAGGTTATAATTATAGAATTCTGCAATTTACTTTTACCATATGGTAATAATAATTTTTTGTGAGTAGCGATGTTTAGTTGGGAAGGAATTACTGAATTTGTTGCGGTGGCCGAAACGGAAAATTTTACTGCGGCATCTCAGAATCTAAATATCTCCACAGCACAGGTTAGCCGGCAGATTAGTGCGCTTGAAACTCGATTAAGCACAAAACTGTTTTACCGGACCACACGTAAAGTCTCAATCACTGAAGCAGGTCAAGTGTACTATCAACACTGTAGACAACTGCTAGATGGCCTAGAAGATGCTGAACGCGCTTTAACTCAACTACAGAGCGCCCCCAAAGGAAAACTTAGAGTAACCGCACCTACAACATTTGGTGAAAGCCGAATTGCACCAGTGCTAAATGATTTTGCCTCTCTCTATCCAGAACTTTCCATCGAGTGTTTTTTTACTAATCAAAAAATTGACTTAGTAGACTCTGCCTATGATCTAGCGATCCGCTTAGGAAAACTAGATGACTCTAGCATGATGGCAAAACGCTTATCCGTTCGAAAACTGTTTGTCTGTGCATCTCCAAGCTATCTTTCTGATCATAGTGCACCGCATACGTTAGCAGAGCTAGATGATCACAACTGTCTTCAAGGTACATTGCAGTACTGGCGATTCCACGACCGTGGCCAAGAAAGAAATATTAAGATACACGGTAAACTAAGCTTTAACAGTGGCACAGCACTGCTTGATGCAGCCTTGAAAGGCCTCGGGATCGTACAACTTCCCGATTACTATGTACAAGAGAGCATTGAAACTGGTCAGTTGGTTCCTTTATTACAAAATTTCCAGCCTAGCGATGAAGGTATTTGGGCTATCTACCCGCATAACCGTCACCTATCCCCCAAAGTACGCATGCTGATCGATTATATGTCATCAAATCTATCTATTTGATTCACCGTAATTAGCAACCCTATACACATGGATATCAAATTATTCATATTGATATGTATATTATTCGTTATCAGATCCTTCAAAACCACTCTATGATCTTCACTCAAGCACAGAGTGATTACTGCTCTTATAAGCCACATAGCACTGATACACGAGTACACATGAACATCGATAGAAAAGACGCTGATCCAACATTAGTCTGTACGTGTAACGATCTGTATATCTCTGACATTGAAGAATCTATTGATTTTGGAGAGGATGAATATCGTGAAATATTTGCCGTTCATGATCTACAACCTCGCTGCGGAGAGTGCGTAAATCATGTTAACGATATCGTGAAACAAAAAAATCCCCGATGTGATTAACATACGGGGATTTATCTTTAAATCAGCGACGCTTATTAACCTAAAACTTAGCGTGTAAGCCTAAAACGCTGAACCATCACTCCCAGTCGGTTAGCAACTTCACTTAGATGAACACTCGAGTTAGATGTTTCATCTGCAGCTGAACGACTTTGCTCTGCGATAACACGCACATTACAAACGCTCTTACTAATCTGTTCTGCTGCAACACTCTGCTCTTCAGCGGAGCTAGCAATCAGCGTATTAACATCGCTCATTCTCTCTACAGCTGCACTGATTTCATTTAATGCATCATCCGCCTGATCAACCAATTGAATGCAACCATTCGCCTCATCTGTGCCTTTATTCATCACAGAAACGGCAAAGTTTGCGCGCTGCTGAAGGTCACCAATCAAATTATGGATCATCTCAGTAGATTCTTGAGTACGCTTTGCCAAGCCTCTAACCTCATCAGCCACGACAGCAAATCCACGTCCTTGTTCACCCGCCCGTGCCGCTTCTATAGCCGCATTAAGCGCCAATAGATTGGTTTGTTCAGCGATTTCACGAATAACATCTAGGATTGCGTTAATATCGCAGGTTTTCTGCTGAAGTTGTTGAACCTCCAAGGAGGTTTCCTCAAGGCTTGATGAAAGCTGCGTCATTCCTTCTGTCGCCCTTTGCATCTGCCCTCTTCCTTGTTTAACTTGATGATTGGCATTATCAGCCGATTCCGCAGCTTGTGACGCATTAGTAGCAACGTGCTGTGCGGTATGAGCCATTTCCGTAACGGCTGCTGCAACCTGATCAGTTTCTTCTTGCTGAAGCAAGGTTCCACTCTTAGCCTGTTCAGTTAAAACAGCGAGCTCTTCTGCAGATGTGCTCATATTTCTGCTGGCATGGGTAATCTCTGTGATCATATCGCGCAGACTACGCGTTGTATCGCCTAATGAAACATTAAGCTTGCCTACTTCATCACCTCGATGACAGTTAATCTCTTGCGACAAATCACCCTGAGCGAGAGTATTTGCAAAAGATACAGCATCCAAAATAGGTCGAGTAATCATGCGCGTAATCATAAAGGCAAAAAAGCTACCTAAAACGATCGCAATTAATGAGATGATCCCAACAACGAGTAGATCCTGCTGAATTTTTGACTGCAACATAGGTCCAAGCTTGTCTTGCTCAGCCATGACTGAGAGCTTTACTTGTTCTACGTTTTTAGCGACTTGCGGTCCAATAACGTCCAGCGTACCAGACACTAATCGATTACGTTCATTCTGGGCGGCAAAAATATCCTGAGTCGCCGCTAAATAGAGTGTTCTTGCTTGATGAAAAACGGCTAAAAATTCTGACTCTTGTACTGTTAAAAAGTTTTCTTCTAATGCAAGTGTATGCTGGTTCAACGCTTGATCTAACTTTTCAATTGCAACGTTGTAATCATCGGCATGGCCCTTCTCCAAAAAGCGAACTAAATACAGCCTAGCCAGTAATAAGTCCTCTTTTAGATTTCCAAGCAGATACATTTTGTCACTGTTAGCCTCTATCTGAGAAAGTTCACGCAGTTGTGTAATCTGCTTTCGCATAATAGGGCCTTGCTTAACCAGCACATCGTAATAAAGCTGATCTTCTTTCCCAATAAGAGCAACTACCTCATCAAAGGTATTCTGATAGCGGGTCAACAGTGAGTCTGTTTCCATTATTAAACGACTTCGCTCAGGATTAGAAATTTCATTTTTGGATTGCTCCAAAAACTGATTCATCAATCCCATTCGATTCTGATACTGTTCTAATTCCGTTGACTCATGGCTAATCAAAAAGTTTTTAACTGCCATTCTTACTTTCAACATATTCGCTTGTAAGCGACCTGATAAGTTGGTGTCTCTAGCCAACTCTCGATACTTTACAAACCCTTCCTCTGAATGTTGCAAACCACTAACACCTGCACCTGATGCAGTGACAAGTAGTATCAGTATGAAACCAAAGCTCATACCTATTTTACTTCGCAGACTTAAACTATTTAATATATTCATTTATTCACACTTACTACATTAGGAAAAACGAACTTACTGAGATATATTCTCAATCGCAGTTGATAATACTTCTCATTGAATTCCCTTACAATAGTTTAAGAAAACCTTAATGCAATAAATTGTAGGCAGCATCAAGTTAAGGTAATCACCTTTAATCTAAATGCAATGTATATAGATAAAGTGAGGACAAAAAAGATAGAAAGCGGAAAATAGATTTAGGAGTGACAGCGATTATAAATGCAGGAACAGTGACTGTTCGCCACTGTTCAAAAATTAGCTGTAATAGACTTTAAGTTTTTCTACGGCAAGATCAATATCAATAGTGATTGGCTCATCCGTTTCCCGACGGCCTACTGGATTCAAACGATTATGAAACAGATTTTTATCCAGTTCTTCCCTTTGGTTACTGTCTTTTCGCCGATCAAGAAATGAGTTCCGTCTCTCGAAGCCCTCAAACTTTGAAAAAACAAACCGCGTCCGCCACTCATCAGCAAGCTGAAGAGTGGGAATGTCAGGGCTTATCTTCTCAGACCGTTCATCGATCCAATAATAGACTATACCTGACGGGCTCAAATCCTTAACTAGTTGCACAGGACCATCCGTTTTATTGATAAATCTACTCAAAATCTGAACACACACTATGAAAAAACATAGTATCAAACCAAATTAGCAGTGTTTCTATCATTTAGCCACTTTAATTCAGAAAGTTGAGACGTACATTCATTCTATAAGGCGATTAAGCTATTAATTTTCTCCTTTGATAAATCCATATCAACTTCAATTACTCTATCCGTCATACGCCGCCCCTTTAGAGGAGGCTTGCGTTTAGAGAAAAAGATCTGAGTCCCCTGTAATTTAACCTTATTCGCGGAATAACGGCGATCATAGAAAGAACGTCGTCTTTCCTTACCTGGATACTCAGAAAAATGGTAATGAATCAGCCACTCTTCAGCTAATTCAACCGTAGCTAAGTTAGAACTCACCTTACTATTATTTTGATCTACCCAATAATAAATGAACTCATAGCTATCAAAGTCTTTTACCAGTTTAAACATAACTAAAATCCAATTTCAGATGCTTTCTCGGTAACCGCCTAACTGCTCCTTTGCATCTACGCTCAGATACTTAGATGCTGAGATGTTTTAAGTACCTTCTTAGATAATTACTCAAAAACGACTTAAATAATTGCTAAAGCACTCTGCGGAAACGCTCACATGATCGACCGGCAGATCAATAGAGCTCTTAAATTTCAGTTTAGACGTTAAACGACAACTAACAGATGAGAAGAATTCATACATTTCAATTACAAAAAGAAATGAATCAAAAGCGTGACAGAATAAAAAAGGAGGTGTTAGAAATTGGGGGTGATCCCGCCAGCCACATTCCGGCACATGAATCCACCGCTGTGGCTGCTCCCTTCCGGGCCTGACCAGGTTCACGATTTATCATTGCGGAAGGACCAACAGGACCACCATCGCATGGCCTGTAAGCCTTGCCTTAAGGGCGTTTCCTTAAGACAGGCGCGCAGTATACCAGTGATAATTTAAGATGCAAATGCATTATTCTTAACTATTTGTTTTTATTAGTTACTTGATCAAGAAACAACCACTACGACAGCAAATCTTGTCTAGCCTTTTCAGGCACTGTTCAAAATGATAAAAAGATAAAGGCACGGTTTCAGTAACTTAACCGTTTTAACTAGGGAAATGGGATGGACTCCC
>DJLT01000126.1 GCA_002435145.1 Neptuniibacter sp. UBA6509
AAGAGCAGTGTTAAGAATAAAAGAACAAGCTCTATCGCTGTGCTTGCTTCAGGTGATCCGCTTTATTACGGAATAGGACGTTGGTTTTGTAATCAATTCTCGGCCGATTGTAATAAAGATGGTGATAAAGAGTGCGATAAGAGCCAGCTGTTTTTTTATCCTGCTGTTTCTAGTCTACAAGCCGCTTGTCATCGTTTGGGTGTTTCACTGCAAGATGTTGAAGTATTAAGCCTGCATGGCCGCCCTTTAGCCAAATTGAGGACTCGGTTAAGGCAGGATCAGTCGTTGTTAATTTTGACTGATAAGTTAAGTTGCCCCCAAGCCTTAGCAGCACAATGCATTGAATGTGGTTACGAAAGTGCCACATTTTCTATCTGTGAAAATCTGGGCTACCCAGAGGAAAAAATTAGTCACTATGAAGCGAGTGAACTGATCAATTCATTAACTGATTTTGATCCGCTGCATGTCACGTTAATTAAGCCAGGTAGCAACTACGGTTTTTTACCGGAGTTCCCCGGTATAGCAGATAAGCACTTTATTACCGATAGCGAAGAAGCTGGGCGGGGCATGATTAGTAAACGCGAGGTGCGTTTATCCATTCTTTCCCTCATGCATGTGGCAAAGGGTGATACGGTTTGGGATATAGGCGCTGGCTGCGGCGGTGTCTCTGTTGAATTGGCCTATTGGAACCCTGATAGCACGATCTATGCGGTAGAACATCATGACGATCGATTACGTTGTCTTGAAGAAAATAGACAACGTTTTGGTGTTGTTAGCAATCTACATATTGTGCCGGGTCGGGCTCCTCAAGCCTTAAATGAGCAACCTCAGCCTAATAAAGTCTTTATCGGCGGAAGTGACGGTGAGTTAGCTGTGTTGCTATCAAAAGTTTGGGAGCTACTGCCGGAAGGAGGCGTATTGGTTGCGTCGGCAGTGACTGAAAATACAAAACAGCATCTGTTTAACTTCTGGCAGCAGCGTGCTGATGCCGATGATTGTGTAGCTGAAACGCTTCAGTTAGCGGTTAGCCGTGGTGAACTATTGGCTGGACAGCTGCTGTATCGACCGAGTCTTCCGGTCAATCTATATCAGTTTGTGAAACAAACGAGCTTACAAGCGGAGAGAGTCTCAGGATGAATGTGGTAAAAGGGCGCTTTATTGGTGTAGGCGTAGGCCCGGGCGATCCTGAACTGCTCACGGTTAAAGCATGGCGCTTAATACAGAGCGCTGATGTGTTGAGCTTTCTGACCAATGATCGTGGCGATTCCCAAGCACGGAGTATCGCTATCGATGCGATAGACGCAGCGATCGGTGTTCAGAAAGAGATTCCAATCTATATGCCGATGCAGAACGAGCGTAGCTTAGCGAATCAAGCTTACGATAAAGGGGCTGAAAGGATTGCGAAAAAACTCGAAAAGGGACTCGATGTTGTTTTCCTTTGCGAAGGCGATCCGCTTTTTTATGGTTCGTTTAGCTACCTTTTAGAGCGTTTAGAAGATCGTTTTGAATGCCAAGTGGTACCGGGTATTACCTCTGTTAATGCTGCTGCTGCGACACTGCTTCAGCCGTTAACTATGTTGAAGGAATCGTTTGCGGTCATAAACGGTCGTCATAGTGATGAACAGATTTTAGCGGCATTAGAGCAGCATGATTCCTTAGTGATTATGAAAGCAGGGCAGGCCCGAATACGTATTTTAGATCTGTTGCAAAAAGCGGGTCGCGCATCGGATGCACAGTACCTTGAGTATATTGGCCGAGATAATCAACAGATCGTCTCTGATGTTGCTGAGCTAGAAAGAGCCAGTGGTCCCTATTTCTCATTGTTTGTCATCTCCCCACATGATCAGCGACAGCGTAGATTGCATAAATGATCAGAATTATTAGCCTGACGGAGCAAGGTAAAAACCTCGGCGATAAGGTGAGTTCGCTGATTGAGGGGGCTGTTGTGTGTCATAAACCTCAGCCGTTTATTACTCAAGTGCAGAGCTTTTTTAGTGCAGGTGATCGGCTAATTTTTATCTGTGCAACTGGCATTGTTATGCGCACGTTGGCCCCGGTATTAGTGGATAAGTATAAAGATCCTGCCGTATTGGTGCTTGATGAGCAGGGCCGTTTTGTCATCCCTCTACTTTCTGGACACGAGGGGGGCGCAAATGATTGGGCATTGCAGGTAGCAGATCTGATCAATGCCGAACCAGTGATCACAACAGCGAACAGTTATCTACAGCCTAAATACACTGTAGGTATGGGGTGTGAGCGTAACTGCCCTGAAGAGGAGTTAGAGCGTTTGCTGATGGAGTGTCTTGCTCAGCAGGGGCTTGCGATTGAGCAGGTTAGTTCACTTAGCAGTATTGATATTAAGGCAGATGAGGTGGGTTTGATCTCATTGGCTGCTAAGCTTGGCTTGCCCTATTTGACGTGGGATAAAACAGAACTGAGCAGCGTTGAAGCTCAATTAAGCACTCGTTCTGAGTATGTTTTTAAAACCGTTGGCGTTTATGGCGTGGCTGAATCTGCGGCGCTATACAGTGCGCAGCAGATGTTGCTAAGCCAGACGGACAATGAGATTGATGCGCAAGCAGAGCTTGTTATGAATAAACAAAAAACCACTAAAGCGACCTGTGCCATTGCCAGAGTTTACTTAGCTTAACGCTATTTAACTTAAGGCGTATTAGTATGAGATTTTTGTTTTAACACAAAGAATTAGAACCCGATTAGAGAAGTTGATGACTCAGTTATATGTAGTAGGTACTGGACCCGGTGATGCGCAGCTTGTTGCGCCGAAAGCGCTGTCAGCGATTAAAGCCAGCAGTGATCTAGTGGCTTATGGATTGTATTTAGATCTATTAGGTGATGTGTGTGATAACAAACAGCATCATGATCTGCCTTTAGGTGAAGAGATTGGCCGCGCACGTTTAGCACTCGATCTCGCGGCAAGTGGTAAAACCACTGCTTTGATCTCTAGTGGAGATATCGGTATCTATGCGATGGCGACTTTAGTGTTTGAATTGCTAGATCAGCAACTGCAGGGCAAAGAAGATCACCCAGAATGGTTAGATGTAGAGATTGAAGTGATCCCCGGCATATCTGCCATGCAGGCCGGTGCGAGTCGTGTTGGTGCGATGCTAGGCCACGATTTCTGTACAGTTTCACTCTCAGATCTACTTACACCTTGGGAGACGATAGAAAAGCGTATCCATAGTGCGGGTAGCGGCGATTTTGTGATCTCTTTCTATAACCCGGTATCGAAAAAGCGCGATTGGCAGTTGAATAGCGCACGCGACATCTTATTGCAGTATCGTCCCGCTGAAACCCCAGTTTTGTTGGGTCGTCAGTTAACTAGGCAAGATGAATCGATTCGTATTATCCGACTTGATGAACTGGATGCGAAAGATGTGGATATGTTCACTATGGTGAGCGTGGGTAACAGTGAATCTAAGCGTATTGTTAATGGCAGCAAAGAGTGGGTCTATACACCCCGGGGATACAGTAAAAAACTATGAAGGTTTATTTTATCGGTGCAGGTCCCGGTGATCCTGAGTTGATGACGTTGAAAGGTCATCGAATTCTTCAAGAATGCCCAGTGGTATTGTATGCCGGCTCATTGATTCCGCGCGAAGTGTTGGAGTCAGTAGAGGGGAAAGCTGAAAAGATCATTGATACGGCCAGTATCGATCTGGATGAGATTACCCTGCATATTCAACAAGCGTATAAAGAGGGTAAAGATGTCGCCCGTTTACAGTGTGGTGATCCCTCTTTATACGGTGCAATTGGTGAACAGATTCGCCGCTTGGAAATCGATGGCATTGAGTATGAAGTGATTCCCGGTGTCAGTGCTGTAGCGGCATCGGCTGCTTATCTCAAAAAAGAGCTGACGCTTTCGGGTGTTTCGCAAACCATCATCATGACCCGTTATGAAGGTAAAACGCCTTTTCCTGAACGTGAGCGTCTTCCGCAGTTAGCACAAAGCGGTGCAACCTTAGCGATTCATTTAGGTGTTACACGTATCCACAAAATTGTAGAGGAACTGATTCCTCATTATGGAGAGGATTGTCCTGTTGCAGTGTGTTACCGCTCCTCGTGGCCTGACCAAGATAAGGTGGTGGGTACACTCAGCGATATCGTTCAGAAGGTACGTGATAAAGGCTTTACCCGCACGGCGCTGATCTTAGTGGGGCATGTGTTGGATTGTGATGATTTTGAAGAGTCCTACCTTTATGCAAAAGATAAGGCTCACGTGTATCGTCCACGAGTTAAGCCAGAGACCCCGCGCACGGTTAAACGAAACGACCGCTGAGCTTGTTGATTATTATATGTTGAGCTTGTTGATCATCACGAAGAATGATTAGCGCTAAACGAACAGAATTTAAGAGTAATAAAAATGCAATTGAATAAGATCCCAACAACGGTTGTCACTGGTTTTTTAGGCAGCGGTAAAACGACTCTGCTTTCCAATGTATTAAAGCAAGCTGCGGGTAAACGTATTGCGGTGATTGTGAATGAATTTGGTGAGTTGGATATCGATGCCGATCTTCTACGTAGCTGCCCGCTAGAGTGTGATGAAGAGCAAAGCGCGGATGCGGTTAGTGAAAACGGTATCTATGAACTGGCGAATGGCTGTATCTGTTGCACTGTAGAGGAGGAGTTTCTTCCTGTAATGCAGCAGTTGGTTGAACGCCGTGATGATATCGACCATATCTTGATTGAAACCAGTGGCCTTGCGCTGCCAAAGCCTTTAGTTCAGGCATTCAATTGGCCGGGGATTAAAGAATACTGCACAGTAGACGCGGTCATTACTGTGATTGATGGGCCAGCGGTTGCAGCTGGACGATTTGCCAATGATGCAGAGCAAGTTCAAGCGCAGCGTTTAGCTGATGAAAGTTTAGATCATGACCCTAGCTTGCAAGAGTTATTAGATGATCAGCTCAGCGCTGCGGATCTTGTCGTTGTCAGTAAAAATGACCTACTCGATGAAACTCAGCGTGACAATGTACAGCGAGTTGTGACAGCTAAAGTACCGAGTGAAGTTAAAACTACCTACATCAGCAACGGTGAAGCTGAGCTTGATACATTGATGGGTCTTGATGCGGCAGCTGAAGAGCGTATTCATGATGTGCATAACCATCACGATCATCACCATGAACATGGTGAGCACCACGACCATGCTCATGACCATTTCGATTCTTTTGTCATCACTTTAGGCGAAGTTGATAGTGAAAAACTACAAGTTGCGCTTAAAGGCTTATTAAGTGAATTCAATATCTACCGTGCTAAAGGGTTTGCGGCTCTGCCGGGTAAGCCGATGCGCCAAGTACTTCAGGCTGTGGGTAAACGTTTAGATGTTTATTTTGATCGTCCTTGGGGGAGTGATGAGCCAAAAACTCAGTTGGTATTTATCGGTAAAGGTATCGAAGAGTCGGTTATCAAAACGGCGCTAGAGGATGCATTGGTTTAACGTTTCATTACGTTCGAACCATTAATTAGTTTATGCACTTACTTGCCGCACAGCCCGGTGGTTTTGTCGATGATGAAGGTATTATCGATCTAAACCAATCGCCGGCCGACATTGTTATTTTATCCGCAGCCGACAGTAGTTTGGCCGCGTTGGCTACGGCTGCTCAGCGTTTTGCTGATGCTAATGCGCCCTATGACACTGATGTAGAGAATAACAATGCAGTGCCGGATGTTCGCCTTGCTAATTGGATGCAGCTGATCAAGCCAGCAGCGTTCGACCTTTATGAGCATAAAGTGTTGGAGAGCAGTAAGGTGGTGGTGCTGTCGCTTTTAGGCGGCGCGAGTTATTGGGCATATGGCTTTGAGCGACTTCAAGCTTGGGCTGCGGCGGATAGTGATCGGACGCTTGTTATCGTTCCGGGGGATGATACGGTAGATCCCGAGCTTTTTACCGCCTCTACGCTTCCGCAAACCGACACAATACGCGTATGGCGCTACCTGCGTGAAGGCGGTGTGGATAACTCCTTTCAGCTGTTGAACTATCTTAACTGCGAATGTCTTGCAGGATCGCAAAAAGGGGATGTTGCATCACAGTGGCATGAGCCTAAGTCTTTGCCTAAATGTATGTTGTACATGGATCAAAGTGCTAGCGAGCTTAAGGGACTAAATCAGGCAACATTTGTTGAGTGGCAGCAGCGTTGGTCTACAGGTAACGGACTTCAAGCGCCTGTCGCACTGTTACTGTTTTACCGCAGCCATCTGCAAAGCGGTAATACGCAGATGTTTGATCAGCTGATCTGTGAGCTAGAAGCCCAAGGTATTAATCCATTGCCGATCGCGATTGCTTCGTTAAAAGATGCTGAATCACTGGCGTTAGTGAATGCATTGCTAGAACAAAGCCAGGCCAGTTTGATTATTAACAGTACGGGGT
>DJLT01000092.1:0-4164 GCA_002435145.1 Neptuniibacter sp. UBA6509
GCGGTAATATTCAGGGTGGCAAGTCGCTAATTCGCGGTTCCAGTCGTAGCCAAAGCCCATCAGCTCTAGCTGATTACGCATGTAGTCGATGTTTTCGTAGGTCCATTTAGCAGGCGCTACGTTGTTTTTCATCGCTGCGTTTTCGGCAGGTAGGCCAAAAGCATCCCAACCCATAGGCTGAAGGACGTTTTTACCCTGCATACGCTGGTAGCGGGAAACTACATCACCAATGGTGTAGTTACGAACATGTCCCATGTGGAGTCGACCGCTTGGGTACGGAAACATGGATAGGCAGTAGAATTTTTCTTTCTGCAGATCCTCTTCGCACTTGAAGCTATCGTTATCTTTCCAATGTTGCTGGACCTGTGTCTCGATCTTCTGTGGGCGGTATTGTTCGTTCATGTTCGTAAATCGTAATGCCTATGATAGAAAAACCGGCATATGTTGATGCCGGTTAATAAAAGTTTGCTTATTAGCGCATAGCATACAATATATACAGGTAAGCAAACAGAGTTTCCGCTCATAACGAGGTGGTTTTATGGATCATAATAGCGACAAAAAAAGTAATTTAGACTCTGCAGACTACGATAGGGTGTTGTTACGCCTTACTAAAGACTTAGAAAACACGGATGCAGGTTCTTGGGATCTGTTACAAGAGAAAATTCATGATGCTGTGGAATTAGAGCTGGCAGCAGCAGAAATGACCCGTGATGAGCTTGATCTATTGAAAGCTTATCTGACGCGAGACCTTAAAAAGTTGGGCTTTTATGCACATGAAACGGGTGCTGGGTTAGCTGCTTGGCTTAGTTTCGATCTAAATGCCTTGGAGCATACTTTAGCTGAACAGCTAAAATTAATTGCGGATCAAACGCGTGTAGGTCAAGAAGAGTTAAGGGAACGTTTGGGCCACGACGATGATCAATACCTGGCAGGTGAAATTGCAACGGTAGGGACGTTGGAATGCTTAAATTGTGGTGCAACTTTGAGTTTACACAAAACGGAGACGCTATCTCCTTGTGATAAATGTGATCAGACGTTATTTAAACGAGTATCTAACCCTTGGCCATAAATTACAAAATATAGGCATTTTAGCGAAAATTAGGATAGTGGCTTTCAGCTTCAGGGTCTCTCCATTTCCCCATTGTGAGTAATAAGAAAAGAGCGCTTAGCAGCAAGATGGGGAGGGAACCGTAAGTTTGGTAAGGGGTCTGACCTTGCATCGTATGCACTTTGCCGCGTAGGACTCCCTGTGTGAATTGGGGAAGTTGTTCAACTATTTCACCTGTGGAATTAATAATGGCTGTAATTCCATTATTGGTCCCTCGGATTAACCACCGGCCATTTTCTACGGCTCTTATTCTCGCAATTTGTAGGTGTTGGGCAGGCGCGATGGAATGCCCAAACCAAGTGTCATTTGATACGGTTAATAAAATATCTGCCTGTAATGACGATTGTCTGACTAACTCAGGGTAGGCGATCTCATAACAGATAGCCGCACTGAGCGTGTTATTGCCCGCTCGAAGTAAAGATTGTGTTTCCTTCTCAGGGAGAGAGAAGCTAGACATGGGGAGATTGAAGAAATCAAACATACCTCTTATGTAAGTCTCCATTGGGACATACTCCCCAAATGGCACTAGTCGTTGCTTATGGTATATGCCGCTACCACTACTGAGTACAGCAAGACTGTTGTGAATGCGGTAGCCTTTTGGGTGTTCCTGATCACGAATCGCACTAGGTAATCCGCTAATCAGCGTGACATCGTTCTGGTCTAACTCATTCAGTAGTTCAGCTAAGGGAGTTGCCACGTTTTGAAAAACTGCAGGTATAGCTGTTTCAGGCCAGAGCATTAACTGCGTGTCGATATGGGGGGCTGAGAGGTTTTCGTACTGACTAAGAATTTCCGCCCTATAATCTGGATTCCATTTTATCGCTTGTGGAATATTCGGCTGGACGAGGGCAACAGAAAGCTCTTGCTCTGTGGTTGTTGTCCATGAACTTGGCAGTAGGTAACTGCCGATAAGCGGTAGGGGGATGAAAAGTAAAGGGAGTAATCTGCGAGTTCTTAAAAACTCAGCGAGCGCTATTGCTGTGATTAAAATGGCGAAGGATGCAAGCCAGACGCCGCCTAGAGGTAATAGATTCTGGAAAGGCGTATCTAAAGATGAGTTACCTAAATAGAGCCAAGGGAAACCCGTCAAAAACCAGCTTCTTATCCATTCAAAAATTACCCATAGACCAATAAAACTGACGCTTTGGTATCTTGCTGCAAAGAATCTTTTCCAGAGGTAAAGCTGCAAGCTAAAGAGTAAGGCTAATGCGGCGACAAATAGACAGGTTAAGATAGCCGCAATAGCTACAGGGGTTTGGCTATGTTCGGAAATACTGACAAAAACCCACGAGACGCCGCTGCCAAAAAAGCCGAAACCAAAAGCCCAGCCGAGCAGTGCGCTCTTCTTTCGATCTCTTTTATAGCTAGAAAGAAAAAGTACTAGGGGCGGTATGAGGCTTAAATAAGGGTTATCAAAAGGGGATAGGCTAGGGGCGATCAG
The DNA here is from genome assembly GCA_002435145.1 of Neptuniibacter sp. UBA6509. GTDB lineage: Bacteria > Pseudomonadota > Gammaproteobacteria > Pseudomonadales > Balneatricaceae > Neptuniibacter. The sequence goes on from DJLT01000092.1 coordinate 2,550, forward strand.
CGCCCCTGCAATTAAACATATCATAAATTGCAGAGGCATGGGGGTTATCCGTTTCGAGAAACCTGTAGAAGGCGAATCCGTCGGGTGTCGGCGGATAGGATTTTAAAGTGGAAACCATCGATATCTACGGCTTCGTCTTTTTTCGGTAGATGTCCAAAATGTTGCGTCACGATACCGCCCATGGTGTCGAACTCCTCTTCTGAGAAGCCTACAGAGAAGTATTCATTGAAATCTTCGACCGGTGTGAGTGCTTTTACGATAAAGGCATTGTTGTCAAAAGGTTTGATATTGCCGTCATCTTCCTCGCTATCGTGCTCATCCTCTATTTCACCAACAATTTGCTCTAATACATCTTCGATGGTTATAAGGCCTGACACTCCGCCGTACTCATCCATGACGACAGCCATATGGTTACGTGTTACTTGGAACTCTTTCAGTAATACGTTGAGGCGTTTTGATTCTGGGATAAAGGTCACGTTGCGCAATTTGCTTTTTAGATCAAACTGCTCAAGGTTTCCTTCAAGAATCAGCGGTAAAAGGTCTTTAGCTAAGAGAATGCCTTGTATCTCATCCGGTGTTTCACCAATGACTGGAAAACGGGAATGGGCACTTGATATGACAATGGGAAGAAACTCTTTAGGGGTCAGATCGGCTTCAACTACGACCATTTGAGAGCGAGGAACCATGACATCACGGACCTGCATATCAGCAACCTGCATAGCACCTTCCATAATGGTGAGGGCTTCATTATCTAGCAGGTTTTCATCAGAGGCCTGACGTAAATCGGTTAACAGGTCCTCTCGGCTGCGAGGTTCATCACTGAATGCTTGTGTTAATTTATCAAGCCAGCCTTTCGATTGTCCCGTTTGGTCTTCGCTCATGGTGTTTTAAAAAATCCTAAATTAATTATTGTCCGCGTAGGGATCTGCGATGTTCATGCTTGCCAGAATCTCTTGTTCAAGCGTTTCCATCTCTTCTGCATCTTCGTTATTTATATGATCGAAACCGATAAGATGCAAGCAACCATGTATAACCATGTGTGCCCAATGGTCTAATAGGGCTTTATTTTGCTCTGTGGCTTCTGTTGCGACAACATCGGCACAGATGACTAAGTCGCCTAATAATTGAAGAGGGATGCCCTCAGGTACTTCAAAAGGGAAAGACAAAACATTCGTGGGTTTATTTTTTCCACGGTAAGTATTGTTTAAGGTTTGACTCTCTTCAGCTGAGACAACTCGGATACAAAGCTCACCCTCTTTTAGATGGGCGGATAATGCTGCATGGACCCATGTTTGAAAATCTTCTTCAGAGGGTAGGTCGCCTTCAATCTCATATTGAATATCGCAATCAAAGCTCATGAGTGTTTACCCTGAGTATCATCTTTCTTCTCAAAACGATCGTAAGCACGCACGATATGCTGAACGAGCGGATGGCGAACGACATCTTTCGCAGTGAAATGGGTAAAACCAATATCTTTCACTTCGTCTAATACCTGCATCGCATGTATGAGGCCCGAGCGAGTTCCTTTCGGAAGATCCACCTGAGTAATATCACCCGTAATAACCGCGGTAGTTCCGAAGCCTATACGTGTTAGAAACATTTTCATCTGTTCACG
>DJLT01000092.1:4540-67773 GCA_002435145.1 Neptuniibacter sp. UBA6509
CGCATAAATGCAAGAGGAGCCACTTCAATCACATTTCGCTCAATGAGCTTACTAACACGCTCAAACCCAAGCATTTCGTAGAGAGCATCATAGAGTGGGCGTAAGTAAGGATCGACCTTTTGGCTTAGATCGCCGGGTAAAAAGCCTAGCTTCTCGCCTGCTTCAACGGCTGGGCGAACTAGCAAAATACGGTCAACCTCTTCACGTTCAAGTGCATCAACAGCACAAGCAACAGCGAGGTAGGTTTTTCCGGTGCCCGCAGGGCCAATTCCGAAATTGATATCGTGCTGTAAAATAGAGCGCACATAGCCTTGTTGATTCTCGCCGCGTGGGCGAATCAACGCTTTTTTGATGCGGATGCTGATATCCGAATCCATCACTTTTTGGTTGCTTGTGATCTGCTCTACACCGCTTTGTTGCATAAGCAGGTGAATATGTTCAGGTGATATATGTTTATCTTGTGTCGCTTCAAGATACAGTGCTTCTAGTATTTCAGAGACTAAGCGAATGATATCCATATCGCCCAATAGCTGGAAATGATGACCGTGATGGCGTATTTCAACACCTAAGCGTTTCTCTAATAACTTGATATGTTCATTAAATGGACCGCAAAGATTCGCCAGGAATTCTGTATTTTCAGGCTCTAGCGTTACTTTTATAGATTGTGCATTACTCAACAGCTTAGCCCGCCTTCTGTGGGAAAATTTCGTCTAATTCAGAACATAGCAACTCGCCTACTAGCGAGTTTTTATAGCTGTCAGCAATATTAACATCCGCAAAATGACCAATAAGGTCAGGGTTATCGCAGCGGAAGTTCACAACGCGGTTGTTCTCTGTACGGCCTGATAATAAGCCCGGGTCTTTTTTGGAATAACCATTTACAAGAATGCGTTGTGTCGTGCCAACCATTTTACGGCTGATACGTTGTGTGTTTTGTACTATACGTGTCTGCAAAATCTGCAGGCGCTGCTTTTTGGTTTCATCATCAATGTTATCGGGTAGATCTGATGCTGGAGTGCCTGGGCGGCGGCTATAGATAAAGCTATAGCTGTTATCAAAGCCAATATCATCAATTAACTTCATCGTTGCTTCGAAATCCGCATCTGATTCATTTGGAAAGCCGATTATGAAGTCAGAAGATATCTCGATATCTGGACGTGCCTTACGAATACGACGAATTTTAGATTTGTATTCTAGTGCAGTGTGGCCGCGTTTCATTGCCATCAATATTTTGTCAGAGCCGCTTTGAACAGGTAAGTGTAGGAAGCTAACCAGTTCAGGAACATCTTCGTAGGCTTCGATTAAACTATCTGTAAACTCAACGGGATGGCTAGTCGTGAAACGAATACGATCAATGCCATCTACTGCAGCAACACTGCGGATGAGCTCCGCTAGATCGGCGGTATCACCGTCATGAGTAGCACCGCAGTATGCATTAACGTTTTGCCCAAGCAGGTTTACTTCGCGCACACCTTGTTCGGCAAGCTCTACGCACTCGGTGATGACATCGTCCATCGGACGGCTTACTTCTTCGCCTCGAGTGTAGGGCACAACACAGAACGTACAATACTTTGAGCAGCCTTCCATAACAGAGACAAAGGCTTCAGCGCCTTCCACTTTTGGTGCTGGAAGGTGATCGAATTTCTCGATTTCAGGGAACGAAACATCGACAATGCCTACACTGCCAGCATCCGACTTTTCCATCATCTCCGGAAGACGGTGTAGAGTCTGAGGGCCAAAAATCATATCGACATAAGGGGCGCGTTTAAGGATTTTATCGCCCTCTTGGCTGGCAACGCAGCCGCCAATCCCGATTTTTAGATCTGGGTTTTTGGCTTTCAGTTTCCTCCAGCGCCCTAGCTGGTGAAATACTTTTTCTTGAGCCCTTTCGCGAATAGAGCAGGTATTAAGTAACAGGACATCTGCTTCATTAACATCTTCCGTTAGCTCTAGTTCATGGCTTTCTCCCAGGAGGTCAGCCATACGCGCGGAGTCGTATTCATTCATCTGACAGCCATGAGTTTTTATAAAGAGCTTCTTCGACATTGTTCACCTGTATCTTGCGTGGGTCATAAGCCTAATTAAGCGTATTGCTTAAGCAGGGTCGTAAAGGACCGCGCATTATACTTAAGCGACCAGATAATGAACAGTTTAGTGATGCAGATATAGTGTTTATTGTTTGCGTTGTAGCAAAGCTCTTAAGACGTGTAATTTGTATGGATTTATATCTATACCGGCTTAAACGACTAAATCGACCTGCTGGAGGGTGCCGGTGTCTCCCTCTTCTGTTAGAAATAAACCTGTCGCTCTAATTTTTCCCGCCATTTCATCACTGTGTTGGCCTGCGCTGAGCTCCCAATCCGTTTGAGTGTAACCAAGATATAGGGCGCCGACGCCTTTCTCCGCTAGGGTAAAGAGGCTACTACTGCCATCGTCATGTTGTACCCAGATCCGTAGTTGATCCCAGATGGCATCGCTTTCATCAATAAACCCATTGTTATCATCGTCGTAGGCGGCCAGCTCTTTAAAACCGTTTCCTGATGTCGCACCAAAGAGTTCACTGCCATCATCGATTGTTTCACTGTTATTTCGGTCTAATGCAATGTAACCGCTTGAATCATCTAAGCGGTGGATAGTGTCTTGTTTTCCATCCATATCAAGATCAAATTCGAGAGTGTCAGCCGTGAGCTCTGCTGCTTGTCCGGTAAAGTTTATAACCAGCGGGTCTTTAAGGGCAGCGCCTAATCGAATCTGGAAGCTATGATTTTCGCTCAGTGTTCGGCTCATGTTGAGCTGAAGGTCTAGATTGATGACCTTGCCATCTTCAGTGCGAACTTGCCCTTTAGCCTGAAATTGCACTTGTTCATGAGAGACTGTTGATTCACTGTAGCTATATTCAAATCCGTGTTCGAGTGCGCCGGTTCCTATGGCTAGATCGTTAGATGAGATGCTCAATTCTGATTCGTTGCTTGCTTCGGCGTTGCTATCATTGCCAACAGCTGGAGCGTTAAGCATGCCCACATTGAAACTTTTCCCCGTTAAACTCTCGAATAGTTTCTTTAATAACTCTATTTTAACTTTATCTTCAGGACTTAATTCGAAGAGGCTAGTGTTGCTGCCTGTTGCTTGAGTAATGAGTTGATCGAGGCTGTATTTACCGACATTTTCCCGGGCGAGCATCTGCCGCAGATCTGAATAAGTTGAAGCTTCAGTAGAGATCTCTCTGTTATTTTTTATCTCTACTTTTTCGGTGTGACTACCGGCGACGAGGTTTTCTTTATTAAAAGCATCGCCCGCACGCACATAACCTTCGGTTAAATGTTCACGAGTTTCAGTGTAACTGCTTTTATGACTTGCACTGTCGAGTGCTATATCTGAGGCCGCGATACGCATGGCATCACCAATTTCTAATAGGAACAGTGGCGGGCTTTAGTGACAAAATTCGTCAAAGAGTGAAGGGTCCCAATACTTGTCTGTTGAGCACGTGAGCTAAATGGGGCCAAGTCCGTTTGTGTGTTCCGAAACCAATGGGTTTTGTTTATAGGTTTACTGGTTATCGGCCAATATTGAGAATGTAATAGTCTCAAATTGCCTGTATGAATAACTTTCACTTCTAACGCCCTTCAGAAGGAGGACGCTTTATCTAAGGGTGTAAGAGTGTTTTTGATGGACGCTCAGGAATTTCACGCGCGAGTTTAGGTAGTAGATAGCCTGGGAGTAGTGTTTGAAGTTCGCCAAACAACTGTATTGCTTGTTTATCATCAACATTGAAATGTGCAGCGCCTTGTACTGGGTCCAAGGTAAAAAGGTAGTAGGGAAGAATACCCGCGTGAAACAGCTTTTCACTGAGCGTTTTTAAGGTCTCTACGCAATCATTTACGCCCTTGAGGAGTACCGATTGGTTTAGAACGGTGACATTGGCACTCTTTAGCTGTGATGTGATGCGGCCTGTTTCGTTATCAATTTCATTAGGGTGATTAGCATGTAAAACCATGACTGTATCGAAACGGCTGTTTTCTAGAATAGAGGTGAACTCAGGCGTTATGCGTTGTGGCAGAACGATAGGCAGGCGTGTATGAATGCGTAGTCTGGTTAGATGAGGGATCTTTTCTAGATCTGTAATCATCTGTGCTAAGCGATTATCCGATGTGGCCAGAGGGTCACCGCCAGAGAAGATGACTTCGCTAATACTTTCATCATCATTTAAGTATTTAAGGACTTGTTGCCATTGTTTAGGACCTAGTTTGTTCTCTTGGTAGGGGAAGTGGCGTCGAAAGCAATATCTACAGTTGATCGCGCAAGCACCGGTTAGAATGATTAATACTCTTCCCTTATATTTATGGATAAGCCCTTCGTGGTGGTTGGCAGACATTTCAGCCAGTGGGTCCGTCACATAACCCGGGATCTGCTGAGCTTCTGCTTCAATGGGCAGTATTTGACGCAAAAGGGGATCATTGATATCCCCTTTTTTGATTTTATTTAGATAGGGTGTGGGAACTTTAAGTGAAAATTCCGCATCGCCGGTTTGAGCGCCTTGTAAATAATCATGAGGGAGCTCGAGTAGCTTAATGAGTTGCTCAGGATCATTAATGGTATGGCTCAATAGTTGCTGCCATGAGGTGTTATTGTCGATCTGCAGAGCTTTGGGAAAAGAATTCATCATGTTTTTTGGCAGATTGGCAGCTGAAAGTTGCTCGCATTTTCCTTTCAAGTAGAATGTGTGTCAATTTTACTGCCAATGACACTGTTGGTTGAATGACAAATAATAAGAGATGCGTAGAACATTATGGGGAACTTTTCTGCTAACCAGTTTAAAAACGGTATGAAAGTAATGATCGACGGCGATCCATGTTCAATGGTCGACGTTGAGTTTGTAAAGCCAGGTAAAGGTCAGGCATTTACGCGTGTGAAACTGCGTAACTTGATGTCTGGGCGTATTTGGGAGCGTACGTTTAAATCTGGTGAAAGCGTTGAAGCGGCTGATGTCATGGATACATCAATGGAGTATTCATACTTCGATGGTGAGCTTTGGTACTTTATGGATCCAATTACGTTTGAGCAGGTGGGTGCTGATGAAAATGCTGTTGCCGAGGCGAAGCCTTGGTTGAAAGAGCAAGATTCAGTGACAGTAACGTTGTTCAACGGTAATCCAATCGCTGTAACGCCACCTAACTTTGTAGAGCTGGAAGTGGTTGAGACTGATCCTGGTTTGAAAGGTGATACGGCGCAGGGCGGTTCTAAGCCAGCGACGCTTGCAACTGGTGCTGTTGTACGTGTTCCGTTATTTATTAACCAAGGTGAAGTGCTAAAGATTGATACACGCACAGGCGAATATGTATCACGTGCATAGTATTATCTCTTGAAGGAAACGGCAGCTGAGGCTGCCGTTTTTGTTTCTGCTGTTTAATATTTATCTATTTGGGTTATTTGATGTCTGACTGGCGCCCCACCGCAACGATTGAAAATCTGCAAAAGCGAGCTGAACTACTGGCGTATATTAGGCAGTTTTTTCTTCAGAAAGGTGTCATGGAAGTTGATACGCCGGTGATGTCTCATTGCGCTGTCAGTGATCCTTTTATTGATAGTATTGAGGTGAGTTATCACCCTGCTGTTGGTCTAGATAGCTCCACACTTTATCTACAAACGTCGCCAGAGTACGCAATGAAACGCATACTTGCTGCGGGCAGCGGAGCGATATATCAGATGAGTAAAGTCTTTCGTAATGGCGAAAGTGGCAGTCGGCATAATCCAGAATTTACAATGTTAGAGTGGTATCAGCCTGGTTATGACGATCAGGATTTAATGTCTGAAGTTGAAGTATTAGTCGGTACTGTTTTAGGTTTGGGTGAAATAGAACGCATTACGTATTCAGATCTTTTTCAGCGCTATTTAGGTTTTCGGCCTGAAGAGGTCAGTGCAAGAGATCTGAAGTCAGAAGCTTTAAAGCATATCGATATTAATCTAGATGACGATAACCCTGATACATGGCTAAATTTACTAATCTCTAATGTAATTGAACCTCAGTTGAAATCTGTCCCTGCAATCTTCGTTACAGAGTACCCTGAATCCCAAGCCGCATTGGCTAAAGTGAAGGGAGGGAGCGCAGGCATTAAAGTGGCTGCTAGGTTTGAGTTATTTATTAAGGGTATTGAGCTTGCAAACGGTTACCATGAATTAACGGACTTTCGCGAGCAAGATCGACGTTTGACTGCTGATCAGCTACAGAGAGCTGAGTTAGGACTACCTCAGAGACCTTTAGATAAACGGCTTGTTGATGCGCTGGAATCCGGAATGCCTGATTGTGCGGGTGTTGCATTAGGTGTGGATCGTTTATTGATGTTGCTGTTGGACTCGACGACTATTTCTGAAGTCATTCCATTTGATCATGCGCGTGCATAGTGCGTAAATGTGAGTAGGAATAGATAGTATCTGAATTGTGAATAGGTAGAAGCTGGCGTTCTCATTTAAACCTTTATAAGAAGTTTAAATGAGAACGACTGAGGGTAATATAAAGTATCTATCGTGAATGCTATGCAGGTAATTCATTTAATAGCGCAGTTTTAATGCGGTGTATCGCTTGTTCTAAGGTGCTTCTCGGGCAGCCAAAGTTTAATCGCATATAGTTTGCGTCACCAAAGTCTCTCCCAGGGGACATACCCACGCCTGCTTGTTCAAAAAAGTGTGTCGGGTTTGATAATTTTGCACCCGATACATCAATCCAAGCGAGGTATGTTGCTTCAACAGGAAGGAGTTTAAGGCCTGGGATCTGGTTTATTTCATATTGCAGGTAATCACGGTTTTCGCGTAAATAATTGAGTTGCTGTTTATTCCATTCATCCCCATCTTTATAGGCTGAAATCGCTGCGGTATAGCCTAAAAGGTTAACGTCAGGAACGATCCCTTTGCGTACATTGATAAATTGTTGTCGTAATTTTGGATCAGTAATAATAGCAAAAGAGCATCCAAGGCCTGCGATATTATAGGTTTTACTCGGTGCCATTAATGTAATAGTACGTTTTGCAATCTCATCGTTGATTGAGGCCATAGGGATATGTTCTAACCCCTGTTCAAGTATAAGATCGCAATGGATCTCATCCGAACAGATATAAAGATCATGCTTGATTATGATCGCTGCAAGCGTTTCAAGTTCTTCACGGGTGTAGACTGCACCGCCTGGGTTTTGAGGGTTACAGAAGAGGAGTAGTCGGGTGGTGTCGGATAAGCTGTTTTCCAGTGCTTCGAAATCAATAATAAAGTGCTGGTTTGTCTCTTTAAGCGGAACGCTACACACTTCTCTTTCAGATAAGCGTGGTGATGAAATAAACGGGGGATAGATAGGCTTAGGTGAAATGACAGTGTCGCCACTTTGTCCTACAGTGCGACAGGCTAAGTTTAAACCGCAGACTAAGCCCGGTAGCCATTCAATTGCATCGGCTTCAATCTCCCAGCTGTAGAGTCTTTTCATTCGTTCAATTACGAGCTCGTTTAGCTCTGAGGGTACATTTGTGTAACCAAAAACACCGTGGTCTATACGTTCTTTAAGTGCTTCTATAACGCAAGGTGGAGACATAAAATCAGTATCTGCTACCCACATAGGTAGAATGTCGCTGTCACCATACTTTTCCCACTTTTGGCTAGCGGTTCCTTTTCGGTTTACGGGACGATCAAATTCTTTACTCATGACGGCCTTCTTTTGTGGAGAGCAGGAGCAAACTTAGGTTGCAAAACACTGCTCTGGCGCTATAGTGGTGGTCATCTGAGGACCACGTAAAATCTAGGTTTATAGTGTATTTGTTCTGTGTAATATTTAGAGATAACTACTCGCTCATTAGGTAGCGTTAAAACGTAGATTGCTGTTTCTAGTTAATAGAGCATTTTTTGAAGAAAGATAATCTCTCTTTTTGAGTATAGTCTTTTGTTACCCCTTTTTAGCCCTCTTTCTTTTTAAGATTAAAATCCAGTTTTGTAAAGAATAAAGAGAACGGCGATAATGGTATATATTGATCGTCGGTGAGTTGGTTTGGAGCAGTTCTGATGAATAATGATAATCGTGTAATTATTTTTGATACAACTTTGCGAGATGGCGAACAGAGCCCAGGCGCATCGATGACGCGTGATGAGAAATTGCGTATAGCTAAGCAGTTAGAAAAAATGCGTGTCGATGTTATCGAAGCGGGTTTTGCCATTGCTAGCCCAGGAGACTTTGAGTCGGTTAAAGCAATTGCTGAAGCGGTTACTGAAAGTCGTGTATGTTCATTATCACGTGCTTTAGATGCGGATATAGATCGTGCAGGTGAAGCGTTGATAAATGCTGCGATGGGTCGTATTCATACTTTCATTGCAACTTCGCCTATTCATATGAAGTACAAACTTCAGATGGAACCTGATCAAGTGGTTGAGCAGGCGGTAAAAGCTGTCACGCGTGCACGCAACTTAATTGATGATGTTGAGTTTTCGTTAGAAGATGCGAGCCGTTCTGAATTGGACTTTATGTGCCGGATTATCGAAAAAGTGATCGATGCAGGTGCTAGAACGATCAATATCCCTGATACCGTTGGCTATGCGGTTCCGGGTGAGTTTGCTCATACAATTAGTCAATTGATACAGCGTGTTCCTAATGCGGATAAAGCGATATTCTCGGTACATTGCCATAACGATTTAGGTTTGGCAGTTGCGAACTCTCTTGCTGCTGTAGGTGCCGGTGCACGCCAAGTCGAGTGTACAATTAACGGCTTGGGAGAACGTGCGGGTAATGCATCTCTAGAAGAGATTGTTATGGCTATTCGTACGCGTAAAGATTCTTTAGGCGTAGAAACAAATATTGATACGACTCAAATAGTTCCAGCTTCTCGTCTTGTGTCTAGTGTGACAGGCTTCCCTGTACAGCCTAACAAGGCGATTGTGGGAGCTAATGCTTTTGCTCATGAATCAGGTATTCATCAAGATGGCGTTCTGAAACATCGTGAAACTTACGAAATTATGACAGCGCAAGATGTAGGCTGGAATACGAATCGTATGGTGCTCGGTAAGCTTTCAGGTCGTGCGGCTTTCCGTAGCCGTTTAGAAGAGCTTGGTACTACTTTTTCATCTGATCTTGAATTGAACAATGCTTTTTCACGCTTTAAAGAACTTGCAGATAAAAAGCATGAGATCTTTGATGAAGATTTAGTTGCACTGGTAAGTGATACTCGTGCTTCTGCTAATAGTGAACAGTTCAAATTAAGCAGCTTATCTGTAACTTCTCAGACGGGTGAAACGCCGAAAGCAAATATTGTAATGCAAGTAGGGGATGAGGAAAAAAGTGCTGAAGCAACCGGTGGTGGACCCGTTGATGCAGCCTTTAAGGCGATTGAATCTATTGCTGAATCTGGCGCTAGCTTGCAGATATATTCAGTGAATGCGGTAACTGAAGGAACGGACTCTCAGGGCGAAGTTACAGTGCGTCTTGAGAAAGGCGGCCGTATTGTTAATGGGCTTGGTGCTGATACTGACATTATTATCGCGTCAGCTAAAGCTTACATACACGCGCTAAATATGCTGGATGCTAACGTTCAAAAAGCACATCCGCAGGTTTAGCGTTTGAGAAAGTTATAAAGTTGTGAAAAGGCATAATGTTGTGAAAAGGCTGTGAGCATGGAGCAGGAGACGCTTCGTCATCAATATCTAGAAGCGCTAGGCGTTTCTAGTTGGCTGCCTTGTGCCGTGTTACCCGGAGCAGCTCCTTCGGCCGATTGGGTAAATGATTTTCGTTATCCTGCTCCTGATATCCCTTTTGAATCCGATCGCGCCTCTTCAGCACGTGCTGCATTGGGCCAGCAAAATACGGTGCCTTCAGCGGGTGGTAATTCTCAAGGGGGTTCTTCCAGTAATGCGCTTAGTCGTACACTCAATAGTACAAAGGCCTCGCCGGAAAGTGCTCAACAAGGGATGTCTCAAGCGCGTGCTGCTTTAGGTTTATTTGAGAGCGAAGTTGATAATGCTTCAGAGATTCCTTCCGCTGCTAAGGCTCGCCCTGTTCAATCGACTAGTCCTACTCAATCGACTAGCCCGGTAGAAACACCTGATTCGGTAGAGGTTGAAGCGAACACTGAGACGCCTAACTTCAAACTCGCTTTTCAGCATATTGGTGATTATCTAGTAGTTGATAGTTTGCCTCCGCAGGGAGGTGGTTTTTCTGAAAACTATCAATCCTTGGCGCAGGCTATTGTGGTAGCACTAGGTGGACAAAGGAAAACGGGGCAAGTATTTATGTTGCCTTGGCCTATGTTTGCAAGCAAAACCTTGGATCAAGGGCATCATCAAGCATCGATAGCGGTTCAGCATAAATTAACTAAAGAACTCCAAGCTCACAATATTAAAACGGTGTTGTTGTTTGGTGAAGCTGCAGCTCAGATGGTTATGGCGAGGCATGAGGGGCTAGATGAGTTGAAAGGCATTAGCTTTGAGGTTCGCTCGGGTGTTAAAGCGATAGCCAGTCATAGTCTAACTGAAGCGATGCAGTTATCGGGTATAAAGAAACAGATCTGGATGGACTTTCAGCCCCTAGTTACAAAACGACTGTAATGCTTACAGTTAGGTGTTTAAATCAGCAAGATCTCCCTTCTCTGTTATTCCTAGAAAGAAAGTCTTTTGTCTCTAGTTGGGTAGAACAGCAGCTTGCTAATCAGTTAGATCATTCGCGTGGCCTTTCGTTAGGTTGCTTTGATGAGGACCTAAAAGGCTTTGTTTTGATCTCTACTGTGTTAGATGAGGCTGAGGTTCTGCAAATAGCGGTTGACCCTGAGCGCCAAGGTGAAGGCCTAGCTCGAACTTTATTGGATACCGCGATTGTTTACCTTAAAGCTAAGGGCGTTAATCGGCTCATGCTAGAGGTGCGAGAATCAAATATGGCTGCTGTTTCATTGTATCGCAGCTATGGCTTTGTTGAGGATGGGCTGCGTAAAGGGTACTACCCCTCATCACAAAATGATGGGGCTAGGGAAGATGCTTTGTTATTCAGTTATAGGTTCTAATTTTTAAAGATCTCACTTCGATTACGACCATTCTCTTTTGCAAGGTATAGCGCGTCATCCGCTTGTTTGAGTAACCCCGTGGGGGTTTCAGAATTAGCGCTAGTTGAGCTAATCCCCATGCTAACGGTTATGTGGCTTGCCGCTGTAGAGTGTTCGTGTGGTAGGTTTAACTGCTTTAAGCTATCAATAACTCTATTGGCTACATGTGTGGCCCCGTCTAGAGATGTCTCAGGCAAGACTATAGCGAACTCTTCGCCACCGTAACGGGCAAGTAAATCGTGTGAGCGGTGTAAGCATTTCTTTAGAGCTTTAGCGACGCTTTTTAAGCATTCATCACCCTGTTGATGTCCATAGGTGTCGTTGTATGGTTTGAAGAAGTCAATATCAAGCATGATGACAGCAAGTTCAGTTTCTTTGCGTTTATGCAGTTTCCACTCTTTAAGTAAGCTTTGTTCTAGGTCTCTACGGTTAGAGACTTTTGTTAGCGGGTCTTGAGTGCTGAGTTTTTCAAGGCGGGAATTGGCTGAATCTAATGCCTTCTTCATATTAGCTATACGTTCCATGGCTAAAATTTTAGCTTTTAGAACGATAGGGCTAACAGGCTTAGTTAGGTAGTCATCGCCACCGGCATCTATGCCCTCTTCATAGTGCTTTTCATCACTCTGGCCGCTTAAAAATATGATAGGGAACCAATCATTAGGGTAGCGTTGGCGTATTTCGCGGGTGAGTTCAAAACCGTTTAGGCCAGGCATTTCAACATCGGTCAAAACTAAATCGATATCGCTATTTTCAAGCAGTGGGAGTGCTTCATTGTCTCTGCTTGCTGTGATCGGGGTGTGGCCCGCGTCAGTAATTACTGCGCTAATTATTTCGCGTATAAAACGGTCATCGTCGACAACAAGAATGTTCATTGGCACTCCAGTGCGCGGTTATCATAGTATGCATGATATGGATCAAAAACTTAATCTATATAACTATCATATGCGCACATACAGAATCTTCAATGTAAAATAACTCTTATTGCTAATTTTGGGGTTTGATTATGAGCTTTTCAAATGAGTTAGTATCGGGGTATTGGATAGTGATTACGGCTATTGTGTATTCTGTGATCTTTTTGTGTGCAGTTAGAAGCGCGCCTTGGCGGGTGTTGTTGGCTAATCGTGTTCTGCAGCATATGTTGTTTGGTGCCACGGTATTGTTAACAGTCATGTGGTCTATTAGGGCAGGGATCTCTCCAGGATTAGGAATACACTTTTTAGGTTTGACTGTTCTGACACTCGTATTTGGTTGGGACTTAGCGATTTTGTCTGCAACGGTTGTTTTGTTAGGAATGGCCTTGATTGGCAAAGAGAGTTGGGATGGGCTCTTCATTAATGGGGTTTGTTCTATATTGCTGCCTGTTGCTACAACACATCTGATTAGTAAGTTTGTAGATAAACGATTAGAAAAGAATTTTTTTGTTTTTTTGTTTGTGTGTGGTTTTTTTGCAGCGGGAATATCAACCGCAGTTGCTGGATTGGCAACGAGTATGGTTCTGGTTTTAGATGGTGTTTATAGTTTAGAGAAAGTTTTTCTAGAATATATTCGCTACCTTCCATTAATCATGTTCCCAGAGGGACTGATGAACGGGATTTTCTTGACGGGAATGCTGGTTTTTCATCCTGATTGGGTTAGAAGTTTTGAGGCAAAAAGCTATATAGATGAGCAATAAATCGTACTGACAGGCGCTTAATATCTTCTCTGTACCTAACGTTTCACTGGGCGTTTAGCTAGTTTTCTTTGCAGTGTTCTGCGGTGCATGCCTAAAGCGCGTGCGGTAGCAGATATGTTGCCATCATGCTCATTAAGTACTTTTTGAATGTGTTCCCATTCTAGTCTGTTTACTGACATGGGTTGCTCAGTCACTTCAATATCGGCATTGGCATCTACTTGGTTGAGCGCTGCGAGTATTTGATCCGCATCTGCTGGTTTTGGTAAGTACTGAGTCGCACCAAGCTTTATGGCTTCGACAGCCGTCACGATGCTCGCGTAGCCTGTAAGCATGAGAATACGCATTGCCGGGTTAGCTGACCTTAGATGAGGTATTAAGCTAAGTCCGGAGCTGTCTTCCATTTTTAAATCGACGGTTGCAAAGTCAGGTAGCCAATCTTCAATAGTTTGCTCAGCCTCTTGTACGCTACGGGCAACTTGTACTTCAAATTCTCTACGTGTCATTGCTCTAGAAAGGACGCGAGTGAAGGCGGGATCATCGTCAACAATTAGAAATCGTTTCATTATGTTTTTTGCCTTATAGGAAGAGTGACTTCAGTTAACGTACCGCCATCAGGGTGGTTGTATAATCGTACATCACCGTCATAGCGGGCCAGTGTTGTTGCTGTAAGAAATAAACCAATACCTAAGCCTTTTCCTTTGGTAGTAATAAAAGGTTTACCTATATTGTCGCTTTGCTCAAGGCTTATGCCCGCCCCTTGATCATGAATTCGGAAGTAAACTTGTTGCGGGTCCCAATCTAATTCTATTTTTATATTTTTAGGTTCCGCATCTGCCGAGTTATTTAGAAGGTTAAGTAGCGATTGACGTAATGATGTAGTGCAGTTTACAGGAGGAGGGGTATCTGAAGGGAGCACGGAAAAAGTATAAGTAACCTCAGGCCTTTGCAGTAAAAACTGTTCAATGGTGTCTTGGATAAGCGCTGTTGCATCTAGCCATTGGGTTGTCATCTGCTCTTCTTTAACGCTTTGAGCCATCTGCTTTAGACGTTGAGAGCAGACTTCTGTTTGCTGATGAAGCAGCTGGAGGTCTTCCAGTAAGTCCAGATTGTCAGCGTGTTCATATTCAAGTTCTTTTAGCAGCACTTGCATCGTGCTTAAGGGGGTGCCTAATTCATGGGCGGTTCCAGCTGCCATTGTCGCCAGAGAAAGTAGCTGTTGGTCTTGAATATGCTTCTCTCGCTCTTGTTCAAGTCGATCTTGTTGGCGCTGCATTGATTGGCGCATTCTGACAATAAAATAGGTGACGACTAAAACGGTCAAAAGGAAATTTATCCACATACCTAAGATATGGATATCAAATAGCTCCATGATGCGATGCTGGTGGCTATCGCTGAGTCTAATTAAAGGCTCATAATAAAAGAGAAGTGAGCTATATATTGCGACGACCATGGCTGAAACTAGCCATATATAGCGCTTGGATAAAGTGGCGGATGCAATGATAAGGGGGACTAAGAGTAAGAATATAAAAGGGTTTGTTGCGCCTCCCATATGAAAGAGTAAGGCGCCGTATAAAGACATGTCAGCAATGAGTTGAGTAAAGAATTCAGGTTCAGTGACAGGCCAAGGAGAGAAAAGGCGCGCGTAAGTAATAAAGTTTAGGATAGCTAAAACGCAGAGAGTCGGGCCCACTTTCCAAATATCTAAGTCGGCTTCTAAACCATAGATAGCAAAGATAACAGCCAAGCACTGTCCGAACAGTGTGACAGTACGTATATAAGAAAGCTGTAGTAAATTATCGCGATGATTGGCCATGCAGGGATTATACCTCACGACGGTGGATATCTGGCGAGGCAAAATGTCGCAGTTGAGGTAATTTTTTACAGTAAGAGTATAATGCCCGCTTCTTTCTCTCTACACGATTTATACCGATGAGTATCCTGCAAGAAGAAGTTAACCAGCGCCGTACCTTTGCGATTATTTCCCACCCGGATGCGGGTAAAACCACGATCACTGAAAAACTGTTGTTGTTTGGGCAGTTAATCCAGCAAGCGGGCACAGTAAAAGGCAAGAAAAGTGACCGACATGCAACATCCGACTGGATGTCGATGGAGCAGGAGCGTGGTATTTCGATTACCTCCTCCGTTATGCAGTTTCCATATAATGATCGTATGGTTAACTTGCTTGATACACCAGGACATGAGGATTTCTCAGAGGATACTTACCGTACTCTAACGGCTGTAGATTCCGCGTTGATGGTTGTTGATGGCGCGAAGGGTGTTGAGGCAAGAACCATTAAATTAATGGAAGTTTGTCGTCTGCGTGATACGCCTATTTTCTCCTTTGTGAACAAGGTCGATCGTGAGATTCGTGATCCTATTGAACTGCTGGACGAGATCGAAGAAGTTTTAAAGATCGAAGCTGCGCCTATCACTTGGCCGATTGAAATGGGGCCGCGTTTTAAAGGGATTTACAACCTTTATACCGATACGATCCATGTTTTCCAGCCGGGGCAAGGTCATACCATTCCTGCAGATGTTCGAGTTCAGGGGTTGGAAAGTGAAGAGGCTAAAGAGCTATTGGGTGAAGTGTATGACGATTTCATCGAAGAGGTTGAGTTAGTTCGTGGCGCAACGCACGAGTATGATCAAGAAGCTTTTCTTGCAGGTAAGCTTACGCCGGTATTTTTTGGAACGGCTTTAGCAAATTTCGGTGTAAGAGAGATGCTTAATGATTTTGTTAAGTGGGCTCCGGCACCTATTTCTCGTCAAGCGGTTACGCGCACAGTAGAGCCTGCTGAAGAAAAATTTAGTGGTTTCATTTTTAAGATCCAAGCAAATATGGATCCTAAGCATCGAGACCGTATTGCTTTTATGCGTATTTGTTCAGGTAAATACAGTAAAGGCATGAAGATGCGTCATAGTCGTATCAATAAGGATGTAAAGATTGCCGATGCGGTCACGTTTATTGCCGGTGATCGTGAAAATGTAGAAGAGGCATGGTCTGGCGATATTATTGGTTTGCATAACCACGGTACTATCCAGATTGGTGATACTTTTACGGCAGGTGAAGACCTTAAATTTACGGGCATCCCACACTTTGCACCGGAAATGTTTAGGCGAGTTAGACCGCTTGATCCCCTTAAAATGAAACAGCTACAGAAAGGTTTGAAGCAGCTTTCTGAAGAGGGGGCAGTTCAGCTCTTCCAGCCGTTCAAAAATAACGATCTAATTCTTGGTGCGGTGGGTCAATTACAGTTTGATGTTGTGGTTTTTCGCTTGAAGGATGAGTACAAGGTTGAATGTAAGTATGAACCTATTAGCGTTCAGACGGCACGCTGGGCTGAGTGCGATGATGACAAAATGCTTGCGGATTTCGAGAAGAAGAATCACGATAATCTCGCAATAGATGGCAGCGGTTTGTTGACTTATCTGGCGCCTACTCGCGTTAACCTTAGTTTAGCGGAAGAACGCTGGCCTGACGTGGCATTTAGAGCGACGCGAGAACACTAAGTAGCCTTGCTTCGAGGGTTTGGCTGCTTGCAGTCAGACCCTCTACGTTTTACCCTTCCTGTATGCAATTTATTGATAGCCATTGTCATTTAAACTTTTCTCAGTTCGATTTATGTCGTGACGAGCTTGCTCGTGAAGCTGCGCTGCAAGGTGTTACTGATATCGTAGTACCGGGCGTTGTGGCTAGTGATTGGCATGTTATTCAGCAGTTATCTTCTTCATACCTCTCTATTCATACCGCTTTAGGGCTGCATCCCTGTTTTTTAAATAAGCATTTAGAATCAGATCTAGATCGGCTTGAGGAGTCCTTGTCCTCTGGTGGGGGTTGTGCTGTGGGAGAGATAGGTTTAGACCTGTTCATTGCAGATGCGGATATTGAAAAACAGCTATTTTTCTTTCAATCCCAGCTAGATCTTGCGGCTCAGTTCTCTTTACCGGTTTTACTTCATGTACGCAAAGCTCATGATCAGGTGCTTAAGCAGTTGCGGCAATACAAGCTTTCCTCCGGAGGGATTGTTCATGCCTTTTCTGGCAGTGAACAGCAGGCGAAACAGTATTTGGCGTTAGGCTTTAAATTGGGGCTGGGTGGCACCGTTACTTACGAACGTGCTAAAAAGCTTAGGCATATAGTCACAGAACTTCCGCTAGATTCTTTTGTTTTGGAGACGGATGCGCCAGATATGCCTTTAAGCGGGTATCAAGGTGAGCCTAATAGGCCTGTTCGTGTCAAAGAGGTGGCTCAAGTGATTGCCGAACTGAAGGGGTGTTCATTACAAGAGGTTGCTTCTGCAACCTCTTTGCAAGCGTCTAAGCTTCTAGATTTATAACCCGCTTTGCTATTAGCTGCCAGAAGAAAATAGGTTGTCCTGTATGCCGATAAGCGTTTCCCAAGCGACATCTGTTTTATCATTACTTGGGATTTTAAAATAGCGGCCATCTTTGCCAACAGGGTTTGAGCTGTAGCTTTTGTCTGCCGGATTCATCAGCATTCTCATGAGTGATACAGGATAATTTGGGCCTTTGACTGTTGTATTGTATGTTGCTTCTATCGGTCTTAGTTGTGCACGAGAAGAAACTATTTTTGTCATATCTGCACAACGCTTAGTGTTTCCTTGGCAGAAAAGACGAAATTGAGTATCAATTAGGTAGTAGCTAGTGTCTCTAGGTGCCTTTGGACTTGGCGTTATACTGTCCATGCTTAGGCAGCCACTTAAGCCGAAAATTAATGAGAGAACGAGAAGCGAGCGCATAGCCATTTCCTTGTAAGTATAGTTAGCAGATATCATCAAACGGATTTTCAACATCTAGATTTATTGGGTTGTCATAACCTGGCAGCGTTATCTCTTTATCGCTTATATGTAAATCTTCCCCTTGAAGCACATTATGGTCGTAAAGGTAGAGAGGTTTAGCTTCTCCGCGAATAGCGCTCTGGTCATAGGCATTGGCAACTTGCCTAGTTGTTTCTAGCTTTGTTTCATAGGTTTGCCATTCAGACTTGCTATAACGCTTTTGTAGCATGCTTTTGACAATATGGGGGGCGATTACCGCTGCGGATGCATTGTTGCCTCCGAAGCCTTTCGAGTTTAGAAAGACCGAATCCATACCTGTGCTGCCAACTTCTATGTGTTGATTGCTGAAAAATAGGTTGCTTTGGTGTACGTCGCTAGCAAATTCTGGAGTGGTTAAAATTCCAGGTATATAGCCGTACTTCCATGTCCCAAGAGAGCTGCTTAGTTGATCGCCACCGGCTGTTCCTTGGGAGTGGCCGATATAAGATTTAATCGCCGCAACAGGCCAGTTTTGAATAGAAAAAGCTTTAGCTGTCTCATTGATAACATGGGATTCAGTGACTCTATTCTGTGGAGTACTGGTTCCGTGCGCTTGAACAAAACTGCGCTGTTGTAGGGATTCTTTACCTAGCATATTGCGTACAAGTGAGGCCGATTTAGCTAGCGTGATGTAGTTGCCGATCCCCGGTGCTGAAATGGATTTTTTGTGCCCATCTGCATTAACAAATACTTCAGGAACAGCGCCGTAGATGTCTGCACCTAACTCTATTGCTAAATCATCACTCATCAATAGTGTGAATTGGCTGCTCTCACCTATCGTAAAACCACAGTTGTTGCCAAATGGGCGGCAAGCTTTGCGATAGTCGTCATCTGTTAATTCGGATAGTTTATCCAGTGCGAGCAGGTCTTTATCTTCAGCTAGCGCGCCCATAGCGCGGAAGCCTTCAATGATCTCAGGTGTGACAGGGGAATCGCTACCGCCCACCAATACAACTTTGCGTCTGCCTGAACGTATGTCGTTTACACCGCTTCTTAAGTTATAGAGGAATGTGGCGCAGGCACCTAGTGAGCCTCCCGTTGTGCCGACATTGCCTAAAATGTAGGCGTTGACGAAATCTGCGGGCATTTGGGCGTAGCCTAGAGGCATCTGTTTCGATGTTGTGCGTTTACCTAGA
Organism: Neptuniibacter sp. UBA6509; assembly: GCA_002435145.1. Taxonomy (GTDB): domain Bacteria; phylum Pseudomonadota; class Gammaproteobacteria; order Pseudomonadales; family Balneatricaceae; genus Neptuniibacter. Next base: position 23,238 of record DJLT01000092.1, read on the forward strand.
GAAGGGAATTTTGTGAGTCCGCCAAAACCATAGTCGTCTAACTGGCCGATAGAGTTGCTTGCGTAAACTGCTATCTTATCAGGAGCTACGCTATTTGCGATCGTTTCAAAAGGTATACCGCAGGAAGATATCGCATCAGAAGCTGCAAAAACAGTCATCTGTAGATTTCGTGGGTGGTTGCGAGACTGATACAGTTTTCCGGGTTCAAAGCCGCTAGGAAGTTGACCTGCCGCTTGTACGGGGGCCTTCTTAGTGTCAGGGATGATGACATCCATATGATTTGATACTTGTATATCAAATTGACCCGGCGCTGTTTCTTTAACTTCCCAGCTTTCAGGAATATTTTGTGGCATCTGCCTTTTTCTTAGGCGGAAATTTAATTTATTTTCGCCAAAGTTGAGGCAGGCGGCTTTGTTGAATACCACTTTATCTACATCAAAACAGCTTTTTTCAATACGTCGAATGAGTGTGTTGCTAAGAAGCTGAGTTTGTAATTCTTGTATTAGGTCTGTCGCGCTGCACTCTTGACCATCCTGATTTAGGTAGTTCCCATTCGAACCCGTTGCTAGCCCTGTTAAAATGGCAAGATCAGTTAACGTCTCTTGGCGTGTATGAGTATCAAGCTTATCAATGATCAGTCGACGATAAGCATGATGGAAAGACGCTCGTCCTGCGGGGTTAATACCACCAAAACCAACAATGACAGGAAGTTGAGACAATTGAAGCTCCTCTATGACGGGTAAAACTACAGTTAGCTAACGGTAAATAGATCTATTGAGCATATGGAAAACTGTGCAGCTCGAAATATTGCCATTATTTTATCGGTGTTTCGCATGACTGACTAGCAAGAAGTTGTTTATTTGTTTAATTGTTTTTTAGTCAGTGTTTATTAAGCCTCGGTAGGGTTATTATTTAGGCTATAGTCATTTCTTTGGAGTTAGTTATGAAAAAGCTGTTCGCAGTTTGTGTTGCTGGTGTTCTTTTGTCTGGGTGTCAAACTCTTGATCCATACACGGGAGAACAAAAAGTCGGTAATACAACAAAAGGAGCAGGCATTGGCGCGATTGCTGGTGCTGTATTGGGTGCTGCGGTTTCTAGTGATGGTGATCGAGATAAAGGTATTTTAACCGGCGCTATTGTTGGTGGTGCAGTAGGTGGGGGTATTGGCTACTACATGGATCAGCAAGAAGCTTTGTTGCGTCAAGAACTTCAAGGTACAGGTGTTCAGGTTGAGCGTATAGGTGATTCTATTCGTTTAATCATGCCAGGCAATATTACATTTGCGACAGATTCTGATCGAGTGGCAAGTAACTTTTATCCAGTGCTGGATTCTGTAGCTAAGGTTTTGATTAAGTTTGATAAAACCGAACTTAATGTTGATGGCTTTACTGATAGTTCCGGTTCTTTCGAATATAACCAGCAGTTGTCGGAGCGACGTGCTGCTCGTGTGGGTGATTATTTGGTAGGCTCAGGTATCGCACAGCTTCGTATTAATACACGGGGTTATGGTGAACGTTATCCAGTAGCAGATAACAAATCATCTGCAGGGCGATCACAGAACCGTCGAGTAGAAATTAATATTAGTGGCACCCGTCGTTAATATTAATTTGTCGAAAGAATTTATTTGTAAGGGGCTTTATGCCCCTTTTTTCATGGCTGTATCAGCGAGCAATCGCTAAATCCCCTGTGCGAATGTTATTAGATGCCGCTGCACTGCTAAGATTTCCAGAAGCGATACCTGCTTGAACGTTATCAATAATCAGTGTTTGCTGAGTATTGGTGAGTTCGGTCTTTGCATGCATTTGAGGTGTGAAGAATGTTGAGCGGCGGTAGATTGTGAGTTTGTCACCGCGCTTAAGTCCTTGTTGCTTGCCAGCATTAATCCAGACAGTGCGGTCGTTTATGCGTGTGATTCTGGCAGTAAAAGGCTCGCATTTTAGATCTGTTGTGAGTTCTTTTGATATTTTGCTAAGCAGTGTTTTGACCTTTTGGCCATAGTCTTGTTTTGCGAACTGTCCCGTAGCAAAGCCTGTCGAGATGGTGCGGTCTAAATTCCATAGCCCCATGGTTTGGTAATGTTTTTGACTAACTAGCTGGCCTGAAAAACCATCATGTATAAAAAGATCAATTTCAAAATTTCTCAAGTGCCGCTTACTTTTGTAATCGAGCTTATTATATAGATCTAGGAAGTAATCAGTTTCTGCGTGAGTCCGGGGATCTATCATTGAAATATCACGGATGACACCTGAAATAACATAGTTTACGTCCAGTTGGCCGATAGTGCTTAGCATGCTTGTCAGAGTGCCATCATCGAGTTGTGATGTACTTGCTTGGATGGGATTAGGGTGTAGATTGATTCGGCCAGCGTCAAGAGCAATTGCGTTGCCCGATGAGTTGAATGACTGTCCAAGCATAGTGGGTAGTTCGCTGCTAATGTTATGCAATCCACCTAAACTAGCTTGTGACGGTTTAATCAATGGAAACCCGGCTAACGCTATGGTTTTTTTGTACTGATTGTTATTGCCGTTGCTGCAGCCTTCATCAATAAGTACATTGGCTTTGATGCGTACGTGTAGTGTGGAACCAATGATTTTCTCACTTACTACTTCTATATCAGAGACTTGGCCTAATGTGCTGATCTGCATGTTGTCTATTGCTAAGATGCCGTCTCTCACCACTTGGCTGCTTGAAATATAAACCGCTGCCTGCATTGATGCTTGTTGGGACGCATCTCGTATCGCAGCTTCCCGTGCTGAAACGATATCTTTGTTCATAATAATGGCCACTCCTTCAGCTTCAACGACAACAGCAAAGGCCGCGGTGGAGGTGAGCCAGCAGAGAGTAGCGATAAAAAATGTGAGCGCTTTATTAAACATATTTGCCAAATGACCGATTATTAAAAGAAGGTGATGAATATGTCACTGATTTCAGAACAGTATTTTATTGTGTGGCTATTGTAAACGGTTTGAGCATACTCCCTATGCTTTGATGATTATGTTAGATTGTCGGGCTTAACCTTTGAGTTTTGGATATCAGGATGAAAAATACTTTACTCTTGTTGTTGATTTGCTGTTTAGGCGGATGCATGCAACAGCGTAATACCCAGGATGAGATGCCTGAGAAAGTTCATATTGAAAGTATGAGTCCTGAGGTGATTGCACAGCTTAATAAGCTAGAAGAAGCTCATATAGCAGAAAAGAAAGCGTTGCTTGAAAAAGAGCAAGCGATGGTTCAGCGTCAGGTCGTTCAAGTTGAGGGGCTACCCAATGGTTTAGATCCATTAAGTGAAGCCGTGGCGCAGATGGCGGTTCAGATGACCGCAGGATTGCAGCAGAATCGAGTTAAGCGCTTCCCTGTTGCAGTAATACCTTTCTCGAACTTGCATAACGAAAGAAAGGTGGGGCGCTTCGGTGAAAGAATTGAACAGGGGTTTATCTATCAGTTGCAGCAGCATGGTTATAACCTTGTTGATTATCGGGCTGCGGGTTTAACTACATCAACCAAGCAGCCTATCTCGAAGCAGAACTTATCGGGTTTGCGTACGCGTTATAAAATATATTTTTTGGTAACGGGTACCTATGCTCAACACTCCGATGGTTTGGTTATAAATGCACGGGTTATTGATACGACGACAAGGCAAGTGTTGGCTTCTGGTCAGTCACATATATCAAATGAGCGTTTAGAAGGTGGGATTCCTGGTTATAATCCACTTGAAGCACTAAATCAGGGGCTTATTATTGAAAATCGCGGCGGGCCTGTAGGTAGATAAAATGATTAAAAATATTATTCGCAAGCCTCTTCAGTGTGTTGCTTTTTGTTTGTTAATGCCTTCATTGTTGGTGTTACAGGGATGCGAAACTGTTGTTGAATCGACAGTTGAGATTGTTGAGGCTTTGCCTGATATTAATTTACCACCGAGTGTGGAGGAGCCTAAAGAGCCTAATTGGGTTCGCGCGACGGGTTATGCGCCTATCAGCTTGCAGCCTGGTCAGACTCGCCAGCATAAAGTGTTAATGGCGATGAGGGCGTCTAAACTTCGTGCCTATCAAGAGCTTGCGGGTGTTGTGCATGGGCAGTACATGTTTGGTACAACAACGGTGCAAGATATGATTTTGCAGAGTGATCAATTTAAAACAGCGGTATCAGGAATTGTTCGTGGGGCAAGAGTAGTAAAAACGTTCCCTGTTCAGGAAGATACTTATGCAACAACGATGGAAGTTGATCTGAACCAGGTGCAGCGCGCCTGGATCAGTCAGTAAAGCTAAATTACTTCTTTTGGATCGCATCAAAGGCTGCTAGCTGCTCTGGTGTAGCCTTTTGTTGGTATTTTTCTTTCCAGCTATCGTAAGATTCACCATAAACAAGTTCTCGAGCTGCATCATAGTCGACATCTTCACCTCTTTGTTCTGCTTCAGCCTTGTACCATTTGCTAAGGCAGTTACGGCAGAATCCTGCAAGAATCATAAGATCAATATTTTGTACGTCTTTGCGATTGTCTAGATGATCTAAAAGACGGCGAAATACGGCTGCTTCTATCTCGTTTTGCTTATTTTTATCCATAGTGTCCTCGTAGTATCCGTTAAGTTTTTTCAAGCTCTATATTTTCATCTAGCTGAAGACATATTTTGTCTTGTAAGGTTTGGCATAGTGCTGGGTCAGCAATGGGTGAGCCTGTTTGATCTGTAATAAAAAAGAAATCTTCTACTTTTTCGCCAACGCTGGCGATTTTGGCTTTTCGCACGGATAGATTGTGTTCAGAGAATATACCGCCTACGCGGGCGAGTAAGCCGGGTCTGTCAGGTGTGATGACCTCCAATACTGTCTGATGCAGTGTAGGGTCATTACTTAAATAAACCTGAGTTGGCGTTGTGAATAGCTTCATCTGGCGTGGAATACGGCGTTGGATTATATCGGGGTAATCGTCTGGGTCATCAAGTTCATCAATCAGTATTTGTTTTATCTGCGACAGCTGTTCAGGGTTTTCTGATAGAGGGGTGTTATCGTCAGATAGAACGGTATATGTATTTAACGCCTCTCCGCTTTCTGTAACGATAATACGAGCATCCTGAATGTTGAGGTGGAGCTGGTCCATTGCGGCAACAGTCGCCGCGAAGAGATTGTCGATATCTTTACTGTAGATGAAAATCTCAGTCGCGCCTTCAAATACACGGTGAGATGTTTGTCTTATCAGAATTAAAGGTTCATCTATTTTTCCGTGTTCGATGATGGCCTTTGTATGCTCTGCAATACTCTGAGCTGTTTCGTGTAGAAAATATTCCTCTCCAATTGATGACCATAAAGGATTGAAGTCTTCGAGCTCTAATCCTTGGCGTTTAAGAATAGCCATAGCTTCATGTTGTATCTGCTCAATGCGGTCTTCTTTGTTTATTGGGTTTTCTAACCCGCGGCGCAGTGCGCGTTTTGTTTCTGTGTAGAGCTTACGCATTAGCGTGGCACGCCAGCTATTCCATAGCGTGTGGTTGGTTGCGTTAATATCGGCAATTGTTAGTACGTAGAGATAATCTAAATGCAGAACATCACGAACCTGTTTGGCGAATGTGTGAATGACGTCAGGGTCTGAGATGTCTTTGCGTTGAGCCGTCATTGACATCAGAAGGTGACTTTGTACAAGCCATGCAACAAGATGGCTATCCCATTTGCCTAGATGGTGTTGTTCGCAAAACTCTAGAGCGTCAGTCGCGCCGAGTTCAGAGTGGTCTCCGCCGCGTCCTTTGGCAATATCATGGAATAGTGCTGCAATATAGAGGAGCTCAATTTTTGGTAGTTGGTTTACTATCCTGTGTGCGATAGGGAACTCTTCTCGATATTCATTGTGTCTAAATTGACGACACATTTGTATGACTTTCATTGTATGTGCATCGACCGTGTATATGTGGAATAGGTCGTGCTGCATCTGGCCTATAATATTGCCAAATGCGGGCAAATACCTGCCTAAGATGCCGTAGCGGGTCATTAGTGAAAGCTGGGTTGATACGCTTTCTGGGCAGCGTAATAGCTCCATGAATAAGCTGGTATTACGGATGTCTTTTCGGAAATCGTCGTCGATCCTGTGTCGATTGTCTCGAATAAGGCGGATTGTTGAGGCGCGAACACCTTTTATTTGAGGGTTTTGCGCTAATAGAACGAATAGCTCCATAAGAGCAAAGGGTTTCTTCTCGAAAATGTCTTCGCGTGTGAGCTCTATAAAATCGTTATGTATTTGGAAACGATTGTTTAAAGGTTGAATGTTTGGTTTTTCGGTTGCTCGAAGAATTGCTTCATCGAAATGCTGCAGAAGTATGCCGTTGAACTCAGACATTGCCATTGCAATTCGATAGTATTTACTCATGAATTGCTCAACCGCAAGCTTGCCATCTTCATCTGTATAGCCAAAGAATTCTGCAAGTGAGCGTTGGTGGTCAAACAGTAACCTATCTTCCCTACGGTTACAGATCATGTGAAGCGCATAACGAACTGACCAGAGGTACAGTTCACCTTTGTTTAATATCTCCAGTTCGGGTTCGGTCAGAAAACCGTCTGCAACAAGATCGCGGATGTAGGTGGAACCGAAATGTCGCTTTGCAACCCAACCGATTGTTTGGAGATCACGTAAGCCGCCAGGGGAGTTCTTAAGATTAGGTTCTAGGTTGTACTCAGTGTTATTGGTTTTCTTGTGTCGTTCTTTTTGTTCATTTAATTTAGCAATAAAGAACTCTTTGTCAGACCAGGCATCTTCAGAGGTTACTTTGTTGTACATCTCTGTGTGGAGTTGGTCATTCCCTGTGAGTGTTCTTGATTCTATTAAATTAGTGGCAATGGTTATGTCATTTTGGGCTTCTTTGTAGCATTCGCTTATGGTGCGTACGCTGGAACCTATATCTAGATTCATATCCCATAATTGAGTAAGAAAGCCGCTAATTGAATCGTGGTGGTTTTCTGCGTCTAAATCGTCGCTCAGTAGTATCAATAGATCTATATCTGAGTGTGGGTGGAGTTCGCCTCGTCCATAGCCGCCTACAGCGATAAGTGCAATTTTGCCCTCGGGCCAATTAAATTGAGCCCAGGCTGTCTGTAAAATACGATCAATTTCCCATGCGCGACCGTAAACAAGTTTGCGGATGTCGTCGCCGTCCTTAAAGCGTTCATCTAAACTTTCTTTGATCTTGCCTAAGGCCTCTTTATAAACTGGTAGTGTGGAGGCCGCGTTGGCAAGCTGTAATTCAAAGTCAGAGAGGTTGATGATCTCTTCTTCAGCAAGTTGTTGATGCAGTGTGGTCGGCATTAGTACGTTATCCGCAATGTGTTAGTACAGTAATTGATAATTAAATAGTGTCATCAGGGCGAAGGGTTAATATTTCATAACCGTCTGATGTGACTAAGATGGTGTGTTCCCACTGAGCAGAGAGGCGGCGGTCAGCCGTTTCGACAGTCCAGCCGTCCTTCTTTGATAGCTTTACCTGGCGTTTTCCTGCATTAATCATAGGCTCGATAGTGAAGATCATACCTTCTTCTAAAATTTCGCCAGTGCCTGCTTTTCCATAATGTAATACTTGTGGTTCCTCATGAAATTCTGCGCCTATTCCGTGACCACAATATTCACGAACGACAGTGTAGTGATTTTGTTCTGCATAGGTTTGTATTGCTTGGCCTATATCACCAAGGCGGGCGCCAGGTTTTACAAGACGGATGCCGCGGTACATACATTCTAGTGTGACTTCAGCCAGTCTAGTGGCGTGGGGTAGTTCTTTGCCTACAAAAAACATCTTACTGGTATCACCGTGATAGCCATCTTTAATGACGGTAATGTCAACATTGATCATGTCGCCGCTTTTCAGGGCTTTGTCGTTTGGGATGCCGTGGCAAACGACTTGGTTGACTGATGTGCAGATAGATTTAGGGAAACCGTGGTAGTTAAGCGGAGCTGGGATGGCTTGTTGTTCGTTAACTATATAGTCATGACAGATCTGGTTTAGTTCGTTGGTTGTAACCCCTGTCTTGATGAAGGGTTCAATCATAACTAAAACATCGGCGGCAAGGCGGCCAGCAACGCGCATTTTTTCAATTTCTTCAGGAGTTTTGATTTTGATGCTCATAGCTACGGATTATGTCCTTTAAATTCTTTTTATACAGCGTGTAAAAAATATTGGAGGGGATTGTATCAATCATGTGCGGTTAAGAGAAATAAGCTTTATCTATAACTGCGGTTATGGTATAAATCCGCGCTCAATTTGCATAAGCAAATATATCACACACGTGCCGACACAATATTCAGGGTGCCTTAGGGTTGAATGTTGGGGTTCGTGGAGGTCTAACCCAAACTATATTAGGAAATATAATGGCTCAAACTACTATGCGTGACCTGCTTAAAGCAGGCGTTCACTTCGGTCACCAGACTCGTTACTGGAACCCGAAAATGTCTAAATTCATTTTCGGTGCTCGTAACAAGATCCATATCATCAACCTAGAGCACACACTACCTGCTCTTAATGGTGCATTGGAAAGCATTGAAAACATGGCATCAAACAAGAACAAAGTTCTGTTTGTTGGTACTAAACGTGCAGCTAGCAAAATCATCAAAGAAGAAGCTACTCGCGCTAAAATGCCATATGTAAACCACCGCTGGTTGGGTGGTATGCTGACTAACTATAAGACTATTCGTCAGTCTATCCGTCGTCTTCGTGATCTTGAATCACAGAGTTCAGACGGTACGTTTGAAAAGCTTACTAAAAAAGAAGCGTTGATGCGTCAGCGTGAAATGGAAAAGCTTGAGCGTTCAATCGGTGGTATCAAAGAGATGGGCGGTTTGCCTGATGCTTTGTTCGTAATCGATGTTGATCACGAGCGTATCGCTGTAAACGAAGCTAATAAGCTAGGTATCCCAGTTATTGGTGTTGTTGATACTAACAGCAACCCAGACGGTATTGATGTTGTTATCCCTGGTAACGATGATGCACTTCGTGCTATTCAGATTTATGTTAAGTCTGCTGCAGATGCATGTGTTGAAGGTTCAGATACAGGCGCTGGCGACAAGAATGAATTTGTAGAAGTTGAAGAGACTCCAGCTGCGGCTGAGTAATTTAACTGTAAAAACAGTTATTTATTCTCTTTGATTTATAAGAGGGGGCTTGGCCCCCTTTTTTGGATTTTTGAATAACCCACGACAATTTATTAGGGGTATCGATAATGGCGAAGATTTCCGCTGTAATGGTTAAGGAACTGCGCGACCGTACTGGTTTGGGCATGATGGAATGTAAAAAAGCACTTCAGGGTACTGAAGGCGATGTAGAAAAAGCAATTGAAGAGCTACGTAAAGCTTCAGGCATGAAGGCAGCTAAGAAAGCTGGCCGTACTGCTGCTGAAGGTGTTGTAGTAATCAAGGTTGCTGAAGACAATAGCTATGCTGTTGGTGTTGAGGTTAACTCTGAGACAGACTTCGCGGCACGTGATGAGGGTTTCCTTGCGTTTGCTGATGTTGTTCTTGAGAAAGCATTTGCTGCTAAATCTACAGATGTTGCAGCGCTAATGGCGGGTGAACTGACTGATGCGCGTGATGCATTAGTTCAGAAGATCGGCGAGAACATTGGTGTTCGTCGTTTGTTTGTTGTTGAGGGTGGTGTTGTTGGCGCTTACGTTCATAGCAATAAGAAGATCGCTGCAATTGTTCAGCTAGAAGGCGGTAACGAAGAGACTGCTAAAGATATCGCTATGCATGTTACTGCGGTTAATCCGCAGGTTGTTAGCAAAGAAGATATGCCTGCTGAAACAGTTCAGAAAGAGAAAGAAATTATTCTTGCTCAGCCTGATATGGCTAGCAAGCCAGCTGAAATCGCTGAAAAAATGGTTATTGGTCGTATCAATAAATTCTTGGCTGAAAATAGCTTGGTAGAGCAGGCGTTCGTTAAGAATCCTGAGCTAAAAGTTGGTCAAGTTGCTAAAGATGCGGGCGCAACTGTTACAGCTTTCACTCGTATTGAAGTGGGTGAAGGTATTGAGATTGAAGAAGTTGATTTTGCTGCAGAAGTTGCTGCGCAGCTAAACGGTTAATTTTTGTAAATCCTTCCGATTGCGCATGTTCTGCATGCGCAATCGTCTCTTTTCCTGATACACTATCCTGATCTCAATTTTTGCGGAGATAGACGGATGCCATCCACTGAAAAACAGTCCAAATATAAACGTATTTTGCTCAAATTGAGCGGCGAAGCCCTAATGGGCGAAGAAAGCTTCGGTATCGATTCGAATGTGCTTAACCGTATGGCCTTGGAAATAGGACAGCTGGTTGGAATCGGTGTCCAAGTTGGCATGGTGATAGGCGGCGGTAACTTATTCCGTGGCGCAGCATTGAATGCGGCGGGTCTTGATCGTGTCACTGGCGACCATATGGGAATGCTAGCAACCGTTATGAATGCGCTTGCTATGCGTGACGCTCTAGAACGCAGTAATATCAATACGCGCGTGATGTCTGCAATACCTATGAGCGGTGTTGTTGATCATTATGATCGACGTAATGCTATCCGTTATCTAAACCAAGGTGATGTTGTTATTTTTGCAGCAGGCACGGGTAATCCATTTTTCACAACGGATTCAGCAGCTTGCTTGCGTGGTATTGAGGTCGATGCTGATGTTGTGCTTAAGGCAACAAAGGTTGATGGCGTTTATACGGCTGACCCAGTAAAAGACCCTAAAGCACGTCGTTACTTGCATCTTAGTTTTGATGAGGTATTGGATCAGCAGTTGGGTGTAATGGATCTTACAGCGATCTGTTTGACGCGTGACCATGATATGCCGATCCGTGTGTTTAATATGAATAAGCCAGGTGCTTTAGCCAATATGGTTGTTGGCGGTGGTGAAGGCACTTTGATTGATAGTAGCGAAACGGTTGGAGAAAAATATGCTGAATGAAATGACTCAGGATGCTGCTGAACGTATGCAAAAGAGCTTGGATGCTCTTGTCACTAATTTTAAAAAGATTCGTACAGGTCGAGCCCACCCAAGTATTTTGGAAGGGGTTCAGGTTCCTTATTACGGATCTAATGTTCCGCTGAGTCAGGTTGCTAATATCTCAGTTGAAGATGGTCGTACTTTATCAATTATTCCATGGGAAAAGCCTATGGTTCCAGTGATTGAAAAAGCAATCATGACCTCTAATTTAGGCCTTAATCCAGCAACGGCGGGTGAGAATATTCGTGTTCCGATGCCTCCTTTGACTGAAGAAACGCGTAAAGGCTATATAAAACAGGCACGCCAGGAAGCTGAGAGTGCTCGTGTCTCAATTCGTAATATTCGTCGTGATGAGAATGGCGATTTGAAAGATCTTCTAAAAGAGAAGGAGATCACTGAAGACGATCTACGCCGCGGCGAAGATCAGATTCAGAAAATTACGGATAAGTTTGTTGCAGAAGTTGATGTGCTTTTGGAACAAAAAGAGAAAGATCTAATGGAAATTTGATCGAAGCAGCGGTGCTGCAAAGTGCCGCTGAATTTATGCATGAAATCTACTAATAACCTCTCCAATTCAGTGAAAAACGCTCCCCGCCATATTGCAATTATTATGGACGGTAATAACCGCTGGGCAAAAGAGCGCCATCTGCCTGGGCTCGCGGGTCACAAGGCTGGCGTCGATTGTGTTCGTTCCACGATTGAGGGCTGTATCGAATCGGGTGTCGAGGTTCTGACTCTTTTTGCCTTTAGTTCTGAAAACTGGAAACGTCCCCCGTTGGAAGTTCGTGGGTTGATGGAGTTGTTTAAGCTGGCTTTAGATCGTGAGTCTAAGAAGCTTCTGAAAAACAATATTCGCTTACGCGTTATTGGTGATAAAACCGCATTTAGTAGTTCATTGCAGAAAAAGATTGAAAAAGTTGAAACTATGACGGCCGAATGTACAGGCCTGCAGCTTAATGTGGCCGCCAATTATGGTGGGCGATGGGACATAGTTTCAGCGGCGAAGAGTATAGCTGAGCGCTGTGTAAATAATGAATTATCAGTTAATGATATTACTGAAGAGCTGTTTTCATCGGATGTGTCATTAGCCGAACTACCTGAAGCTGATTTGTGTATACGTACAGGCGGTGAAAAGCGTATTAGTAATTTCTTGATATGGCAGTTCGCTTACACCGAATTGTACTTCTCTGATGCTTATTGGCCAGATTTTGATAAAACGCATTTGCTGACAGCTATCCATGATTTTAGCAGTCGCCAGCGTCGATTCGGGCGAACAAGTGAGCAAGTTGAGGCTGGAAATGCTTAAGCAGCGATTGATTACAGCAGCTATTTTGGCTCCTTTGGCGCTGTTGGGAGTTTTTGGGCTTCCCTTCTCTGGTTTCGTGTATTTGATGGATGCTGTCATTCTTGTGGCTGCCTGGGAGTGGGCAAATCTATCTGGTTATCAATCCACCAAAGAACGCTGGGCTTATGTTGTGGTTGCTGCGGTGCTGGTAGCGTTAGCGCATTACTATCTACCGAGTATTTCAAGTAATATAGTTCTACAGTTTGCCGTTTTATTTTGGTGCTTTGCTCTTTATGCAGTCATTAGGTATCCAGCGATATCTGGATGGGGAAGTCGTTTTGCTCGGGCGTTAATTGGATTTGTAGTTTTGCTTCCATGCTGGTTTGCATTTGTCAGTATGAAGGCAGTCGATGGCGGTGATTTGTTGATACTGCTGTTATTTCTTTTGGTTTGGGGTGCTGATGTCGGGGCTTACTTTACGGGTAAGCGTTTTGGGCGTACAAAATTGGCTCCAGATGTTAGTCCAGGGAAAACTCGAGAAGGTTTGTATGGCGGGCTATTTGCGTGCCTGCTTATTGCTGTGTCATATGCGCTCATTCTAGGCTATGAATTATCCCAGTTGATTCTATTGGCGGTTCTGGCATTTATAACCGGCTTAATATCGGTGTTAGGTGACTTGTTTGAGAGTATGTTGAAGCGCCATCGAGGCATTAAGGATAGTAGTCAGCTGTTACCGGGGCATGGCGGAGTCCTCGATCGTATCGATAGCTTAACGGCAGCTGCACCTTTATTTGTATTGGGTATGCAGTTCATGGTGCTTGCTTAGTATGGCTTTGGATCTATTACATACCATAGCTGTCACTATATTGACCTTAGGTATTTTGGTAACAATCCATGAGTGGGGTCATTTCTATATTGCTCGGCTTTGCGGGGTAAAGGTTCTACGTTTTTCAGTGGGATTCGGTAAGGCCTTGTGCTCGTGGAAAGATCGTAAGGGTACTGAATATGCTATAGCTGCAATTCCATTGGGCGGCTATGTGAAAATGTTGGATGAGCGTGAAGCGGATGTTCCAGTTCAGCAGTTAGATCAGGCGTTTAATCGTAAGCCGGTGCTGCAGCGTATGGCTATTGTTGTAGCAGGCCCTGCCGTTAATCTTATATTCGCAGTTTTTGCTTATTGGTTTATGTATGTCTCAGGGGTTTCGACTGTTGCTCCGATTGTAGGCTCTGTTGCTTCGGGCTCTGTTGCTGCTGAAGCTCGACTTCCCCAAGGGTTCGAGGTCCTTGCGGTTGATGGTGAGCAGACGCTGACATGGGATGAAGTTAATCTAAGACTAGCCGGTCGTGTTGGTGAGAGTGGTCAGTTAACTTTGCGGGTGAAGGAAATGGATGCTTCCTTAGCAAAAGATTACGTAGTTTTCTTGCAGAACTGGAATGTAGATGTTGATAAGGAATCTCCAGTATCTGCATTGGGCCTAGTACCTTGGCGTCCTGCTGTCCCCGCAGTTATAGGGCGTTTAGTGGAGGGGGGGAGTGCTGAACTGTCGGGTATGATGCTTCAGGATGAAGTAATTACGGCTAACCAGCAGCCATTAGGCAATTGGTATGCATTTGTTGAATTGGTAAGAGCTAATCCTGGTACTCTCTTACAGCTTGAAGTTCTTCGTAATGGCGGCGTTGTAAGTATTGATATTACCCCCGAGGTAAAAGTTGATAAAACGGGTGTCAGTTATGGTTACATTGGCGCCGCTGCAAGTTCGGTAGCATGGCCTGAAGAGTATAAGCGGACGCTTGAATACGGTTTGCTTTCAGGTATTGAAAGGGCGTTTAGTAAAACTTTTCAAATGATATCGCTAACCCTTGATTCCATCTGGAAGATGATTGAAGGGGTTATCTCAGTAAAAAACTTGAGTGGTCCTATAACCATTGCTAAAGTGGCGAGTGACTCTGCCGCTTCCGGTTTAGAATCCTATATTAGCTTTTTGGCTTATCTTAGTATCAGCTTGGGAATTTTGAATTTACTGCCTATACCTGTTTTAGATGGCGGGCATCTACTTTATTATACGATAGAGTTGATAACACGTAAGCCGGTAAGTGAACGTGTGCAAGTGTTAGGCTTGAAATTAGGTATGGCAATGCTGCTGACATTGATGTTCGTAGCCATTTTTAACGACTTTATGCGGTTATGATTAACAGTCATAACTGATTCAAACTTTATTATGGGTAAGAAGTACTTCATGAAACGCGCCTTTGGACTTCTAGTAACACTTTTTTTCTGGGCTTCTCTTGTTCAGGCAAATACAGCAGCTTCATTCGTAGTCGAGGATATCCGTCTAGAGGGTTTGCAAAGGGTATCACCAGGTATTGTTTTCAGAAACTTCCCTGTCTCAGCAGGTGACTCTGTAGACACTTCTGAGCTGGCTAAAGCGTCGCGTAAGCTTTTTGAATCAGGTTATTTTGATGATATTCAATTATTACGTGAAGACTCAGTTTTAGTGCTTAAAATCCAGGAACGCCCGTCTGTAAGTTTGATTAAGTTGGAAGGGAATAAGGTTTTAGAATCTGAAGCGTTACTTGAAGGTTTGAAGCAAACAGGCCTTCAAGAAGGTGATGTGTTTAAGCGCTCAACGTTGGAGCAAATCAAACAAGATGTGGTTGCGGTTTATTCTTCACAGGGTCGATATGGCGCTAGTGTAACTACAGATGTGGATTCATTGCCGGGAAATCGTGTTGCCCTAACAGTGAATATAAAAGAGGGGCGTGTTGCAACTATTCAGCATATAAATATTGTTGGTAATAGCGTTTACAGTGATGAAGAACTTAAAGAACTGTTTTCTTTGAAGTTGTCGAATTTCTGGTCTTTCTTTAGAAAGGATGATCGTTATGCACGTCAGAAACTGTCTGGGGATTTGGAACGCTTACGCTCTTATTACTTAGATAGCGGTTATGTAAATTTTTCCATTGATTCCACACAGGTCTCTATCACTCCAGATAAAAAGCATGTCTATATTACGGTCAATGTAACTGAGGGTGAGTTATATACTGTAAGAGGTTTTGATATTGCCGGTGAAATGGCAATACCAGAAGCTGAACTCGAGTCCGCTGTGCGGGTAGAGACGGGACAAGTGTTTTCTAGGCGATTAGTCACGGAGTCTCAAGAGGCCTTAAGCAGTAAGTTGGGAGATGCTGGTTATATGTTTGCCAATGTTTCTCCTGCGCCTGAACTACATGATGATAATACTGTCACAGTTAAATTCTTTTTAGATCCAGGTAAGCGCACTTATGTCAGACGTGTAAATATCAGAGGAAATACGCGTACGGCAGATGATGTGATACGTCAGCATCTTAAACAGATGGAGGCTGCGGTTGTTTCTAGTGAATTAATTGAGCAGTCTAAAGTTAAATTGGAGAAAACGGGCTACTTTAAAACAGTTGATGTGGCTACATCCCCTGTCCCAGGTAGCACTGATCTGGTTGATATCGAATATTCCGTTGTAGAGCAGCAATCAGGATCTTTCTCAGCAAGCCTCGGTTTTTCACAAACCTCAGGTATTATTTTAGGCTTTCAATTGAAGCAAGATAACTTCTTGGGTACGGGTAAAAAAGTAGGTATTGGTATATCTAACAGTGATACTTTAACTGAGTATTCCTATAGTTTTGTTGATCCTTATTATACCGTTGATGGTGTGAGTCGTGGTTTTGATGTGTATTACCGTGAACGTGATTTTGATGAGGATAATACCAGTGCCTTTTCTACAGACGAATTCGGTGGTGGCGTAAATTTTGGTTATCCAATTGATGACTATCAACGTTTGAATTTTGGTTTGAATGTTGAGCAGGTAACAATTAATACTAACTCCACTGAAACACCTGATGAAATCCTTCAGTATTTATTAGATGAGGGTAATGACTATTTTAATATCAACCTTCGTGGCTCTTGGAGTTCAAACCATTTGAATAGGGGGTATTTCCCAACGAAAGGTTACTCCCAAAGTGCTTCGATTGAACTAGGCCTGCCGGGAAGTGATCTGAGTTATTATAAAGCTTTATATAATGTTAAGTGGTACAGCCCTATTGATGATCAACGCACTTGGGTTATTTCTGCTAAAGGCCGTTTGGGTTATGGCGGTGAGCTAGGTGAGAATGAGTACCCATTTTATAAGCACTTCTTCGCTGGCGGCTTAAAAACTGTACGTGGTTATGAGCAGAACTCGCTAGGTCCACGCGACACAAAAGATGATCCGTTTGGTGGTGATGTTCTAGTTTCAGGTGGTTTGGAATTTATTTTCCCAACACCATTTGTTAAAGATAAATCTTCATGGCGCACACTGTTATTCCTTGATGGAGGTAATGTCTTTGATACGAGTTGCTCATCAGTGTCTTTGGCATCTAACTGTAAGAGTGGTATAGAATTAGATGAATTGCGTTATTCTGCAGGCTTTGGTTTAAGTTGGTTAACACCTATTGGGCCGCTTTCTATTGCGCTTGCAGCGCCGTTAAATGATAAAACAGGCGATGAAACTGAAGTCTTCCAGTTTGCATTGGGTCAAACTTTCTAAGGGATAAGATATGAAATCTAAGATATTGTTAGGTGTTGCTTTAGCAATGAGTATCAGCATGTCTGCGCATGCTGAAAAAATAGCAGTTTTAGGTGTACAGCAGGCGCTGATGGCTTCAGCTGCTGCAGTAGAGTTCCGTAATAGTGTTAAAAGTGAATTTGCTAAAGAAGAGAAAAATCTTTTAGATTTGGAAAAGCAGGTCAAGGCTGCGAGAGATAAAGCTTCCAAAAATAAAGATTTAGCATCACCTGATGAATTGAAGAAAATGAAAATTCAATTCCAAAAGGTATTTTCTGAATACCAGCGAGCTGCTCAAGCTTTACAGCAAAAACGTATGCAGAAAGAACAAGAGTTTATTCAGGAGATGAAGCCTCGTTTAGATAAAGTTATACGTGGCCTGATCGAGAAAGAAGGATATGATGTTGTATTAGCTAAACAGGCAACGTTGTTCGCAAAAAAAGAACTAGATATCACGCCTCGCGTGGTTGAACTGTTGAATAAACAATAGGCTTCTATAGGTTCATGGGAAGTAAAAAATTCACATTAATCGAAATAGCGAACTTCTTGTCATCTGATTTTGTGGGTGATGGTGAGCAAACGCTAAGTTCGTTGGCTACTTTGCAGGCAGCGTCGGCAGGTGAGCTTTCATTTATAGCAAATAAAAGTTATCAGAAGTTTCTTGCGTCAACTGAGGCTTCGGCTGTTATTTTGTCTGCGGACGATTTGGAACATTATTCAGGTAATGCGATAGTTTCAGATAATCCTTATTTGGCTTATGCCAAAGTAAGTCAGTTGTTTGCATATAATCCAGAACAAACATTAGGCATTTCACCATTAGCCAGTGTAGACCCAAGTACAAATGTTAGTTCAAACGCATCAATTGCTCCGGGTGTGTCTATTGCCGCAAATTGTGAAATTGGTGAACGTGTAATTATTGGTGAAAATACGGTGATAGGTGCAAACTGTGTTATTGCAGCGGGTACCGTTATTAAACCTAATGTGACGATTTATCACGGTGTTACTATTGGTGAAAATTGCCTGATTCATAGTGCTGTTGTGCTTGGGTCGGATGGATTTGGTTTTGCTCCTGATGGTAAAGAGTGGGTGAAAATCGCTCAGTTAGGTGGTGTGTTGATTAAGGATAATGTTGAAATTGGGGCCGGTACGACAATTGATCGCGGGGCTCTTGATGATACCGTTATCGGCAAAGGTGCCATCTTAGATAATCTAATTCAAATTGCTCACAATGTTCATATTGGTGAAAATACTGCCATAGCGGGTTGTACTGCTATCGCTGGTAGTACTAAAGTTGGCGCGCATTGCACGATTGCCGGTGCTTGTGGAGTTGCAGGTCACGTAACTATTGCTGACGGCACACATATCACTGGTATGTCTATGATTACAAAATCGATTTCTGAGCCTGGAGTGTATTCGTCAGGCACAGGGATGCTTCCGCATAAAGCGTGGCAGAAAAATGTTATTCGTTTTCGACAGCTAGATGATATGGCTCGTCGTGTTAAGTCTATAGAAGATAAGATTACTGAGATTAAGGGTTCTTAATAAATGATGGATGTGAATGAAATTCGTGAATATCTTCCGCACCGCTATCCTTTCCTTTTGGTGGATAGAGTGCTGGAGTTAGAAAAAGGAGCTTCCATTGTTGCGATTAAGAACGTTACAGTAAATGAGCCTTTCTTTAATGGACACTTTCCAGATCACCCTGTGATGCCGGGTGTTTTAATTGTTGAAGCAATGGCTCAGGCTGCAGGAATCCTTGGTTTTAAAACCATGGATAAAAAACCTCAAGATGGGTCAATCTACTATTTTGTTGGTGCTGATAAATTACGTTTTAAACGACCAGTAGTGCCTGGTGATCAGCTGAAGCTTGAAGCATCAATACTGTCAGAAAAGCGTGGGATCTGGAAATTTGAGGTGCGTGCATCTGTTGATGGTGATACCGTAAGTAGTGCAACCATTTTGTGTGCTGATAGAAAGGTTTAAATCTTGATCGATTCTCGTGCTGTCATTGACCCGTCCGCTAAACTCGCAAGTGATGTAGTCGTTGGCCCGTGGACTCTTATTGGGCCTGATGTAGAGATTGGTGCGGGTACTGTCATTGGCCCGCATGTCGTTATCAAAGGCCCTACAGTAATCGGTGAGAATAATCGAATTTTTCAATTCGCTTCAGTAGGTGAGGATTGCCAGGACAAAAAGTATGCAGGTGAGCCGACCAAGCTGATTGTGGGTGATAATAACGTCATTCGTGAAGGTGTAACTATCCACAGGGGAACCGTCCAAGATGCGGGTGTGACCATTGTTGGTAGTGATAATCTTTTCATGGCTTATGCACATGTGGCGCATGATTGTGTTGTGGGTGATAACGTTATTATGGCGAATAACACCGCAATCGCAGGACATGTACATATAGGTGATTGGACTATTTTAGGCGGTTTCACCGCTGTGCATCAGTTTTGCCGTATAGGTGCTCATGTTATGTGCGGTACAAGTACGGTCGTCCTCAAAGATATACCTGATTATATTATGGCGAATGGAAATACAGCGTCCCCGCATGGTATTAATGTAGAGGGGCTGAAGCGTCGCGGTTTTTCAGCTGATGCAATCGCCAATATTCGTCGTGCATATAAAATTATCTACCGCCAGAAATTAACAGTGGCACAGGCAATAACTGCGCTCCAGGCTTTAGCTGCTACTTGTCCTGAAATTGATTCCCTTATTCATTCTATAGAGTCATCTAACCGCGGCATTATACGCTAGGAGACGCTATGCCTAATCCACTACGCATAGGTATTGTTGCGGGTGAAGCGTCGGGTGATATCCTTGCTGCGGGTTTAATTCATTCTCTTAAGGCTAGATTCCCTGACCTCGTTTTTGAAGGGATTGGAGGGGAATTGATGATGGCTGAAGGTTTTCGGTCCCATTATCCTATGGAGCGCCTTTCCGTTATGGGACTCGTTGAAGTGCTTAGCCGTTTGCCTGAACTGCTAGGTATTAGAAAAAAACTTACACAATCGTTTATCGATAATCCTCCTGATCTATTCATCGGCGTTGATGCACCTGATTTTACGCTTGCAATGGAGGGACGCTTAAAAAAAGCAGGTATTCCCACTGTTCATTATGTAAGCCCTTCCGTGTGGGCTTGGAAACCTAAGCGTATCTTCAAGATTAAAGAAACGACCGATCTTGTTCTTGCTTTACTCCCTTTTGAGCCTGCATGCTATGAAGAAACTCAGCAGCGAATAGAGTTTGTAGGTCATCCACTAGCGGATCAAATAGCTGAAGATGAAAGCTTGTTTAGTGCTCGATCATTGTTTGGAATTGATGAGGGTGATCGTGTGCTGGCTATTCTCCCAGGAAGTCGGGGGAGTGAAGTTAAATACCTGGCAGAGCCTTTTTTAATGACTGCCAGGTGGTTGCAGGAGCAGGAGCCTAAGCTTGTCTTTGTTTTGCCGGCCGCAAACCAAAAATTATATGACCTGTTGGAATCCTTAATTCAGGATAAGTTCTCAGATTTAAATATCTGTCTTGTTTTAAAGCAATCTAGACAGGTGCTTGCCGCATCAGATGCGGTGCTAATAGCCTCTGGAACGGCAACGTTGGAAGCGACATTGTTAAAAAAACCGATGGTGGTCGCTTATAAGATGGCTTCTATTACCGCTGCTATTTATTCTCGGATGCTTCGCTCTAAATATATTTCATTACCAAATCTGCTCGCTGATGAGATGCTTGTACCGGAAATTTTACAGGATGCAGTTAAACCTGAGGTTATGGGTGAGGCGATATTAAGAGCTTTAAATGATAAAAAGTATCGACAGTATCTTGAGCAGCGTTATGATGAGATTTATGCTCAAGTGCATCATAATGCTGATGAGCGCGCTGCTGATGCAATTGTTCACTTACTTCAAGATAAAGGTGTTATCTGATGCAATTTGCTGCGCTTGATTCAAAACAAATCATAGCGGGTGTTGATGAGGTTGGTCGAGGCCCGTTGGTGGGAAATGTTGTTGCAGCAGCAGTTGTGCTTGATCCCAATAATCCTATTGAAGGTTTAGCTGATTCAAAAAAGCTCACAGAAAAGCGCCGTAATGCCTTAAATGTTGAGATCCTTGAAAAGTCGTTATCTTGGTGTATCGCTTCTGCTACACCTGCTGAAATTGATCAGCTAAATATTCTCCATGCATCTATGTTGGCGATGCAAAGAGCTATTGAAGGGCTAAAGATAACGCCTGATTTTGCTTATATCGATGGCAATCGGTGCCCTGATTTGAAGTGTGCCAGCGAAGCGGTAGTGAAAGGCGATAGTAAGATAGCTGAGATTAGTGCCGCTTCAATCATAGCCAAAGTGGCCAGAGACCGTGAAATGAAAGATCTCGATCTGCTGCACCCCGAATATGGTTTTGCAAAACATAAAGGCTATCCTACAGCTTTGCATTTTGAAGCGTTAGCTAAGTATGGCCCTTTGCCTCAGCATCGACGTAGCTTTAAACCTGTAAAAAAGCTGCTTGAGCAGTCCTAATTTAATCAATATTTTGATCGAGTCCTATGTCTGATCCACAGTTTGTCCATCTTCGTGTACACACAGAATTTTCGTTAGTTGATGGGTTAGTTCGCGTTAAAGAACTTGTTGCCGCAGCAAAGGCTAATAATATGCCTGCTGTTGCAATGACCGATCAAACTAACTTTTTTGCTCTGATAAAGTTCTATAAAGCGGCTACAGCGAACGGTATTAAGCCGATCTGCGGAGCTGATCTTTGGCTGGAAAACCCAGAGGAGCCAGGCGGCGATCCTTATCGGTTAACCTTAATAGTTCGTAATGCCGAAGGTTATTTGAACTTAATGGAGCTCATTTCGCAGGCTTACTTTGAAGGTCAGAATATCATTCATGATATGGCTTTGGTTAAGCGAGAGTGGGTAGCCGAAAAGTCTGCTGGACTGATTGCGCTTTCGGGGGCGAAAAAAGGCGAAATTGGGCATGCAATCTTATCTGAAAATGAGCAGGCTGGTAGTCTTTTAGAGTATTGGATGGGGGTTTTCCCTAATGCATTTTATTTGGAAGTGCAGCGTACAGGGCGTGCTGGTGATGAGCAGGTTGTGCATGGTTCTGTTGCGTTAGCTAAACAATACAACTGTCCCGTTGTGGCAACAAACGACGTTATGTTTGTAAGTGCTGATGATTTTGAAGCGCACGAAGTCAGGGTCTGTATTAACCAAGGTCGTGCTTTTGAGGATCCTACACGCCCTAAAGATTACAGCGAAGAACAATACTTCCGATCTCAAGAAGAGATGGTCGAGCTCTTCAGTGATATACCCTCGGCAGTCAGTAATAGTGTGGAGATTGCTAAACGCTGCAATATTGATATTGAAATAGGAACCTATTACTTACCGAAATACCCTATCCCTGAAGGGATGTTGATGGATGACTATTTCCGCAAAGTGTCATATGACGGATTAGAAGAAAGATTGGCGATTCTTCTTGATAAAGATGATGCGGAATATGAAGCAAAGCGTCAGGAGTATATAGACCGTTTAGAGTTTGAGTTAGATATCATTATTCAAATGGGTTTCCCCGGTTATTTCCTTATCGTAATGGACTTCATTATGTGGGGTAAAGAAAACGGCGTACCGGTTGGGCCGGGGCGTGGTTCAGGTGCCGGCTCTTTGGTCGCTTATGTACAGAAAATTACCGATCTGGACCCATTGGAATACGATCTTCTATTTGAGCGATTCTTAAACCCTGAACGTGTATCTATGCCGGATTTCGATATCGATTTCTGTATGGATAACCGTGATAAGGTTATTGATTATGTAGCGCGCACTTACGGTCGAGATGCAGTATCCCAGATTGTTACATTCGGTACGATGGCGGCTAAAGCAGTTGTACGTGATGTTGCGCGAGTGCAGGGGAAACCGTTCGGGCTTGCTGATCGTCTATCAAAACTTATCCCCTTCGAAGTTGGTATTACGCTTAAAAAGGCAATGGAACAGGAGCCTTTATTGAGTGATTTTGTGAACTCTAGCGCTGAGGCGCAAGAGATCATGGATATGGCGTATAAGCTTGAAGGTATTACCCGAAATGTAGGTAAGCATGCGGGTGGTGTAGTTATCGCACCAACCAAGCTAACAGACTTTTCTGCTACCTACTGTGACGAGGAAGGTAAAGGGGTTGTTACTCAGTTTGATAAAGGTGATGTAGAAGAAGCGGGCTTGGTTAAGTTCGACTTCTTGGGTTTGCGTACCTTAACAATTATCGATTGGGCGCTTAAGACTGTTAATCGAGTGAGAGCAAAAAATAATGAAGAGCCGCTTGATATAGCATTAATTGATCTAGAGGATCGTAAAACATTTGATCTTCTACAGTCCGCGGAAACTACAGCTGTTTTCCAGCTGGAATCCAGCGGTATGAAAGACCTTGTTCGTCGATTGCTGCCCTCTCGTTTTGAGGATATTGTCGCGCTTGTAGCATTGTTCCGTCCGGGGCCTCTGCAATCCGGAATGGTAGATGACTTTATTAACCGTAAGCACGGCCGTGCTGAAATGGCATGGCCGCATTCAGATTATCAGTTAGATAGTTTGCAGCCTGTATTGGAGCCAACCTACGGTATCATCTTGTATCAAGAGCAGGTTATGCAGATTGCTCAGGTTATGGCGGGCTATACCTTAGGTGGTGCAGATATGCTCCGCCGAGCAATGGGTAAGAAAAAACCTGAAGAGATGGCCAAGCAGCGGGCATCCTTTTTGGAAGGGTCTGAAGGTAATGGGATCGATCGGGATTTGGCAGGAAATATCTTCGATCTGGTTGAAAAATTTGCAGGTTATGGTTTTAACAAATCTCACTCTGCAGCTTACGCGTTAGTTTCTTATCAGACCGCTTGGCTAAAAACACATTATCCTGCTCCCTTTATGGCTGCGGTGCTTTCTTCGGATATGCAAAACACGGATAAAGTCGTGATTTTCGTTGAAGAGTGCCGGCAGATGAAAATCCCACCGACGCTACCCGATGTTAATAGCGGCGATTTTCTTTTTACCGTCAATGATGAAGGCGAGATCGTATATGGCTTGGGTGCGATTAAAGGGGTGGGTGAAGGTCCGATTGAAGCGATTGTTGAAGCGCGCTCATCCGGAGAAGAGTTTAAAGATATCTTCGATTTCTGTGAGCGGGTAGGCGCTAAAAAGTTAAACAAAAGAGTGCTTGAAGCGCTTGTGCGTTCAGGGGCTTTGGATAAACTTGGCGCTGAACGTGCCGTGCTTTGGAAGGCGATCCCTGATGCACTTCAAGCGGCAGATCAATCGGCTAAAAACCAAGATGCAGGCATGTTTGATATGTTTGGTGAGGTTGAGGCTGAGTCAGGTCGCTGCCCTTACGAGGATTATAAAGGGATACGCCCTTGGACTGACAAAGAGCGTCTTACAGGTGAAAGAGATACATTAGGTTTATATCTGACAGGTCACCCTATCGATGAATATGAATCTGAATTAAAGCATTTCATTAGTAAACGTATCGTTGAATTACAGCCTGCTCGTGGTCAGATGCAGAAAATGGCTGGGTTGGTTGTGGAAATTCGTTTAAAGAAAACGAAGAAAGGGGATAATCTCTGTTTTGTGACCCTAGATGATCGTAGTGCTCGTATTGATGTGACATTGTTTGGCGATACCTATGATGATGTTAGAGAGATGATTCAGAAAGATACGGTGCTGATTGTTGAAGGTGAAGTCGCAGAAGATCATTTCTCGGGCGGTATGAAGGTGAGGGTTAGTAAAGTGCTTACTATTCCTCTAGCTCGGGCACAGTATGCAAGGGGTGTTCAAGTTGTTGCGGATGAAAGTCATTTTAAAGGGCGGAAACTAAAAGAGTTTGAAGGGCTTCTCAATAATTATAAGTTGGGAGGGGCTCTGCCGATAAAAGTTAAATACCAAAGAGAAGATGCTGAGGCCATTTTGACCTTAGGGGATGACTGGCTTGTGCAGGCTAATGATGAGTTATTGATCGATTTAATGGACCGTTTTGGTCATGATGCGGTCTCTTTGACGTACTAGGACTGGTCCTTGGTGGCTCAAAAAGGTACACTTTGGGCAATTTTTCACTTAAGAATAGATGAGTCATATGAATCCGAACTATCTGGATTTTGAACAGCCGATCGCTGAGCTGCAGGCAAAAATTGAAGAGCTACGTCTAGTTGGAGATGATACAGCTGAATTAAATATCTCCGAAGAGATCTCGCGTCTGGAAGGTAAAAGCCGTTCCTTAACTGAATCTATATTTTCTGATCTATCTGCATGGCAGGTATCTCAGTTAGCGCGCCATCCTCAGCGTCCTTATACGCTGGATTACATTGAGTATATCTTTGATGAATTTGATGAAATCCACGGTGATCGTCATTTTGCTGATGATCAAGCAATCGTAGGTGGTGTCGCTCGTTTAGATGAGATGCCAGTTATGGTTATTGGTCATCAAAAAGGACGTGGTGTGCGTGAGCGTCAGCAGCGTAACTTCGGTATGCCTCGCCCTGAAGGATATCGCAAAGCGCTACGCATGATGGAAATGGCTGAACGTTTTAAGATGCCAATCATGACGTTTATCGATACGCCAGGTGCTTACCCTGGTATTGATGCTGAAGAGCGTGGCCAATCAGAAGCGATCGCTTTCAATCTGGCAAAAATGTCGCAGTTGAAAACGCCAATTATCTCCACTGTTATCGGTGAAGGTGGTTCCGGTGGTGCCTTAGCTATTGGTGTATGTGATGAATTAATGATGATGAGTTATTCAACTTATTCCGTTATTTCACCTGAAGGTTGTGCTTCCATTCTATGGAAAAGTGCTGATCGTGCTGCTGATGCTGCAAAAGCGATGGGTATTACTTCTGATCGTTTACATCAATTAGGCTTGGTGGATCAGATCATCAGTGAGCCTCTTGGTGGTGCTCATCGTGATCCAGCACTTACCGCGGCTAATCTAAAGAGACATTTGCTTGAGGTTGTGGGCAAGCTAAATGACTTACCGATTGATGAATTGCTTGAAAGGCGCTATCAGCGTTTGATGGCTTATGGTTTCGGCGGTGAAGAGTAACCCGGAAGGGGTTGCAGCTTTACAAAAATGTGAGCGCCAGTTTTGTTGTGCGCTCTCATCTTTTCTTTCAGAAAATCCGCATGTTAAACGTTGGGTTATTGCTCATAGCGGTGGTCTCGACTCTCAGCTGTTATTGCATTTAGCGGCTAAAAGAATTCCCTCTACCTCCCTGTTAGTTCTACATATCAATCATCACTTGCAGGCCTCCTCTGGGCGGTGGGCTGAATTTTCCTTAACGCAATCACGTCAGTTATCTTTGCATCATCAATCAATAGATGTATATCCAGCAAGCCAGTCAGAAAACTCTGCGAGAGAAGCAAGGTATGCAGCGTTTGAAGAAGTGATTGAGTCTGGGGATTGTCTGTTAATGGGGCATCATGCGGATGATCAGGCTGAAACTGTGCTTTTTAGAATGCTGCGTGGTTCCGGGTTGGCAGGCATGTCTGGAATTACCCCGAGTCGTACCCTCGGGCAAGGATATTTGTTGCGCCCTTTGTTGCAATTAAGCCGTCTTGATTTAGAGAGGGCGGTCAGTGAGTCAGGTATTGAATTTATTGATGATCCGAGCAATGTAGATGAGAATTATGATCGAAATTATCTGCGTCATCAAATAATACCCGTTCTGAAAAAACGTTGGCCTAATATGCTGGAACGCTGGGAAAAGAATGCCCAGCTTTTTTCTCAATCTAATCAGCTCTTAGAGAGTTATTTGGATGCAGATTTATCTGGTCTGGTTGATGAGCAACGACTCTGTTTGGATATTGAAAGGCTCCTTCAGTTCGACGAGTTAAGAGGTTTTGCTCTTTTACGGCATTGGTTGTATAAAAAAACCAAAATGCGTGCCAATCAAAAGCAGCTCGAAACTATTTTTTCTGATGTTCTGAAGGCTCAATTAGATGCGAATCCTATTTATCGTATTGGCCAGTACGACCTTCGCCGCTTTCTCGGGCAGCTCTATATCGTTAAGCCCCGAGAGTTGGTTGGGGATGATTGTAAAAGTGAAGCACAGATATCTGGTGTAGGCGAGTATCGTTTACCAGGTGGATTGCTGACAGTTCGGAGCGCTTCTTTAGGAATAAAAGAGAGCGCGGGTCTAATGGTGAGATATAGGCAGGGGGGCGAGCGTTGTCGGCCTGCGGGTAAAAAGCACTCCATGTTGGTTAAAAAATTGTTGCAAGAGGCCGCGGTACCTACTTGGTTAAGAGAGCATTGGCCCTTGCTATATATGGGTGAAGAGTTGGTTGCTGTGCCTGGAATTTGCATTTGTGAAGGGTGGTATACAGAAAAGTCGGGATTTTCTCTTTTATGGCACCCATTTTAATTGTCTGATTGGCGCTAATTTGCTATCTTATAGCGCCATCTCCACCATAAAATTTCCTCGTATACTACACGATCAAACAGGTTCTGCATGACGCGATATATTTTCGTAACAGGCGGTGTTGTGTCCTCATTGGGCAAAGGCATCGCATCCGCATCTCTCGCTGCTATTTTGGAAGCAAGAGGGCTGAAAGTAACTATGTTGAAACTGGATCCATATATTAATGTGGACCCGGGAACAATGAGCCCAATTCAGCACGGTGAAGTGTTTGTTACTGAGGATGGAGCAGAAACTGACCTAGACCTTGGTCATTATGAGCGCTTTATTCGTACGACGATGAGTAAACGTAATAATTTTACTGCTGGACGTATTTATCAGCATGTATTACGTAAAGAGCGTCGTGGTGATTATTTAGGTGGAACAGTACAAGTTATCCCTCATATTACAGATGAAATTAAGCGTCGTGTGATTGAAGGTGCAGGTGATGCTGATGTTGCGCTTGTAGAGATTGGCGGAACTGTAGGTGATATTGAGTCACTTCCTTTTATGGAAGCCGTTCGACAATTAAAAGCGGAACTCGGTTCATCGCGTGCAATGTTTATGCACTTGACCTTAGTTCCTTATATTGCCACAGCGGGTGAAATTAAAACCAAACCTTCTCAGCACTCGGTTAAAGAGTTGCGTTCAATTGGTATTCAGCCCGATATTTTGGTTTGTCGTTCTGATTTTCCTATTCCTGATTCTTCACGTCGTAAGCTTTCTTTGTTTACCAATGTTGAAGAGCGTGCGGTTGTTTCATTGCCGGATGCCGATACTATTTACAATATTCCACGTATGTTGTCTGACCAGAACTTAGATGACATCGTTATCGAACGTTTTAATCTAGAGTGCAACGACGCTGACCTAAGTGAATGGGATCGTGTTGCTGATGCTCATCTGAACCCAGAGGGTGAAGTGAAGATTGCCATGGTTGGTAAATACATGGAGCTTCTGGATGCGTATAAGTCTTTGATCGAAGCACTTTCTCATGCCGGTATAGCGTTAAAGAGAAAGGTTAAGATTGAGTGTATCGATTCTGAACGTGTTGAGCGTGAAGGTGTTGAGATTCTAGAGGGTATGAGTGCAATACTTGTTCCCGGTGGATTTGGTGAGCGTGGCGTAGAAGGTAAAATTAATGCCGTTCGTTATGCCCGAGAGAATAAAGTTCCTTACCTAGGTATCTGCTTAGGGATGCAAGTTGCGGTTATCGAATTTGCTCGTAATGTTGCTGGTTTAGAAGGCGCGACCTCTTCTGAATTTGATTCAAATGCTGAGCACCCTGTCGTTGGTCTTATTACTGAGTGGATGACATCTGAAGGTGGTGTCGAAACGCGCGGTGAAACTGATGATTTAGGTGGCACTATGCGTTTAGGTGCGCAGGTTTGTCACTTAGCTGAAGGCTCAACAGCCGCAGCGGCTTATGGAGCTAATGAGATCACGGAACGCCATCGTCACCGTTATGAAGTCAATGATAATTATGTAGCTCAACTGGAAAAAGCGGGTCTACGTATTTCTGGTCGTTCTGTTGACGGTGAATTGGTTGAGGTTGTTGAGGTGGCTGACCATCCTTGGTTTGTTGCTTGTCAATTCCACCCTGAGTTCACTTCAACGCCACGTGATGGTCATGGCCTATTTACAGGCTTTATTCAAGCAGCCATTGATCAGCGGGCTAAATAAGACAATATTTATGGAATGGGGGTTAAGGCCCCCTGAACAAGAAAATTCTGGAGCTTTTACACATGACACAGATTGCTAATATCAAAGCCCGCGAAGTATTGGATTCTCGTGGTAACCCAACGGTTGAAGCTGACGTTATTTTAGCGTCAGGCGTTGTTGCTTCTGCGTGTGCACCATCGGGTGCATCAACAGGTTCTCGCGAAGCGCTTGAGCTACGTGATGGCGACAAGGCTCGCTATTTAGGTAAAGGTGTATTAAAGGCTGTTGCAGCAGTCAACGGTGTTGTTCGCGAAGCTTTGACTGGAATGGATGTTACAGACCAGCGTGCTTTAGATAACAAAATGCTTGAGCTAGATGGCACTGAAAACAAAGAAAACCTAGGTGCTAATGCTATTTTGGCTGTTTCATTGGCAGCGGCTAAAGCTGCTGCAGCGGAGAAAGGTATTCCTTTGTATGCGCATATCGCTGAAATCAATGGCACACCAGGTCAGTTCTCTTTACCTGTGCCGATGATGAATATCATCAATGGTGGTGAGCATGCTGATAACAATGTCGATATCCAAGAGTTTATGGTTCAGCCGGTTAACTTTGATAAGTTCTCCGATGGCTTGCGCTGTGGTGCTGAGATCTTCCATGCATTGAAGTCTGTACTGAAAAATAAAGGTTTGAACACGGCTGTAGGTGATGAGGGTGGTTTTGCACCTAACCTTGCTTCCAATGAAGAAGCTTTGGTTGTCATTAAAGAAGCGATTTCAAATGCGGGTTATGAGCTTGGCAAAGATATCACGCTAGCGTTGGATTGTGCCGCTTCTGAATTCTATAAAGATGGTAAGTATGACCTTTCAGGCGAAGGAAAAGTGTTTGATGCTGAAGGTTTTAGTGATTACCTTGCTGCGTTGACTGAAAACTATCCAATTGTTTCTATTGAAGATGGACTAGATGAGTCAGATTGGGATGGTTGGGCTTACCTTACTAAGCAGATCGGTGAAAAGGTTCAGCTAGTAGGTGATGACCTGTTTGTTACGAATACTAAGATTCTTAGCCGTGGTATTGAGCAAGGTATTGGTAACTCGATTTTGATTAAATTCAATCAGATCGGTTCTCTATCTGAAACATTAGACGCAATTAAAATGGCGAAAGATGCCGGCTTTACAGTTGTTATCTCTCACCGTTCTGGTGAGACAGAAGATACAACGATTGCTGATCTTGCTGTAGGTACTGCTGCTGGTCAGATTAAAACGGGTTCTTTGTGTCGTTCTGATCGTGTTGCTAAGTACAACCGTCTTCTACGAATTGAAGAAGAGCTGGGTGCTGATGCGGTTTATAATGGTTTAAAAGAAATTAAAGGTCAGGGCTAAGCGTAGTCTGTTGATCAATAGTCTGATATAAAAAGGGGGCATCTGCCCTCTTTTTTTGCGTATAGAATCTCTATGTATCGTTGGTTAATTGCATTGCTGATCGTACTTTTCTTTGGACTGCAATATAGATTGTGGTTTGGGGAAAATAGTGTGCGTGATATTTGGGATTTGGATGCGAAAATTGAGTTACAGAAAACAATTAACAAAGAACTCAGTCAACGAAATAGTGAGTTAGAAGCAGAGGTGCAGGATCTTAAAAAAGGTTATGCAGCTTTGGAAGAAAGAGCCCGAAGTGAGTTGGGTATGATTCGTAAAGGTGAGACCTTTTTTCAATTGGTTGAACCAGTAGATGAGAATTAAGTAGCGTGACCAATCTTCCTATCGATTTTACATACCTGCATGACACCCCTAAATGTGAAGCGCTTATACGTTCATGCCCAGAAGACTTTCAAGTTATTGAACAATTAGGTTTTGAGCCAGAAGGGCAAGGTGAGCATGTTTTTCTATATATCCGTAAACGGGGTGAAAATACTGATTGGGTTGCTAGACAGCTAGCTAATTTTGCCCAGATTAGTCCTCGTGATGTCAGTTATGCGGGTAAGAAGGATCGTCATGCTGTGACTGAACAGTGGTTTTGCGTTAAATTTCCGATTAAGAGAAATCTAAATTGGAAGCTCTTTGGTGGCGATAGTGTTGAGGTCTTGAAGGCGGTGCGTCATCCTCGAAAATTACGCTTAGGTACCTTAAAAGGGAATACGTTTAAGCTTCGATTACGTCAGGTTTCTGACATGGATGAATTGAAGGCACGTGTAGAGCTCGTATCAAAAACTGGAGTACCGAATTACTTTGGTGAACAACGCTTTGGACATGACTACGGGAATCTATATAAAGGGATCTCTCTTTTAAAAGGAGAGTTGCAAGAGAGGCAGAGAAACAAAAAGGGTATCTATATCTCTGCTGTACGCTCATGGTTGTTTAACCAATTGTTATCATCACGGATTAAGCTAGAGCTATGGAATGGGCTATTAGACGGTGATGCTTTGATGATCTCAGGAAGCCAGAGCTGTTTTGTTGAAGAGCAGGCTGATAACGAGCTGCGGGAAAGATTTAGTTGTGGTGCTCTTACCTTGACGGGGCCTTTATGGGGGCGTGGGGATATGATGCCCACTGGGGTCGCTGAAAAGTGGGAGCGAGATCAGTTATCTGTTTGGTCTGATATTTCTGATCTATTAGAGAATGTAAGCTTAAAGCAGGAGCGCAGAGCGTTAAAGCTTCAACCTGAGGATTTAAGCGTGGAATCTATCAGTGATACGGAGTGCTGGCTTGAATTTGGCTTAACTTCAGGCTCGTTTGCTACAAGTGTACTTAGAGAGTTATGTATAACGTCTGTCCCAGAGTAACCAGATGAAAATATTAATTTCAAATGATGATGGTGTATTTGCACCGGGCCTAGCTGCTTTAGCAAAATCTCTTGCCGAGCTTGGTGAGGTGCTGGTGGTGGCACCTGATAGAAATCGCAGCGCAGCGAGCAATTCTTTAACCTTGGATCGACCTCTAGAAATCTTTCAGCATGAAAATGGTTTCTATAGTGTTAATGGTACTCCGACGGATTGTGTTCATATTGGTGGATCCGGAGTCTTAGGTAGGGTGCCGGACATTGTTGTATCCGGTATTAATGCTGGGCCTAATTTGGGCGATGATGTTATTTACTCGGGAACGGTTGCGGCGGCGATGGAGGGACGCCACTTTCGATATCCTGCGATTGCCCTTTCTTCCGGTAGTTTTAATCCTCAGTCTTATGAGAGTGCGGCGCTGATTGCTAAAGATATAGTTAAAAATATTACAAAGCTAAATGTGGCCCCCCGGACTATTTTGAATATAAATGTGCCTGATTGCGAGATGAGTGAATTTCAGGGTATTCATGTCACTCGTTTAGGTCATCGTTCCTCTGCAGATAAGCCCCTACCAACGAAAGATCCGCGTGGTAAAGTACGCTACTGGGTTGCGGGTGCTGGTATTGCAGCGGACAGGGAACCTGGTACTGACTTTTATGCGCTAGATGAGCGTTGTGTTTCTATTACCCCATTGCATGTTGATATGACTGAGTACTCAGGTATGGATAATGTGGGTGATTGGTTGGAGAGTAGTTTTTGAAAGATCAGCATTTACGCGGAATTGGAATGACTTCGCAGCGTACTCGAGACCGGCTTATTAATCGGTTGCGGGATCAAGGTATTAGTGATGAACGTTTGCTTGATGTTCTGCGTCAGACTCCTAGGCATATTTTTATAGATGAGGCGCTTTCTCATCGAGCCTATGAGGATACCGCTTTACCTATAGGGTTTAACCAAACGATCTCTCAGCCTTTTATTGTTGCTAGGATGACAGAAGCATTGCTATCTGAGGGGCCATTATCTCGAGTGCTTGAGGTGGGAACCGGTTCAGGTTACCAAACGTCAATACTCGCTCCGTTAGTAGATGAGCTGTTCAGTGTCGAACGTATACGTCCTTTGCAGGAGAAAGCGCGCGAACGTTTAAAGTTACTCGGTTTAAAGAATGTGCACTTGAAACATACAGATGGTGGTATGGGGTGGTCATCTAAGGCGCCATTTGATGGTATTCTTGCTGCCTGCGCACCTGAAGAAGTGCCAGAAGAACTAAAGCAGCAGTTGGCTATTGGTGGACGTTTAATCATTCCTGTAGGTGGCAGCGAAAATCAAGAACTGAAGTTGGTTATAAGAGAATCCGAGAGTGATTTTTCGACTGAAGTGCTTGAATGTGTCAAATTTGTTCCATTGTTAAGCGGTACAGTACGTTAGGGAGTTTTAATGCAAAAAGGGCGTTCAATGCGCGATTATGTCGCGCTTTCAGGTAAAGGGATGATGATGGGGGCGGCTGATGTTGTTCCTGGGGTATCTGGTGGTACGATTGCCTTTATGACAGGGATATACGAAGAGCTTATTTATTCGTTAAAACAGTGTGGACCTGCTGCACTGGTTAAGTTGTTTAAAGAAGGTCCCGCTGCGTTTTGGGCGCATGTTAATGGTACATTTTTACTTACTTTGATTGCGGGTATATTTTTTAGCCTGCTGACCATATCACGTGTCGTGCTTTACTGGTTGACTGAATACCCTGAGTTATTATGGTCATTCTTTTTTGGGTTGATTTTTGCTTCTGTTTGGTCGGTTTGTCGGCATATCGAGCATTGGGATCGTAATACTTATACTTCATTCATGGTCGGGACTATAGCGGCTTATCTAGTTACTTCGTTGGGTCCGACTTCGTTAGAACCAACGCCCCTCTTTATATTTTTGTCAGGTATGGTTGCTATTTGTGCCATGATTCTGCCGGGTATTTCAGGTAGTTTTATTTTGTTGTTACTGGGGATGTATGCCCCAGTTTTAATGGCAATTAAAAACCTAGAGTTTTTTACATTAGGTTTATTTGCTGCGGGCTGTATTATAGGTTTGTTAAGCTTTTCTCATGTATTAAGTTGGATGTTTAGTTCTTTTAAAACCGTTACGCTCTCTTTGTTGGGTGGTTTTATGTTGGGTTCGCTTAATAAAGTATGGCCTTGGAAATATACAACGGCTTATACCATTAATCGGCATGGAGAAGAGGTCCCTCTCGTGCAGGAGAATATATCGCCGCTTTCTTTCGAGTCATTAACAGGCCAGCCGTCGTTTTTGCTTTATGCGATTGGCTTTATGTTATTGGGAGCTGCGATGGTATTTTTTATTGAAAAAATAGGACGGAGGTCCGAGGTATAATTCTGTGTGGGTGAAGTGTTGTACGGTGTTGTTGTTTGGTTGGCTGCTGACAGCATGCGGTGGAAATACCTATGCGCCGGTTAGTGACCGCTCGATGTCTGTACAATCTGACGCTGCACCTAGTGAATATATTGTAAGAAAAGGAGATACGCTTTATGCAATTGCCTTTCGATATGGTTTAGATTATCGAGAGCTGGCTGCGGCTAATAATATAAATGGTCAATATAGTATCTACCCTGGACAGCGTCTGGGGTTAATAGTTAAGAAGCCTTCTTCGGGTGGTACGTCTATCGTACGTGATGTTTCTACTCACTCTCCTAAGCCAATTATTGCTTCAACGCAGCATAAAGCACCCTCTAAATCTTCTGCACCTAAAGCCTCAGCTACAAATAAAGCTAGAACAGTGGCTCCTGTTACGGTTAAAGAAAAGCCAACAAGTGCACCTAAGCAATCTGCCTCAAGTAAAGCTACTACGCCTCCAGTTTCTGCTGCTAAGACCAAGGTTCAAACAAAACGCTCCTCTGTTATTGTCTGGAAGTGGCCTGTTTATGGTAATGTGATAGGTGGATTTAAAACAAAAGGTACTGTCAATAAAGGTATCAATATTGCTGGTAAAAAAGGTTTGGCTATTAAAGCTGCAGCTTCAGGCAAGGTTGTATATGCAGGAAATGGCCTTTTAGGCTACGGAAACTTGGTAATAGTTGATCATAATCAGCAATTTTTAAGTGCATATGCACATAATAGTCGTGTTTTAGTAAAAGAAAATGATATGGTTGAAACAGGACAGAAGATTGCTGAGATGGGAAATAGCGGTGCTGATCGTGTAATGCTTCACTTTGAAATACGGCGTGATGGTAAACCGGTTGACCCTCTGCGATATCTTCCTAAGAGATAATAAAAAAACATAATAATAAAAATCGCTTAATAAAGTAGCACGGTTAAGGGATCACTTATGGAAAATATGGATAACGACTGCAAAATGGATGTGCAGACTGTAGCTGTAGAAAATGAGGAGTGTAAAAAAGTTATTCAGAAAGATGAAGCTGAAGAGGGCAATTCTAAAAAGAAAGCGCCTGGCAAAAAGGCTTCAGGAAAAAAAGACTCTGAATTTCTGAACAGTGGTCGAGGTCGTGGCAGTATGGCCCATAAAGACCTATTGAATGCTAAAAACTTAGATGCTACTCAGCTTTATTTGAATGAGATTGGCTTTTCGCCGTTGTTAAGTGCTGAAGAGGAAGTTTATTTCTCTCGCTTAGCCTTAAAAGGGGATGAGGCAGCGCGTAAGCGTATGATCGAAAGTAATTTAAGGCTGGTAGTTAAAATTGCTCGACGTTATATCAATCGCGGTTTAACCCTGCTCGATCTGATTGAAGAGGGCAATTTGGGTTTGATTCGTGCAGTAGAAAAGTTTGACCCCGAAAGAGGGTTTAGGTTTTCTACTTATGCCACATGGTGGATAAGGCAAACGATTGAGCGTGCGATAATGAATCAGACGCGTACCATTCGTCTGCCTATTCATGTTGTTAAAGAGTTAAATGTCTATCTGCGTGCCGCTCGCGAGCTTGCGCAGAAGCTTGATCATGAGCCATCGTCTGAAGAGATCGCTGAACTGGTTGATAAGCCAGTTGAGAATGTTGAACGAATGTTAGGGCTTAATGAGCGAGTGGCTTCTGTCGATACCCCTATGGGGAAAGATTCAGATAAGTCTTTGCTTGATACTATTCCTGATACCGTCTCTTCTGACCCTGCTTCTTTGCTGCAAAATTCAAATATCAGTGGTAATTTGGATAAGTGGCTTGATGCATTGCCTGAAAAGCATGCGGAAGTTTTATCTCGCCGTTTTGGGCTGAGGGGATATGAGATGAGTACGCTTGAAGAGGTTGGGCGCGAAATAGGGCTAACCCGAGAGCGTGTACGTCAGATCCAGGTGGAAGCCTTAAGAAAACTCCGTGATATCGTCGAGAAAAATGGCCTGAGTGGAGAAGATCTATTTCAGTCGTAGCCGTCTTTTGAAATAAAAAAACCGCCTTCAGGCGGTTTTTTTATTTGTCATACGAGTGTTTTTAATTGGTAAATAATATCAAGGGCTTGTCGAGGAGATAGCTCGTCAGGAGATATTTTTTTTAGTTCTTTAACCGCTTTATGAGTTGGTTGGGAAAACATATCATTTTGCACCGGAGGAGGCGGACTGGTGAGTTGAGCCGCAACGGTGACGTCTTGTTCTAACTGTAATAGTTTTGCTTTGGCTTGCTGGATAACTTGAATAGGAACCCCTGCAAGTTGTGCGACCTGTAATCCATAGCTTTGACTGGCAGGGCCTTCTTTTACCTCATGTAAGAATACGATGTGGTCATTATGTTCTACAGCGGTTAAATGCACATTAAAGACGCTAGCTATTTGTTCTGGAAGGCTAGTGAGTTCAAAGTAATGGGTAGCAAATAGGGTGAAAGCGCAGGTTTCTCTTGCTAGGCTTTCAGCGCAAGCCCAAGCGAGCGAAAGACCATCAAAAGTACTGGTGCCACGACCTACTTCATCCATCAATACAAGGCTTCGAGCAGTTGCATTGTGCATAATGTTGGCTGTTTCAGTCATCTCAACCATGAATGTCGAGCGGCCGCCGGCTAAATCGTCAGAGGAGCCCATGCGGGTAAATATTCGGTCTACTATTCCAATCGTTGCCGCGCTTGCAGGAACGTAGCTCCCAATATGAGCTAAAAGAGTGATAAGTGCCGCCTGACGCATATAGGTGGATTTACCACCCATGTTGGGTCCGGTGATAATCAGCATTTTTCGTTCAGAATCTAAATCTAGATCATTCGAAACAAATGGGTCGTCTAATACATTTTCTACTACGGGATGGCGGCCGCGTTGTATCTTAATTTGCGGCTCTTCCGTTAGGGTTGGAGGTACGTAATCCAGAGTAGATGCACGTTCTGATAAATTATTTAATACATCTAGTTCTGCGGTAGCCGCAGCAGAATCTTGCAGCTCTGAAAGCTCTGCCGCTAGTGTTTCCAGCAGCTCATCATAAAGTGCCTTTTCGCGACTTAATGCACGGCTTTTTGCTGAAAGCGCTTTATCTTCAAATTCTTTCAGTTCAGGCGTTATATAGCGTTCAGCATTTTTTAGAGTCTGTCTTCGGACATATTCCGCAGGTAGCTCTGCTTTTTGCGCTTTGCCGATTTCTATAAAGTATCCATGGACTCTATTGTAGCCAACCTTAAGTGTGGAAATGCCGGTACGCTCACGCTCACGCTGTTCAAGCTCAATTAAATAGGCGCCCGCGTTCTCGCTTAACCCGCGAAGTTCGTCGAGTTCGCTATCAAAACCTGTCGCGATGACGCCACCGTCTCGAATAATCACAGGTGGATTGTCGATGATAGCTCTATTCAACAAGTCGGATAGAATTGGGAATTCGGTAATACTTGTTGCAAGCTCGGCGAGTAGTGGGCTTGTGGTACTTTTTAACTTTTTTTGTAAGTTAGGCAGTATTGATAGCGCATTTTTTAGTCTTTCTAAATCACGTGGGCGTGCTGATCTTAGAGCTATGCGGGCTAAGATTCGCTCGCTGTCACCAATGTTTTTTAAATCAGTTTCAAAGTCTTCGTATCGGTAATCTTCCTGTAGCCACTGAATTGAAACCTGCCGGGCTAGAAGAGTGCTTCGGTTCTGTAGGGGGCGATGTAACCAGCGCCTAAGTAGACGACTGCCCATGGATGTTCTGCAGCGATCTATGACTTTGGCAAGGGTGTTATCAAATCCGCCTGAGAGGTTTTGGTCTATCTCGAGGTTTTTTCGAGTTGATGCGTCGAGTGCTACAAAGTCGTCATGTTGCTCAACCTGAATACGACGAATATGCGGTAAAGCAGTTCTTTGCGTGTCTTTTGCGTATTGAAGTAAGCAGCCTGCAGATGTGAGGGCTAAGTGATATTGCTCACAGCCAAACCCGCTAAGATCTTTAACTTTGAATTGTTGGCACAAAAGGTTATTTGCTGTATCTGTCTCAAAGTGCCAAGGGGCTTGAGGTCGGAGGCTTTTATGGCTTCCTAGAAGTTCACCGATATTTAAGTCTTCATTATATAAAATTTCTGATGGCTTTAGGCGCTCAATTTCACTAAGCAGAGTATCTTCAGTATCGACTTCAAGTAAGCTAAAGCGACCGGAGGCGATATCCAGAATCGCTATGCCGAATGCTTGATCGGCAGCGTTAATAGCGATTAAAAAATTATCACGGTTTTCATCTAATAAGGCTTCATCACTTATAGTGCCGGGGGTAATAATGCGAGCAACAGCGCGTTCTACTGGGCCTTTGCTTGTTGCGGGATCCCCAATTTGCTCACAAATAACAACTGATTCGCCAGCTCGGACTATTTTTCCTACATATGCCTCAGCTGCATGGTAAGGGATGCCTGCCATTGGAATAGGCTCGCCTGCCGATTTTCCTCTAGCGGTTAGCGAAATATCAAGCAGCTCAGAGGCCTTTTTAGCATCGTCAAAAAAGAGTTCATAAAAGTCACCCATGCGATAGAAAACAAGCTGATTGGGATGCTTGGCTTTAATGCGAAGGTACTGCTGCATCATAGGTGTGTGAGGCGATTTGTTAGCTTTTGTTTTATCTGGTTTTTTTGCCATTTTCTATAATAACCTGCTGAACTATAACTATTTATTTGTTTTTTGTTGTCTGGCTTAGTTCAATAAGAACCAATAAAACACATTAGATGCTAAATAAAAAGTGTAGCTTTTGGTGTAGCTTTTTTGGTGTTATAGTTTTGTTGAAACTTTAGTTTCTCAAAAGCTATATTTTTTCGTGTCTGATAAGCCTGTATGGGCCAAGGAGATTGCTATCCGACGCATCTCCAACTAAAGCGATTAAACAATGCAGAATACCAAAACTATGTCTAAACCACTATCAGCAAGAGCTGTTGAAACAATGAAGCCGGGAGATCCGGTTAAGATAGATGCCGGTGAAAACTCTGGTTTGAGAGTTACGTGCGGTAAGACCGGTACAAAGACTTTTATATACCGCTATAAAAGTCCTGAAACGGGAAAATTAAGACAGGTATCTATTGGGCGCTATCCCCAGGTGAGCCTCTCTGAAGCGCGTATGGAGCTTCAGAGATTGAAAGGCCTTAGAAGGGGAGGTATTTGCCCGAAAGCTGAGGCAATTAGAAATAAAGAAATTGCACGACGGGAGGCTGAGGATAAAGCTAAAGAGCAAAGGGAGGCAGATTTCACCGTTACTGATCTGGTTGAAGCCTATTTGACTGAAGTTATAGAAGACCGTTTTATTAAAGATCCTCACAACCCAGAAGTGAAGAAGAAGGTGCCTGGAGCTAGAAAGCTTAAAGGTCAGTCTGAAACTCGGCGGACGCTCTACGGTGATGCAGTCAGATGCTTGGGAGGGATTTCTGCGAGTAAAGTTACCAGAAAACTGGTCACAGACATGGTTATGTCGATTGTGGATCGTGGGGCTAATGTACAGGCAGGTAATGTGCTCAGAGAGTTAACAGCTGCCTATGACTACTCAATAGGTCTTGGCCGTTTGGGTGATGAGTTTGCAAACCCAGCTCTCTTGGCGAAATCTAGCTTGAAGCAAGCTCGTGTGCGTTTGACCTCAAAAAGGGGGAGGAGGGTTCTGTCGGATAAGGAGCTAGCTTTGGTTTTAAAATGGATTCCGGGGTCTGGTTTCTCTACTACCCAGAAAAATGTTCTTCACTTCACTTTATGGACTGGATGCCGGACGGGAGAAGTCTGTAACGCAGAGTGGAAAGACATTGATCTGGTAAAGGGGGTTTGGCATTTGCGTGATTCAAAGAATGGGGCTGAGCGACATGTACAGCTTTCCCAGCAGGCGATTAACTTTCTTAAAGGTTTAGAGCTGGTGTCGGACACCTATCTCTTTCCGTCTACCCGAACAAAATTGCCGATACAGCAAAAATCTCTTACTGAAACGAAATGGCATCTTAAGAACCCAGATAAAGTTAAAAATGGTCAGCGTTATAAGTCACACCAATTATGGCTTCAGGGAATGGAAGACTGGTCTCCTCATGATCTGCGTCGAACGGTTAGAACAGGCCTGTCTAGATTGGGGTGCCCTAGTGAAGTGGCTGAGGCGATATTGGGTCACTCAAAAAAAGGAATTGAGGGTACCTATGATCTCCACAAATATGAAAGAGAGTGTGGTGTTTGGTTGCAAAATTGGGCTGATCACTTGGAAGGGGTGGTCGCCTGACTTACCATTTGGAAAATTGATAAAATTCGGAGTGGTGGGGTACAGTCACTGTGACGTCAACTAATCAACATCTGGCTTCTTTAGATGGTGAAAGCGCGGGATCTTTTTTGGGAATTTAACGCTTTCAGGCTAGCTCATATTCTTCAAGCTTGAAAGTTTGATTGTTTATTTTCTGGTTGCTCGCTGGATACAGCGGCTATTTTAACTATAAG
The DNA here is from genome assembly GCA_002435145.1 of Neptuniibacter sp. UBA6509. Classification (GTDB taxonomy): domain Bacteria; phylum Pseudomonadota; class Gammaproteobacteria; order Pseudomonadales; family Balneatricaceae; genus Neptuniibacter. The sequence goes on from DJLT01000092.1 coordinate 63,708, forward strand.
TAGTTAAAATAGCCGCTACTTCGCTGAATTAACCAGTTAGAATAGAGGTAATGGGCGAAGTGGAGTCCCATCACTAGTACAGCTTGGACGGCGAAAGTTAGGTAAAAGGTCAATGTAAATTTTCCCCTTTCCTTGCTGCCGAATTTCTTCTACCAAGGCGATGGTACCTTGTTGGTATAGGATTCGAAGTGCCTGATTCAAACGCTCTGAATTCTTCAGAGGGCCGCATTGTCTTATCCTATTCCGGCGTACATGTCGTTCCTCAAAATAAATTTCATGGGCCTGCCGGTTCTGAACAGGGATATACATATTTTCATACAAGTATTTATATAAGCGCTGTGCATCCTGCTTATCTTGGGGTAGTGGAACAAAGCAATTCATAAAATCTTGAGAGCATAGAAGGCATAAGTGAATTGCTAGATTAAGTGTTTTTGCTGAAATATTATCTGTGCCAAACTCAATCGCATGAAATACTGCAGCTAGCCGTAATACGTTTTCGGGTAGTTTTGAAGCGTGATCCGTTGCTGATTGGTAGTAACCTCCTGGGCTCATCTTTTGCTCCACATCATTGGCAAACTGCAACCAAATATGAGCTGCTTCTTGGTCAAGCTTGAGAACATGCCTTTCGAAATTAGGATCTGAAAGCGCCTTGAATAATTCAAGGAGCATACTTATCAAACGCCAAGTTAATCTATCCAGCTTCTTAGTTTTGTGGTTAACGGCAAAAACAGGTCTGTTGCCGATGGAGCTATTAGGATACGTAAAAATTGCTCTTGCGAAATAGCCAGAGTTTCGTAATTCTACGAATCGTTTATCTATGATTTTCTTTAGTACATCAGGTTGTATCATCAAGGAGGTTGACAAGCGAGCATCCTGTAACAAGTAGCTCGGTCTTGACATGCGAGTTACATGGATATCTGCACCATCCCATAGTTTATTAAGAAATGGCATGGACTTCATGTTAGTATCATCGAGAACTTTAGCCCCTTCGCTGGTTATAATGCTTGCTACTGGGAAGTTTTCATTTAGGCTCTGCAGTAAAGCATCGATTGTAAAGTCATCGTGTATAATTGTCAGATAGGGTGTTATTTTAGGTTTGCAAGCTAAATGAGCTTGATAAGCTGTTTTTTCTTCAAAAGCGTCTCCTTTTTTTTGAGCCTTCGATAATTTGCGCCGGAGATTTGTTTTCTCTGTATTCCAAAGCTCAATCTCGGTGGAGTAATTCTGATTCATCTTCCTAATTATTTTATTAACCACTTTCACAAATACCGAGACAAAACGAGTGAAAAGCTTCTCGACGGTCGTTTTTCGTTCACCAGACGAAGCAGCAATTAGTGAATTTATAATCAATGGGTGTGTTGACCCTAATGGAGACTCAACAACGAATAAACCTTGTGCAACTGTCGCACAAACGGGCTTTATAACACTTGCAATCAGTCGGCCAGGTGCTTGAGTAATAATGGCGGCTTCTTTTATTGCTTCCCAGATCATCTCTAAGTGCTCGAACTGTCGACCGTCAATGTCCATCAGATTTTGAAGTTGAGTAAGCATGGGAGGGGACCCATAATTTGTGCGCTTTCTTTGGCAGTCATAACCCTTCTGAGTCTGTAATTGATCAAAATGATGCTTATCATCTGTATTGTTTTTATTACTCGCTTGATCTTGGCTCTCAGCGTTGTAATGCTCATGACCCACTTCATGCAGAAAGTCGGGCCCCAGTTCGGTCTTAATTGCTGCGAAGATCTCTTCAATATCAAATACAGAAGGATCAAATTCTTTATTAAACTTCATTAGCATACCTCCGAACGATGGTTTACTGCCCATTCTGAAACTTCTTTTCGGCTGAAGCGGATGCATCGAGGGGAAAGGTAAATAGCTAAATTAGCAAACTCCTGCTTATATCGAGGTGATCTTTTATTACGCCAATCGTGTCCAGTGCTGAGAGCAATCCCCAGAGATTCACAAACCTCTTTGAAGCTTGCTAGGTCAGACAGCGATCGAGAACGAGTCGTTACATTTGAATTTTTATTTAAGTTATCAAAAGATTGATTCATTCCTATGAACTCCATTGTTGTTGGATTGGTATGAATCAGGCTATAGAAAAAGATGGAATTAGCAGGGTGTAAAGTGGGGGGCAATTTCCCCCATATGCTAACTCTATGATTAATATAAATTATTTAGAGATGCTTGGTTAAGGTTTTTACGCAGGTATTTCCATGAACCATCTTTGTCTGTCCCTACAATGATGGGAGAGACCTTTCTGGCAACTTCATCTGCATAGTTGAAATTTGAGGTGAGGTATTCGGTAATATCGGATGCACGCATGTTAGCGTTTGAGATATAAAATTTCTTAAATGCGTGGAAAAGGCCTATCGCTTTCAGTTTTCCAAGCGTAGTAACAACATCTTCCATAGCTAGTCTACGGTAATGCTGCCTATCTCCTTTATTCTTAACTAGCTCATTGATAATTAAGGTAGCAAAGTCATGCGCGAGCCGATCATGTATGCCGAACAAGATCAACTCGTTTAATACTTTCTTCCTGTTTATTTTGCTGCTCAGTTTTGTCTCGTTAATGTTTCTGTACATCACAACAAAGACATAAAATAGCTTTTCTGGGAAGTTGATAAAGCAAATATCATCAAGGTCAAGGAGGCTAAGCATTATGGCTCGAATGTCCATAAACTCTTGTTCCATTTCCGATACGTATGACGAAGCCAGGTAACTAGGAATAAAAGCTATCATGTTGTCAATAGAGAGCCTGACGACTCTATCTTCTGTCAGTCGATATTCTTTATTGCCTTTCTTAACTGTAACAAAAACCTTTGGCTGAATTTGATCCCGCATGCCATCATACTGATCGTAATGTTTCATGGGGGAGCTGCTGTTTTCTTCAATCTCGCGATATTGAATGCCCTTTGGGAATATGCAAAAGCTATCTTTTGCATTCCAGCGTAAATCTTGAAATGAAATTAATAACAAGTCCATTGGGAGTAATGTACCTGCATTAACCATGTAATGAGTCTTTTCATTATAAAATGAGCTATAGTCCTGGTCGGAAAATTGTGGGGCAATAGTAAGGTAGTCCAGGTCAGCTCGGATATCGCTATTTAATATGCCTGTGACAGGAAAAATTCTGATTTCTACGTCTTCCGGTACTTGAAACCAGATTTCGAACTTCCTATGTTTTGCCTCTTCAACTAAAAAGGCTCGGGTACGGCCGGTTATCGAGGATAATTCCTCTATTGAAATGAATTTATCAACGAGTCTTCCTGTGAAGTATGTCGTAAAAAAATTCATTTTTGGTGAGTCCCTCTGTGGCAAGAATCGATGGGCATGGTTTTTATGGCATGACTTAATCTTTTCTGATTTCTCTAAGGGCTAGAGATAGAAAAGATGGTGGAGCTATATTAAATCTAGAGAGCAAATAGAGTCTAACGTAAAATTCTTTTAGATGGAGCAAGGTATCCCATTCGTCTATGAAATCAAATCCGGATGCTTTGCTATACAACGCAGAAGCGTTCTTGCTGCTCCACAAGGGTGTCTTCTTCCTTGCTCCCAATCTCGTAGTGTTCTCACACTTATACCCAGCCTTCGTGAGAATTTAACCTGGGTTAATTGGAGCGTTTTTCTGACTTCAATAGCTGATTCAACAAGAGGATCCAACTGCTGGGAGTTGCTTTCAAAATCGTTCCACGGACACGCATTTTCCGGGTTATCCGACTGCATAGCCGTACTTTGGTGGTTTGATATAGGAAATTGTTCTACTGCTCGGTGAGAGCTTTGCCGTGCATATTTCGCCTTGATGTGGGGATTGTCTGCTTCGTACTGTCGCATCCAGCGGTCTGTGATTGAAAGGTATTGATCTGACATCACTAGATCCTCTAGGTAATGAGATTAACCGGTATGGTCATGCATAACATGCGTCAGTGTCGGTTCTCAAAAATAATGAAATGAGATTTCATAATTTATAAAATAAACGGTAATCCTCCCATTTTTAACGGGTGTTAAAAGTAGAAGTTAAGCGACCATCAATGGTGGTTTTCCGCCATTGGCTTTGTGTGGCCGT
>DJLT01000019.1 GCA_002435145.1 Neptuniibacter sp. UBA6509
CCTGTTCCGAACAGCCATGATGGCCACATGCTCCGGGCACAGGGTCATATCCCCCTTCATTGTAGGGATGACAACGCCACAAACGCTTTAAACCCAGCCAAGTACCCTTAATCGGCCCATGCAATTGAATTGCTTCAATCATGTAGGTTGAACAGGTTGGGTAAAAACGACAGCGTGGACCAATAATGGGACTGATTAGATATCGGTATATGTTGACTAAACCAATCAGTAGTTTGCTTAGAAGTGTTTTTAATAAAGCGATCATCTAACTAGTTTAGTTGAATTGTGCTCCGTAGTGTATGGGGTATGAGCGTTTTATATTGATGTAATGGCGATCTGATTGGAGCCTGCTACTTTGACTATGTGCTGTAAGTTCACTAGATGTCAGCATGAGGAAAATCTTTTAAACAGCAGCGACCTGATGGGTTCCTTGAGTCGCAAGCGCATGTTTTATTTTTTGTTTGATCAACAATATATGATTTCGTTCTTTTGTCTCTCAAGAATTCACCACGAGTTAAACCAAAGCAATAGCATAGAGTTGCTGAGTCAGAAGGATCTTTTTGACCTACATCCGTTCGGAGGTGAGCTCGGGTGATTATTTGATTCGTAGCTGAAAAGTAAACTACATCGCAATCTGGGTTATCACAAAAGTAATAAGTGTCGCCTTGAGGATTCCAAGCCCAAGGCTGACTAATATGATGAATGATTGTTGATACTGGAACTTCTATATATACATATCCGTCTAAAGGGCATGTACCTTTCTTCGAATGTGCTTTATTACTGCCAGAACCACAACACTCAGCCACTTTTTATGCCTCATATAGAAGTCTATGGATGTTTTAGGAGCATAAAAGTTTCACTTCAGTACTTTCACTATTTAATAAACTATACACTCTATTATCAATATTAGTTAATAGAGTGTATGGAACAAATTAAATAGCCGAATTAAGGCATGTAAAGATCGCCATAAAATCCATTGGTGGATAATGTGATTGTCACAGGAGTGGTTCCTGTATTCTGCCAGTACCACCCATGGGTACCTTTAAATGGGGCGGAAAAGTTCCCACTAGCCTGTTGTTGATTTTTACCAATCCAGTAGCTGGTGAACTCATCCTTACCTGCATTTGGCGGTTCGCCATGCATGTCGAAGTAAACTAAGCCACCTTCGACCTTCCAGCTAAAAACAAAGTTGTCACCGACATTCATTGGGGACTTGATTTCGGCACCCTGTCGAGGCAATAAGGTCAGCGTTTTAGTGTCAGAGCGTGGTACGGTTTGTGTCTTCCATAACGGATTACTTCCGTCTGTCATGACATTTTCAGTATCACTTTCAACCGTGGTTGATTCTATCTCTGGGGCTTGTACCTGACTCAAAACAGTCAAGCCCAGCGCTTTACCTGCCCCTGTCGGATCAATTCCATATTCAGCCGGCAATATTACTGTTAGCAATATAAGTACTGCACCTACTAGCGAAGCTGCAGTCGTTTTGATGAGGCTTATTGTTGACGGTAATCCGTCTTTGTTAATAGTTGAGATATCGTTCATGGTGATAATTCCTATGTACTCATCCAGTAGCCAGTTAATTGGTAGCCAATAAGCATAAAGCCCAGCGCCATCAGGACTGAATTTGTAAAGAATGCATGCAGATTAAAAGAGGGTGATTTTCGCCAGAAATTCATGGCGATAAGAATTCCTGTTAATGCTAAGAGCTGACCGATTTCAACACCAATATTGAAAGCTAATATATTGGCGACAAGTCCATCTTCAGAAAGTGTGAAATCCTGAAGCTTTGTAGCCAGGCCAAATCCATGGAAGAATCCGAAAATCAGGACAGCAGCTTTAGTGTTCGGCTGAAACCCAAACCATCGTTGAAAAGCGCCAAGGTTATCAAGTGCCTTGTAAACTACAGAAAGGCCAATGATAGCGTCAACAATATACGGGTTTACATGAGTTTCGCTAAGAACCCCATAAAGCAAGGTTACACTGTGTCCAACAGCAAATAATGTTACATAAATAGCAACATCTTTCATTCGAAAAAGAAAGAATATAACGCCAAACAGAAATAGAAGGTGGTCATAGCCTGTGACCATATGTTTGGCACCTAAGTAAATAAAGGGTATTAAGTGCATGCCGCTGGCGCTTTCGATAAACGAAGCATCCCCTTCGGCGACACCATGGGCTAAAGCTTGTGCTGGTAGCCCTATACCAACAAGTAGTGTTAGGAAAGTAGCTAGACTCACTAAGCTAATATTCCATTTAGGTGCAAGAGCAGATGAAAATACTGGATACATACCAGTTCTCCATTAAAAGTTAATACTGATTAAGATGCGCTAAGCGCATTTGATATTCAATTGATCCGGGTTTCGCGGAGGACGATATGGATTTGATTGATATGGGTGTAGAGGCGTAAATGAGAGATGAGGGAATTCACTCTCAATATGAATCAGAACTCGTTCTGGCAATGTAGTCAAAAATACTTGGTGATCAAGTGCGAGCATTACATGAATAAATGGATGATCATCGTCAGTAATACCAGATGAATCATCATGAACGTGGTCAAGCTTGGGAGCATGATAGTGCCCATGTTCTATGGCAAGTACTGTCGGGTCAACCAAGGGTGCGGTATCGTGTTGGGCTAATTGAGCCGCCCAGCACGCTCGGAACATCGTCGCAGCAATTAATATAGCTATAGTTGCTATACGTATTACTTTAGTTGTGAGTCTTTGCTGCGTCATGAAAATTAAAAAACCTTTTTAAATGCCTTCACTGATTCTATCGGAGCAAGCAAATTAAATAAATTACCCTCTAGGCTTAATTTAGAGTGTTTGTTTTTGGAGCAGATCTGGTACTCGCTAGAAATCAGTAGCGCATTGCAACGCTAATTCATTAAGGCGGGGTAATTTAGTGTTGGACATCAGGTTAGTCCTCCCTCCGAATCAAGTTCGTATGCCTCGATTCGGAGGGTTATTTATACTCAGTTACAGATGCTCTTCTGCATACTCAGCTAAACGAGAACGGAAGATTCCTTCAAGGTGAATGTTCGCTGCACCTTCGTAATCTTTAAAACGTTCCACTAAGTAGGTTAAACCTGACGTTAATGGTGTGAGGTAGTTAGAGTCTATCTGCGCTAAGTTACCTAAGCAGATAATCTTAGAGCCTTTACCGCAACGAGTGACAATGGTTTTAAGCTGAGAAGGCGTTAAGTTTTGGGCTTCATCGAGTAAGACGATAGCATCTTGAATACTACGTCCACGGATAAAGTTAAGTGATTTGAATTGGATGTTAGCTTTTTCAATGGCGTATTTGACGCTGCTTTGCGGACGTTCATCGTTTTCATGCATCGCTTCAAGGTTATCTTGAATGGCGCTTAACCAAGGCGTCATCTTTTCCTCTTCAGTGCCGGGCAAAAAGCCAATATCTTCAGCAACTGGAGGTGTAGAGCGGGTGACAATAATTTTATTGTAGCGACGCTGCTCGATAACCATTTCTAGCGCACAGGCCAAGGCCATTAAGGTTTTGCCTGAACCAGCAGCACCGTTGAGAATCACCAGATCTAGATCTGGGTCCAGAACAGCATTCATCGCAAATGCTTGGAAGATATTGATAGGTTCAATTCCCCAGCAGTTTTGCTGCATCAACTGTTCAACGCCTAAGTCACGAAGGGTCACTTGTTGGTCGCGAACGGAGCTGACTCGGGCTGCAAACTCCTCTGAATCGTCATAAATATATTCACAAGGGTAAGTTTCAGGCAGAAGGCTTTGCTCAACCTTGTGATAAGTATGACTATCTTCTTGGTAGCTTGTAACATCTTCAACCCGTTCCCAAAAGTTGCCTTCTAGGTTGCAGTGTCCCGCAGGCAGAAGGTCAATATCGGAAACGAGCTGATCGGTACGATAATCCTCAACTTTTTTAAGTCCTGCGCCTAAAGCTTTTAAGCGCATGTTGATATCTTTGGTAACCAGAATAATCTCGCGATGAGGATTGGTCGCTTGTAGATGGATGGCGCAGTTGATTATCTGGTTATCTTTATTCGAGTTTTGCGGTAAAAAACCTTGGCGGGCTGTGAGCTCATGGTCCGGAAAGATACTAAGTTGGCCTAGCTTTAAATTGCTGTTGGCTGCGGTAATGGGGATGAGGATATCAACCCCTTTAGTAATCTCTGCTGCATCTTCTGCCTGAGTGATAATATCGTCAATTGCACGAATGGCTGCTCGGGCTTCTTGAGAAACATTCTTCTTTCTGTCCTTTATATCGTCTAACTCTTCTAAAACAGTCATCGGAATAGTGATGTCCTGCTCTTTAAATTCATACAGACACTTAGGGTCATGTAGCAGCACATTGGTGTCGAGAATATAAAGTTTAGAGGCAGTCATAGCCGGTTCCTTCTATAGCCACAGGGAAGTTACAAACTAAGGGGGGATTTGCGTCAGGCCGAGCGTGGCAAAGCCTAGAGACAGGCGCCACAGTTTTGTCTATTGAGTTGCAAACGTTAAATGCCGTTTGATCCACTAAAGTATCTCAGTTATTGGCTGATTTATTAATCATCACTCTATTCAAATAGTGGTGATTAACTCCGTTTATATAACTCTAGTAATACACAGATTTTCGTGTTGTACAATTGTTTATAAGAAAAAAATTTAGGTTAGGTTTTCGGATAGATGCTTATACGTTGGTAAAAAGAACTTGCTGTATTATGGTTAGAGGCGAATTGTTTTAAGGATAATTAGATGGCGATTAAATCGATTGTTATTTTAACCGGTGCGGGTATTTCAGCTGAATCAGGGATACGAACATTCCGCGCATCAGATGGATTATGGGAAGATCATAAAGTTGAAGATGTGGCGACCCCAGAGGCGTTTGAGCGTAATCCTCATTTAGTGCATCGTTTTTATAACGAGCGGCGTAAGCAACTGTTATCTGATGAGATTAAACCTAATGCGGCTCATATTGCGCTGGCAGAGTTAGAGGACAAATTTCCAGGCGATGTGTTAATCGTTACCCAGAATATTGATAATTTACATGAGCGTGCGGGTAGCCGTAATGTGCTTCATATGCACGGCGAGCTGTTAAATCAGCGTTGTCAGGATTCTGGAGTTGTATATCGAATAGAGGGGGATTCTCAGCCCGAAGATCTGTGTCAGTGTTGTGGCTCATCAGGAAATTTAAGGCCGGATATTGTTTGGTTTGGTGAAATGCCTATGGATATGCCCAAGATTCATGATGCACTCGAAAATTGCGATCTATTTGTATCGATTGGGACGTCAGGAAATGTTTACCCTGCGGCCGGTTTTGTCGAGCATGCAAATGCGGTGGGTGCGTTAACGGTTGAGTTGAATTTAGAGCCATCTAGAGTGGGTAGTGTTTTTGGCCACAAAGTCTATGGTCCCGCAAGTGAAGTTATTCCGGAGTTTGTGCACGATATATTAAAACAGGTTCCCTAAATAAATTAAATGGTTTTATGTCCTTAGCTTATTGATTAGTAAATGTTTTTTTGTGAGTTATTATTTTCTCGCCTATATTGGGTAGTGGAACTTCATTAAGTTGTTAGCTGTCTTAGTTATAGTTGTTTGTGAATTTCGCTACTTATACCTTCCTTTTTTCTTTTCTTGAAATTCATAAATTCTTAACAACTTCACAGTAACAATGGATGTCAGTTGTTTTTTATTTTTAATAATTAAGGCGGCTTTTATGATGCTCTCTAAGGAGATAGTTGAAGCATTAGAGCCTTGATTTAGGAGGTGGTCATTATGATGACAGAACAATACGTAACCACCAGTATTACTCCATTGGAGAGTCTAAACTCTCTTTCCCCTTATGAAATTGATAAATTGCAGGATGTCAGTCAGGGAGGACTGTATCGGTTATTTCGGCAGTGTTCGTTAGCGGTATTGAATAGTGGTAGTGAATTAGACAGTACTAAGTTGGTACTCGATAAGTTTTGTAATTTTGATATTAAGATCAGCCAAAAACATAGAAGTGTGCAGTTGGAGTTGATCAATGCACCTGCGGCGGCGTTTGTAAATGGCGAGATTATTACAGGTATACGTGAACAGCTTTTTTCAGTGTTAAGGGATCTGCTCTATGTAGGCACTGAAATGGATGCTTGTTGCCCAGGGGCCAGTGAGTCTGAGGCAACGACTAATATGGTGTTTCACATTTTACGTCATGCGGATGCAATTAGACCTCACATTAAGCCGGACCTAATCGTATGTTGGGGTGGTCATTCAATCGGTCGTACTGAATATGATTATACAAAGTCTGTGGGGTATGAGATGGGGTTGAGAGGCCTTAATATTTGTACCGGCTGCGGACCTGGTGCGATGAAAGGGCCAATGAAAGGTGCGACCATATCTCATGCTAAACAGCGTATTAAAGATGGCCGCTATGTGGGTATTTCAGAGCCTGGAATTATAGCTGCGGAAAGCCCTAATCCGATTGTAAATGAATTAATTATCATGCCTGATATTGAAAAGCGTCTAGAAGCTTTCGTGCGTTTGGGACATGGAATTGTGGTGTTTCCAGGAGGAGCAGGTACGGCAGAAGAGATTCTCTACATTTTGGGTATCTTACTGCATGAACAGAACCACAGCTTACCTTACCCTTTGGTGTTAACAGGGCCGGCGGGTAGTGAAGAGTACTTCCAGACGGTCGATGATTTTATTCGTGCGACCTTAGGTGAGGAAGCAACTAAGCGTTATCAAATTATTATTGATGACCCACATGATGTTGCTGAAGTGATGAGAGAGGGGCTGGAACAAGTAACACGTTATAGAAAAGCGACAAGTGAGTCATTTCACTATAATTGGCAGCTTCATATTCCCGAAGGCTTTCAACAGCCTTTTGATCCTACACATGAAAACATGGCGGGGCTTAAGCTCTTAAAGGATCAGTCGGATTTTGAATTAGCTGCGAATCTACGACAGGCTTTATCAGGCATTGTGGCTGGTAATGTTAAAGAACCAGGTATACGTGCCATTGAAGAAAACGGCCCATTTCAAATTTGCGGGGAGAAGGCGATTATGGAGCCCTTAGATCAGCTGTTAGCTTCGTTTGTTGCCCAGCGTAGGATGAAAATTAACTATCAGGAGTATCAGCCGTGCTACCAATTGCAACCTGAGGCTGAGCTGGTTTAGTTAAGCTTTAATGCCCTGTACTTACTTTAGCGACAGGGCAAACAGTTAAATAAAGCTGGGTGCAATCTCAGCTTTTTTTTATTATTCTAATAACCGCGTTCGAATCAAATAGCGCTACCCAGATGGCACAATAGCCATTATCTCTTAGCAAACAGCTTATACTTTAAAGTCACTGGTATAGAAAAATCTTAATTATGTAATCCTAATGGATATGTTTTTTAATCTGTTAGAGGGGGGTATGCTGTTTTCAAGGTTGTTGTAGTCAAAGGTGATACAACACAATAATTAGGAGAGATGATTCGTGAGTAGAGAAGTTGTAGTTCTTAGTGCAGTACGTTCAGCAATTGGCGCATTTGGCGGTAGCTTAAGCAAGATGGAGCCTGCAGAACTTGCTGGTCAAGTTATGAAGGAAGCGGTAACTCGCTCAGGTGCTGATCCAGAAAAGATTAATTATGTGACGGTTGGTAACTGTATTCCAACGGAATCACGTTACGCATATGTAGCACGAGTAGCTGCGATTCAGGCAGGTCTGCCTATGGAATCGGTAGCGATGTCTGTTAACCGTCTATGTAGCTCGGGTTTACAGGGTATCGTGACGACTGCACAGCAGATCATGTTAGGTGACTGTGACTACGGCGTTGGTGGTGGTGTAGAAGTTATGTCTCGTGGTGCTTACCTGTCTACAGCGATGCGTTCCGGTGCACGTATGGGCGACACGGCAATGCTTGATTCTATGGTTTCAGTGTTGACTGACCCGTTTGGTGCCGGTCATATGGGTATCACAGCTGAAAACCTAGCTGAAAAGTGGGATATCAGTCGTGAAGAGCAGGATGCATTAGCGGTTGAATCTCAGCGTCGTGCAGCGGTTGCGATTGAAGAGGGACGTTTTAAATCTCAGATCGTACCTATCGTACAGAAAACGCGTAAAGGTGAAGTTGTTTTTGATACCGATGAGCATGGTAAGCCAGGCGCTACCATGGAAGGCTTGGCGAAAATGCGCCCTGCATTCAAAAAAGACGGTACGGTAACAGCGGCTAACGCATCGGGTATTAACGATGGTGCAGCTTTCTTCGTTCTAGCATCTGCAGAAGCCGCAGAAGCAGCGGGTGAAAAGCCGATTGCTAAGATCAAGTCATACGCGGTCGCTGGTGTTGCGAATGATCTTATGGGTGAAGGTCCGATTCCTTCAACGAAATTGGCGCTTGAGAAAGCGGGTCTGTCACTGGATGATATGGATGTAATTGAATCCAATGAAGCATTTGCTGCTCAAGCAATAGCAGTTGCTAAGGGACTAGGTTTGGATATGGAGAAGACAAATCCGAACGGTGGTGCGATTGCTCTAGGTCACCCAGTGGGTTGTTCTGGTGCATTCATTGCAACTAAAGCAATTTACGAACTTGAGCGCATCGAAGGTAAGTATGCATTGGTGACAATGTGTATCGGTGGCGGTCAGGGGATCGCGGTAATTTTTGAACGCGTTTAAATATTAGTTTGACCTGAAAAAAAAACGACTGAAAGGCCTGCTTATTTTTTACTGTAAGTGGGCCTTTTGCTATCTAGCGTTTTCCAAATTCCATATATTGATAGCCTCCTATAATTACTCGTTATGAAATCTACCTTTCATCCTGCTCTAAGCTCTGTTATCAATATATCTAGAAAGTGATTAATGGATGCATATAGGTGGCTCGATGAGTTCTTATCTGACACCGTTTACTGATCAAGTGGTAAAGGGTTAATTTTTACATTGTAGTGGAGCAAGTTAATGACATTCGCGCTGCAATTATTACTTTTTTTGAGCATGTTGTTACCGGCGATCGTTCTTTTCCCTTTAAGCAGAAAACTGAAATTGCCAGATAGTCTGATCTTGGTATTGTCGGGTTTTATTAGTTCGGAACTGATTACTTCATTTGGTTTTGATACGGGGTTACGCTGGCATCATTTTCATGACTTGGTTTTTTATCTGTTTATACCTATCTTAGTTTTTCATTCAGCATTACATCTCAATCTTCCTCAGTTGTATAAACAGTTGCCCGCTATGCTCATATTAGCTATACCGATGATGCTGTTAGCTACCTTAGTGAGTGCTATGGTACTGTATTTTGGTATTGGTTATCCTAACTACTATTCTTGGCTTACTGCGCTATTGACAGGTGTACTGCTCTCCTCAACTGATCCGGCAATCATTATTGATATTTTTCGAAGAGCAGGAGTATCGGAACGCATTCTTTTATTGTTAGAGGGGGAGAGCTTATTTAATGACTCTCTTGCGGTTCTACTGTTTGGTTTGTTATCCGCGATGTTATTGATGGCGGGAGAAAGCCAATCGGTTACCGATTTCTCTATCGATTTTCTGGTTGTATTCATAGGTGGTTTATCCTGTGGTGCTGCGGTTTTATTATTAATTTATCCTCTATTTAAGGCATTAGACGGTTCTTTTAATCGATTATTTTTAATGTTGCTTGCATGCCACCTAAGCTATCTTTGTGCTGAGGTTATATTTGATCTATCTGGGGTCATGGCTGTCATGGTGGTTGGCTTAGGGTTCTCACAGTGGGTCCGTGAGCAACTTCAAGTTGAAGAGTGTAATAAGCTGCTTCAATATTGGTCTTTCCAGAAGCAATTGAGTCATTCGATGATGTTCTTGCTTCTAGGTGTCACTATCACAATGACGATGTTTACTCAGCAGTGGTTAGCTATGCTGCTGGGGATTGGTGCTGTGGTAGTTGCGCGAGTGGTTGGGTTATTGCTCTCTTTGCCAATGATTAATTTGTTGCCGGAGAGAGGGTTACGTCCTAGAGAGTCTCTAATTATGTATTTAGGTGGGACTCGGGGAGCGGTGACCATCGCTTTAGCACTCTCTATTCCGGTAGAGTTGGATGCTTGGTTTACCATTCAGTCTATTGCTTATGCTGTAGTGCTATTTGGTTTGTTGGTACAAGCGGTGAGTGCGCCCCATTTAATTAAGCATCTCATATCAGGAGATAAATAATGCGTTGTCATGAAGTAGATTATGAAATCATTGGAGAAGCCCTTCAGGTTGTAGAAGTAGAGTTAGATCCTGGTGAAAAGGTCATTGCTGAAGCGGGCATGATGAATTACATGGAAGAGGGGATCTCCTTTGAAACTAAAATGGGTGATGGTTCAGAGCCTGATCAAGGTTTAATGGGTAAGCTGTTTTCAGCAGGTAAGCGTATGGTGATGGGTGAGTCTGTTTTTATGACCCATTTCGGCAATGAAGGTACAGGTAAGCGACGGGTCGCCTTTGCAGCGCCTTATCCTGGAAGTATTGTGCCGCTTGATCTATCTGAATACGGTGATCAGATTACCTGTCAAAAGGATGCTTTTTTATGTGCAGCTTTAGGTACCAAAGTTGAGATCGCTTTTTCCAAAAAGCTTGGTGCAGGTTTCTTTGGTGGTGAAGGCTTTATATTGCAAAAGCTTGAAGGTGATGGGATGGCGTTTGTACAGGCTGGTGGCACGGTCGTTCGTAAAGAGCTTAATAATGAAACACTACGTGTTGATACCGGTTGTTTAGTGGGCTTTACCGATGGTATTGAATACGACATTGAGATGGTAAAAGGCCTTAAATCTATGATTTTTGGTGGTGAAGGTTTATGGCTAGCAACATTAAAAGGTACAGGCTCTGTTTGGGTACAAAGTTTACCGTTTTCTCGCTTAGCTGACCGCCTGATTGCATCTGCTCCTGCGTCGGGAGGTTCAGATAAAGGTGAGGGTTCTGTCTTAGGTGGGATTGGCCGTATGCTGGATGGTGATTAACCATTAAATTGTAAAGTTATTGAGCGTTTATTATTTAGAGTTCAGGATTAACAATTAGATATGAGCGCTCAAGAGCAGTTAAAGGTTCTATAGGCTAAATATAAGGTATTAAACCCCTGTTATGACTATGACAATTGTATGAAAATCGGTATATTTGTGCCTGCGATTTTTATAGAAAGTTTTAATTAAGACGCGTAGTTACAGGTATTATCTTGAGAAATAAATTGGTTATAACGCTGACCACGGTTCATGGGTCACGTCAATATACCTTCAATCAGGTTGCTAAGTATTTGCTGCTTATTTTTGTTGTGCTTGCAGCAGTGAGCTTTTTTGTTTCGAATACTCTATTAGTTGTTAAAACAGACAATTTATCTGAGCTGGAAGAAGATCATCAAGAGCTGAGTGAAAACTACGAAATGATGGTGGGCTCGCAACAGCTCTATATTGATGAGTTAAAAGATCTGAGTTTATCTTTGAGTTCATTAAAAAATGAACGTGACCATTTAGAGCAAGAGAATATTCGTATTGGAGAGCTCAACTCTTCATTAGATAATTCATTGCTAGGTCTTGAGAATTTATTGGGTGTTGAGCATGAAACACCGGTAGACCCTCTTAGAGCTGAGCAGTTAACGATAGAAGCCAATAAGCGGCTTTTCTTCCTGCATAGCATTCCTAATGGGGTGCCGATTCAGGCTATACGTATAACGGATCGCTACGGGCCAAGGTTCCACCCAGTGCGGAAAAAGCGTGTTGTACATCATGGTATCGATTTTAAAGCTAATCGTGGTACTCCGGTTTACGCAACAGCCGATGGTGTAGTTGAATTTGGTGGTTATAATAAATCCAGTGGTTTTGGAAAGTTAATCATCTTGCAGCATAATTTTGGTTTTAAAACTTACTATGCACATTTAGATACTGTGAAAGTAAAAAGTGGAGAGTTTGTCAGCAAGGGACAGCTGATTGGTAATAGCGGAAATACAGGAAGGTCAACAGGTCCTCATCTACATTACGAGATTAGGCATCTGTTTACTACCCTAGATCCTGAGCCTTTTCTCTCTTGGAATATAACAGATTTTGACTCTTTGTTTACAAAGGTTAAGGGCGTTAAATGGGCATCCTTAAAAGAAATGTATCCACTAAATCAACACAGTCAGCTATTACAATAATTGCTGAAGGTAATAAATTTTGTGGTGATATGAGTATTATCGGCAAGATGCATATTGATGGTATCTTCGAAGGTAATATCTCCTCTCTAGACAATATTTCGATCGGCAAGTCTGGCCATGTCCGTGGCTTAATTAAAGCGCGTGCAGTCGATGTTTGCGGTCTACTTGAAGGCGAAGTGGTCTGTGATGATCTGAACATTGATTCAGGTGGTCAGGTCCGAGCTACCGTTGAAAGCAAGTTAATGTCTATTCACCCTCAAGGCTGTTTTCTTGGGGAGCGTCGTTTGAAAGAAGTGTCTGCGTTGAGTGATGAAAGTCAAAAAATCGAAACAGGTATGGATGCGATTGATTCATTGCCTGATAAGGTTGTTTTAGACAATAAATCTGAGACTTAATGTCCTGAAAACTAGTTTTTCAGCGAGTGACGGAATAACGTTATATGTGTGAATTATTGGGCATGAGTGCCAATGTGCCTACAGATATCTGTTTCTCTTTTTCCGGTTTAATGCAAAGAGGAGGGGGGACTGGGCCGCATAAAGATGGTTGGGGTATTGCATTTTATGAAGGTAAAGGTGTGCGTTGCTTTCATGACCCTAATCCCAGTGTTGACTCTAAAATTGCAAACCTGATTAAAGAGCACCCTATAAAGAGCCATGTGGTTATTAGTCATATCCGTCAGGCTAATGTAGGTGATATCTGTCTGGAAAATACTCACCCATTTCAGCGCGAATTATGGGGCTATACGTGGACTTTTGCTCATAACGGTCAGCTCGACAAAAGCCTTTTTGATATGCCGCTGTCTCACTACAAGCCTGTAGGTACAACTGATAGTGAGTATGCTTTTTGTTGGTTGCTTGGTGAACTACGTAGCCAGTTTCCAGAACCACCAGAATATTTTGAGGAAGTATCAGCTTTTATTCGTGACTGCTGTGAGAAACTACGTGCTTTGGGTGTCTTCAACATGTTGTTGACGGAAGCATCACATCTGTTTGCGTTTTGCGGTAGTAAGTTATCTTGGATCACGCGTAAAGCGCCTTTTGGTGAAGCGAGCCTTACGGATTGTGAGGTGACGGTTGATTTTGTAAAAGAAACAACGCCCAATGATATAGTCACTGTGGTTGCTACTGTCCCCTTAACGGCTAATGAAGCATGGGTTCAGTTGCAGCCGGGAGAACTTGTTACTTTTGTGAAGGGAGTACCACAATAGTATTTAGATATTGTTAGTCGTGCCTTCATAAGTATCCAGGGAGTGTTATAGGTGACTTTAATAAGTGGTTCCGAATCAAAGATTGAGCAAGAGGTCGAGAATGAGATTGAAAGCTATCGCAATCTAACTGGGATCTGGAACGCGGCTTGTAAAGAGTTTGCTTATAAATCAGCCTTTTCTAACATGGGTGCAACGCTGTCGTATGAGGAGGTTGATGTCGCTGCGGAAAACCTAGCGGCCTATTTTCAGAATTGTACGGAGCTAAATCCCGGTGATCGAATTGCCATTCAATTACCCAATACTTTGCAGTACCCTGTTTCAGTCCTAGCGGCTTCTCGTGCAGGGCTTGTGATTGTCAATACGAATCCTCTTTATACCGCTACAGAAACGACTCAGCAGTTTAAAGGTGCGGGCGTAAAAGCAGTTATTATTTTAGCGAATAATGCTCATATGCTTGAAGAGGTTTTGCCTCATACTCAAGTTGAAACGGTTATCGTTACTCAGCTTGCGGACCTTCATCCTTTCAATCGTCGTGTATTTATTAACCTTACTGCAAAGTTCGTTCGAAAAATTGTCCCTAGATATTCACTAAAGGGATCTGTTTCTTTTTCAAATGCGTTGTCTAAAGGTTCCAAACATACCCTGAGGCAGGTAGAGCGCAAGCCTGAGGATACAGCTTTAATCCAATACACGGTGGGTACGGCGGGTAAGCCGAAAGGGGTGGTGCTCAGCCATAGAAATTTAATTGCGAATTTGGTGCAGTTAAAAAGTCGTTTGCCTGACTCCTTAAGAGTGGGTGAGGAAATTTCTATAGCGCCTTTGCCGATATTCCATTCTTACGGTTTTATCATGAACTGCCTGATGATGCCTGCATTAGGCGGGCACGTTATATTAATTACAAACCCTCGAGATACCAGCGGTTTTATTAATGAGTTAGGGCGCTGGGACTTTACCATTTTTTCAGGCATTAATACGTTGTTTGTTTCACTTTGCCAGAATAGCTTGTTCGGTCAATTAGACATGACACGCTTAAAGTTAACCCTCTCAGGTGGCATGGCACTCACTCGATCAGTCAATGATGAATGGAAAAAGTTGACGGGGTGCTCTATTGCTCAAGGCTACGGTTTAACCGAAGCTTCACCTGTGGTTGCCTTTAGTGGTGAGAATACGGATGAATTTGGCTCTGTGGGTCTGCCACTCCCGTTAACGGACATTCGTATTGTCGGCGAGGATGGTGAAGATCTATGTTCTGGTGAGATAGGGGAGTTATACATACGTGGCCCTCAAGTGATGTCCGGTTATTGGCAAGACTCTTCAGATATACCCGATGCGGATGGCTGGTTAGCAACAGGGGACATAGCGCGTATCACTGATAATGGAGCATTGAGAATTGTTGATAGGAAAAAGGATATTATCAATATCTCAGGTTTTCCTGTTTACCCTAATGAACTGGAGAACGTAATCACAAGCCACCCTGATGTAATTGAATGTGCGGTTATCGGTTTACCCGATGATCAATATGGGGAGGTGATTAAGCTGTTTGTCGTTACGCTTAATAGACGCTTATCTGTTAAGCAGGTTCGTGAATATTGTCGTGAACGTTTAACCTCTTATAAAGTCCCGCGTTTGGTGGAGTTTCGTACACACTTGCCAAAATCAAATGTGGGTAAGGTTTTAAGGCGTTCTCTTTTGGAAGAGGAGCTTATTCGCATCCAGAAAATGCGTAAGCGAACGTAATGAATTGTAATGGCTTGTACAAATAGCTGATCAAGTTTTCAATATTGCTTATGATTGTTTTTTAAACCACCGTGGTGGGTAAGCGATGAAAAAATTTAGATTCCTGTTTGATTACATTCTAATGATGGTCGGTTGTGCCAGCTTATCATGCGGAATTTTTATGTTTTTGGCTCCAAGTCAAATAGCTGCAGGTGGCCCGCCCGGCTTAGCAATTTTAGGTCATTATTCGCTGGGGATCAGTACCGGTTTCCTTCTGTTTATTATTAACTTCCCGCTTGTCTTGGCCGGATATAAATTACTCGGTCGTAAACTATTTATTCGCTCTCTTGTCGTGGTGGTGCTAACGGCATTTTTTACGCACTTTTTACCTATCCTTTTTGAGCTACCAGATCTAGGTGATAACCGCCTCTTAAACGCCCTTTATGGCGGACTTATGATGGGGTTGGGTATCGGTTTGATGTTTAAGGCAGGCTCTTCGTCAGGCGGCTGGAGCATTTTAGCTAGATTGATCTCCTCTCGTCTCAATCTCAGTTTAGGCCAATGCCTGTTTTTTATGGATGCGGGAGTGATTCTCTTATCTGCTTTAGTATTTCAGGATTTTGAGGCTGCAATGCTGGGCGGCATAGCCGTTTTCGTAACTGGGCGTATGGTTGATCTGATTGTTTCAGGCTCATCAGATATAAAGGTTGTACATATTTCTTGTTGGAAGGCTGGTCGGTTAAAGCCGATTATCGAGAAGCAGTTGGGTATTTCAGGTTCAGTCATTCAGGCGAAAAGCTTAAAAAGCGGCGGTGATAAAGAGATTTTATTTTTAATCATAGAAAAAACACAGCTTGTCCCTATTCGTAAAGTAGTCGAGGACTACGACCCGGAAGCTTACCTAGTTGTTATGAATGCGATGGAGGTCTACGGAACCGGCTCAAGAGCTTAAATATAAGCCCATTTTTGAACCTTAGCCAAAGATAAGCTGGGTTTACGCTTAAGATATCAGTACTATCGATAGATTAAATTAGTTTAAATGTTAACGATAGTTGAAGTTGAGTTCTTATTTGGATGAGTAGTTTGCAATCTAAGGCAGATATTGGGTTTACAGAGTTCGTTGCGCTAATGGCATTTGTTACGTGTTTTGTTGCAATGGCTATTGATCTAATGCTCCCCGCGTTAGGCGTTATCGGAGCCGATCTGGGCGTTGAACGCGCTAACGATGCGCAGTTGATCATTACTACTGTGTTTCTAGGTGTTGCAATAGGGCAAGTTCTTTATGGACCTTTGTCAGACATAGTCGGGCGAAAACCTTGCCTTTATCTTGGTTTCTCTATTTTTATCGTTGGTACTTTTATCTGCTTGTTTTCTACTAGTTTAGATATGATGCTCCTAGGTCGGTTGTTCCAAGGGTTTGGTGCCGCAGGTCCGCGTATAGTGACCATTGCGATTGTGAGGGATCAGCACAAAGGTTCTCAAATGGCGCGTGTGATGTCACTTATTATGACGGTATTTATATTGGTACCCGTCGTTGCACCTATCATAGGGCAGGGGATACTACTGGTTTCAGGATGGCGCGCGATTTTTGCTTTCCTGTTATTAATGGCGCTTATGATCGTAATTTGGTTAGCGGTTCGTTTACCAGAAACATTATCTGTAGATAAAAGAACTCGCCTATCAGTATCAACTATTTTAGCTGGGTTTAAAGAGGTCTTAGCGCATAAAGAAACGATGGCATATGTGATTGCATCAGGACTTTGTTTCGGTGCTTTTTTGGGCTTATTAAGTTCGGTTCAGCAAGTGTTGCAAGATCTCTATGAACTAGGAGCTGCATTCCCATTCTATTTTGCAATTTTAGCTGCGGGTATTGGTGCATCAAACTTTATCAATTCTAAGTTAGTGATGCGTTTTGGTATGAGGCCCTTAGTCATGGGGGCTCAAGCGGGAACCGTAATTCTTTCTTTAACTGCTTTGGTGGCGATGGTGTGGTTAAGCGCTGTCCCGCCATTATGGTTTCTTATGTCGTATTTGATGCTGTTGTTACTAGGTATGGGATTACTGTTTGGTAATTTAAATGCCTTAGCAATGGAGCCTTTCGGACATATAGCTGGACTTGCGTCTAGCCTTGTGGGTGTTGTCTCAACCTTAATCGCAGTTGGACTAGGAACGCTGGTTGGGCAGTCGTTCAATGAAACGGTGGTGCCGTTAATTATTGGCTTCGTTTTGTTGCATGGTTTTGCATTTTTGATTACACGTTGGGCGGTAACCCTGCGGGTTTAGTATGGGAGTTGTGTAGTGGAACGTTATTTGGATGATTTTAATGTAGGTGAGGTATTTAATGCGCCTGGATTTACCTTAAGTGAAGGTCAGATCTTAGATTATGCACTGACATACGACCCTCAACCGTTTCATATTGATACCCAAGCTGCGGCTGAAAGTCCCTACGGTGGAATTATTGCCAGCGGTTTTCAAACGCTCTCTCTATGCTTTCGGATGATGATTCAGACACGTGTATTTGAAACTGTCAGTATGGGTGGTCCTGGCCTAGATGAGTTACGCTTTTTAGCGCCTGTGCGTCCTGGCGATACAATCAAACCGGAATTTGTTATTGATTCAATCACTCCTTCACGATCAAAGCCTGATCGAGGGATAATGAAAATACACTGTCGTGGATACAATCAGCACAAAGATCAAGTGATAGGATTTATCGTCATTATGATGGGACGAAGAAAGCCTGATTAAAGCGATAGCTAATAGAGGGCTGATAGAGAGTTAAAAGAGAGACAATTGAAAAGGAGCAAGCCTCGTAGGCCTGCTCCTTATAATGAACTTAGCCTAATTTTTCCATTAGGCATTTTAAGTTCACTTTAAGCTGCTCAGCTTGTTCTGGCGGCAGTTGACTTAGTAATGCTGACTCTTCAGCTAAAGCGATGCTTTGCATTTCGAGTCCTACTTTAGAGCCTTTCTCGGTGATTTTTAACGCATCATCTCCTTGGTACATAACTAAACCTTTATCGACCATCCAGTCAGCCGTTTCTCGTAATGCTACATCAGGCTGCATAACCATTGTTGATAGATCGCTTAGTTTAATAACAGGGCACGTTACCATTCTTGCAAGGATGCGCCACTCTTCAGCTGTGACATCACACTCGCTTTTTAGTTTAGGGTAGAGATCTGCACTAAAGCGTTGGTAAGTTTCGCGAAGTAGGTAGAGTAGGTAGTCACCTACAAAATCACCTTCTACTGCTTTTGCATCGCAAGCAGCTGAAGATTTAGCCATTTCAGGGTGCTGTGCGGAAATCGCGTAACTACCACGAGCAAAAACAAGAGGCTCAGCGCTATCATTGTATCGGTAGTCGAGGACTTCACCGACTAGGATTAGGTGATCACCACCTTCGTAAACAGCCCAAGTCTTACATTCAAATTGTGCTGCGTAATCATCTAGAATCGGCGCGCCACCAAGGCCAGCTGAATAGGCTGCATTAGCAAACTTATCTTCACCACGGCTAGCAAAGTTATTAGAGGTACTCACCTGATCTCGGTTTAATACGTTAACTGCAAAGTGCTCTGTATTTTCAAACGTACTTAGACTGTGTGCACCTTTATCAATGCTCCAAAGAACAAGTGTTGGGTCCATAGATACTGAGTTAAAGCTGCTTGCTGTTACGCCTACAGGGTTTCCTTCAGCATCAAGCGCGGTGATAACCGTTACGCCGGTTGGGAACTGTGAAAGAGCGCGGCGGAAATCTTTTGCATCGAATTGAGTCGTAGACATTGAAGGTCACCTTATATCGTTCTGGATCATTGTAATAGTTTTGTTTCATCGGCATTGCTTGCGAGAAACTTCATATATTAACTAATTATAGAAGGCGTACAGTGAGATAACATATATTTTTCATTGCTTTAATTGTACTTTTCATAACTATGTGCAGCTGGTTTTATATTTTATATTGCCTTGTTTGTTTTTTTAACTTATTGATATTTATGTTTTATTTTTTTCTTCTCTATACTCCGTTGCTGTTGCGCCTGCATTTCTGCGAAAAAAACGAGCAAAGTATGCAGGGTCTTTAAAACCTAATTGATAGCTGATTTCAGTAATCGTTGTCGATGAAAATGTAAGAAGTCTACGTGCTTCCTGTGTCAGCCTATCCATAATTAGACGTTTAGAGGGTTGACCAGCAAGTCGCCTGCAAATCTCATTTAGCCTAGCTTCGGTTACCCCGATAATATCGGAGTACTGGCTTAACGTTAGATGTTCACGGTAGTGAGTTTCTATCAATTCATTAAAACGATGAAAGATACGCACATCCTCTTTGCGTGTTTTTTGCTGGGGCTGGTTCTGATCAGATAAGCGGGATATATCAATTAAAACCAATTGCAGTAGAGCTTTTAAGGCAACAGCATGCTCCATATTAGAATGTTTGTTTTCATCCGCCATCAAACTTAATAGATGAAGCATACGCTCTGCATTTACATCTGCTTTGGGGGATAAGGCAACGCAGAGAGGGCTATTCATAAAACTACTGCTTCCCCAGCCTGTTGGAACCATTCCTCCCATTAGCTCCCAAACCAATTGTTGCCTAGCGGTGATGACATGTCCGGTTGCATTGTTGTCTGTTACGAATGCGTGGGGAATTGTTGGAGGTGTTAAGAAGAACATAGGCCCTTCAACGATGTAACTGGTTTCATCTAAATGGACACGCACCGTTCCATTTAAGATGACATGTAATTGATAAAAACGATCATGATGATGGACTGGCATGTTGCGGCCAAAAAAATCTGCGAGCTTTTCAAGATGCTCATAGTGAATATCTGCATCAACATAATGCTGATCATAAGCATGCCCAATATCAATATTAGGGATATCGTCTGAAATAGAAGTGCTTTGGTTTGGAGGCGATGAATTACGGCTCATATCTCAGGACTCACAGTAGTGTTGTATTTGCTATTTATAGTTTAGTTAATAAAATAAGTATATCTTAAAAAGTCTATCCTTAGTACAAATGCGTTTCTGTGTTAGAACGGAAGTTATAATAAAGTCCTTATAAAACAGATAGTAAAGTTTTTTTCTTGCTTGTGAAAGGCTGATTTATAAGCAATATAATTCATGTGTTAACTATCAAAAGTGCAAGTAAGCCTGTGAAAGATCCATTTTATTCTGCGGATAGCTAAACAATAATGTAATCATCAACGGGGCAATAGGTTTAGCTCACTAGAGTATTTCTTGCCAGAGTAGAACAATAAATAAAAGGTATTGAACGATGGAAAGACCAAATCCAATGTTAGATGAGTTAAAGAATATTTTACCAGCGATTGCTGCGAATGCTGTACAGGCTGAGAAAGAGCGTAAAGTACCTGATGAAAATATTCGTCTTCTAAAATCCATCAATTTACACCGTGCCTTGCAGCCAAAAGCTTATGGCGGTCTGGAGCTTTCTCTACCTGAAGTCACAGATTGTGTTGCTGCACTTGCTGGCGCTTGTGGTGGTACGGCTTGGGCTTTCAGTCTACTGATTACCCACAGTCACCAGATGGCTATGTTCTCTAAAGAAGCGCAGGCTGAATTCTGGGGTGAAAACCCAGATGCAACGGCAAGCAGCTCAATTGCACCTTTTGGTAAAACAGAAGAGTGTGAAGGTGGTGTTATCTTTAATGGTGACATGCGTTGGAGCTCTGGTTGCGATCATGCAGAATGGGCCATTCTTGGCTTCTTGCGTCCTAATGCAGAAACCGGCGAGAAAGATTACTGTTTCGGTGTTGTTCCAAGCTCAGATTATGAGATTGAAGATGATTGGTATTCAGCGGGCATGAAGCCTTCCGGTACTAAGACATTAAAGATTAAACTTAATACATTCATTCCTGAGCATCGCATTGAGAAAGCTAAAGCGATGATGACAGGTGAATCTTCTGGTTTTGGTTTGTACCCAGATAGCAAAATTTTCTACGCACCGTACCGTCCATACTTCGCATGTGGCTTTGCTGCCATGGCATTAGGTATCGCTGAGCGTATGTTAGTTGTCTACAAAGAGATGACTAAAAACCGTACGCGTGCTTACACTTTGGCAAGCAGTGGCAAAGAGATTCCACCTATTATGCGCCTAGCTGAATCAACCCATCAGGTTATGGCTGCACGTGCATTAATGGAAAAAACTTGGGATGAGCACAAAGAGTTTGGTGAACAGAAACGCTATCCAAATGATGAAGAGCTAGCGTTCTGGCGTACTAACCAAGCCTATGCAGTTAAAATGTGCTGCGAAGCGGTTAACCGTTTGTTTGAAGTTTCAGGTGGTAGTACCTGGATTCACGATAATGAAATCCAGCGTCTATGGCGTGATTGCAACATGACAGCAGCTCACGCATATACCGACTATGATGTTTGTAAGCAGGTACTTGGCCGCTCCATCATGGGCATGGATCCAGATCCGACCATGGTATAAACCAAGCGCTAAGCTTAGTTATAACAAAACCGCGTATATCGCGGTTTTTTTTAGGCTGTTGTGATCAGTGCTTGAGGGCTTTGTAGTTAAAGGAAGTACTTGAATCAAGAACGGCAGAAGCTAAGTCGATCCATTTCCTCTTGATTAAAGTTAATATATTAACTAAGTTGCTCGATAAATTCTCAGGAAATTAAGACAAGAACTGCTTTCTTGCATCCCTATTAAATGGAGATTATGCCCTAGCCATGCATGATTTAACGTATTTATTATCACTTACTAGTCCTACCTTTATCTTGATTGCGATGGGGTATTTTTCAGTTAGGAGCGGTTTTTTACAAAAAGCCAATGTCCGTACATTGGCTTGGTTCGTCATCAATTTTGGTTTGCCCGCAGCGATGTTCAGGGCGCTTAGCTCAAGATCTTTCCAAGATATTTTGCACTACGATTACCTGCTGATTTTTGGTCTAGGCTCACTTCTATCGTTTCTAATTCTTTTCTTTATAGCGAAAATTCGTCATAAGTCACTGACTGAATGTGCTCTTTTTGGTTTGGGTGGGAGTATCTCTAACAGCCTTATGGTTGGGTTCCCTATTATCATTCAATTGTTTGGTGATGCGGCTCTAGTCCCATTCGCGCTGACGCTTATTATTGAGAACTTCTTTATTCTTCCTTTAGCTTTGGCTCTTGCTGATACAGGCCAGCATGAAGGCACGAGTTTTTTTAAAGCATTAGGTAAGTCATTACCACAGTTACTTAAAAACCCCGTTATTGTTTCTATTGGCCTAGGAATATTGAGTGCAGTAACGGAAGTTAGACCTCCTCAATTTATAGGTAATGTGATTGATATGTTGGCTATGACAGTGGGAGGCTTAGCTCTATTTACCATTGGTGGCATGTTGGTTGGATTAAAACCAAAGGGGATGTTGGCAGACCTCTCATTTATTGTGGTGGGTAAACTTATAATCCATCCATTATCTATATTTATGATGATCCTGATCTTCCCTCCTATGCCTTCATTGTTCCAGTCAGTCGCAATCATTCTAGCCTGTATGCCCATGTTCAGTATCTATGCTGTGATCGGTAGTCGCTATCATCTAGGTGGACTATGTTCAGCGGTATTGCTGCCTACAACTCTCTTATCCTTTATCACAATAAATGCTGTGATTTTGTTATTAGGGCTGAGTGGGTAGGTCGATGAGTAGATAAGAGGGTAGGCCTTTAATAGAAAATAAAAGGCCACATAAAGAAAACTACTTAACTTGTTAAGTAAGTTAAAATCAGTTAATCTAATTAACATAAGTTGACTACATCGATAGATTCACCTTAATCGATTTGGCCTAGCAGAGTTCACATGCGAGGCATAGTTACCCACAGATATATCAAGAAGAGATTGTTATGAAACTAGCATTGAATGATTCCAGTCTGTTGCAGACACAAGCTTTTATAAATGGTGAGTGGGTTGATGGAAGCAAGGGAGAAACTTTTGCTGTGACCAATCCAGCAACGGGTGAACTACTTGCTAATGTCGCTAGTGTAGGTCAAGCAGAAACAGCACAGGCTATTGATGCGGCAGAAGTAGCAATGAAGTCTTGGAAAGCGCTACCACCTGCGAAACGTTCTGAAGTATTGGAATGCTGGCATGGACTGATAATCGACAATATTGATGACCTCGCTGCGATAATGACAATTGAACAAGGTAAGCCGCTGTTCGAATCTAAAGGCGAGGTGATGTATGGCGCATCTTACCTAAAATGGTTTGCCGAAGAGGGTAAACGTATCTACGGAGATGTTCTGCCATCTACTGCTGATCGTCGTAGTATTGTTATTCGTCAGCCTGTAGGTGTCGTGGCTGCGATAACGCCTTGGAATTTCCCGAACGCTATGATTACACGTAAAGCTGCGCCAGCATTGGCAGCGGGTTGTGCAATTGTATTGAAGCCTGCTGCAGAAACACCGCTTTCTGCCCTCGCGCTTGCTGAATTGGCTAAACGCGCAGGCCTACCGAATGGTTTATTCAGTGTACTGCCAAGTGCTGATGCACCGGCTGTTGGTGGTGAGATGACTGCTAACGTAAAAGTTAAAAAGCTTACATTTACGGGTTCTACCCCTGTAGGCAAACTGCTGATGAAGCAGTGTGCGGATACGGTAAAACGTACTTCTATGGAATTAGGGGGTAACGCCCCGGTTATCATTTTTGACGATGCTGATATAGATGAAGCGATCAAAGGTGCGTTGATTTCTAAATATCGTAACTCTGGTCAAACCTGTATCTGTGCTAACCGTTTGTTAGTTCAAGAGGGTATCTACGATGCATTTGTTGAGAAGTTCGCAGCAGCCGTAAAAGAGTTTAAGTTAGGTTATGGTTTTGATGGTGATACCACTCATGGCCCTGTTATTACAGCGAAAGCATTAACGGACATTGACACTAAAGTGCGAAATGCTGTTGAGCAGGGAGCTAATGTAGTGATTGGTGGTAAGCCTTCTGAATTGGGTCATGGCTTCTATGAGCCGACTATTTTGACAAACGTGAATGACACCATGAGTGTTTTCCGTGAAGAGATCTTTGGTCCTGTTGCGCCAGTGTTTAAGTTTGCTACGGAAGAGGAGGCGATCTCCATGGCAAATGATACAGAGTTCGGCCTAGCGGCATACGTATACACCCAGAACATCGGTCGTATCTGGCGTGTCTCTGAAGGTATTGAATACGGTATGGTGGGTGTAAATGAAACTGCTATTAGTTCTGAAGTGATTCCATTTGGCGGCGTGAAAGAATCGGGCCAAGGCCGTGAAGGTTCAAAATACGGGCTAGAAGATTACCTAGAGACAAAATATATCTGCATGGGTGGTTTGTAAGAAATTCGTTAAAACTGACCGTTTTAATGTGCTTTTAGGAGGCTTCGCAAGAAGACCTCCTTTTTTTATGCCTAAAGCTCTTTAAAGGGGAGGCTATTAGCAAGACTGAACTTAGCTACCTATCGGCTTTTCTAATTCATGGATCTGATAATTTAGCTCTTCTGCCTGCTGGCTAAACAAGTCTTGAGCATCAGATAATCCCTTATTGTAATAAAAAGGGCCGATCTCTTTAGCAAAAAAATCGATCAAAAACTCAGCCTCAAAACCGCCAATATCCTGATCAAGCTCATCGTTGAAATAGGTTTTTATCTTACTGACAATCCGGTCTGTTTCATCTTTAGTGAATTTTATTTCACTCATAATTGTTCCTTGCTTTTGCGTATATAAAACGTACCGTTTTCAAAACCCGTATACTGGTCTTTCCTAAACTTAAAAAGAGAGGAAATAGTACCCTTAATATGTTGATTACTAATATTTGACGCTATTAAGTGATTCACTTTGTCGCTATAGCTTCTTAAAATTTGAGCTCCTTCGCTGGTATGTAGCCATCCAATTAGTGAAGCATTTATTATGACAGTCACTATAAATACAGCTCTAAAACTGGTTTTTTTACTTTTATGACGTAGCCTTTGTTGAGCTACTATCGCGCCGGGCCATCCACATAATAGTGAATATAGATGAAGTGTACTTTCAGATGTTCGCCATTCATTATGTCTAGCCGCTTTTTTATCCTTTGCATAAATAAGATAAGTCAGGAGGCTGATGATTGCGAAAATGCTTAATATAGCCGGAGGAATAAATCCCTGATAGTAAGAAGTGCCTAGGGCCGTAGTTAGAATATAGATGGGTAAATAGTGATAGTTCATAATAACTCTAGTTCCTTCTTGTGCATTACCTACGAGAGTGTTTTTAGTATACGAAGGCCATACATCTCAACAGCCGATGGTGTGCGGTCGTCTTTATAAATCTAATAACACTAATGTAGGTGTTTCCATTTTGCGGGTATCATTGCATAGCCTAAGGATATGGGTCAAAGCAGTAGCGCTTTTTATAACGATAATATGTGCTCAAATGCCCCTAATGCTTTAGAATCCTCAACCTGAATTTTACACTCAGTTATTAAACAGAAACTGTCATATATGCTTATGCGGCACTGCTTCTGTCGATTCTGTATTTAATTATTTTTTGCGTTGGGATTACGCCCCAATTAGCGGAGTTAATATGTCTAATCTAAACGATCAGCAAAGCGATGCTTTTGTTGTCTGTGCTTTATATAAATTTGTTACCTTAGAAAACTTTGAAGAGTTACGTCAGCCTCTACATGACTGCATGCTTGATGCAGATGTGAAGGGTACCTTGCTTTTAGCTGCTGAAGGTATCAATGGTACGATCGCGGGTACCCGTGAAGGGATTGATGCGGTTCTAAATTGGTTACGTCAAGATCCACGTCTAGCCGAGTTAGGCTTTAAAGAATCGTTTGATTCTAGCAATCCATTTATGCGTACCAAAGTTAAGCTTAAGAAAGAGATCGTCACCATGGGTGTCGAAGGTATCGACCCTAAGAAAGTGGTGGGGACTTATGTTAAGCCGAAAGACTGGAATGCGTTGATCTCTGACCCTGATGTTGTGTTAGTTGATACGCGTAACGATTACGAAGTGGCGATTGGTACGTTTGAGAATGCGCTAGATCCGGAAACCAAAACCTTCCGTGAATTCCCTGAGTATGTGGCTAAAGAGTTAGACCCTGAAACGAATAAGAAAGTAGCGATGTTTTGTACTGGTGGTATCCGCTGTGAAAAATCGACTGCTTATTTGAAAGAGCAGGGGTTTGATGAGGTTTATCATCTTGAAGGCGGGATTTTAAAGTACTTGGAAGAGGTGCCTGAGACTGAATCCATGTGGAAGGGTGACTGTTTTGTATTTGATGGTCGCGTTTCTGTTAAGCATGGTTTGGAAGTGGGTGATTATGACCAGTGTCATGCTTGTCGTATGCCGATTACTGAGCAGGAAAAACAGCTTGAAAGCTATGAGAAAGGTGTAAGCTGCTTGCACTGTGTAGATAAGATGACAGATGAGCAAAAGCGCCGTTTCAAAGAGCGTGAACATCAGATGGAGTTAGCGAAAGCACGTGGTGAAGCACATCTAGGTGGTGAAGTTCAGGATGCAGTTAAAGCGCATCGTGAAGCAAAAGCGGCTTATCGTGCAGCCCAGAAAGATCGGTCTTAAAGATAGTTGTTTAGCATAAAAAAACCACGCATTTGCGTGGTTTTTTATGCCTAGCATTTCACAGCTGGATAGCGCGTTTATTCAGCGCAGCAAGGTTTCAGCTTTTTTGTAGGAAGCCACCCTGTGTGCGAGGTTTTTCATTAGATAGGCTAAAGGCCCAAAATGATGGGCTTCCTCAATTTCTATTGATTACGTTATTTTGCGCAACAAGGTTCGGCAATGATCTCTATTTTGTCACCTTTAACTGCATGGAAAAAGCAGTTAGAACGTTCAGTATGACACGCAGGACCGGTCTGATTAACAAGACAAAGTAGTGTGTCGCCGTCGCAATCGATACGCAGCTCAACTAATTTTTGTACGTGTCCAGAGCTTTCACCTTTACGCCAGTAAGCTTGACGTGAACGTGACCAATAGCAAACCTGGCCAGTTTTAAGTGTCTCTTCAATGGAGGCGCGGTTCATCCATGCCATCATCAGTACTTCACCGGTTTCATTCTGCTGTGCGATCGCTGGAATCAAACCATCATCGTTAAAGCGTAAATTATCTAAAGCCGCATTCAGATCTGTCTGTGCGCCTTTTTCTGCTGACTCTAGGTCGTAGTAAAAGTTGTTTTTCATAATCTGTTTTCATCTATGCAAAGTGATCTTGCGCGCATCATACCATAAGGCAGAATCCATCTTAGATATAAAAAGCATCTTAGTTATAAGAAACATCGTAGCTATAAAAAGTGACACAGCAACAAAAAGCGCTTTCAGCATAAAAATATTGAATTATTAATCAATTAGTCACTCAAATCCGATAAGAGTTGTTTTGATAATGCAGTGATATATCGGGAAGTAAATAATGAAGATGCGTACCAGCCTATTGGTTTTTTTAATAGCGATATTAGTTACGCTGCTTTGTGCACGCTCTTGTTCGGTAACCCCTTTAAATGAGAGTGCTGCTAACAATTATGGGTTTGATATTAGTAATGCATCTAAAGAGGTTAAAGATATACCACGGTGAGTGTTTTTAGGTTGTTTTTTCGAATCACAAGTTATGTAAATACGATTGAATAAATGCGCTCAATCTAGGTACACTTTATCCATAATCTCGCTGTATTTGTGCGTTTTACTTGTGCGTTTTATTTCTACGTATTTTTAGCATCGTAACTTATTGATGATGAACAACACTGTGACTGATCTTCCCTATATTATTGCGGGTCCTATGATTCGCCGATTACTGCCTGAGCAGATGGTGCTCTGGTTAGTTACGCGCGAACCTCTGAATGCCTCTTTAACGGTTCATTACATGGAAGACCAAGTGATCTCGATTCCTTGTGATGAGATTACACAAACGGTGGCAGTGGGTGAGTCGGCTTACATCAACCTGATTACCTTTAATGCGGAAACACCTTTACCTGAAAATAGCTGGTTATCCTATGATCTTCACTGTGTAGTGGAGGGAGAGGAAAGGAACTTACGCTCTCTGTTACCTAATCTTATGTATGAGGGTGAACTGCGACCGCACTTTGTGCTTAAAACGCAGCTGAATGATCTTTTACATGGTTCATGTCGCAAACCCCATTATCCCTCTAAAGATGCACTGTTAAGAGTGGATGAAGTGCTCGATAACTCTAAAAACAGTATTGAGCAGCGCCCTGCGCTATTGATGATGTCAGGGGATCAAATCTACGCAGATGATGTGGCAGGGCCTATGTTATCTGCGGTTCATCAAACCATAACTCTGCTTGGGCTCAGGTCCGAATCTATTCCTGGCGCGACCGTTGGGAATTGTGGCGAACTCTATCAGAGCAAACATTGCTATTACGAACGCGAGGAACTTCTACCACATACGGAAGCAAACCAAGATTTAAGGGACAAGTTTTTTGGTGGCGCAAAGAAGCCTATCTTCACCGCTGATACGGCACACAATCATCTGATTACATTGTCTGAAGTTTTGGCAATGTACTTTCTCGTTTGGTCTCCGCAGTTATGGGACCTTATCAAACTAGATGTGTCGGGCTTATCAGATAAACACTTAGATCGTTTCTTAACAGAACAGAAAGAGATAAAGCAGTTTTCCCAAGGTTTAGGCCAAGTACAACGCGCGTTGGCTCATATCCCGGTCTATATGATTTTTGATGACCATGATGTCACTGATGATTGGAATTTAACACGTGGCTGGGAAGAGGCCGCTTATGGCCATCCGTTCTCACGACGAATTATTGGTAATGCTTTAATCGGTTACTGGCTCTGCCAAGCTTGGGGCAACGCTCCAGAGAGGTTTCCAGTTGAATGGGTAGACACTTTAGATACTGAGCGTGATGAATTAGTCACGCAGATGCTGGAATTTGAATCATGGCACTATAGTTTACCGACCTCACCTAAGCTGGTTGTATTGGATACTCGCACCAAACGCTGGTGGTCAGAAAACAGTTTATCTCAGCCTTCGGGCTTGATGGATTGGGAGGCGCTGTCTGAGTTACAGCAAGAACTTATCGGTGAACAATCAGTACTGCTGATTTCACCCGCCCCAATATTTGGTATGAAGCTGATTGAAACCGTCCAGCGGATCTTTACCTTTTTTGGTAAAGCGCTCACGGTGGATGCAGAAAACTGGATGGCTCATTCTGGGTCTGCAAACGTGATTTTGAATATTTTCCGTCACCCGAAAACGCCGCAGAATTTTGTGATTTTATCGGGTGATGTCCACTACTCATTTACCTACGATATTAAAATTCGTTTTCGTGAAAATAGCCCCGATATTTGGCAAGTGACCTGTAGCGGCTTAAAAAATGAGTTTCCGCATAAACTGCTTCAGCTTTTTGATCGTCTTAATCGCTGGCTATATGGCAGTCGATCTCCATTAAACTGGTTTACAAAGCGTCGTCGTATGCAAGTACGTTCAAGGATTCCAGAAGGTCAGCCCCATAATCGAGTGCATAACAGGAGCGGTGTAGGCCGCTTGCTCTTGAATGATGTGGGTGAACCGGAAAAGATCAGTGTGCTTACGGTTGATGATCGTGAAGTGGTGTTCCCAGAGCGTAGGCGTTTATAGACGAAGCGTACTTTGTTATCTATCTATATAGCAGAGACTGAAGTCTCTGCAACATAGGTTTAGATTTGGGGTATGAGGTTAGGCGTATAAGGCTAGTCTTTCAGCGCTATTTCGGCCATCTTCATAGTGCTTTCAAATGACTCAGCGCCGGCGATAAATAAGCCGTTGTGGCAGAACATTGCATCATCTAAACCGGTTACATCTTTAAGCTCTTGACCGGATAACCCCGCCCAAGCTTTTGGCAAAGACTTTCTATCTTCAAATGAACCTAGTTCAACAGGTACGGCTTGGATACGCCACTGGCCGGTATCCGATGGATAAACTATATATAGAGCTTCTTTAGACAGAGCGTGGACTGTTCTTTTCCACGGCGTGTACTGCTCTAATACAATAACGCGTGGGTCTGCCGCATTTTTAATCGCTTTAGCGACGATATCTTTGGCGCTGATTCCACCATTAGCTGATGCAATAAAGCGGGCTAAAACGCGTGATGCAAAATCAACGGCTTCATCAAAACACGTATCAAAGTGAGTCTCTTCCTGCCATGTTGGGTTGAACATAGAGATAGTCTGGCTAAGACTAACCCCTTTAGCAACACCGTCACCATAACCACAATCGATGGCATCAATATTTGAAACTAAACCCGCATCAACAGAGTTAGCAACTTCGGTATTGCCTTGGCAAATCTCTACACCGTATTTTTGCCAAATCAAACCAAAAGAGGAGTAGGGGATACCGTTCTCACGCTCACCTGCACCACCACGTTGGTGATGATCAAACCGGCCCGTTTCAGGGTCATATTCACCGCCTACATCAACCACAATATCTGCCTGACTAATAAGCGCATGATCACGAGTACGGATCAACTTAAAAGAGGGAAAAATAGCTTTGAGGGCAGCGATACTGAAAACATCATCTGCATGAAAATTACCGCTGTGCGTTGCTATCGTTAAATCAGTCATTTTTTATTGGGTCATGTAATAGAGTGGGAAGAGGCTGAGAGTCAAATCGCGTCGATAGGGCTTACTTATATAGAGCGTTTTTGATCCTTCATGTTGCACGGTGGATAGTATACGAAGGTCTTCAATAAGAATAGGGCTTTGATGCTAGTTTAGAACTCAGTCACAACATGCGCTTCCTTAGAATAAGCCTTGAGGGTCAGTGCTGACCCCTTCCAGATGATTAGAGCTAAAAGGGGCTTTGATCTCTTTAATAAGACAGTGCAAGTTTTATTAGCTGTTAAATATGTGGCTAATCGATAGAAAAGATAATGAAAATGGTTTGGCTTATTCATAAAACCACTCGCAGGTATGGAATTTAATCTATCTGCGAGTGGCTTTATAAAGAGTGGCTTTATAAAAGGAATAGTTAAAGAGGATTTAGCAAAGAGGGCTAGGCAAAGAGCATTAGCGAGTTGCCGTGTTATAAGAGTGAGCCGAATGACTATCAACCCAAATTTCTACACGGCGATTTTTCTCACGGCCCAGTTTAGTCTGGTTGGATGCAATAGGGGCCATCTCGCCTAAACCAACAGTACGTTGAATATTGATACCCCGTGCAAGCAGTGCTTGTTCAACTGTTCTTGCGCGTTGTAACGAAAGCGCTTTGTTACCGACCGGATCTCCTATGCTATCGGAGAAACCGATCAACATCGCTTGTTGGCCGGGGTTACTTTCAAAGAATTGGATAACACGCTCTAGATCGCGTACCGCTTTGTTATCCAGAACAACCGTCCCGCTTTGGAAACGGAAGTTAAGGGATAAGCGTTGTGCATTTTTGACAGTCTGAATATATTCCTGCGGATAGGTGTCTGTTAATACAGGGGTGGTCTGATAGATATTTTGAGAGATAAAGCCTGCTTTCTTAACAACATCCTGCCCTTCTTTGGACAGCACAAAACTTATAAAACGATGAGCTTCAGACTGTGTGCTAATGGTGGTCGGCTCATAAATATAGAGGCGTCTAACCAAGGGATAGTCTTCTGTGGAGATGGTGAAAGAGGTTGGGTAGATCGGTAGGCCATGTTTACCATCTGAAACGGCTAAAGCTTTTGCGCGTAACACATAAGGTAAGCCGATAAAACCAATAGCCCCGGGGGTTCTACTAACGCTATCGGATAGTTCTACGCTGGATTCTAAGCGCTTAGATGCAGTCGATAATTTTACACCGTGCTTTTTCAGCACCATAGATTTAAACGAATCCCAAGTACCTGAATTACTATCGCGCGCGAAGATCTTTACGGCTTGATCTTTCCCTCCTAACTCACGCCAGTTAGTGATATTTCCGGCAAACAATTTTGCCAAATTCTCGGTGCTTAGGTGAGCGATAGGATTATCAGGATTAACGATGACAGCTAAACCGTCCATTCCGATAATGTGTTCCGTGCTCTTCGATTTCAGGTTACCGTAACGGCTCTCTAACTGTTTGACCTCTTTATCTTTAATTCGACGGGAGGCCATTGCCAGTTCGGTCATATCATTGTTCAGGGCAGCAAAACCGGTACTCGATCCATGAGCATGAATAGGGATAACGGAGACCTCTTTCTTACCCGCAAAGGAGACCTCCAGATTGTTTTCTACATCAATGCCGCTTTTAATGAGTGTTGTTTGTTGGGCACCTTCATTGGCATAAAACGCTTTAAGTAGTTCTGGCGCTAATGCTTCGCCAATTGTATTGGAGCCTTGTATCCGAAAGGCGGTTGTTTTAATGACCTCTTCGACTTCTGGAACCGGCTTATCAGGCGTAACTGCAGCGACGACTTGTTGTTCGGAATTAGCAGTTATCGGCAGTTGATTTTGCGCAGCTTGATGGTTTGCATCGTTCATCTTCGGCTGAGCTAAGGGTGCATTAACCTTAGGGGCTGTAACTTGTGTTGCTCTGACCTGTGTAGTGTTGACCTGTGAAGTCAGAAGCTCTGTCGTATTAACCCGCGCAGAATCTGTCGATTTTGAATCTTGTGTAGCGCTAGAAAACTGAATGAAAGAAACACCAAACAGGAGAGAGGCAATCGCCGCAAAACCAATGTAAATCGGTTTGTTGTTATGCTGGTTTGAGTTTTTAGGTTTCTCTTGAACTGGTGGGCTGATTAATGTCTTTTTCTCAGGAGGAAGCTCCACCTCTTTCGCCAGCTCAAGTTCATCCGCTTCTAGTAAATCCTTGTAAATCCGCTGAAGCGATTTACTGATAGGCAACTCGCTAATATCTACATTAAGTAGAATTGTCTTGCGGTAATCTTTTTCATGAGTAAAGCGGTGCAGGTCTATTTTTTCGTGGCCCTGTTTTTCGAGCGCATTCTTAAATTTCCAGATAAGGTCAAAAACAGTTGTCTTCACAGCAATACTCTCATTATTTGTGTGATCTAAGTGTGGATCTTGTCGTACCAAGGGAAGGCATTATAAAAACGAAAGGTTGCTGCAATATGACAAAGCAGGGATATAACTTAATTTATGTATCAGTTAACTAGAATGAGCGATGGAAGAGGGCAGTGATTTGTTAAAGGCAGTAGGATGGTAGACGTAAAACTGGGCAGTGCTCTAAGTTCTTTCTTTACTAATGCAAAATTTTATCTTGTGAAGTTTCATTTACCCGACTGGAAAATTACCCATGTGCTTTGAATCTTCGCAAATGCTAGATTAATTACAGAAACTAATTGGAGGCTCTATGTCGGCTGCATTCAAAAGAGTTATTGGTGAAATTGATTCCTTATCTGCAAAGGAGAAGGCGCTGGTTGCTCATCGTCTTATTGAATCACTGGATTCAGTAGAGGATGAAGGTACAGAGCAGGCTTGGAAATATATAGCTGAACAGCGTTATAATGCTTTGCTATCTGGTGATGTTACAGCAATCTCTTGGGATGAGATTAAACAGCAGGTCAAGTAAAGCCTAGCTGAATCAGATAAGGGGCTAGGATGCCAAAACTTATTTTTCACCCAGATGTGGGACTAAAAGTAAAAGCCTGATACCGATGGTATGAAGCCAAAGCCAAAGGATTAGGCGAAGACTTTCTTCTCGAGCTCGAATATTCATTTAAGCTTATCCGTGAACAACCGAATACTTGGCCTGCTTTTACTGCAAAAACGCGTAGATTTCTTTTAAACAAATTCCCCTTTTCCGTTATTTATACCCCATCTGCAGAAGTCATTACGGTGCTGGCTGTAATGCATAACAGAAAGAAGCCGGGGTATTGGGAGGAGCGGGCGTAAATGGTTAAAAAGGGCTTTTCTTAAACTCTACTGAATTACTATTTAGTATAAAAAGGACTTTTATGAAGTTTACAGCTTTAGTGGTGAAGAGGTTTATCAGTAGTAGGTCTTGCACAGTCTTAGCGACTAATAAAGTTCGACTGGTGGTTGAATCCTCCACTGAAAGCTAGAGAGTATCTATCGATATTGGTGCAACCTGTATTAGGATTTGATTCTGCTTTTTTTGATGAGCCCCATTACCAAGGACGTATAATAATTGACTCGACAGCGCCTGCTGGGAAACCTGGTTTTGTAGTTAATCTAGTTAAGTATATTGAAACGAATTGACCTAAGGCGAATGATATGAGTCAGTCAGTGGCTTCGATACAGATTACCGGGGTCACCCATTAGAGGTCTCC
>DJLT01000112.1:0-167 GCA_002435145.1 Neptuniibacter sp. UBA6509
TTACCCGACTGAAAACTCACAGAGGGGTTGATGCAAGAACAGGCCTGACACATAGCTTTACAACTACTTCTGCCAATGAGCATGACCTAAACCAAGCCAGCAGACTGTTGCATGGTGAAGAACACTTTATATTTGCCGATGCGGGTTATCGAGATGCAGATAAGAGG
>DJLT01000112.1:560-20259 GCA_002435145.1 Neptuniibacter sp. UBA6509
AGTACCGATAAGCATTGAGTATATGAAAGCCAGTATCAGGACAAAAGTAGAGCACAGGTTCAGGATAATTAAATGCCAATTTGGATTTACTAAAGCTCGGTATCGAGGGCTGAAGAAGAATGCTAGTAAATTAGCGATGCTTTTAGCTCTGGCTAATAGGGTTCGGGTGGATCAGATGATGAGGGCTTAGGGTAAGTCCGTCGATATGTTGTAAAAAAGGATATCGACATTTCAGTACGGGGTAAAAACGTCTTAAAATAGCCGAAATCCATTCAGACAGTTCAACCACCTAAAATACGGGACTTAATCGCAGGTTCCCTAATTAGGGTTTTCTTACATTAAGGTATGAACTACTATTATCTGCGTATATAGCGGTTCTGCTTTATCAGCATCAAGGATTGTGCTGTCTCATTATTGAAGAGTTTTATTTCTTGGTGCCATAAACTGGTTTGCAGTTCTGGTGCACTTGTCTGTTGTCTGTTGTCTGTTGTCTGTTGTCTGTTGTCTGTTGTCTTATTGCGCCTCTATTGTAAATCAAAGCTTGGGTCTTAGTTCTTTTACTTAGGCCCCAAATCTTATGTGATCAAGGATGGTTATTATGAAAACGTGCGCACTTGTCATCGGCCATAAAAAAAACTCGCCAGGTGCAGTTAATCCTACCGACGGTTTAAGTGAATTTGTGTTCAACGAAGAGCTTGCCAAGGCTATTGAATCTAGGGTTAGAGGAGTCTTTGTTCAAAGGGTTTATCGAAGAACCTATTCATCGCTTCCTGAAGATATTAATGAATTAGAACCGGACTTTATAGTTAGTCTTCACTGTAATGCTTTTAATAGAAGCGCTACGGGTACGGAGGTGCTTTATTATCATCGTTCAAAAACAGGTAAAAAGATCGCCGAGGTTTTACAAAATAAACTCGTTGATGCTTTAGGTCTGACGGATAGAGGTATTAAGGCTAAAAGCTCTGAAGATCGCGGTGGGTATTTGTTAAAGAAAACTGATGCCCCGTGTTTAATTGCGGAGCCATTTTTTATTGACAATGATGATGATCTTTTGACTGCTCAGCGTCATATGGGGGCTTTAATTGATGCTTACACGCTGGCTATCGAGGAGATGGCAGAGTGTTTTGCGTGACAATTATTTGCTCTGGAGTTTAGCAGGCGAGAACCAATGAGGCACAATTCAAGCTGAGCTTAAAACCACAAGGGTCTTATTGTTGATCCGTAAGACTCTAATTTTAATTTAGATCAACTGAGTGGCACTCTGATAGAATATTAAACAAACTATTATTTGTTAGGAGAGGTTTGTGACGAGCCAATCACTTGAGAAACTCTGTGATCTTGCAACGCTTGCGC
The DNA here is from genome assembly GCA_002435145.1 of Neptuniibacter sp. UBA6509. Classification (GTDB taxonomy): domain Bacteria; phylum Pseudomonadota; class Gammaproteobacteria; order Pseudomonadales; family Balneatricaceae; genus Neptuniibacter. The sequence continues at coordinate 1,914 of DJLT01000112.1, forward strand.
ATACACGTATTCAGAAAGACTTTGATGATCTTGATCCAATTGTGGGTGTTAGCCAGAATATGCGTAAGAATGCTGTTCCAGCTGATGCAATGACCATTGATTGTTTACGCTCAGGCAAGCGTATTATCATTATTCTTCATGATCAGTATCCGGATGTGTTGATGTACCAATTCTCATTTAAAGAGAAAGATCCTAAGGGTAGTTTCAAGGAACTTGATCTGGCGGATCTGACCGAACAAATATTATACGACTGGATGTGTAATTATTTTGCAAAATGAGTAGGTGCCGATAAGGTAGACTTATCGTATTTAGTCAAAATGAATTCAATTATTATTTTCTTTATCAGGAAAAGTAGACATAGTTTATAAGCGGAAAACTGCATATTTCAATAAGCTGGCTGTAGCTGCTATGCTGAAATAGTATTGGAGGGAGTCATATGAATTTAAGGGTCTTATTATGCAGCTGTATTGCGGTGTTACCTTTCACTGCGACGGCTGACGAAGTCTACAGTTGGGTAGATGAAAGTGGTGTTCGACATTTTAGTGATAAACCACCGCAAGGTGCTGAGAGGGAGCAAATAAAAGGTTCTATTACCTCAGGTACCCTCAAGAAAGATAAATTCAACACAATGCAACCCTATACTCCACCCAGACCCGCTAAACTGAGTAATCCCATTGACTCGCCTGAGGAAGTAAATGCACCGGTAACGGTCGAATATCCTGAAGATGAAGAGAAAGAAAAATCAGCGAGTAATAAACGTTCTAATGAATTAAAGAGCCTTAATCAGCAGATCAAAGGCTATGATAAACGGGAACGTATTAAAGAGATTGAAGAGGGGCGGAATAACGATACGCCAAGCAAGCCTCAAAAGCTGAATCAAAAGCTAAAAGCGTATAACGATTCAAAAACGAAAAGTTAGAAAGCTTTAAACACCCCAGCTTCTGACTCTACCAACATCTAAGTGGATGAAGTCGCTCTTGCTATAAATCCCAACCCCTCCCGCGCGTTTTTCTAATGATGCTTGGTGCAGTTCCTTAAGGGGAATGCCAGGTATTCTTATATCTATTGCTTGTCCTTTCATATGGTAGCTTTTCTTAGCCACCTTTTTGCTATTAGCTCTTAGCTTTTCATTTGTTTCAGGGGATCTATAAGCAGAGATGATATGTAGCGGCTTGTCTGCACCAAATTGTTGCTGTAGATCGTGAAGAAGTGAGAGTAATTGCCTATCCATCTGATGAACTTGGTTATTTCGATGATCGCGGAGTAGGAAATTGAGATCATTCAAACTTTCATTTAAGTAGCTACCCTCAGAGAAGAAGGTGCTTTTTAAGGATTCGCCTGTATGTAAATTTAAAAGGGAAAGACCAAGTTCTCGTGGTTGCTGAATATTAGCAAAGCTTTGAGAAGGAATTGTGCTTAGCGCAGATACGCCTCCGAGTATTTTTAGAAATTTACGACGTGAAGTGCAAGGCATATGGGGAGTGGGGGATTTATGATCTAACATTCTTTCTCATTGGCTTTTTAAGTGTGCGTGCATTATGCCGAACTCGAAGCAGGTAGTACATAATTTGTACAGCTAATTAACATGAGAAATTTTGATACAGCACTGGAAAATATTCAATCTGATGATTGAGCGATTGATAATTGATACTTATCACGCTTATATATATCTGATCTGAAGTGGGTTAGGCCTTTTGAATCAACCCACGCTGTCCAGTATGTTACGTGCAGTGGAATTGGGTCGTTTAAACGATATTGTTTTGTTTTTGCTTGTTTGAATACAGCATCCAGCTCTGAGCTAGTCCACCCGTGAGTCATCCTCATCAGTTCATCCGCTAATTTCCTCGGTTGTTCAAGGCGAATGCAGCCTGAGCTATATGCGCGATTAGATTCGTTAAACAACCGTTTAGCGGATGTATCGTGTAGGTAAACTGAGTAGGGGCCATTTGTAAGAAATTTGACGCTTCCTAATGTATTCTTATTGCTTGGAGCCTCCCAAAAGCGTTGATAGTTTTTTCCGGTGTATAGCTTTTCATAATCAATATCTTCAGCGGCTATAAATTTTTTACTATCGCCCCATCCTGTGACAACTTTTAGGTTCATTTTAGTTAAGTGGTTAGGATCCTCTTTTAATGCGGGGATGATATCTTTGTAAGCAATACTCTTCGGTACATGCCATGACGGATTTACGACAATTCGATCTACTAGGCTATTGAAAACAGGAGTTTTTCGTTTCTTTTTGCCAACAATAGTTTTCATCGAAAGAATTTGCTGGTTGTGCTCATATAAGTACAGTCTATATTCAGGGATATTAACTTGAATAAATCTGTCTGTGTTAGGTGAGAAATCTGTTATACGTGCAATGTTAACCTTGAGTTGATTGACGCGTTGATAAGGTGTCACATTAAGATGGAATCGCGTGTTAGGCCCTAAAATACCGTCAGCTTTTCCTCCGTGTCGGGTTTGAAAGCGGATAAGCGCTTCGTGCAGTTCTATATCGAAGAGTTCATCTTTTACTTGGGCGCACTCAAGAGGCGGGTGATCTCCTAAAAGTACTAACTTATTTCTTAGTAAACGGACATGTGGATGTATTTCACCAAAACTGAGTAATTTTCCTTTAGGAGTTGTTTGCCATTTTTTTGTCTTTGCTATGTTTTCATAGAAATCTAGGGCTGACTGGAGTTTAGCTAGTTGTAATGTAAGGGGGGGCTTTTTAATGTCGCTAGTTGTGTCTGTGTGAATCAAAGTTGTTTCTATTGTGGAATGTGTCAGAGGATTATTATCTTGAGTAGAATGATAAATGGTTGAGTCTTCAGTCGGTGTTTGCATTCGGGCGGTTTGAGCTGGAGTCTCAACGGCTATGGATGTCATTGATAATGCTAAAAAGCTAATAAATGTGATGAAATTTAAAAAATACCGCATAAGTTGTCCATCCATAGTAACCAGTCGTCTTATGGGCCTTAACTACTTCTATGCCTTGGCTTCTGGATTAATATCTGTATTTCTATCTTTTAAATGGGTTTATTAAGTACAGAACTGATTTCACAAATGTTCAAGTAAGATGACGTGAATAGTTTTCACCGTCTTAATTTTGAGAATATGGGTGCATAAAAAAATAGTAGTCGTTGCAAGATGAATTTAAGATGAAGCGGGAGAGTAATATATGCCCTTGCTGTTTAGGAGTGGAATTCACAGCAGGGCATCCAAGGGGAATGGTGCTATTGATTCGTTTTTTTCTTTTTTTCTTTTAGAGCATCCTGTTCTTTATAGTATTCATCTTCGTAGTACATACCTTTAACTTTAAGCTTCTTCTCTATCCAGCGGTTATAGCGTGACCAGATAAAAAAGCCTGGCGTCATCATAATCATAATGCCAAGCATCATTCCAGAACCCGCATATTTCACAGGCATTAGTTGAATCATCCAGTCGAGGAATCCAAGCTCTTTGCCAATGTAATACCAGATGATGAGACCGGCAAAGCCAATTCCCACAGCAATGTGATGTAAATAGTTGTTAGATTTTTTTTCAGTCATTTTCTCTGTAACGATGCATGTGTAAACTAGGCAGATATGGCTCTGGATCAATACGTTGATCACTGCGTTGCTGTCGTTGACGGGTTTCAGGGGGGGTTACACTAGGCGTATTATATTCTGGAAATGATTGTTTATCATCTAGTGGAAAGAAAATAGGCAGTGGTGCATTTCTTGCCTTGCGTGTTATCTCATCATTCCGTTTCCACATAATATTAGCCCGCATGACAGGTACTTGCGTTTGAATCTGAGCGAGAGACTCAGAACTCGGAATCTTAGAAAGTGCTTCGAGTTGTAGTTGTATATGGAGCTGAGAAATATCCATCTTCAGGAGTCTTGATTCAGCTTCTTTAATCGATAGCTTTTTGATACTTCGACCACTTGTATACCAGCTAAACTGGATCTTATCCGGTGTCGAATCTAAAACAGGGAGCTGCCGATAGCATTGTTTAAGGTGTAAACGCGCTAGCCCCGCTGCTTGTAAGTCCTCATTTAAGTTCTCTGCGCGCTTATGCAAAACCGATAAAGGGTTTCCATATTGATCCCGGTACTTTTTTACTGACTGCTGAAAATGGCTTTTAGCACTATTAAGTTGGTGCAGAATAGGGATAAGTTCTGGTGAAACACCAATTAACCCATAGAGGTTTTCAGTACAGCGGCCATCTCCTTTTTTTAAAAACCAAATATTTGTGAGTGTATCTGCGATCTTATTGATAGATGTTGGTTCAGATGAATCAGAAAATATCCGGTGTGGAGCTGTGTGTTTTTTTAAATCAAGTAGTAGGCGAGAGCGAAACTGCTTAAGTAGAGCGTGAAGCTGGTCAAAGCTTCGAATTAAGATTTCAGTTTCACGCTCGCTCATTTAATTGGCCTAGGTAGATGCTTAGTCAGCGGATTTTTTTCTTTGGCGTGCTTGGCTATCGAATATTTCTCTGGCAAGTATCATGCGGCAGCTTTCAGGCATTTTAATGAATTCAACGCCAGTTAGATAACTGCCGTCGGCCATTGCTTCACTACGACAGCATTGGGCATAGATAAGTAAGCCGAGGCATGATTCGGGAAATACCAATTTTACAGATAGATATGAATCGATTTCAAATGCTTCATTATGTCTGAACTGAACGCCGCCTTCAGATAAATTGACCTCTTGTATCGCTGCGTTGCTAACAGTCATCTCTGTTGAAGCAACCGCTTGTGCAATTCGCTCAATTTTGTCATGCATTACTTTAAGTAATGACGCAACGTTACTGTCTTTCTCTGAGACTTTACGCAGTAGCTGACTGCTTTGTGAATCCATCTCTTGGAGTTCACTAAGTAGCGTAAAGTTAGGGGATACATCAAATTGAGTAGGCTTAGGATGAGCATCAATTTCTGATTCTGAAATGATCTTAAGTTCCAATGAAACGCGTTGATCAATTCGGAAGTATTGACGGCGATCTTGTTCCTGCATTACTAACCCTCGATGGTGATAGATAGTTCTTTTCCGAGTATAAGTAGAAATTATAAGAAAAGCATCAGACTGTTGATTTTATTCGTTGTTAGAGTCAATTATTTTTTGATAGTTCATTCTTTAACTATTCATTATTTAACAATTGGTTACGCTAATATTCTTTTATGCTCTTTAAGGCTGTCTGCTTTTTACACAGCAGGGTTTCTATGGTTTAATCGCGCCATGTTTAAACCTTTATCTTTGTTTATTGGATTGCGTTACACCGCTGCAAAGCGAAGCAATCATTTCATCTCTTTCATCTCTTTGGCTTCTATGCTGGGTTTAATGCTTGGCGTCGCTGCGTTGATTGTAGTCCTTTCCGTTATGAACGGTTTTGATCGTGAGCTTAAGCAGCGTATTCTTGGCATGGTTCCTCACGGTTCTATTAATGCATATGGAAAGCCAATAGAAGATTGGCCTGCTCTGGTTGCTCGCTTGTCTGAGTATCCCGATGTTGTCTCTGCTGCGCCCTTCATACAAGCACAAGGCATGCTTACGAGCAAAGGGGTTGTGCGCGGAGCCTTAGTTAATGGTATTGATCCAAGCATTGAAAAAAGTGTCTCCATACTTGGGAATCACATTAAGACCGGTTCGCTTGAGGCATTGAATCAGCAGCGATTTGGTATTGTCCTAGGGGATCTGTTAGCACGTTATTTAGGTGCCAGAGTTGGGGACAAAGTGACGCTGGTATTGCCTGAGGCTTCAGTCAGTGTTGCGGGTGTCGTTCCTCGATTAAAGCGATTCACGGTTGTTGGTACTTTCTCTGTAGGGGCTGAACTGGATGCTAATCTTGCTTATATTAGCCTCAATGATGCTGCAAAAATAAAGCGTTTAGGTGATGGAGTTGAAGGTATACGCCTTAAATTTCATGACCTTTTCGATGCGCCCGCTAAGATTAGAGAAATTTCAACAAGTCTCGATGGTTATTACGGTTCGAGTGATTGGACTAGGACTCACGGCAATCTATTTCAGGCTATTCAGTTAGAGAAGAAGATGATTGGCTTGTTATTGTTCTTAATTGTTCTTGTGGCGGCTTTTAATATTGTTTCTACACTGGTCATGGTAGTGACTGATAAAAAGGCAGATGTGGCTATTTTAAGAACTTTAGGGGCGACACCTGGAAGAATAATGAGAATCTTCATGATTCAGGGTGCGGTGATAGGTTCTATGGGAACGCTATTAGGGACGGCACTTGGTGTCACGTTGGCGTTGACTATCTCTGATCTGATCGCTTGGGTTGAGCGTACATTTAGTCTGCAATTTTTAAATGCTGATGTGTACTTTATCAGTTACCTGCCATCAGACCTGCAGTGGGGCGATGTTGGTGTCATTACTTGTTCGGCTTTATTAATCAGTTTCCTCGCAACAATCTATCCTGCTTGGCGTGCTGCAAAAACACATCCTGCTGAGGCTTTGCGTTATGAGTAATACAGATCAATTATCACCTTCCGCAGGAGTTACCAAAGAAGTGGTTTTAGAGGCTAGGTTGGTCTCTAAAGTCTACAATGACGCTGACCATGAAGTTAAAGTGTTATCTGATTTAGATTTCAAACTTCATCAGGGGGAGCAGCTGGCTATTATTGGATCCTCTGGTTCAGGCAAGAGTACACTGCTCAATATTCTTGGAGGCCTTGATGAGCCTTCTTCTGGTGATGTGCTGGTTTCAGGGCAGGATCTACATGATGGAAATGAAGCTCAGCGAGCGAAAGTGAGAAATGCCTCTTTAGGCTTTGTTTATCAGTTTCATCATCTGCTACCAGAGTTTACAGCATTAGAGAATGCCGCGATGCCTCTGTTAATGCGTGATATGCCGTTAGATGAAGTGAAATCTCTTGCTGAAGAGGTACTTGTCTCTGTAGGTCTGTCTCATCGCTTGTCTCATAAACCAGCGCAACTCAGTGGTGGTGAGCGCCAAAGGGTGGCTATAGCTCGCGCCTTGATTGGCAAGCCCGCTGTTGTTTTGATGGACGAGCCCACTGGTAACTTGGATAGAGGTACAGCTGAAAGTGTCCAGGTGCTAATAGATAGCCTAAATCAGGAATATGGTATTGCTTTTGTTTTGGTCACACACGACCCAGAACTGGCAAAGCGTACCGGTCGAGTATTAGAGCTGATTGATGGAAAACTAGTAGAGCGTTAATCATAATGATTGATGTGAATTAGCGCATTTTTATTATCTGGCTGAAACGTTGAAATTCTGTTCGTTTTTTAAAGCAGGCGGTAACTATTTATTGCTTGTCGCTACGCTTTTTCCAGCTTCGATTCACATGCCATGCCCAAAATCCTTGTATAGCAAAGTAGGCTACAGTACCAAAGAAAAGGCCGCAGATAATTGAGCCGAATAACAATGGCCACCAAATAACAGAAATGCTGTTTTGTAAAAACTCCATGCTCATCTCAAAAGCAACTGTATTATTTGGATCTCCAATCAAGAAGTCTCCTACTCGATAAGCGCAGTAGAAAATTGGCGGCATCGTAATGGGATTAGTAATCCAAACGAGTCCGATAGATATAGGGAGGTTGCTTTTAAGGCCAATAGCAAAGAGTGCAGCCACAAGCATTTGCATTGGGATAGGCAGGAAGGCGCAGAACAGACCGACAAAGAATGCTCTTGCTACAGACTTTCTGTTTAGGTGCCAGAGATTAGGTTCATGAATATAATGACCCAGCCAACTCAAATGTTTATGCTGTTTGAGTTTCTCTTCATTTGGCATGTATTTTTTTAGTAGTTTGCGTGGCATTTTCTTCTTTACTTATTATTGGCTAGCAAACGGGATTTGTTCCATTATGCCCGCTGCTTAGGACTAAGCCAAGGAAACTTACGCATGAGATCAAGGATGATCGCTATTGCCATAGGTTTTGTTTTAGCTGGGTGGCAACCGCATTTAATATCGCTCGTTGTTTGCGCCTGTTTAGCATGCATAACCTTGTTATGTTTTAAATTCATTTCTTGGCACTACAAAGGCTTAATGCTTTGTTTTGTGGGTGGATTTATCTATGCGACCTTATGGGGGCATTGGCAAGTTTCCCATAAGCTCTCTGATGAGTTTGTGCGAACTGATTGGCGCGTTACTGGTGTTATCACTGGGCTCCCAAGAACTGAAAAGGGCGTGACCCATTTCAACTTTGAAGTGGCTTCAATCGAGGCTCTCTCTGATATTGAAATCTCCGATTTAAGTGTCCGAAAATTAAAGCTTTCATGGTACAAACCCTCTCAGATACTCAAGCCTGGGCATAAACTTCGGATTGATGTGCGACTAAAGCCTCCCCATGGATTAGTAAATCCAAATGGTTTTGATTATGAGCGCTGGTTGTTGGTTAGGGGCTTTGATGCAACAGGCTATGTTCGTTCACTAGAAATTACGGGGGTTAGTTCTTTTAGTGTTATTGATAATCTGCGTGATTTAATCAATCTCAATATTGAAAGCCGATATGAAAATCCTAAGGCCTATGCTTTGCTGCAAGCATTAATTACGGGTTATAAAAAGAACCTTTCAGATGAAAGTTGGGAGATTCTTAGAAGATCTGGCACGGTTCATTTGGCTGTCATTAGTGGTTTACATATAGGTTTTATGGCTGTCTTGGGCTGGTGGATTGGGCGAATAATTAGTTTTCTACTACCTCGGACAGTTGCCTATCTTCCTTACGTGCTTTCAATGATGTTGGCTGGGTTTTATATGTTACTTGCGGGTGCTGAAATTCCTACTCAGCGAGCGTTCATTATGATTGCTGTGTTTGTGTCGTCTGCAATGATGAGGTGGTTTGTAGATCACTGGACACGTTGGTGGGTTGCGTTGGTATGTGTATTGGCACTGTCTCCTTTGGCTGCGTTTGAAGTAGGGTTGTGGCTTTCGTTTGGAGCCGTGGCATTGCTGATTTGGTTTAGTCAGCTCTCTATAACATGGTATTCAGTGTTTAAACTTCAATTGGCTTTGCTAGCTGGAATGTTGCCGTTGTATTTGTTTTTTTTCTCGGGCGCATCAACGGTAGGACCTGTGATAAACCTTATAGCTATCCCCTTAGTTTCTGTTTTAGTTGTTGTCTCATTTATTAACTTGATCTTAACGAGTATCGATCTCTATTGGTTGGCTTATATAGAGCAAACGATCGTTAGGTTGTTTTGGTGGATGGTGGAGAATGCAGCTAGCTGGGAATGGGCTTTTATAGACATACAATATCAGACCATTTTAAGTTTATGTTTGGTGGTTGTTGCATGCGTGATTTTAATCTCTCCTAAAGGGTGGATACCTAAACCACTGGCATTTATCTTTTTGTTACCGTTAGTTTTTAACAAGTTTGAAAATTCAAGGTTGGATCAAGAGTTTGATGTCATTGTCTTTGATGTCGGCCAAGGGTTAGCCGTATTGGTGGAGGTAGGGGAGTATCGCCTTCTTTATGATACGGGGGCGTCATATAAAAGTGGTTCTTCTGCATTCGAACGTTCATTGTTGCCTTATTTTCAGTCTAAGGGGATCAAACAACTTGATCATTTGATACTTAGCCATGATGACAACGATCATGTTGGGGGTTATTCAGTTTTAACAAAAAACACTGCTGTTAAAGAGGTCTATCGTTCTTTTGGTAGGGTGGACGAGTCTAATAAGTATTGTAGGCGAGGAGATATATGGCATGTCGGATCTACTCGTTTCGAATTCCTCGCAGGTAGTGAAGGTATTGAAGATAATGATCGTTCCTGTGTATTACTAGTATCGAATAAGCAGTGTGCGGTTTTATTACCAGGTGATATTAGTAAGCGAGTAGAAAAGAGGATTTCAATAGATCAAAATCTTAATATAGACTGGCTGGTGGCTTCGCATCATGGCAGTCGTACCTCTACGTCCGATGCTATTTTAAAAGGCTTCCGGCCTAAGCATGTGATTTTTAGTGCTGGGTATGGGAATTCATTTAATCATCCTCATCCAGAGGTGGTAAAGCGAGTGTATAAAAGTGGTGCGCAGGCATACTTCACAGCAACAGATGGGGCTGTTTTTCTCAAATCACGCAAAGAAAATAGGTGTATAGCAGAAAGTATGCGTCACGAAGAAATTCGTTTCTGGAGATAGTTTAAATCTGTGTTAGAGTACGCGCAGTTAAAGGAGAATTTATTGTGTTTGAGCTTTTACAATCAGGCGGTTGGTTGATGATCCCAATCGTAATTAGTTCTGTTATTGCGTTGGCTATTTGTTTAGAACGTCTTTGGACTTTAAGGCCTAGTAGGGTTTCACCACCTGGCTTGTTGGCAGAGGTATGGGCGTTAATTAAACAACGTAATATCACGGCTGAACGTTTAAAGGATATCAAGCAAAGCAGTCCTTTGGGTGTGATTTTGGTTGCCGGTTTAAATAATGCTTCTCATGGTCGTGAGATCATGAAAGAAAGCATCCAAGAAGCTGCTGGTCAAGTTGTGCATGATCTTGAGCGTTTTCTGAATCCATTGGGTACTGTTGCAGCGATAACACCTCTTCTCGGGCTGTTAGGCACAGTGATAGGTATGATTAAAGTGTTTAATGAAATCATGATCCAGGGTACAGGTAATGCGAGTATCTTAGCTGGTGGTATCTCAGAGGCACTAATCACAACCGCGGCTGGTTTGACTATTGCTATTCCAGCTTTGATATTTCATCGCTATTTTCAGCGTCGCATTGATACCTTAGTCATCACAATGGAAGAAGAGACTATAAAGCTTATCGAAGTGATGCATGGTGAGCGTGATATCGATGTTGAGTAAGGATTAAGATTGTGAAATTTCCTAGACAAAGCAGGGAGGAGGTTAATGTTAACCTAACTCCGCTTATTGACGTGGTTTTCCTGTTACTCATTTTCTTCATGGTTTCTACAACGTTTACCAAAGAAACGCACTTGGAGGTCGATCTGCCTGAAGCGGCAGGTGATGTAACGGTTAGTGATGATCTAGTGTTAGAGATCCTGATTACTGATGAGGGTCATTACAGTGTTAATGGTAAGCCTCTTGTAAATACACAAGGCGAGACATTAAAAAGAGCGCTTAAAGAGCTATCAGAAGGTAAGCGCGATCTTCCCCTCATTATCACTGCAGATGCTAAAACACCGCATCAATCTGTTGTTACGGCAATGGATATTTCTGGGCAGTTAGGTTTCGATAAATTAAGCATCACTACTAAAGATTTTGCTGGGGAATGAAGTGGCTGGAGACGTGCTGGTATAACGATCAGGCTGCGCCGCTATATTTAAGGCCTTTGGAATGGCTATATTGCGCCTTGGCTCGCAAAAAACATCAGCGTGATATAGAAGAACAGTGGGAACCGCCAGTACCGCTCATTATTGTTGGTAATATCAGTGCTGGGGGTACGGGCAAAACCCCATTAGCTGTTTATCTGATTGAAGAGTTGAGAAAGCAGGGTTATAAACCCGGTGTAGTCAGTCGAGGGTATAAGAGCCAAGCACCTCAATATCCATTCGATGTTTCTTTGGCTGATTCTCCTGTTCAGTCAGGTGATGAACCCTACATGTTGTATAGGCGTAGTGGTTGTCCAGTTATTATTGATCCGGACCGTTGTGCTGCCACCCAATTCTTGTTGAAAAACTACGATTGCGATGTGGTTATTAGTGATGATGGCTTACAGCATTATCGATTAGGGCGTGATATTGAGATTGCCGTTGTTGATGGTGCTAGGGGGCTTGGTAATGGGCATTGCTTACCTGCAGGGCCTCTTCGTGAAAAGGCTAGTCGCTTAAGTTCTGTGGATTATGTTGTATGCAATGGGAGCGATTGTGCATCACTGGGTGAAATTGACAATACTTATGTGATGAAATTACAGCCTACGCATTTTAAATCATGTGGTAGTGCTCAGTCGGTTGCTGCAGATCAATTTACTGCTTCCAGCATAAATGCTGTAGCAGGTATTGGTAATCCGCAGCGCTTCTTTGATACTTTGAATCTTATTTTTAACCATGAAACTGATACAACTAAGATTCATTGTTATCCTAAGCCTGATCATCATGATTTCTCAGAAAGTGATTTCCTTTTCTCTGAATTAGGGGTCACGGTGATGACAGAAAAAGATGCGGTTAAGGTAGAAGATTTTGAGTTAAACGATGCATGGTATTTGGAGGTTGGCGCTCAACTCCCAAATGATTTTATTTCTGCGATAATTACACAGCTTGAACAAATCAAAAAAGTTAAGGGTAAATAAAGTAATGGATAAAAAGTTGTTAGATATATTAGTGTGCCCTGTAGCCAAAACCCCCTTAGAGTATTGTGAAGAGACACAGGAACTAATTTCAAAGGCAAGTGGACTTGCCTATCCTGTGCGAGATGATATTCCTGTGTTACTTGAAACAGAAGCACGTGAATTAACTTTAGAAGAACGTGAAAGCAAGTAAAGGTACTTATGAGCTTCTCAGTTATTATTCCAGCACGATATGCCTCTAGCCGTTTTCCTGGTAAGCCTTTAGCTGATTTACACGGCAAGCCTATGGTGCAACATGTATATGAACGCGCTTGTGAAAGTGAGGCGAGTAGGGTGTTGATTGCTACAGATGATCAGCGCATTGCTGATGTCGCTAAGGGATTTGGTGCTGAGGTTTGTATGACCTCCGATACGCATGTCTCTGGGACTGACCGCCTGCAGCAGGTTGTATCAGACCTGGAGTTTTATGCGGACGATATCGTTGTTAATGTGCAAGGCGATGAGCCGCTTGTGCCCGCAAGAATTATCAATCAGGTTGCACATAATTTAAAAGCGGAAACAACTGCAAGCATATCTACTTTAAGTGAGCCTATTTTAGATATTGAAACCTTGCTTAATCCAAATGTGGTTAAGGTTGTAAGCGATATAGGCGGTATGGCGTTGTATTTTAGTCGTGCCGCTATTCCTTGGTCTCGTGATTCATTTGGCACTGACCTGTCTAAGGCGGCGATGCCTTCAAATATTTCATGGCAGCGCCATATTGGAATTTATGCCTACAGAGTGAAACTGCTAAATGACTTTGTCAAATGGGCGCCTGCGCCTATAGAAGAGACGGAGTGTTTGGAGCAGTTAAGAGCGATGTGGAACGGTGCACGAATTCACGTAGCAGAGGCTGATGAGCAACCACCGGCGGGTGTTGATACACCTGAGGACCTTGAGCGTCTTCGAGAACTATTATCAAAGAGTTAAAGCCATAGGGCTACACGTGAATGAAGAAAGTTTTATTTGTTTGTCTCGGTAACATTTGTCGTTCACCTACTGCGGATGGTGTTTTTCGTGCATTAGTTAAAGAGCATAAGTTGGAAGGCAGTATCATTGTGGATTCTGCCGGAACGGCTGCTTATCATGTAGGGAATTCGCCAGATTCGCGATCTTCTTTAGCTGCTAAAGATCGAGGTTATGATCTATCCACTCTGAAAGCTCGGCAAGTTGTTGAAGCAGATTTTTATGAGTTTGATTACATTCTAGCGATGGATAATCAGAATTTGAGCAATTTGGAGCAGATGCAGCCGGAAGATTCAAAGGCGTTATTGCAATTGTTTCTAGATTTCTCTGAGCTGCCTGAGTGTGAAGTACCCGATCCATATTACGGAGAGGGTAAAGGGTTTGAGATTGTATTGGATCTTGTGGAATCGGCTTCGGAAGGATTATTGCGCCATATGATGAAGGCAGTATAACTATGCAGTGGCAAAATAATGCTGATTTAACAGCTCAAAATAGCTTCGGTTTTTCAGTGACTGCTGAGCACTATTGTAAAGTAGATCAAATAGATCAGCTTGAAGATGCTCTTAAAGATGTTGAAGAGCATGGTTGGCCTTTATTGGTGCTTGGTGGTGGAAGTAACCTTGTACTAAGTGAAAAGATCCCGGGTGCGGTAATCTCAGTTATGACGCAAGGGGTCAATGTTCTTGTTGATGATGAGGACAGTGCGATAGTTGAGGTGGGTGCCGGTGAAAATTGGCATGACCTTGTTGGTCAGCTGCTGCAAATGGGTTTGCATGGGCTTGAGAATCTCGCATTGATACCGGGTAATGTTGGTGCTGCTCCAGTTCAAAATATAGGTGCGTATGGTGTTGAGATGTCAGACTGTTTTCATAGTTTGACGGCATACGATATGCAAACAAAAGGGCTGGTTCAACTAAGTGCTGAGGAATGTCGGTTTGGTTATAGGGATAGCTTGTTTAAATCGATAGAGAAAGGTCGCTATATCATCTGGAGTGTTAGGTTTTGCTTAAGCTCTATTTTTAAACCAGTCTTAACTTATCGAGGGTTGGTCGATTATCTGGCAGAGCAGGGCATTAATCAGCCATCATCTCATCAAGTATACAAAGCGGTGTGTGATATCCGCATGAGTAAGCTGCCATCTCCAGCTATCATAGGTAATGCTGGAAGCTTCTTTGAAAATCCTGTTGTTTCTGAAGCAGATTTCCTGAGCTTAAAGCTGCGGTATCAAAATATTGTTGCCTTCAAAGATAGGGCAGGTTTTTACAAGTTAGCTGCGGGGTGGTTGATTGATCAGGCTGGCTGGAAAGGTCATATTGCAGGTTCTGTGGGTGTATATGATCAACAAGCGCTGGTATTAATTAACAAGGGTGGTGGGGATTCGGTCGCTTTGCTAGCGTTAGCGTCTAAGATCTCAGACTCTGTAGAGTCAGCTTTTGGCGTTAAGTTAAAGATTGAGCCCAGAGTATACCCTTAGTCTTATTTTTTGTTTCAAAAAAACACTGCTTTTTAGCGGTGTTTTTTTATGTCTATATGTTATTGGTTTCAATTAATGATCTCTTATTAGTTCAGCGTAATGCTGATACAGGTCACTTTATTGTGAAATTGGCTTTTATCGTAAAAATATCAATATTGTCGACAATCCTGCCATTTTTACTGTGGAAATAGGCGTTTGAGGGTATTTCTTTTGGGTATTTATGCCTTGCTGCGTGTGCGTATAAACCTTATGTAGTAGATTAATCTTTAAATAACTCGGTTAGAGTGTGTCTACAGTTTGGTTGAAGTGTCTACAATAATAATAACTTCAATCGGGAATAAAACATCGTTAACTTATGAAAAAGGGCCTTAGCACATGTCCTACCAGGCAGAGTACTCAAAATCTATCAATTCACCTGAAGAGTTCTGGGGTGAGAAAGCGCAAGATCTAGCATGGTTTAAACAGCCAGAAAAAATTCTTTCAAAAGATGAAAATGGCATTGATCGTTGGTTTGCTGATGGGGAGTTAAATACGTCCTATCTTGCGCTTGATTACCATGTCGAAAATGGTCGTGCTGATAATACGGCAATCATTTATGACTCACCGGTTACGGGTCAGAAGCGTAAAATTTCTTTTAGAGAGTTGCGTGATGATGTTGCAAAATTTGCAGGTGTCTTAAAATCGCAAGGTGTTGAGAAAGGGGATCGTGTTGTTGTTTATATGCCGATGATTCCTGAGGCACTTGTGGCAATGCTTGCTGTTGCACGTTTAGGTGCTATTCACTCGGTTGTGTTTGGTGGATTTGCGCCTCAAGAGCTTGCTGTTCGTATCGATGATGCTGAGCCTAAAGTTATGGTCACAGCTTCTTGCGGCATAGAGATCTCAAAAGTAATTGAATATAAGCCTATGCTGGATCAGGCAATAGAAAAGTCAGCTCATAAGCCTTCTGCTTGTATCGTATTGCAGCGCCCAGAAGCTCAGGCTTCTTTGATAGAAGGAAGAGACTTGGATTGGAATGAAGCAGTTGCAGCTGCTGAGCCCGCTGATTGTGTTCCTGTTAAGGGAACAGATCCGCTATATATTCTTTATACCTCAGGCACAACAGGGAAGCCTAAAGGTGTTGTACGTGATAACGGTGGTCATGCGGTCGCCATGAAGTACTCAATGAAGTCTGTTTACAATGTTGAAGCGGGCGATGTTTTTTGGGCGGCTTCTGATGTTGGTTGGGTCGTTGGGCATTCATATATTGTTTATGGGCCACTGCTGGCGGGTTGTACAACCATTGTTTATGAGGGTAAGCCTGTTCGTACACCGGATGCGGGCGCTTTCTGGCGTGTATGTGAGGAGTATAAGGCTAAGGTTCTTTTCTCTGCTCCTACGGCTTTCCGCGCTATTAAGAAAGAAGATCCTGAAGGTAAGTTGCTTGCTAACTATGATCTTTCGAATCTTAAATCTGTGTTTATGGCGGGTGAGCGCTTAGACCCTCCTACTTATCATTGGACAATGGAAGTTACGGGTAAACCAGTTATTGATCACTGGTGGCAAACCGAAACCGGCTGGGCTATCTGCGGTAATATGACGGGTATCGAAACCTTAGAGCCTAAGGCTGGCTCAGCTACAGTGCCAATTTCTGGATTTGACGTTCAGATTCTTGATCCTGAAGGTAATCAGCTTCCGCCGGGCGAGCAGGGTGCTATAGGTATTAAATTACCAATGCCGCCTAGTTGTTTGCCTACTGTATGGGGTGATCACGAGCGTTTCCGTACAGGTTATCTTTCAGATTTCCCTGGTTACTATTGCTCTGGTGATGGTGGTTATAAAGATGAAGATGGTTATGTCTTCATCATGGGGCGCACTGATGATGTGATAAACGTTGCAGGTCACCGTCTATCTACTGGTGAGATGGAAGAGATCGTAGCCGATCACCCAGCTGTTGCAGAGTGTGCAGTTATTGGTGTGGATGATCCATTGAAAGGTCAGCAGCCAATTGGCTTTGTGTTGTTAAAAAACGGCGTTGATATCGAAGAGAAACAGCTAGAGTCTGAGCTAGTAGCGATGGTCCGTAAAGACATTGGCGCAGTAGCTTGTTTTAAAAGAGCTGTTGTTGTTGATCGTTTACCTAAAACTCGTTCAGGTAAAATCCTTCGTAAATTGATGCGTCAGATCGCAGATGGCCAAGATTATTCAGTGCCGTCAACTATAGATGATCCTGCAAGCTTGTCAGTGATGGAAGAAGTTATGACGCGTCATGGCTTGATTGCAGAATAAGATAATAAAACGATTTACCCTTAGCTGTTGGTGGGCGATCTTAGGATCGCCCTTTTTTATTTGTTTTCAGTATTAGAAATCTTCTTAAGCACCCAATCGAGAGCCTGAGTGGGGAGTACTCTCCTAAGAATAGAAAAAAGCCAAGTGGGGAGAGTTACATAATATCGAGCTTTTGGATTTGTGCTTTCTAAGGCGTGCTTTAATGCTTTGTATACTGCTTCTGGTCCTAGTGTGAAAGGATCTTTCTTTTGTGTTTTTTGCTCATTGGCGAGTCGCTTATTAACTGCCTCATATATATGTTTATGAGCGCTTTGTTGAGTATCAATATTTTCTTTAAAAGCTATCTGTGCGTTTTTTCTAAAATCGCTTTCTATAGGGCCAGGCTCGATCAGGCTTATTGAGATAGGTGATCCTTCCAGTTCAAGTCGTAAAGTGTCAGTGAGGCCTTCTAAGGCAAATTTTGAAGCGTTGTAGGCGCCTCTATATTTTAAGGTGATAAGTCCAAGCACCGAGCTGTTTTGAATAATGCGACCATAGCCTTGTTCTCTCATGATCTTCAAGGCTTTGCAGGTGAGTTCGTGCGTACCAAAAAGATTTGTTTCGAACTGTGCACGTAAAACATCGCGAGTTAAATCTTCTACTGCACCGGGCTGTCCGTAAGCGCCGTTATTAAAAAGGGCGTCAAGCTCACCTCCAGTTTGCGCTAAAACCCACTTAAGGGCTGCATCAATGGAGTCGCTGCTATCGAGGTCAAGTTGAGTGCTTAAAAAGCCCTCGGCCTTCAAATTTTCTACATCATCTCTATTTCTTGCTGTTGCAAAGACTTTATATCCATCTTTATGGAGCGCTTGTGCGCAATAATAGCCAATGCCTGTCGAGCAGCCAGTGATAAGAATGGATTGCATTGTGCTTTTTTTCCGCATAGAAAGTATTATTACCTAGAATACAAGATCTATTTTCACTTTTATCTCTAACATATTGAGAAATCGGCTGTTTATGGTAGTATTTTGTATAGAACAATGGTGTTGGGGATATTGGATCAATCCAAATGAGGTCCCTTTTCGTTCCAAAGTACCATATATGAGAGGGCGGTGCCTTCCTATTATGTTTCTGGTATACACCTTTCAATAACAAAAACAGAGGATGAGCATTATGTGGACTAAGCCAGCTTACACGGATCTGCGTATCGGTTTTGAAGTAACAATGTACTTCGCAAACCGTTAATAGAAGATTCTATTACGATTTTTGAAATTACCCCGGCCTTTGTCGGGGTAATTTATCTTGGAAGGACCCTAATCGCGTTCGCGATTCCTGATTTCATCTTACACTCACACAGATTCCTGTCGCGTTTCATCTTATTCAAAGGCAGATCTATCAAGAATATATAAAGAAGAAAAATAATGAAAGTACA
>DJLT01000023.1 GCA_002435145.1 Neptuniibacter sp. UBA6509
CCAAAACCGGATATAAAGCCTATTAAGTCACAGCTTACTGAAGTGGCTTCAGCGGCAATCGCTTCACAGGTTACAGGTGGAATTCTGAATAAGTTGGTCAAGCACCCGAGTTATCGTAGTACTCCCGCAAAGCCTAAATACCCTCGAAAGGCTTTACGTAAAAAGCAAGAAGGTGAAGTTATTGTCCGTGTTCTTGTGAGTGCAGATGGCCGTAATCTTGAGTTGAAAGTGCACCAAAGTAGCGGTGTTAAAAGTCTGGATGAAGCGGCTTTAAAGGCAGTTAGGGGGTGGGAGATAGAGCCCGCATCTATAGAGGGCAAAGGGGTGTCTGCTTGGGTGGAAGTCCCCGTCATTTTTAAACTATCTAGATAACATTTGGCTATTTCAGTCCGTCTATTCTCATGCCACGTTTATCTATTAAAAACATAACTATTATTAAGTCACTATCGAGTTGGGAATTAGGACTTTATAATCGTTAAACTACCTTGGCCGTATCCGGGAATTGATATTTCGTAATCAACCCTCTCGGACTCAGGTTTCTGAAAAAGACTCTCAATTTTAGGAAAAACTTTAGGAACATAGTTCACACTGCGTAATTGCATCTCGCCTTTATTATTCTGGCCCTTGATTGTGGCGCTAATAACCCGGAGTAACTTCTCGCAATTATCGAGGATAGGTTGAGGAATTGTTCGGTCATCAATAGAGCTTTGAACAGTAGACGCCGGTAGTGCATCTATTGAACCGCCAAGGATACATGCGGCTGGGAGGGTTAAAATTGAGATTGCTCTAACCTTATTTTCTTCAGTGTCAGCAAATAGTCCCAATAAACAAGGCGACCAAGAGCTTTCATAGGTTGCAGAGGGGGCTATTTCTACATTAACAGTGTTCTTGGAAACAATATTTAGAATTTTAGTGATTATGTCTACTGAAGGAAGTGTAATACTTCCGTTATTGGAGAATGCTTCCTCGTGTTCATCAAGTTCCGTGTTATCAGTAAAAAAGGGTAAGACTGTTTGATGAAGGGCATCATCATTAAAGGGCTTGTTGAGTATAAACTTTGCCCCAGCATTTTTTGCTTCTTTTACTCGTTCTGAGGAGGTTTCTGTAGTGACAAAGCCTACGTTGATGTCCAGCATTTCGCGATTGATAGCGTTGAGTAATTCAATACCTGTCATTTCTGGCATATGCCAATCAGATAGGACAAGACTTGGTCGCCATACACGAATAATATCGAGGGCCTTTTGGCCATCATCTGTCACTTGAATTTCCATGCTATCACAGTCAATTTTTTCAACGCCGCGCCGCAAAATAACTTGCATTGCTTTGCTATCATCAACAATAAGAATTCTCACGATCTAAGCCTTTTATTAGATTTATTATTAGGTATTTTTATTCATTTAATGCGTAACAAATTTTGTTGTCAGATCTCCATCAAACAAGGCTATATAAATAGGCTTGTTATTTGATGAAGCTAATATAACGTCCTCTGCCTGTAAGTGCTTATAATGTTGTATAAATACAGATGGGTCAATATGTAGTGGAATACCTACGCTTCCTTGTTCATTAAAAGTATTCTTTGTATTACCTGCAATAATATTAAGCATCTCTGAACTTGCGTCTATTAAGTACTCTTCTGTTATTTCATTTTCAGTGATAGCAAACATTTTAGCTGCAAGTTGAGTGGCTAATATCCGGTTTATTCCCAGTAGTAAACTCTTGTTGGCCGGTTGAATACAAGAAATAAAAAGGTAATCTATATCCAGACCAATATTTTTATTATCTTCTTGAGGGTTGAGTACAAGATCCGTTGCACTATAAGTATCCCAGGCTGATTTAATGATAAAAGATAGTTCTTTTTGGTTCATAATATCTTCTGCGGTTATTTATAATGTCTTAGTAATACAAAAGTTATATTACTGAGTGTAACCCTAGTGGTTACAGTTATGCTTTATCTATCAAGTTCTTCTTGTATGCGAATAAAGTGGTCTTCAAGCATTGAATACTCCTTTTTTACTCTGACTAATTCAGACTTAACATCGTCTGTTTTATCAATTGACTCAATAAGATCTAAGAATTGAGTTTCAATAAAGTCTTTCTCTCTGTTGGCTCGCTCAAGAGCACTAGTGCTCTCTGAAAGTTTGAGATTTAGAAGGCTGAGTTGTTCCTGTAACTGATCAATTTGCCCTTCATTTTCGCTGCATATGCCTTTTGTTTCTTGCTCAATCGGTAAGGATGGAGCTGTTTCATCGATTGAATTTTTCTGTTTTAATTTTGCTATTACTCGCTGCTGCTTTTCTAATTCGTGAGTTTTTTGTGATATTTTTAAATCTAGGTGGTTCTTGATTTTTTGTAATGATTCAACCTTAGTTTCTAGGGTTTTATAAACTTCCAATTGGGTGTCTTGCTCTTTGACCTTCTTAATCAGAGTTCGATTTCTGGCACGTGCTTTTCGTTCTTTATCTTCTAATCCGTCAATTTTATCTAACTCGAGACGTTGTTTATGGAGTTTCTCTTCCAGATACTCTAATTTGTAGCGATTTGCCTCAGCTTCACTTTTCAGTCGTTCTAAAATTGTTTCAGTTGTCTGAGCTTGAGCTTTGAGGGTGGCAACATGTATTTTTAGCTGTTTCTTCTCTTTATCATCATTCCCAGATGAATCAGAAAGGGCATCTAATTGATGAATTAAGGTTGCTTGGGAGGTGTTAAGTTCTGTTAATGCGTCAAATGGGATCTCTTTCTTAAGAGCGTTGTCTATTATATCAATAGCGACATCAGCGGTTTCTTCAGTGTTATTGGCATATTGTTTTATTAATTTACGGCTGTCGGTGAGGTCATCTTTTAGCTTATTAATAAGTGATCTTGAGCGCGCTAGAAGTTTTAATAATTTATCTTGGTGGTGTTTTTTTTGAATGAAAAAATATAAAAAAAATGCCCATGAAAATATCAAGGATAAAGGTAGGGCGATATAGATAATATTCAGAACTGTTTCGCTCAAAATTGCCTCTAGGTAATACTTCTATAATTCATAAATAACAATTTATAGTGAATTGATCAACTAAAGATCTATTAATAAATCCTAAACATTTCAGGATTATAGGTCGCTTTAAGTTACAGGCAGCGATAACAGGCATGACAGTGTCTATCGGAAAATATTAACGAATAAACACTCAACTACGTGAGTAGGTGGCGAATGATATTTGTATAAGCATAGGCAGCTTAAGGTTTGCTACATTATTAGCATGTTATGAGTGATGTCCCAGACTTGTCTAATTCAATATTGCTGAAAGCTGAAGAGGGATTGCGTTTAACTCAGTATGAGCATATTGGTGTGAGCTTTGGCATCGCTTCAAGTTTAGAGGCAGCGAACCAATCTGAGAGTTTCTTGGTGGCAGATCAGCGTATGTATAAACATAAGCAAGCTAAAAGAGAGTGTTCAGGTGTAAGGAGCTTTTTGTCTATGAAGCTCTTTTGCTATACAGCATAGATCCGTCTCGTTATGATCTCGCTTACTTTAAGGATCTCATTCGTTAAAAAAACTCAAAAGAGGGTGTTGTACTAATATGAACGCAGAACAGCCTAATAATCCGTTGCATGGTGTGACGCTTAAAACTGTAGTTGAAAAGTTATTGGAACATTATGGTTGGGATGGGTTAGCTGAGCGAATTAATATTGGGTGCTTCCAGAGTAACCCCTCGATTAAGTCTTCCCTAAAATTCTTACGTAAAACGCCTTGGGCTAGAGATAAAGTTGAGGGCCTGTACATTGATACTTTTGCAACTAACTCTCCTTGGAATCGTTCTAAGTAAGCTGTCCTAGAAGTTGAAGCTAAGCTTAATATTATGGAGTTAAAATTGATTAAGGGAAGTTGCCTCTGCGGCGGTGTGAATTACTGCATTACCCGGAATGTTGGTGAGATAGTACATTGTCATTTGAGACGTGCCGTAAAGCGCACAGCAGCGCTTTTTCGAGTGTTGCTGTAGTAGCCGATCATGATTTTAAATTGCAGGGCGCTGAGCAGTTGAGCTCGTTTGAGTCCTCCCCGGGTAAGAAGCGTTTTTTTGTTCCAATTGTGGTTCACAGATTTATGCTAAAAGAGATGGTGCCTTGCATGTTATTTTGCGTCTAGGCTGTTTAGATGATGATCCTGAAACCCATGAAAAGAATCATATTTGGGTTTCTCAGAAAGCTAGTTGGTATGCGTTAAATAGTCATTTACCGGAAAATGAAGAATATTAAAAAATACATCTGATCATCATTTACTTTCCTGATGAAGCTCTGATCTGTATATCTAACTTAAACTTAGCAGCGTAATAGATTTAACAGTTATATCTGATTTGCAGCAGGTATTTCTGAAAATGCGCTATTACTCATCCATCGTGTCACATGATTAGTTAAATCTGAAGGGCCTATCAACTGTAATTTTTTATCTCGAATGGCTGTTTTGTAACTAAGATCGCCCATCCAGATCTCTATCATCGTCCGAAGGTCGGTATTAAACCAGATATCGACCTCTTTTCCCGGATCTACTGTACATACATCAATATGCTGATCAGTAACCACAATCCACCATTTGGGTGTTTTATCTAGATCACTGAAATTGAAACACAGGGTCGTGTTGTCACCAGGTAGTTTATTCGGATCTATGCTGCGTTCTAAATAAAGCATTAGAAGCTCAATATCGAGTTCGGCATCGGATATTTGATTACGCGTCCAGCGCATTCCCCACTCTCCAATTTGTTGGATGATGGGGGCGAGCTCTTTACCTGATTCTGTGAGGAAGTACTCATAACCTCGCTGATCCGGTATTTTCTTGCGTACAACTAAGCCATTATCTGTGAGTTCATTCAGGCGCTTAGTCAGCATGGTTGGAGAGATATGTGACATGCCTCGCTGGAAATCAGAGAAGCGTTTTCCACCCATTAATAGCTCCCTGATGATGAGTAAGGTCCATTTTTCACATAGCAGTTCAGAGGCTTTAGCAAGCGGGCAAAACTGTAAATAGGGCATATAGGTTTCCAATCATTTAAGGGTAACTACATTTTATGTAGTTTAATGCTACAGATTACAGAGCATCTCTACCAGGCACTTACTTTTAATATGACTGATTTAGATAACAACAAAAACATTATATGGAGTCGTTACCAATGCCTAAGTTCATTATTCAACGTGATATCCCTGAGATTGGTTCAGCAGATGATGCTGCACTCAGTGCTGCCGCTGCAAAATCAAATGAAGTGCTTTCTGCTATGCAAGCAGAACAAAAGGACATAAATTGGGAGCATAGTTACGTGGCCGGCGATCAAACGTTTTGTGTTTATAGCTGCGCAAGTGAAGATCTTATTCACGAACATTCAGAGAGAAGTGGATTTCCAGCAAGTACTATTTCTGAAGTGAAGAATCATATCGATCCATCTACCGCTAACAGTTAATTCTGAAGCTTTTTGGAGCGCAGTAAAATAGTTGCCCTCAATTTTACTGCGCTTTCGTAAGCTGTACTCGTCATTTAAAAAACGGTAATTAAGCCGTTACATTGGTTGTCTATTAATCTGCACTGTATTCAATTCTCCTATCTGTATCTTTATCTCTTAAAGTGGACTGCTAAAATTGATGAATATATTAATTTTTAGTCGCTAGCTGGAAATGCAGGTATGCACCGTTGATGAATAGCTCACGTCTCAACCCTTGGTGGATTGTTGCCGCAGCCTTTCTTATTTTGGGCTGTAATATGGGGGTTCGTCTTACTACTGGACTGCTTCTACCCGAAATTAGTCTTGATTTGAGTATTCCTACTTCTGAGCTAGCTTTGGGTTTTGGTGTTCAAAATCTATTGTGGGGAGCTGTATCCCCTATTGCCGGGATGATGGCTGAACGCTATGGAACAGCAAAGATTTTGCTCGGTGGCGCAGTTGTTTTTATGGCCGGTATGTTTTGGGCGGCTTTAACAGAGAGTAGTTTGGGGTTTTTCATGGCCAATGCCGTGTTTATCGGAATTGGTGTGGGTGCGACAACCTTCCCGATCGTTTTGGGGGTAGTAGGTCGGCGTTTTCCGGCTAATAAACGCACCTTTGCATTAGGAATTACCAGCGCTGGTGGCTCGTTAGGGCAGTTTGTATATGCCGTACTTTTAGGGCAGACCGATGCGTTTCTGAACTGGTCGCAAGTTTTTATGATGTTTGGTGCCTCTCTTGCGCTAATAATATTGGCTTGCTGGTTCATGCGTGATCAAAGCGGTGAGGCAGAGCCGAAGGTTGAAACGGTTAAACCTGGACCGCTCTTTAATTGGCAGGCTGTAGGTGATGCATTTCAAAACCGTAGTTATCAATTGTTGAATGTTGGTTTTTTTGTATGTGGCTTTCATATTGCAATGTTAACCGTGCATATGTCGGGCGTAGTGAGTTATTGCGGGTTACCGCCGGAAATGGCATCCAACTCCCTTGCTGTGATTGGTCTTGCCAACGTCGTAGGCGTAATAGCGGCCGGTTGGGCAGGTGATCGCTGGCATAAGCCTTGGTTGTTGCTACTTATTTATTGGCTAAGAGGCTGCCTGTTGATGGCTCTGGTCTTTGTACCTATGAATTCTCAGTTGTTTTATACCTTCTCCGTTATTATGGGCGTACTTTGGCTTTCAACTGTGCCTTTAACCAGTGGGACTGTGGCTCAAATATTTGGCACCAAAAATTTAGCATCACTGTTTGGTTTCGTCATGTTTAGTCATCAAATAGGTGCGTTTTTTGGTAGCTGGTGGGGAGGTCTTATTTTTGACTCGTTTGGTTCATACCATTGGGCTTTATTACTGAGCGCGGCCTTGGGCATACTTGCAGCTGTAGTGCATTTGCCAATCACTCCTAAAAAATTAGAACCTCAGTTAGCGTAGTTTTGTAAAGATGTAAGAGATTTGATATCCAGATATTTAAGAGTATAACTCCTAAAAAAAGCGCCGTGCTCATTTAATTCCTAGTCATATTTATAAGCTTCTAGTGGCGAACTTATGAGATGAGATATGGGTATATGTTGTGTAGTTATGCTTTGTGAACTACAACTTTTTGCTGTGTTTTGTCATGTTATTGTCATCTGCTGGTAGTTTAATAGCGCCATTCAAGAATGAATATTACTTGCGCAAAGGCTAAATCCTTTGTCCTAGCTTGTATTGAAGGCGCAGAGCAGATCATGAAAATATCTTTACTAACTAAGCTAACCTCACTCACCCTTTTTCTTATTCTAGTTGTATTGACGACATCAATTGTATGGTCGTTAGATCGTTTAAATACGGCTTACCAAACCAGTAGAAGTTATTATAAGTACGAGGCTGATACGCGTAATGCGGTTGAAGATCCTATCAAGGAGTACCTCTTCACCGGTAACGCTACACTGCTTAGTCAAATCAAAAATGATATTAATGCTCTCGTTACGCAAACCCAACAAAATAGGCTCTTACCCTCAGATATTAAAGCTTCAGCAGTTGAGCATATGCTTAGTGTCCGCGACAACGCGTTGAATAACTTAAGGGAAGCGGGGAAGTTATCTAACCCAGAATTTTTACTGATAAACAGTGAACGAGAACTCTTCGCAGAGATTGCAGCGTTAATGAATTACGTGGCAAAAGCTGAAGATGCGCCAATAGAGCTAAAACAGCAGTATCTGAATTTATCGTCGGAATTCCTCGGCTACTTAGTGCCTATCACTTATGTCCGACAGGACAGCACAGCGAAAGGTGATAGCCGTATTTTAAATAGTGCACAAACTTACTTAGAGGGTATGAAAAGTACTGCCGAAAAGTTATACGCACTTCCGCGTTTAGGTGTATATAAACCGGCAGAGGAAGAGGATGATCTTGCCAGTGCTTTAGGCTGGGAACAGGAAGAATCCAATGATGTGGCCGAAGATCTAGGTGATGAAACTTTAAACGTAATAAGGAATTTAGCAGGTCGTTACCCTAAAGAACTCGAGAATATTGCTAAATTTACGGAGCAGAAAAGGCAGGGCAATTTGGACGCTGCTAAGCAGATTGAAGCACTGGAAGAATCACTCCATGCATTAGAAGAAAATCTAGAAGCGCATTATCAACAGATTTTAATGGATGTTTATCTGCTTCTGGCTGTATGTGTTGTTTTAATCATTCTGACAGGTGCCTGCATGTCGATGATTAAGTATCGACTATCACAAATACTTCACCGGGCTACAGGCTATGTGAGCAGACTCTCTGAAGGGGATTTAAAAGTTCAGATGGATATGCCCAGTAAGATTAGTGAAGTTACGACATTACGGACATCTATTAATTCGTTGAAAGATTATTTTTCTAATTTGCTCACCAATATCAAACGTGAAACGGGTGTATTGCGTGAATTAGAATCAAACATGAATACGAGTGCCCAAAACCTCAGCAGCATTGTCGCAGAACAGCAGTCTAGTACGCGTAACACTGCGCTTCAGATGGAGCAATTAAAAAGTTCATTTATGGATGTAGCGGAACACGCTGTGCGCACACGTGAATACACGAATCAGGCCAATGAGCTGACGCAGCGGGGTACTGAATTAATGAATGATACCCGTCGCAATATCTCTGAACTGTCTAATGATGTGGCCGGGACTAATGATGCATTGGTTTCACTCAAAAAAGACACCGAGCTTATTCAAAAAGCATTAATGGTGATAGAGGATTTTGCTGAACAAACAAACTTACTAGCCCTTAACGCATCTATCGAAGCCGCAAGAGCCGGAGATATGGGCCGAGGGTTTGCTGTTGTTGCCGATGAAGTTCGAAATTTAGCCGGTAATACGACGGTTGCTGCTAGTGATATTAAGCAACTGACTAACCAGCTTAATATAACCACAAACGATGTTGTTGCACGTACTAAAACCTATATGCAGAAAACCGAAACTACAATGGCCATTGCGAATGAGGCAGAGCAGGCCATCGATGAAATAGCACAAGCGAACTTAAGTGTGAGCGAAATGAGTACTCAGATTGCTTCGGCGACGGAAGAGCAATCTCATTTAGCGGGTCAAATTGTACAAGTTATGTCAAAGAATACGGTTTTGGCGAATAACAGTTTGGATGAAGCCGCTAATAATAAGCGCTATGCAGATAACTTAGTTGTTATCAGCGGTAAACTTAACCAGATGATTGTGCAGTTTGAGTGATTATTTCTTTCCAATATTATTTTCGATTGATACCCACTGTTAGATTGATATGAGCTAGATGGGTTATATCTGTTAAGATGGCGAGCACTTGCTGCTATTAAGTTTTTACACGCTTAATGGCCAAGTGCTTTTCCTTGTATAAAAACTAACATCTAGCAGTAGAATCTAGGTATTGGGCCTAAAAAGCTATGTTAATCATTATTACCTTTGTTCTACCAACCCTGTTACTGGTTTTATCGATAGCACTGACCTATTCGTTTAGTTTTACAGGCTCCTTAGTAGCTACATTTGCAAACACTGTTTACTATTGTGTCTTTATTGCTCTTTTATCGGGTGTAGGTCATCCTAATTCTGTAGTCATGAAGGTTAGATGGAAGAAAGAGGTAATGGGTATTGTAAAATTCCTCCTCGCAAATCTAGTACTTCTTTTTACTATTTCAGGTCTGTTTTATTGGTTCAAACAGTAAAGCTGCTCTTTATATCCCCTTATGTCTTTGAAGTGTTTCTTCTCAAGCTTTTGTAGCTTTAGCGCATAATCCTGCTAGATAAAATATAAAGCCGTCTTTTTGAAACTGCTCGATTTTGATCATCGTTTCTACCTCTTCTACCTCGTTCACTCACACTTAACGCTACATACTCGTAAACATAATTTATTTGAAATGGTTTATAAGGAGTAGAGAGATGGCGGGTAGACTTGCAGGTAAAGTGGTTCTTTTAACAGGAGCTGGTGGCGGTTTGGGTAGTGCCCAAGCGCGCCTGATGGCAGAAGAGGGGGCTTCTGTGATGATGGCGAATCTATTGGAAGATAAAGTGATTGCAGATGGGCTGCCTGCATCAGGTTTGTGGGATAACGCGCAAAAAACGGCTGAAGAGATCCGACAATCCGGCGGTAAAGCAGAAGTGATCGCTTTGGATGTGGCTGATGAGCAGCAATGGCAAGAAGTGGTGTTAGCGACTGAAAAAACCTTCGGTAAATTGGATGTGCTGGTGAATAACGCAGGTATCTACTATCACGCTGGGTTATTAGAGCATACAACCGAGAAGTTTCATGAAATCGTGGCGGTTAACCAGCTCGGCTGTTTATTAGGAATGAAAGCTGCTGTACCCGCTATGCAACGAAATGGAGGGGGCTCGATTATTAACTTTGCGTCTATTTATGGTATTGCTGGCGCAGGTACTTCTACGGCTTACCAGAGTACAAAAGGAGCCGTACGGTTAATGACTAAATCAGCGTCATTGGAGTTTGTGGCAGATAATATTCGTATAAACTCTATTTGTCCGGGCATGTTTGATACAAATCTCTTTGAGAGTTCAGTACCGAAAGAGGCTTGGGAGCCATTAGTCGATATGGTGCCTATGAAGCGTTTTGGTAAACCGAAAGAGATAGCTTACGGAACAGTTTTTCTTGCGTCGGATGAGTCTTCGTTTATGACAGGGGCTGATCTTGTCATTGATGGGGGGTATACCTGCCCGTAGGTATTAGCAGGGCTAAATTTTCGGGTTCGGAGTATTTAGCCCCGTTAACACTAATGTCTCTATTGTTTGAATTAGCTGTTCAGTCCTTGTGGAACTTAGACGCAGGGGCTATGTATTACGCTGTGGTATATCATTGGGTTAATTACTATTTAATCAGTTTAGAGATTTTAATTTGAATCAAGAAAAATTGCATAAGGGCAGTTGTCAGTGCGGGACGGTTGAGTACACATTAGTGGGTGAACCGTTGACTTGTTATAGCTGTCATTGCACTCGCTGTCAGACTTTAAGTGGCTCTGCTTTTACGCTTTCGATGGTCGTTTCATTCGATGCGCTTGAGTTAGGCAGTGTTAAGCCATCTGAAGTTAGGTTTTTACATAAAGATACGGAAGTGGTTAGGCACTTTTGTGAAAAATGCGCTACAACGCTTTGGTTCTCATCTGACGCTATACCTGGGTTTAGTGCGATCAAACCTGGAACTTTTAACGATACTACTTGGTATAAACCGGTTGCTCATTTATGGATGAGTAGTGCTCAGCCTTGGGTTAAGTTAGATGATGGCATTAAGCAATATGACACTCAACCTGAGATGAGAGAGTTGGTTGAACTGTGGCAAGAAGGTATGGACTAATTCGCAATCTTTGGATAGGTCTATAATAACCGATATTTTTTATTTGAATCTGCTCTCATCCTTATCCTGTCAGTGATATCCTATAGATCGTTTTTTTAAGATATTTCATTGCGCGTCATTTTAATGCGTGCAGGAAAAGAATTGATATGTGTCGCACTGTAGCGGCGAAGGAATGTAGATGAAGATTTGTGGTGTTGATCTGACGGCAAATGATGCCGTACTGAGTATTGTTCAATTAGAAGGTCAGCAGTTTAATATACCGGATTGTCGTGCACGTAAATTGTCGTTGCCTAAGGGGCATTCACGTGAAGATCTACAGAAATTCCAGTTTGCTTTTGCTCAATTGATGAGAGACTACAAAGTAGACAAAGTAGTGATTCGTGAGCGTATGCCTAAAGGTAAATTTGCGGGTGGTGCGGTAAGTTTTAAGCTTGAATCGGCAATTCAGCTGATTGATGAGATCGAGGTGGAGATCCTATCGCCATCACATATCAAATCAGTTTTATCCGATAAGCCTCTGCCAATAGCGTTTTCAGAAACTGGACTTAAAGGGTTTCAAGAAGCCGCATTTACAGTGGCATATGTTGCGCACATGTCTCGGTAAGATCGGTTTTAGTATTTTCTAGAAGATATAAACTATTCAGATCTACGAGAAATCATCAGATCTGAATAGTTTGAACAGAAAGTTTATAACTTGCGCCTTAGTGGCTTTCTGCTTCTTCAGCCAGTTTTGTATAGTGTGCAATATGCTGATCAAAATTCTCTTCCAGCATTTCAGAATACTGATTTAAGAACCATTTAATCGCTTCATCTTTCTCAGCCGCCAGATCCTTAGAGTTGTAAGCGGTTTCATGCGCTGTGAATCGTGCAGCTGCATAGCGTAGAGCGGATCCAACGTTTTGTAGATCTGCGTTTTGTTCTGTAACCATATCGTTAGCTAAGTTAATAAACTCATCAGCAATTTTATATAGTTGTACCGCTGCGTCTTTATTCATCATGCTAGTTATTACCTATTCCATTTGAATGCTTAAGCCGAGTATATCAAGCTGATTTATTTTTTCTTCCTCTTCTTTTCTATGGTTTCTATCATTTATATAGATCCAAAGTTAATCGGTAGACGTGTCAGATATCTTTGATTGGATAATAGTGTGCGTAGCTCAGTAAGAGTCAGGGACATGGGGAGCATAAATAGGTAAAATGCACCCTTTACTATAGCTAAGTAACCTTCGTTTCTCTGGAACTCTTAATGATACGTCTTACGAATATTCAGTTACCTCTTGATCATGATGAATCGGCCCTAATTGATGCCATCTTAAAGCGTCTTTCTATTAAACGTGATCAACTGCTTGATCACCATGTACATCGCCGTGGATATGACGCACGGAAAAAGACAAATATTATCCTGATCTACACATTAGACGTTGATACAACCGAGAACGAAGCCTTGTTAGAACAGTTCGCTTCTGACCCGCTGGTGAAAGCTACACCGGATATGACCTATAACTTTGTAGCTGAAGCTAAGCCAGATCTACAAGAGAGACCGATCGTGATTGGCTTTGGGCCATGCGGTCTGCTTACTGGCCTTGTACTGGCACAGATGGGTTATAAGCCGATTATTTTGGATCGTGGTAAAGAGGTACGTGAACGTACTAAAGATACATTCGGTTTCTGGCGTAAAAAGATTTTAAATACAGAGTCTAATGTTCAGTTTGGTGAGGGTGGAGCGGGTACTTTCTCTGACGGAAAGCTTTATAGCCAAGTTAAAGATCCAAAGCATTACGGCCGCAAAGTTTTAACAGAGTTTGTTGAAGCGGGTGCACCGGATGAGATCATGTATGTGAGTAAGCCGCACATAGGTACTTTCCGTCTTGTTTCTATGGTTGAAAAGATGCGAGCTAAGATCATCGAGTTAGGTGGTGAGATTCGCTTTAGTGCGCGTGTGGATGATATTGAGATCGATGAAGGTCAAATCACTGCGGTTAAGCTCTCGAATGGAGAGGTTATTAAATCTAAGCATGTGGCATTAGCGATAGGACACAGTGCGCGTGATACCTTTCAAATGTTGTTTGATAAAAATGTATATATCGAAGCTAAGCCTTTCTCCGTTGGTTTTCGTATAGAGCATCAACAATCAACTATAGATAAAGCTCGCTTTGGTCCGAATGCTGGTCATCCTATTCTAGGTGCGGCTGATTATAAATTGGTACACCATTGTAAGAATGGTCGTTCTGTTTACAGTTTCTGTATGTGTCCAGGTGGCACTGTAGTAGCGGCGACCTCTGAAGAGAAGCGTGTAGTTACGAATGGTATGAGTCAGTATTCCCGTGCAGAGCGTAATGCTAATAGTGCGGTTGTTGTTGGTATTGATCCATCGGATTATCCGGGTAATCCTCTAGCGGGAATCGATTTTCAACGTGAGCTAGAGAGTAAGGCCTACTTATTAGGGGGTGAAAACTATGACGCTCCAGCACAAAAAGTAGGGGACTTTCTTAAAGGTACTACCTCGGAAGAGATTGGCAGTGTTGAGCCATCATTTAAGCCGGGTATTAAATTAACGGACCTTTCTAAAGCGCTACCGGATTTTTGTGTAGAAGCTATTCGAGAGGCTATTCCAGCGTTTAACCGTAAGATTAAAGGTTTTGCGCTTGATGATGCTCTGCTTACGGGGGTTGAAACGCGAACTTCTGCACCGATCTGCATTAAACGTGGCAAAGATTTTCAGAGTATTAATACCCAAGGTTTGTACCCGGCAGGAGAGGGTGCTGGCTATGCTGGTGGTATTATGTCTGCGGCTATAGACGGTATTAAAGTTGCCGAAGCTATGGCTTTAAGTATGAATGAGGCAGAGTCGTAGCCCCTTCGTTAAAGAGCTTTATAAATAATGGGTATACGTGCCTAAGCGTTGGAGATTATTTAAACGCTCGGCACCCAATGCGCAAATTAAGTGGTGAAATTTTATACAGGTCGTTCTAGTATAAATTTATGGGAGTTGCTATTGGGTCGAGGGTAAAGGCTTTGTAGCAACTCTTAAAAAGGATGACTCATCGCTTAAAGGATAGATCTATGGACTGCATAGCGTATAAAAAGGGATACAAATATCAGATTGTCGAGGAATACACGACTAACATCCCGCTTAAGCCTACTACAGATTTAATTTCCCCCTCTGGTTTTATTGGCCTCACCACCTCCGGCCAGTTAACCCTAAAGAAAGGTTATGCTTGGGATGGGCCTTCTGGTCCGACGATTGACACTCCAAATTTCATGCGTGGTTCAATCGTCCATGACGCTCTCTATCAGTTAATGCGAGAACGGTTGTTAGATCATGAGATTGATCGCGATGGTGCAGACCGTCTCTTGCAGCAGATGTGTAAAGAAGATGGTATGTGGGCATTGCGAGCATGGTGGGTCTATATAGGGTTAAAGTATTTTGGTGACCCTGCTTCAGACCCTAGCAATAAAAAGGAAATAGCAGTCGCACCCTCGATTTAAACGATGGGCTATTTTTAGCTTGTCTTCTCTAACCCGGTAGGAATCGCTGTTTCATTTTTAATTTCGCGCAATGCGAAGTTAGATTTAGCTTGGTTGATACCGGGTATTACAAATAGCTTCTCGTTTAGGAATTTATCGTAAGCGGCCATGTTTTCAATCACCACTCGTAACATGTAATCATAATCACCTGTTAGGGCATAACATTGAAGAACCTCAGGGCATTCATTAATCGCCTTTTGGAAATCCTCAGAATAATTCACTTGGTGACGTACAAGCGTCACCATGATCAATACGCATAGATCATACCCCAGCGCTTCTGGGTCAACGATGGTGGTGTACCTTTTGAGTACGCCGCTTTCATCCAGTGCTTTGACTCGGCGCCAACATGCAGCAGTCGATAAGCCAACTTCATCAGCAAGTTGTTGGTTAGAGATGCGCCCATCCTTTTGAAGTGTGGCGATGATTTGGCGATCGTATCTATCAATGGATTCAGACATAAATTCACGTTTTTTGTTTTTTTGTAAATAATCTTTCATAAATATTACAGTTCTGTAAAGAATCATTCAATAGCGTCACTTTCTTGCTATCAATTAGAAAGCACCTTTCGTCCTAAACCACATAAACTGTTTCGCATTAAACAAAGCGGATTGATACAGATCAATGCAATCCGGCTGCGACTATAAAAATAAGAAACACATTGTTGAGGTGTATGGCATGAGCCATGACAAGAAAGGTTTAGAGACGACTGCTGTCCAAACGACAGGTCTGGATAATTACTCTTTAAATGACCGTTATGAGCGTAAAGAAGGTCGCGTATTTTTAACCGGCACCCAAGCACTTGTGCGCCTTCCTATGATGCAACGTCAGTTGGATCAGAAAAATAATCTTAATACTGCTGGTTTTATCAGTGGTTATCGTGGCTCACCATTAGGCGGATATGATCAAGCCCTATGGCAAGCAAAGAAACTTCTCCAAGAACACAGTATCGATTTTGTTCCCGCTATTAATGAAGAACTGGGTGCCACTATGGTGCTGGGTACTCAGCAGGTTGAAACGGATAGCGATAAGAATGTAGATGGTGTGTTCGGCATTTGGTACGGCAAAGGCCCAGGCGTTGACCGTGCGGCAGATGCATTAAAGCATGGTACAACTTACGGAAGTTCTCCAAATGGCGGTGTACTTGTCATAGCCGGAGACGACCATGGCTGCGTTTCATCTAGTATGCCTCATCAGTCTGATGTGGCGTTTATGTCATGGTTTATGCCGACTATTAACCCTGCCAGTATTTCAGAGTACTTTGAATTTGGCCTGTGGGGTTTTGCAATGTCTCGCTACAGTGGGGTATGGGCTGGATTTAAGGCGATATCTGAAACAGTAGAAAGTGCCGCGTCCGTTAATATCGATGAACTACCTACGTTTAAAACACCTGAAGACTTTGAGATGCCAGAAGGCGCTCTTCACTATCGTTGGCCTGATCTTCCAGGGCCGCAACTAGAAACACGTATAGAACATAAACTTGCAGCGGTTGCAGCGTTTGCACGCGCAAATCCGATTGATCGCTGTCTGTATAAGTTGGAAGATGCGCGTTTTGGCATCGTTACAACGGGCAAGGCTCATCTTGATCTTATGGCTGCATTGGAGCTATTAGGACTAGATGAAGAAAAAGCACGTGCTCTTGGTTTAGATATTTATAAAGTGGGTATGGTTTGGCCACTTGAGCGTACGGGCGTCATGGATTTTGTTCGCGGTAAGCAAGAAGTGCTTGTTGTTGAAGAAAAGCGCGGCATTATCGAAAGCCAGATTAAAGAATATATGTCAGCACCGGACGAGACGATTAATGTCACGGTTGTTGGTAAGAAAGATGAAAATGGTGAGCCACTGATCCCTTACGTTGGCGAGCTAGGTCCAAACATGTTGGCTCGCTTTGTTGCCGAACGTATTACCAAACTCCTGGGTGATGATTTTAGAGATAAGCTTGCTGAGATCGGAGTGCGAGGAAGCACGGCATGTGATCCGGGTGGTGTGCGTCGTTTACCTTACTTCTGTTCGGGTTGCCCACATAATTCATCGACCAAAGTGCCTGACGGTAGCCGTGCTCAAGCGGGTATTGGTTGTCACTTTATGGCCTCTTGGATGGATCGTAAGACTGAATCACTTATTCAGATGGGTGGCGAAGGTGTTAACTGGATCAGTAAGTCGCGCTATTTAGAAAACAAACATGTTTTTCAGAATCTAGGTGAAGGCACATATTTCCACTCGGGTTCTTTAGCTATCCGTCAGTCGTTGGCGGCTGGCACAAATATTACCTATAAAATTCTCTTTAATGATGCTGTTGCAATGACCGGCGGTCAGCCTGTTGACGGTGTTATTACAGTCCCTGCTATTGCTAATCAGGTTTACTCAGAAGGTGTTCAGCGCATCGCTATTTTAAGTGATGAGCCTGAAAAATTTAGCGATAAAAGTATCTTCCCATCTATCGCAACGTTCCATCACCGTGATGAGCTAGATACGGTTCAGCTTGAACTACGTCAATTGCAGGGTGTCACCGTTCTTATCTATGACCAGACCTGTGCAGCAGAGAAACGTCGTCGCCGTAAGCGCGGTCTTTTTCCGGACCCTCAGCGTCGTGCGTTTATCAACCATAACGTATGCGAAGGTTGTGGTGATTGTTCAGAGAAATCTAACTGTCTTTCAGTGGTTCCGCGTGAAACTGAACAGGGGCGCAAACGTAGAATTGATCAGTCTTCATGTAATAAGGATTTCTCCTGTGTGCAGGGTTTCTGCCCAAGTTTCGTCACGATTGAAGGCGGAAAATTGCGTAAAGGCGCAGGTGTCACTATAGGTGAGGCATTCAAAAAGAAAGTGGCTGCTTTAGCTCAACCTGAAGTGTCTGAGCTAACCGATTGCTACAACTTGTTAGTGGGCGGTGTCGGTGGCACAGGTGTGGTAACTGTGGGTGCATTAATCACCATGGCAGCCCACTTAGAATCTAAAGGTGCAACCGTACTTGATTTCATGGGTTTTGCTCAAAAGGGCGGTACCGTTCTAAGTTATGTTCGATTGGCGCCTAAGCCGGCAGATATTCGCCAGGTGCGTATTGAAACTGGTCAAGCTGATGCAATGATCGCCTGTGACATGGTCGTAGCGACCTCTGATAAAGCCTTAAGTGTATTGCGTCATAACCACAGCCGCGCTGTGCTTAACCTAGCTGAAATGGCGACAGCAGATAACGTGCTATATCGCGACGCAGATATGAAAGCGACACGAAGAGTGCGTGTTTTAGGCGAAGCGGTGGGCGATGATCGTCTTGATTCAATCGATGCTAACCGACTAGCTGAAGCCTTACTTGGCGATACTGTTTTCTCAAACGTAATGATGCTGGGCTTCGCATGGCAGAACGGTTTGATTCCTGTCTCTATGGATGCGCTCCAGCGAGCAATTGAGCTAAACGGTGTAGCGATTGAAAAGAACAAAACAGCATTTAGCTGGGGTCGTATTGCTGCAGTAGATCTTGGTTTTGTAGAGCAATCAGCTGGTGGCCATACGCCTGCACCAGAACTGAGCCTAGAAGAGACTATAGAGAAAAATGTAGCGTTTCTGACTAAGTATCAAGATGAAGACTATGCCGCTTACTATCGCGTGCTTGTTGATCGTGTATCTAAGGCAGAGTTAGGTCTCACAATAAATGTTCAATCCTTAACGCAGCAAGTGGCGCAGCAGCTATTCAAGCTCATGGCATACAAAGATGAGTATGAAGTAGCACGTTTATACACTGACTCTGATTTCCTTAAAGAGGTTGAAGAAACCTTTGAAGGCGATTATCGCATTAAATTCCACATGGCACCTCCACTGCTTGCTCGTAAGCTTGATAGCCAAGGTCGTCCAAAGAAGATGCAGTTTGGTTCTTGGATGCTGAAAGGGCTAGGTATGGTTGCCAAAATGCGTGGTCTTCGTGGCACTAAGTTGGATCTATTTGGCTATCACTCGGATAGAAAATTAGAGCGTCAGCTACGCGATGATTATCAGCAACTGATTACCCGTATTACAGAAAATTTGAATTCAACGAACTATCGAACAGCGATTGAGTTAGCTCAAATTCCGGCAGAGATTCGTGGGTTTGGCCCAGTAAAAGAGAAAGCTGTAGCGGCGTCTAAAGATAAGTCAGCACAGTTATTAGCGGAGTTTGAAAGGTTAAGTGCTTAACCTTTTGACCGGTTACTGAGTGAGTTAAATAGCGAATAAAAAGATTAGGGCGTTGTGATGTTTGAAGAACTTAAGTCTCTACCACAAGATTCTATTTTGGCGATGATGGCAAGCTATCATCAGGACACACACCCACAAAAGTTAGATCTGGGTATCGGTGTTTATAAGGACGATGAAGGCCATACGCCGATCATGCAAGCGGTTCAGCGTGCAGAGCGAAAGCTTATAGAGACCGAAATTACTAAAAGCTATACCGCACCGGCAGGATCACCAAAATACAACCAGCTGATGGCTGAATTGGTGTTTGGTGAGTCGCACAAAGTACTTAACGAGCAGCGTGTAGTTTCCGCACAGACACCAGGTGGTTGCGGTGCGCTACGTATGGGAGCTGAATTTCTAAAAGGGTGTAGCGCTGAGAGTAAAGTCTGGGTAAGTAACCCTACTTGGGCTAATCATATTCCACTGCTTGGTGGCGCTGGTTTAGATATCGTTGAATATCCTTATTACGACTATGACAGCAAGTCCATACAATTTGATGCGATGCTGGCAGCGTTAGAAGAAGCATCAGCAGGTGACTTTGTACTGTTGCATGGTTGCTGTCACAACCCTAGCGGCGCTGATTTAAGTCATGATCAGTGGTTAGCAGTTGGGGATCTCATTGAGCGTAAAGGACTCATTCCTTTTCTTGATATGGCGTATCAAGGTTTAGGTGCCGGTTTGGCTGATGACGCATTTGGCGTCCGTATGATGGCCCATCGTATGCCAGAAATGTTAGTCGCAACGTCGTGCTCTAAAAACTTTGGTTTGTATCGTGAACGCACGGGCACACTTTTCATTATTGGTAACACAACTGACCAAACCCAAGTAGCGGGTAGTCAGTTATTCAACCGTATCCGCAGCCACTATTCCATGCCGCCTTCACATGGTGCCGCTATCGTCGAAGCTATTTTAACCGATGCTGAATTAACGAGAGTTTGGAAAGTTGAATTGGCTGAAATGCGCCAGCGTATTCAAGGTCTTCGTCAGGCACTGGTTAAGAAAATGGAAGCTTCACCTATTGAACGTGATTTTAGTTTTATTCAACAACAATTCGGCATGTTCTCTTTTCTCGGTATCACGACTGAACAGGTTCAGCGCTTAAGGGATGAGTACAGCATCTACATGATCGATTCTAGCCGAATGAATATTGCAGGGTTGAATGATAAAAGCATGGATTACTTTGTGAAAGCCTTAACTGCTGTTTTGCAAGAATAGTAAATATTTTTACAAAAAACGTTTCTCTAGAAACAAGTATCACCAATAAAAATAATTAACGGTAGAAAACAATGAATACAGTTTTATTTGATCATCCTGAGTTCGATAGACACGTCAACGTGTATGTACATTACGACGACAAGACCGAACTTAAAGCTATTAGCGCAGTCCATCGCGCTTGGAATGGCAAACCAGCAGTAGGGGGGTGCCGTTTACGTAATTATCAGAGCGCAGATGAGGCTTTTACTGATGTGCTTCGTTTGTCTCGTGGCATGACTTATAAGTCGGTTATGTCAGGCTTAGATTACGGTGGTTCTAAATCCGTAATGATCGCAAACCCTGAAACTATGAACCGTCGCGAAACTTTTCTAGCCATGGGTGATTTTGTTGAAAGCCTAGGTGGAAAAGTATCAACGGGCGTTGATGTGGGTTTGACCGCTGCTGATGTCGAGATCATGGGTGAACGTACATCTTACTTAGGCGGGCGTGCAGCGCTAGCGCCTGATCTGGTCACTGCTTACGGTGTTCTTACGTCAATCTGTGCAGGTGTTAAGCATCGTACAGGTAGCGACAGCTTGGAAGGTAAATCGGTTGCCGTACAAGGCTTGGGCAAAGTTGGTTTCAAGCTTGTTGAGTTGCTTAAAGAGCGTGGGGCAACTGTCGTT
Organism: Neptuniibacter sp. UBA6509; assembly: GCA_002435145.1. GTDB lineage: Bacteria > Pseudomonadota > Gammaproteobacteria > Pseudomonadales > Balneatricaceae > Neptuniibacter. Next base: position 20,857 of record DJLT01000023.1, read on the forward strand.
GCAGCTGAAGTCAATGCTGAATCTGTTACTCGTGCTCAAGATACATTTGGGATTGATATCGTTGATCCTTCAATCATTCATGCTCAAGACGTTGATATATACAGCCCATGTGCCTTAGGCATGGTGATCAACGACCAGAGTATCAATGAAATTCAGGCTGGCATCGTTGCGGGTGCTGCTAATAACCAATTAACTCGTCCTGCACACGGTGTTGCATTAGCCAGAAATGGCGTGCTCTACGTACCTGATTACATCACTAACTGTGGTGGTCTTTTAGCGGTTGCTAATGACCTAGAAAAGACAGATGAAAAGTGGGTATGGGACAAGGTTGATGAGATTGCAGAAACCTTAGATGAAGTTTTCTCTTTGGCTGATCGCCTGGCTATCGCAACGAGTGATGCGGCAGATCAGATTGGGTCTGAGCGTATTGCTAAGTTCGATAAGATTAATTCATAACTCTTAATTCTTGAGTTTAAAACATTGCGCTTTTAGATATCGAGTATTGCGCAACCGGTGGTTTTACTCAGGTTTTAACACAGCTTTACGGACGTAGATAAGGTTAATAAATGGGCTTATCTGCATGATTTAAAAGGTCTTGTTAGAGACCGCACAACTGAAATAAAAATAATTATGGGGTCTCGATAATAAAGGGCCCCTCACAGGAGTGTTACATATGAAACTACGTAATTTCTTAACAGCCGCAGTCACTGCTGCAACGCTTTCCATGTCAGCTTCTATGTCGGCTCAAGCTGAGCCTGTATATGTTGCAGCAACTGCTATCGTAGAGCATCCAGCGTTGGATGCGGTACGTGATGGCATTAAGGAAGTATTGGCGGAAAAAGGTTATGCAGAAGATGACCTAAAATTCACCTACGAAAGCGCCCAAGGTAACCCAGCAATTGCGGCACAAATTGCACGCAAAATTGTAGGTGATGCGCCTGACGTAATCGTCGCAATTTCAACACCTTCTGCACAGAGTGCGGTAAGTGCTACTCAAGATATCCCAGTTGTATTTTCAGCCGTGACAGATCCCCTGGATGCAAAGTTGGTAACAAACTACGAGAAGCCGGGCGCAAACGTAACGGGCTTATCTGATATGTCCCCTGTACAGCAGCACCTTGAGTTAATTAAAGAGTTTATCCCAGGCGTTAAGAAAGTCGGTGTTCCATACAATCCAGGTGAGCCGAATGCTGTAGCAATCGTTCGCTTGCTTAAGATTGAAGCGGACAAAATGGCTATCGAAATTGTTGAAGCTCCGTCACCTAAATCTTCTGATGTAATGATCGCTTCGCAGAAACTGATTGGTAAGGTCGATGCGATCTATTGCCCTACAGACAACACAATACTGACTGCACTGGAATCCGTAGTTAAAGCAGGTATCGACGGTAGTATCCCTGTTTTTGCTGCTGAAACAAATGCGGTTGAACGTGGGGCGGTTGCTTCATTGGGCTTTAACTACGGTGATATCGGTCGTCAAACGGGTGAAGTAGTTGTCCGCATCCTTAAAGGCGAAAAAGTGGGCGATATCCCTGTACGTGTAGCTCACGGTTCTGAGCTTTATGTGAATCCTAAAATGGCAGCTCGCATGGGTGTCGAGATCCCAGCTGCAGTTTTAGAACGCGCAACAAAAGTCGTTCAGTAAGCGCGAGTAGAGGTCGTTCCTATGTCTTTATTTTCTTTCCTTGGCACGCTTGAGATCGGATTTATTTTCGGTCTTGTAGCGATAGGGGTTTATCTAACGTTTAGAGTTTTGGATTTTCCAGATCTAACGGTAGATGGCTCCTTTACGATGGGGGCGGCGATTGCCGCCGCCCTGATTGTATTTGGTATCAATCCTTATGTGGCTACTATATGCGCAACGATTGGTGGTGCAGCAGCTGGACTTGTAACGGCTTGGTTAAATCTCCGTTTCAATATCCTACATCTGCTTGCCAGTATCTTAACTATGACCGCGTTGTACACCATTAACCTTCGTATTATGGGTAAGCCTAATATTGCGTTGATTATGGAACCCACGGTCCTGTCTCCCTTTGAGTCTTTCGGTATTCCAAATATGTACCTTAAACTCATGTTCGTAGCGTTTGTTGTGATCCTGATAGGCTTGGCGCTGTCTTATTTCTTAAATACGCAGTATGGCATGGGTATGCGTGCAACCGGTGCGAACCCGCGCATGGCTCAGGCAAACGGCATTGTAATTAAAGAGAAAATTTACGCCGGTCTAGCGCTTTCAAACGGTTTAGTTGCCTTGGCCGGTGCATTGTTTGCCCAGACCAATGGCTTCGCAGATTCAACTATGGGTATCGGCACCATTGTTGTCGGCTTGGCAGCCGTAATTGTCGGTCAAAGCTTGTTTGGTAGTCGCTCGATGCTAGTGATTATCTTTAGCTGCATCATCGGTTCGTTATTGTATCGCCTAGCGGTCTCAGCGGCATTAAATGCGGACTTCCTAGGGTTTACTACATCTGATCTGAACTTAATCACTGCCGTATTGGTCGGTTTAGCTCTAATCATTCCTCATCTTCGTAGAGAGCGTAAGGCTCGACAGGCTGCTGCGGGAGGTGCCTCATGATTAGCTGTAAAGATATTAAAGTCACTTTTAATGCGGGTTTAGCAACTGAGAAACGAGCACTTCGTGGTGTAGATCTAGAAATACCACAAGGTGAGTTTGTAACTGTTATCGGTTCAAACGGTGCGGGTAAATCGACACTCCTTAATACGATCGCTGGGGATATTCGCTCATCTAGTGGCAAGTTGATGTTCGATGCTTGGGATGTAACTAACGTCTCTGCTGCTGGACGAACTCGCGATGTAGCTAGGGTTTTTCAGGATCCGCTTGCAGGTACATGCGGCAATATGACCGTAGAAGAAAACATGGCGTTGGCCTATGGCCGTGGTAGCCGTGGAGGTCTTAAACCCGCACTAAACGATGATCTTCGAGATCTCTTCTGCGAGCAACTTAAGCGTCTTAATCTTGGTTTGGAAAATCGTCTAGGCGCAGAGATGGGTCTTCTTTCGGGTGGGCAGAGACAATCAGTCAGCCTGCTTATGTCGGCATTACAGCCAAGTAAGATTCTTCTTCTGGATGAGCATACTGCCGCTTTGGATCCGAAAACCGCTGCATTGGTGATGGAGATCACCGATCAGATCGTTGAAGAGAAAGAGTTAACGGTAATGATGGTGACGCATTCAATGCGTCAGGCATTAGATCACGGCACTCGAACAATCATGATGCATGAAGGCAAAGTGATGTTTGATCTATCAGGTAAAGAAAGAAGTAATTATGACGTCAAAGATCTTCTTAACCTTTTTGCGAAAGCGCGAGGGGATGGAGAGGAACTTGATGATGACAAATTGTTACTCGGGGCATAAAACCTCTGCTTTTTTAGATGGATATCTTGTTAAGACTTAATGCTCTTCATGTCTGCACCAGAGAGCCGAGATATTCATTTAATTTAGGTCAGTCGAACGAGATTGGCCGTTATATGAAAACCTTAAAATAAGAAACTAGATAGGAATACGACATGAAGCTTAAAAATTTAACGGCAGCTATTATGGCAGTCAGTGCTATGTCCAGCGCTCAGGTTATGGCTGCTGAAGATGAAAATAAATTTGATGTGGATATGGATTTCCGTACTTTCTATATGAACCGCGACTTTGATGCGGGCATCCCAGATACGCACGCTGCTGGTCAGGCATTTCGTTTGAATGTTAAATCACCTCTGTGGAATGACATATTTGGTTTCGGTCTATCAGCTGTCTCTGTAGTCGAACTGCTAGATGATAAAACAATTAACTCATCAGATGTTCTAACACCAGAAGGTGATGGCTATACAACTCTTGAGCAGGCTTACATTCGTTTCAAGCCCTTGATAATTTAGATATCCGTGCAGGCCGAATGATTCTGATGACGCCACTACTTAATGACCTGACTTCACGTATTTCTGCTCCAAGTACACAAGGCGTGCATGCAACAGCATCATTTGAAAAAGGTTCTTTGTACGGGATCTATACTGACGAAGCTTCTATGAATAACAGTCAGGATTTTGTTTCTTATTCTGCTAATGGTGAAGAATACGAAATCGTTTCTATAGGTGGTACGTACAAATTTGATAACGGTTTGAGTACGCATGTTCAGTACGCTGTTGCTGATGATTATCAGAAACAGGGCTACTACAACTTAGGATATAACACCAAGCTAGGTGAAAATGACCTGATGCTTGATCTGACTCATATGCGCGGAGAAGATGATGGTGATCTTTATGGCAGTGATTACGACAGTAATTTGACTGGCTTGACTGCGCGTTTATCTGCAGGAAATCTTGCTTATACGCTTGCATATCAAACAATTGGTGGTGATAACGGTTACGACCAGAAGTGGGGCGGCGATGATAATACTCAGTTCTTTACATGGGGTGCTGTTCAGCTACTTGACTTTAATGCTAAAGACGAACAATCGCTACAAGCACGTATCGATTATTCAGTGCCAAGCCTTCCAGGTCTGAAATTGATGGCTAGACATACTGAAAGTTGGGATATCGATCACTCAACTGGAACGGATGGTAAGCGTCACGAAACGAACTTTGATGCGAGTTATACATTGCAAGAGGGTAAAGCTAAAGGCTTAAGCATGCGCCTACGTGTTGCTAATGCTGATGGTGATGCTGAGGTTGTACCTCGTATTAGCGATATCCGTTTCATGATTGATTACAACGTTGATCTTTTTTAATTAGAAGATGTAATAAGGGCTATATTAATGCGATATAGCCTGGTTTGTCACTGGTTCAACAGACTAGGAGGCTACACGTTAGTAATAGTCTGAGCGGTAAAATGTGGCTCTCATCAACCCTTTTACAGCTCTAAATTTTACTATGTAGCCTCTTAAGGTGCTTTGTTTTACTCCTCTCGAATAAAGCACCAAGCAGCACGTGGTCACTTCTGTCGTACCACGCTTTTATCGGAGGGTAGCCCCTCCGTTTTTTAACTAAACTCCAATAATTCAACATCGAATATTAGTGTTGATCCCGGAGTTATAATACCAGCGGAACCATTTCCGTAAGCGAGTTCGCTTGGTATAAATAAGCGCGTTTTCTCACCTTCAACCATTAGTTGTAGCCCTTCTGTCCAACCCTTTATCACCTGATTAAGGCCAAAGCTAATTGGTTCTCCTCTATCTACGGAACTATCAAATACTGAACCGTCAATCAGCGTACCGTGATAATGTACTTTTACCTGAGATGTTGGAGTAGGGTGTAATTCACCATGACCTTCCTTAAGTACTTGGTACTGCAAGCCAGAAGAGGTTTGTTGTACATTTTCGTTCTTCGCATTTTCTTTTAAAAAGTTGTGACCTGCTTCTAGGTTTATAGCCGCTTGTTTCTTTGCTGATTGTTGGTTTTTGTAGAGGAAAAACAGGATGGCAATGACTAATATTGGTAGTAGGTAAGTAAGCATTATCAGAATCCGAAAGTTAAGGCTTATTAATTGCGACGACAGATAGTAATTGAAAAACTACGTTGTCTGTAGGGTTAGTTTAATCTGTTTATTGATAAGGTCCTTTAAAGGGCTGGTAAATTATTGATTATATATTGAATGCTGCCCTGATTACGATTACTCTGAAATAGCGTTCAATTACATAATAAATACAAAATGATCAAACGCTTTAAATGTATAAAACTGCCTATTCTTGCAGGCCTATTGTCCTGCCTACTCTCTTTTTCTGCTATCGCAGAAGAGCAAGTCACGCTTCAATTAAAATGGGTTCATGCTTTCCAGTTTGCGGGCTATTACGCTGCCAAACATAAAGGCTATTATGCTGAATCAGGCTTGGATGTAAGTATTAAGGCAGCTGATCCCCACACAAATGTTCCTAGGTCAGTCATAGCAGGTGATGCAACCTACGGTGTTGGCACTAGTTCTTTACTGCTAGAGCGAAAAGCGGGCAAGCCGCTGGTTGCATTGGCCGTAATTTTTCAGCACTCACCACTTGTTCTTATCGCAGCAGAAAAAAAATCAACGCAAGGTGTCCATGACATCGTTGATAAGCGATTGATGATTGAACCCCAATCCGATGAGTTATTTGCTTTTCTTAAGCGCTCAGGTATTCCTAAAGATCGACTAATCATTCAAGAGCATAGTTTTGACCCTGAAGATTTAATGCAAGGTAGAACAGATGTTATGTCTGCTTACGTTACGAATGAACGATTCTTTCTTGAAAAAGAGCGTTTCTCTTATCAAACCTATACACCTAGATCAGTCGGTATCGATTTTTACGGTGACAACTTGTTTACCAGTGAATCTGAGGTGGCTAATCACCCTGATCGTGTCATTGCGTTCAGGGATGCCAGTTTGCGTGGTTGGCGTTATGCAATGGCTCACCCTGAAGAGATCATAGACCTGATCTTTACTCAATACGACACGCCTTATTCGCGAGAGTTTCTTCAGTTTGAAGCTAAGGAGATGGTGCCTCTGCTCCAACCAGTATTGATTGAAATGGGCTATATGAATCCTGGCAGGTGGAAGCATATAGTTGAAACCTATCAAAGTTTGGAAATGCTTCCTGAGGATTTTTCACTAGATGGTTTTTTATATAAGAACGCTGATCAGGGCGACTTGGGTTGGCTCTATCAGATACTCGCTATCACTTTCTTAGCATTGTTTATTGTGGGGGGGATCGCCCTATATATTTTTAGAATAAATCGTAATTTAGATAATGCGCTATTAGAAAGTCAGAATGCACAGGAATTGATTTGGACTCAAGCAAATCTAGATCCATTAACGGAACTGCCTAATAGGCGTATGTTCAAAGAGCGTTTGTCTGTATTAATGAAAGATGCGGTGAGAAAAGAACAACCCCTAGCGTTGCTTTATCTAGATCTGGATCACTTTAAAGAGATTAACGACATAAATGGACATGCGGTAGGTGACCTTTTACTTGGTATCGTTGCAGATCGATTAAAAAACTGTGTTAGAGAAGAGGGTGTTGTAGCGCGTCTAGGTGGTGATGAGTTCACCGTTATGATGCCAACAGTTCAATCCCCTGAAGTGATTGAGCAGGTTGCTAGTTCCATTCTCCGGGTACTTGCTCAACCCTACCGAATTCAAAATGAGACTTTATACATATCAGCTAGTATTGGTATTACGCTTTATCCTAATGATGCAGAGAGTGCTGATGTGTTACTGCAAAATGCTGACCAAGCGATGTATGCGGCCAAAGCTAAAGGGCGAAATAGATTTAGTTACTTCACACCTGATATGCAGGAATCAGCAAAACATAGAGTCCAGCTTTTAAATGATATGCGCTCAGCTTTACAGAACAACGAATTTGAACTCTATTACCAACCGATTGTAAATTTGAGAACCGGGTTTATAGATAAAGCTGAAGCATTGATTCGCTGGAACCATCCGAGTAAAGGGCTTATTAGTCCGTTGGATTTTATTCCATTAGCGGAAGAGACGGGTCATATTATTGAGATTGGCGACTGGGTATTTAAAGCGGCAGCGAGTCAGTTACATCAGTGGGATATTCATCATGATCGGAAGATAAAGGTGAGTATTAATACCTCGCCTGAACAGTATATTCATGGGGGTAAAACAACCGCTGCATGGTTGGATTATGCTGAAGGGCTGGGAGTGGATTGTGAAGCACTCATTATGGAAATTACAGAAAGTACATTGATGGAGAGTGGTTTAGATGTCATTTCAAAACTACATGGCTTTAGAGAGCGGGGAGCCAAAGTTGCGCTAGATGACTTTGGTACAGGCTATTCTTCGTTATCATATTTACATAAGTTTGAAATCGACTTTCTAAAGATAGATAAGTCATTTGTTAGTAATCTTAAGCAGGATTCAAATGATCTGATTCTGTGTGAAGCCATGATTATCATGGCGCATAAATTGGGTATTAAAGTGATTGCTGAAGGGGTAGAAAGCGAGGAACAATTACACTTTTTAGAGAAGGCCGGTTGTGATTTTGCTCAAGGCTATCTTCTATCCAAACCACTAGCTGTCAATGAATTTGATGCTCTATTAGAAGAGCCTCTTCCATTCGTAAAAGGCTAAAAGCCATGCTGACGCTTATCAATGACTATTTTAATGATAAGCGTTCATTGCTCTCTTCAAAGCTTTGGCGGCTATCCAGCAAGGGTTTTAGTCGGTTTAAGTCCTGTCCAGACTGTTCAGTGGTGACTTGAGCGAGATTAAAATAGAGGTAGTCTTGCATCCATTGCTGGTAATGTTGAAGCCAATCACACATTAACTCTTCTATCGTTGTCTCATCTGCAGTAAAGCCTGCTTCAATATCCGCATCGTTATATAAATAACCTTTTTTAAAGTCTGAAAATGTAGGATTATCAGCCGAAAAATATTCGACAGAGCAACGTTGCGTATAGTGATTATGCATAATGAAGCTGATCCGACTGGTTGTTAAAGGAGCCTCGCTAATTGAATCGATCAATAGGTGCACTTCATCGTTGAAACACTCAACGGTGTGATCGCAATACAGTACCGCAACAATAACCTGATTAATGCGAAACAGTGCTTGAATGGCTTTATCAAGCTGAGCGAGATAACGCTGCTTCTGAGTAGCGGGTGAAAGTTGTTCAAGCATTTCTAGATAAAAACGATCCATGGATTGAACATTTGTTTGCCCATTTAGCGCTTTAATTTTTTTCTTTAACGGCTCGTCGATAGGGATGTGAGCTAATGAGCAAAATGAACTTTGTTTTACTGGGCTAGGTTGCATGACCATCTCCATGAATAATCGTTAGTTCAAATAAAGCAAAGCCAATGCCAATCACTTTATCTGGTTGTTTTTTAAACAAACATTAAAAACGAAAGAGAGATATAAAGTCAGAATAGGCAATCAGTTGCCGCTTTATCGGCAATAGAGAATCTAATTAACCGGTTGAAATGCCGATGCAATGAATACGTGAAAGGCAAAGGTTTTATTAATTATCGATGAAGGAGCGCTATAGGTTCTTATTGATAAATAACTTATTGATTTGCATATTAATTGCGGAATGCTTTTAAATTTCTGACATCTTTAAACAGGGTGTTCGTTTAAATAAACGCTGAGAATTTTTATTAATGTCATCAAGGCTTAAGTTTAAACAGACGTTTAAAAGGAAACCGGTTTATGAATAAGCACCCTTTAGGTACTGTAAAAGAACTATGGCGTTATCCCGTTAAATCAATGGAGGGGGAGGCCCTTGAGCAGGCACAGCTTGAGAAATTAGGTATGGTAGGTGATCGCTATTGGGCGATAAAAGATATTAGCAGCAATGAACTTACAACCGTGCGTAAATCTCCTAAGCTATTGAAGCTATCAGCAAGCTATGAGTCTGAGCCTCGTGCCGGTACTGTGGGAGATAGTGTTGCCTCAGTAGAAATAACCATTCCTGATATCGGTCGCTTTTCTAGCGATGACGATAGTCTTGATACTCATTTGAGTAACTACTTTAAAAAGCCAATTAGCCTTCACCCTTTACAGCCAAAAAGTAACTGGCGATTCTATAAGTTGAAAACAATAAGTGGAGAGAAAGCGCTGAAAAAACAGTTTTATTCAAAAGAAGCATTGCCGAGTTTAGGCTCTATCTCTTGGTCAAAGCTCATAGAACTCTCATTCTTTGCGACGCCTCGTGGACGTTTTTATGACGTATACCCACTTCATATCATTACCAGCAATTCAACAAGCGCATTGGAGGCTTTAGAGCCTGAAGGAGATTTTCAACCTAAACGCTTTAGACCGAATATTTATATTCAAAGTAATGAAGTAAATGAGAAGCTAGAGGAGTTTGATTGGGTTGGGGGGCGTCTCTATATTGGTGACACAATAATTAAATGCGAATCGAAAACGGTACGTTGCCTTATGCCAGCGCAGCCTCAACCCGGTATTGAAAAAGACACTCATGTACTGCGTGCATTAGATAAGTACACTGAGCGACACTTTGGCATTAATGCGACCATTATAAAACAGGGCAATATTTGTATAGGCGACACCGTTTACTGGGAGCCTGAATCTCGATTTTCGTTACGTCGCTTTTTGGAACCTATTTCACACTGCTTAAAAAATATCCTGATTAAATCAAACCTTAAGCTTATCGATAAAATTAGCGGTAAATAGGGCATGCTAATTGTTTTCGCTAGAGCGATTGGATGCGAGTTGTGAGGTTAGCCCAATCGCTGTAGCGGTTAAAAGCGCAGCTACTAGGTAGCTGGAAGTGAAAGATTGGGTACTTTCTGCGAGGTAGCCCGCTAA
>DJLT01000012.1 GCA_002435145.1 Neptuniibacter sp. UBA6509
AGTGGTGATTCGTGATCGATATGCCCTAAACTTAACAAGCCACCGTTCAAGAACTGAGAAGCCTGAGCAACATCAGAGCAAGCTCCTGATAGCGACCAATTTACCCCTGTTACCGTGACCGGATTTCCATCTACCCCATCAACAGTGAGAGTGAATGTATTTCCTCGTCTAGCAAGGTTTCCGCTATGTTGTTTACGGTCGTTTACAATAATGTTTGATACATCACTAAATGCCACCGTATCCCCGTTAATTCTAGCTGTCAGTATGCCCTCTGAACCCTTAAGCATTACGCGGCTCAACCCGTCATCTGATTCAAATATTCGCTGAAAGTTAGTGCCCTCAAGCACAAAACTAAATGGATAATCAAAATCACCGATGGGGCTTGATGCAGGAATAACAAGGTAATCGTCAACAGCGTCAAGCGATGTAATATACCGATTCTTATTTTTAGCCTTATAAGCAGCAATCGCCGCTATGACTTGTTCAATCTGATAGCGTTTAAGCAGGTAATTAGAGAGTTTAAAAAGCTTATTAAACTTAACTTGGGAGAGACTTACACCACTGGCCGTAGTCGAATCAAACCACAAACCCGCAGTTGGAACATTTACCTCTATTACGTTTTTGCCGCTTGGAATGGCATATGCGTTATTTGCTGTATTTTCTGCGTTCTTTGTAAAAACACTTAAATTGGGGGCGCTTGCCGTATAGGAAACAGACCAATCACCGGGTTCAACGGTGTCATAACTTGGAAGCTCTCCCATCCCTCCCCAGGCATTAGAATTTTTAGTAAATACTTTCCCTTCTTGGCTCCAAGTTACGTTTAAGTTTGACGGGCCAAAATAATTTTTGAGTCCCAGCCAATGCCCATCGCCACGCTGAACCATCTCTTCAAAATCATCAGCGAGATTAGCAGACGCGCCTTGCAGCATTAGAGCGTTGGGTACTTCGCGTATTTCTATCTCAGCCGTACCAATAAACCTATTTTCCCCCGCATTAGTTTGGGGGCTTAAGTAAGTACCTGGTGTAAGGATTACATCTAAACTATCTCCCCCATACACCCAATCAGAGTTGACTAATTGCCCATTAAGCCTAATGCGGCCAGTGCTTCCCTTTGTTGTTTTAATTCTAGCCCAAACAATCTTTCCGCTTATGTCCCCTAGAGATGAGTCTTTAGATGACCAATCAGCCTCGGTGCCATCCCAAGTTGATACTTGGTTTTCAGTCACTATGTTGCGCTTAAACTCAAAACCCTCTGGCAAAATATAATCTGAAATAGCTTTCGTAAAATCATATTCAAAGGACTGAGACTGGTCTTCATACGAAATATAGAATGGCTGAACTTTTGCATTGTCTGAATTACCGCTGTAGTGCGCGAATAATGTAGCAAGCTTAAGCCCTGTAAAATCACCCGTTATCACGACTTCACAAAGCTCACCATACTGCACTACGTTATCGACTTCGTTAACTGTAGCCGTTAAACCTGCGGGCAAATTAAAAGCGATGCCGTTTGAGTTTATATAAAAACGGTCGTTTGCATCATCACCATCAGCGAGTTTAAAACTAGCACCAATATCGCTAACTTTTAACGTTTGTTTAAACGTACCTGCACCATCACCCACAACCGTTTTAGCAAACTTATAATACTGATTTGTGCCGTTCAGGTTTGAGATGTAGCGGGTATCTTCACTTTGCTGGATCTTCCGCCCTTTAATCCAGTTGGATGTATCAGCGAGTAACTTCATTATTCAGAAACCGGGATTTCAGCAAGAGGAGACTGTGAGAAACCATATAGATCACCCGTTAAACCATCACGGCGAAGCGCTTCACCTGGCGTAAGCGGATGCGGCTTGATTGAACCCATAGCAGGAGCGGAATCAGCAAACACAACATAAATATTATTATCATCTGTATTGTGAGTTAAAAACGCATCCTCATCAGTAATAAGACGGTATTCATTTGGGACTAAATCAACGTTGCGAGTAGTCATACTGGCTCTCTCTTTTCTGAAATGAGGTTATGTAAAGTTGCGGAGCTTCTGTCTGCGGGAACCGGCTTGAGCGCCTTGTGCGGATTGCTGCTTTGCGTCATGGACGTAACTATCTAATTCGGCCTTCTTTACTGCGGCCATGTTGAGATCGGTCCATTCTTTCTTAGGTTTTTTGTAAAGTTCGTATAAAGCACCCGCTTCCAATGCTTGATCCCAGTAATTCAAAATATCTGGAAGCGTTGTAGCAGATGGAGATGGCCGACAAGAAACAGTGATCGTTAGGTCCAAATCAATTGAGGGGGCAGCGTTAATAGCAAGCTGACCATACTCTGGCTGTGAATACTGATTACTATTTAGCTCCTCAATCACCTGAATACTAAGTGCCATTAGCTGATCGCTAGGATTGGGGATAGAAACTAAATCACTACCCGCTGGGGCCGTTACCGAAACCGATTCTTTAACAACAGCAGTCTGCGAACAGAAGTATCGAGCTGCTTTAAATATCTCTTTACGGATAAGGGCTTTAGGGATATTGCCGATTTCAGATTGAATATTTAATACCATGCTTTCAATTGACACTATTTAGCCTCCGCATTGGGGCTGGTTGCCATTTCCAGCTTAAAGCCAGTATCAGCTTGCATATTGAACGCATTAAGGTGTAACGCCGCTCTATTAGCGTATGAGGCATGATCAGCATCTTTTGAGAACGCTCTAAAGAGAATGTAATCAATCAGCATTGGAGCCATTGAGTCTTTTACAGAGATGGGATCATCTTCAGATACCGCTAGGATCTTGCTGTGACTGCTCGGAACCTTAATCAAATACGCATAAACCTCTGCAGTATTAAGCGCAGGAGGCGACACAAAGAACTCGTTAGGCACCATTTCATCAAAAATATAATGTTCTATATCTTCTGTTTCGGGCTCTGAATGCCACGTTGGTAACACGGCATCAAGCTCTTTACGCGAGATAAGATCAATAACCCCCATACTGCCAGCGGTATTATGAGAGATCTCAATTAGCCGCTCAGCATCATCAGGGATTGTTTGCTTAGTGCCAGCAACCAAAGTCAGCGCTTCGCTTACAGTACACTCGCTAGGCTTAACCCGCGTCAAAACCGCATAGCACTCATTGAGCCATTGAATAAGCTCAACATTAGACCAGCGCACTTCGTCATCATCACTAAGGATTCTGCGAGCACCGGAAACGATATCACCGACTGTAGTTGCCATTACTTAATCGACCTCTACAAAACCGCTACGTTTAGCAAGAACTGGAGTCCACGTTAGAATGCGCCCCGTTTTTCTATGCTTAAGCGTCCGGACTTTCGGCTTTTCTGGCTCTGGAGCTGGAGTTTCTTGCTCATCATCAGAAGCAGCTACCGTTGGCGCAACCGTTTCTTGTGGTTCGCCGTATTTAGCATGCGCAAGCTGAATCAAATCGTCACGTAAGTCATCTTTACGAGTCTTAAGCTTGCTAATATCTTTCTGGAATTCGTCAAGCGCTATTTCGTCAAGCGCCTTACGGTCAGCGCCTTCAAGCGCCTCAAGAAGTAACACTAATGTTTCGTTCATCACAAAACCTCATTTACTGAGAGAAATAAAAAAGGCCACCAAGCGGTAGCCTTTTTTCTTAATACACCTAAGCGTTAGCCTTTAGCGCAGTAACCGTGACCAATTGCGTTTGGATCAATTACTTTAGAGCCATACACGTTAAGACCACGAACCAACTTACCGAAATCATTTGGATTAGGCAGCGTATCCATCTCAGTCATCTGCGAAGCAAACGTCAGTGCTTTCTTGTGTCCGAATACTACGTTAGCCACTTTCGCAGCCCCATCAGTCACATGAGACATGTTGTTAGATGAATAGATTGTGTACTGATCGATCATCCCGATTCGACCATTACGCATCAGTGACGTGCCATCACCTGACATAGACGCATCTTTAAGATCAGACTTCTTGATCAAATTACACATCCAAACAGGCAATACGATCCAACGATTTTCTTCTGGAGCGTCCTGCTCATAAAGAACAGAGCTAGTATCAACAATGAAATCGATAACATTGTCCTTAGTAATAAGAACAGGCGCACCAGTTTCACCCATGTTGTAGCTTTCCGAGATTTTACCTGCAGTCGCGCCAGCGTTTTCAGCCGCTACATCTGCATAGATATAACCAAGGATACTTCGGTCAACCGCAATCGACATTTGCTTACCAGCATCTTTCGACCAGTCATCCATCAGCTTGATATCAGACTGATAAGCATCAACATCATTACACTTAAAACCAAAATACTTAGCTTGGTCTACTTCAAGCGACACCTTCTCGGAAGTTGGTGTTTCATAATTAAGATCCATACCAACTTCGTAATCATTAATAGTGATTGACGGAGTAGTACGAATGTTTACTTTATCGCCTTTTTCTTTAATTTCACCTTCGTAATCGGTGTTAGCGATTTCACCGAAACAAGTAGAAGCGTAAAGCTTCTCTACCATTTTGCCCGACCAGATTTCTGGGATAAAACCGGACGTGCTTGAAGAGGATACGTCTGGGTATCCTGCTGCGCGAGTTGGTCCTGACATGCTGAGTCACCTCATGAGTTTTTAGGACGCTAAAAATTAGAAGGGTTAACGAACCCTTCCGCTGTTTTGGGCGGCGAAGATTTCAGCTTCGGTCGCCTTCTTTTGCTCCGGCGTATACTTACCTTGAGCCGCATCCCTGTAGAATTCTGAGATCTCCGCTTTCATCCAAATGCGAGTGTTGCCGTTTTGCTCAACGGATTCGCGTTCGTTTGATTGGTGAGGCTGCAGGAGTTCGTTAGGATCGCGTTGCTCTGTTTGAGTAACCGTCTGCTTGAATGCGTTAAAGACGGCTGCAACACCTTGGGCATTGAGCCGGTCTTGATGGTTCTGGAGGATAGACTGACGCTGCAAGCCTGTTGTCTGGTCTACACCGTCAAGCCAAGTTAAGAAGTCAGGATTTGAATTAACCGCTGCGAGATCAGGAACTAAGCGCTGAGCGCTAGCCCAAAATACCGCAACTTTATCGTCCTGCTGATCTTCCTTGATCTGCTTCAGCTCTCCTTGAGTTTCGGACAATTGCTGATTCAAATTTTCTACTTGCTCGCTCGACTGGTTGGCCTGTGCGCCAGCAATACGTTGAACAACATCGATTAATTCAGGGCCAAACTCATCAATCTCATCCTGAGAAAGACCGCCCAAAGCAGTAACAACATCTTGCGGTGTTGCTTGCTGTGGATCTTGCGTCTGTTGAGCTTGAGCTTCAGATACAGCTTTCTCCAGTTCAGATACCTGCTTTCGCAGCGCTGGGACTTCCGCGTTGTATTTACCCTGGAGAACCTGAAAGCGGTTTTTCCAGTAAAGGTAATCTTCATCCTGTGAAGGGGGAGCGGGTTGCGGTGCGGGTTCTGCTGGAGCTTGCTCTTGCGCTGCCGGTGCGGGTTCAGCGTTCTGAGCGCTTGGCGGCGTTTCTTCCTGAATAACATCTGGTTCGTTGTGAGCATCTTGCGATGGATTCACTAATTGCTGTTGAAGCTTGTTAGCTAGTTCAGCTTGTTCGCTTACGCTTTTAGGTGCAGTCATGTCTAACCTCATAATGTGAGCCGCATTCGTGCGGGATTCACGGTTTAAGTTCTTGGGATTCAACTGATCGGGTCGAGCCAAAAACCACACAAAAAAGCCCTCACAATGGAGGGCTCTTTAATTTGGTTTCTTTATCGGCTTTTGCGGATGACTTCGGGGGCTGTGTCTATTCGCTCCAATAGATCTTTCAGCTGCCTGCAGCCTCCTTGAGTTAGGCGAAACTCTTCACCATCTGGAGAGTCAATAAGCTCCTGCTTCAATTCCTCTAGACTCTCCACTAGGTATTCGCGGAATGTTTGTAAGTCCTGTGACTGGCTTATGCGCGCCATTACCGCTAACTGCTGGTCGGATGGTTTTTTCATGGGGAACCTGACTGTCTGCGAGCTGTTTAATGAGTAGCTTTATTTCAGCAATGAGCTTTTCATTCTCAAGAGGCTGAGAATGAGCCTCTGCCAGAACCTTTTGCGTCTTAGCGTTCCGCTCATCAATCTGGGATTTTTTATCAGCCTGCTCTAACTGCTGAATAATTTGCTTGAGCTGTGCAGTTTCAGAGCTTGCCTTGCCTGCCTGCTCTGCCATCTCTTCAAGATCATCCAAATCATTGATATCAAGCTGCTTGGCAACTGTTGCAAGAATGCGAGCCCTGTTTTTAGTGCCAACAATTTGCGCATCCATAGGGTTAGCAGTGGCTTGTAAGAAATCGTTTCTCATCATCTGAGCACGCTCTCGCATCAACATTGCATTTGAGCCCTGCGGGATAACCTTACAATCCCCTTTAATACTCGTATCAGGGTTGTAGAGCATGTTGTACATCCAGAAACCTTCGATAACTCGGCGTATTGCGCCCTTATCGATATGCCCTATCGCTGCTTTGATGCCTTTGTTTGCTGACTCCATGAGCATCGACAAACCGCCCATCGTTGCGCCTGCGCCACCAATCTTCTCTGATCCGTACATATAGCGAGGGATATTCGTTACATCGTCCGCTTTTAATTCAAACTTCTCATACACGCCCATCAATTCCGCTGCGTGTAGGTCTGGCTGATAAAATCGAATAGCCGCATCGTTGCCAGTAACCTTTGAGGATTTAGTTTGAAAGGTTTTCCACGGATAAACCTCAGTATTTTCGCCCGGCGCCAATCGATCATAATTAATCTCAACCATTGGGCCGGAACCCATTGCAAGGTTGTTGATCAATGCGCGAGCTGTTGCGTTGCAGGTATCTTGGATGTCAGCCATAAGCTCTGGAGGAGACTGGCCCCAGAACGATCCCGGCACCATCTGAAATGATGAAACACCATAAGGACGGCGCTCTAAAGGATCATTATGAAGCGTCAAGCGGACAACATGGCGGCCAACTAAAATAGCTTCGACCTGATATTCCTCTAATGGATCGATCTGCTCAGGTGGTACGCCCCACTCAAGAAGGGTAAGGCCTAGCGCGCTTCCGTAATAAATTAAGCCGTCTATTGTTGAATCACTGGAAAGCCAGTCTTCATGGCGGCCTTCAATCTGCGCTCTTTCTGCATCAGACCA
Organism: Neptuniibacter sp. UBA6509; assembly: GCA_002435145.1. Lineage (GTDB taxonomy): Bacteria > Pseudomonadota > Gammaproteobacteria > Pseudomonadales > Balneatricaceae > Neptuniibacter. The sequence continues at coordinate 7,128 of DJLT01000012.1, forward strand.
CAACCAATCACGCAAACCACCTCGACCATATTCCTCAAGTACCGCATCGATAGCTTCATTGCTATAACCGGGAACGTCACGCATGGCCGTTAAATCAGATCGCTTGAATCGCGCTCGCTCAAACAGCGCTGCCGCATCATCTGGATTGGTAGCATCTTGGCTGGGATAAAAATCTAGAGGGGATATACGCTGAACATGCGGGATAATTTCATAGGTTTTAACCGCCTGCCAGCCTTCAGCCCATGATAAAACCGCTTTCTTTTTCAGTACCGGAGCCTTAATTACAGCACCCGGAAACGTCACAAAATCATCAATGAACTGCTCTATCGCATCAAACCAGCCGCCTTCCGCAAGCTGATCTTCAATAACCAACTCCATTTTCGCAGAGGCTTCTTTCGCTGCCGTGTTTGCTCGAGTACGCAAATCATCGACCGCATCTTTTAACACGGTGCGAATATCGACTTGCTGCCCTTGTCCTGCTTGAGCGGCTTGCGCTGCGGCTGCTTGAATCTCTTGAACAAGCGCTTGCTGAACTTCCAGCGGTATTTCACTCACTGGCGTTGGCGTTAAACCCCAAGGCTTTTCATTACTAGGGATCAGTACGTCACGAATCCATGAGAAAGCAGCACGACATTTCGTTGCAGTAAGCTGCATGTAAATCTCAGAACCGCCTTGTTCTCTAATTTCTGCAAGCTTGCTTTGATCATACTCACCCTTTCTTCGTCGAAGACAGTCAAGCATTCTTCGCTCAACGGACTCTTTAGCGCGCTTAGCACTCTCCCAGTCTCTGCGAATTTGCCCCGCAATAGTCTGCTCATACATGCGCTGTTGCTGCATCTGACGCTCAGCAAGACGTACAGCTTCTTCCTCTGCTTCGATATCAGCATTGGATTTAAAGCTAACAAGACCGTTTTGCATTTATGTATGACCTCCCCAGCCTCGTCCTGAGCTGGCTCTTTTTTGCGGAATGGGTGCGCCTGCAGCGCTAGATAATTCAAATAGTTCAGATCTTGCGAGCGTTTCAAACGCTTTAGCCCCATGCGAGGCCCAATCATGTCGAGGCATGTTCTTGTATGTTCCTAGCCTTACATCCCACTCTTTGCGGTAGTTATCAAGGCAATCAATACCTCTCGAGGCTTTCTCTTCATCGAACCAACACTGAGGAAGGAACTGACGTACAGCGTTCACGCCTTCCATCTGGTTGCTTACTCGAGGAACGATCTCAAATTTGATGCCATATTTAGCAAAGTCTTCTTGTCGGGTTTTACCATCAGCGCCTAGCTCTCGAACCGATAAATCATGCGGTCCAAAGTGGTAGCTATAGCTGTAACCCTTCTTATTTAATTCAGCGGCGTAATATTGAATGCCCTCACCTGAGTCTTCCAAGTAATCAATTACGTGGATCTCACGGCCAATAATCTGAACAAACCAGATAGACATTGCATCGTTCATGCCCAAATCCCATGCGGTAATCACTGGGTATTGCGGGTTGTAATGAACTTTTTTGGTGATGCGCTTATTTTTGCGAAGGAACATCATCTGCTTGATGAAGTAAGCACCTTCAGCGCTTTGCTCAAATGCTTCCTCTGGCCGTGAAGGGTATTCACGCTTCATGTCATCCATGAGCGTTTCGGCTTTCTTCGCGTACCAGTTCTTTTGTAGCTGGGTTAACGCAATGCCGTGATTTACTTTTAGTTCTTCAAAGTAATCAGCTAAATGCTGAGGGATAACAACGTCATCACCTTCTAACGAATAGCTTGGATCTCGCCACCAGGGGAAGAAATGAAACTGAAAATCTAGAACGGTTGGCTTTTTGCCAGCAAGTAAGAGCTTTTGAGCATTGTCGCAATAGGAGTAGAAGTAACCCTCTCGCCCCTCTGCCGTGCTTTCTATTGTCAGTCTGCCATCGATACCGACAGCCTCAAACGCACCTGTGACGATCTCTTGCGCTCGATCAGGATACATTCGGCATATCTTGCCAAACTCTGATACATGCAAATGCTGAAGCGTATCGCCTCGATAACCGGTACTAACATGAATGCTTGAACCGTTATCGAACACATAACCGTTGTCGCGATCATTAACCGGCTTAGGAAACTTCAGCCCGATGTTTTTAAATATCTGTAACCAAGCATTGCCTATGTGCGTATAAGCAAATTTAACCTTGGACCTGAAGATGCTTTTTGCAGCTTTCTCGTTATGAGCAATACAACCTGCGCTGTAATTGTCAGTGAATAAGCAGCTATCAAGGCAGAAGATCATTACAAAGGTTGTAAAGCCTAACTGCCTAGCTTTTAGAATTATGTCGCGTAAATGTCCGCTTCTATAAAGCTCTCGTTGCGCCTCATTTGGCTTGAACCGAACAACCTTACCGTTCTTGTCTTTGATCTTATAAAGCGCATTCAGCCTGAACCAGCGAAGAGACAGCGCGCGAATAATGTCTTTAGGATCTGATAATTCGCCGTTTTCGTGCAATCGCAGGAACTTCTCTGCCAATGCCATCTCTACGGCTGGCGTCACTCTTCAGCTACTTCTTTCATTAGCTCTGCAAGTGACTTGCCTACCTCTAGCTCTACCTTGTCACTATATGCCTGAACCGCAGTATGCTTTCCTAACAGCTCTAGGTTTCTAAGCTTGTCAGGCCACTTAATCTTTTTAAGCACCCCGGCGATTTCTCGATCATCGCCCCGGCCTTCATACAATTCAGCTAACTCAAATGAGCCAATAAACTGCCTAAACACCTTCGGCCATTCATGAATAGACTTAAAAGAAAGGTCATCATTCAGAATATCTATAAAATCCATTTGATCGATTTCATAGTGACGATTTAGAACATAGTCAGCATCGATCTTTGTGCGCTCTGAACGCTGCGCTTTAAGTTCTTCAATCCGTGCTTTTACTTCTGGTAGCGCGTAAATCTGCCCAGCTGCTCGATCTGCATGTTTCGCTGTACCGCCTGCAGCTTTGTATGCTGCTGTTGCATTGAAATCATGCACAAGCATCTGCTCGCAGAAGCCGGTTCTTATTGGTGTCCAGTTGAATTCTTTGTTGCTCATGGTAGCGGCCTCTCTCAGGCGGCTAGGGGAATCTAGCTAGGTTTTATTCTGTAGCTGAATAGCTTTCTGCTTACTTCCGTGGCTAGATCCGAAGAAGAAGCCAACCACTGATTGACGCTCTTGCCATAGATATGTGATTGAAGCACCAATAACGTTGCCTGCTGCAATGGCGATTGCTGGATTTGTTACCCAAAGCACCACGCAAATATTGGTTAGGATCAGCAATAAGATAAGCTTCGGATTTTTTGTGATGATTTCGTCAGCAATTTTATCTGCCATAGCATGATCAGTATTCTGATACATATCGCGCGCCGACTTCATATCCTCATAAACAGCTAGCTTTAGCTCATGCTCGTTATCGATGATCGATTTCTTGAGCTCTGCAGCCATCAGCTGATTTTCTTTAAGTTCAGCTATAGCGCCTTCAATAGATCCGGCACCTGTAACTGTTTTAGCCATATCAACGACTTTAGATGCAACCTCAGCACCGGGCTCACCACCTACCAGCTCACCAAACCATTCATCAATACCTAAAGCATCTGCAATTGATATAGCGCCTGTTATTAAAGCAATAGGACCCATTACTTATCACCCCTTAGAATCAGATCAGTGAGCTTATCTAGCTTAGTGTTGATACTGTCCAAGCTTCGATTAATACGGCTCTCTTGGCGCTCAATAGCTGTTTCGTTGTGCTTGATAGCTAGAGCGTTTTGAGCAATTCGCGTGTCCTGCCCTGCTATGAACCAAAATCCAGCAATCAGCATTGCTACAGTGGTTAATAGATGGCTTATTGAAACGTTCCTATCCACATGCCATCCCTGCGAGCCGCGTCTTTCTGGGCCTTGATACGATTCGGCTTGTCCTTGGTTATCACTCACAGCAAATCACCCTCTTCCAAGAGCGTGTATGTAAAGCGCTTGCCGTAATAATTCTGAGCAATCTCACATAATTGAATTAACAGCATGTGCTCTTGGTGGTCTTTGAGAACCTGACAACCAGCGGACCATTTACCAATATCATCACTCTTTAAGCCTGGAGCTCGAGGATGGATATTAATTCCATGCCAGCCATTATCGACCATGCCATTAATATCAACTTCTTCGTCATAGTCATTGTCGCGATAAACAGGCAATGATTTTGATTGCTTAAGAGCTGGGTATTTATCTTTATGCAGGCCAATCATGTAAGCGCCACGATATTGACCGGGCACTAGAATGGCGGTCCCTAGCTTATTCATTGGGTTTAAGCGCCAGTACAAGCCAGGATCAGTTGTGCAATCCAACGTTAGCAACACCCATTGACCATTCTGCTTAAACGCTACACAAAGGAAGTCGTTAAACGTATTTGCTTTGGTGTCAGCGGTGCGTATACCGATAATGTTCAGGTTGTAGTCGCCACTCTCAAAGAACTGGTAACCCTTCCGCTCGCACGCTTTACGCAAAACGCTAATAGTAATGTCTTGTTTATCAAACATTGGATAGCCCTAAATAGGTTCCGGCTCTGGGAGCTTCACAGCTAGCCTAACCGGATTCCGAGTTTGCGAGCTTCACAGCTGGCTAGTCAGAAAAATGATTATTCGGGAGCACACACCTCAACTGGACAGTTGCGTGATCAGGAGATCGGGACGGGTTGGTATGTGCTTTCGGATAACAGAAACGAAAAAGCCCCGCGAATGCGAGGCCCTAAAACGAAAAAACCGCCAATGCTTGAGGGCAGTGACGGTATGATGGGGATAGGTTATGAAAACAGGCCAAGCTTGTCAATAAACGTCTGTATTGTTTTTTATCTAAACAAGAAGATCTGCTTCCATGATATGTCAATTCTCACAAGATCTCGCTGAATCTGCATAAACTCTTCACCGAAATCATCATAAGGCGATTCATGCTTAGCCAGCTCCATTACGTCTTTTAAAGCCTTTGAGTATCCATCGACTGCTCGGTTCTGCTTGAATAGAGCCATTTTGAAGCGAGCTGATTTTATTTCATGTATGGCAAATTTTAGCTTCTCATCACCTTTAGGTATTACCCCAAAGCCCATATAAACATAAAGATGCGCCCAAGCTCTTGCAGCCTCATCTCTTGCGTGCCTGAACTCTTGATAGCGAGTTACAATTAGGGAGGCGTACGCACCGGTAATCACCGCAATCAAAACGCCTTTCAGATCGCTAAATAAATATAAAGGCAACTCCACGCTAAAGATTGCATCATAGATTTCTTCGCCTGTTGCACCCATTCCCATAAGCACACCAAACAAGATCAATCCCAAATAAACTAAAGCGTGAAGCATGATATCCCTACCTATAATCCATTGTCGTGGTCATATATCGCCCCGCAGACTGCAGAATCATGCAATCGTTAGGATCTGAGCCCATACTATCAACAAAGCGCCTTACCTGCTCCTCCGTTTCGCCTGTTACGGTTTCGCGCTTACCCCAACCAACCGCAAGCGTTACACCCATTAAAACCATTTCCTCTCTCAGCATTCGCGCAAAATACGAATAATCCTTATCATTAATCGCTGAATTAATCGCACCATCTAGCACAGCGTCAGCAATCTGATTCATTCGCTTCTTATTCATTTCGTTAAGCATGCTGAAAGCTATCAAAGCATCCAGTTTGGTTAGTTTAAATGGCTTAACTTCAATGTTCTGCTCTAAATGCTCAGTCTCATGAGCAAAAATATCATCAACTATGTCGTCAAATGTGCGCTTCTCAGTCATTACTTATCACCTTTTGAAATACTCGAGGCTTCGCATTTCTCTTTAAATATGGATGAAACCAATTGAGCCCACAGATCTGCAGGGAATGTATGCTTTGCTTGGCTTTTAATTTCTTTAAGAATCTCTTTTTTTTCTCTTAGCATTACTCACCACCTCCCAGCGCGCCATTCATCAACTTATGAATGCCTAAGTTAAGATTGAATACGGCGTCAGTTGCTGCTCTAGCATCGTCTACCTGCCCTGCGTGAAACACCTCTGTACCGCAAACGACTGTAGCCTCGTTAGGTAATTCGCCGCTTTCTATCTGATCTGCAATGTTACGAAGGGTTTGAGCGGCATCTGTGTTAGGTTTTATAGGCACAACTTTTCGGCTTTGCTCTTCGCTATCTGCGCTTTTAGCAAGATGCATAAACTTGTCTTTGTCATAATCCAAGTCCGGAGGGATAAGACTGCGAATAGAGTTCTTATCCCAAGCTTGAATATCAAAAAGCATTTTCTCTGCCTGATCAGACTTGCTAAAAGAACCTATAACAAACGCACAACCTCCATTGCCAGTTAGTTCGAATACGCAATACCCGCATCGCACTATAGAAAACTGGACAACCAAATTATCAACTTTCATCACGAAGCCCTCATCGCCACTAAGCGATTATCCCAAGCGAAATGATCCTCATCTGCTACATCATCCTTAGCCATCACAAGAACCTCGGTAATTGGCGCAAGAAGCCTTTTGTCTAGATCATCCAGCTGCTTAATGGCTTTATCCCACACACGGCTTTGATTGCGAGCCCATCTGCGAGTATCTATATCGATACCATGCCAGTCTTGAAGCCAAGTTTTGATCTTGCGAGGAGTGTTCAGAACGCATGCTTCATTAGGGCGTTGCCATGCAAGCTCACGGTAACGATGAAGAGAACAGCGGATTAGATACCACTCCTCAGACTCTTCATCATCAACACCCGATAGCACAGCGATCATCTTCCAGATTGCATTCTCTGCACCTGGAGGAATAAAGCTCTCTGGCGCGTATAGCCAATGACCAAGCATTTGAAGTGGCGGCGGCAACGTAGAAATTGCAGACTGGACTAAACCAGCCTGCGCTTGATGAACTGCCACCATACAAGTATTAATTTTGCTAGTTTGCTGAATGTAAGTGCCTAACTTGCACTGTTCTTCAAACATTTCTGCTTTAGATTGCCCTCCTGCATAAAAGCAGTCATGCCAAGCCTGTCTTGCTGAAATCAACTTCATGAGACATTCCTCCACGGATATTCCCCTTTGAGCTGATCAACAGCCAGCCCCTCTACTTCTTCAATTTGAACCCAAACACCAGATTCAATACTTCTGTCGGTTACAGGCTCATTGATCGTGATCGATTTAACATATTCGTTTGTATCGTCTTTGATGATCTTTGCGTGAACCAGACCATCTTCGATAACCTTCACCGCATAGGCGTAGTTACTGCAATCTCTTGCTCTTGCTCGCTTACCTACAACAGGCGTAAAAGTAAGCTTTACCGGCTTTGTGAATGGTGCGATCGATAACGAGTTACACGCTTGATGCCCTTTATCTGCCTGCTTTTTACGAACAGCCCAATGAACACCGGCATAAAGACTGTTCAAGCTTGGGGCCATGTACTCAACAAAGAAGCTTTCACAGCGCAAACCGTCATGCTCTTCGGAGATAGATGCGTGACCGTCACTAAAATCAGGCGCGCTCATGCTTAGCTTGAGCTGCTGCTCTGCCTTCCCTGTAGGCTTCTTCATTGGTTTAGGCTTGCGCTTAGGTTTGTTACCACCAAGCACAGCGGTTTGCTGTACTCGGCGCGCTTTAATGGCTGCTAGTTCTTTAGGTGTTAATTCCATTTGCGCTCGCCCCGCTGTAGCTCTTTCATGCGTGATATTGCTTTTCGCTTGGAGTAAAAAAAATCGCACTTTAAAAAAGCATACGCTTCTAAGCTCATCCTTATCTTCAGCCAGTCAACCGGAGCAGCATCAATAATGCATCCCTCAACTGGGGCTGGATATCGATCTCGATTACTCCCTGTCACTTGAATGCTATGAACGTAATGATCCCACCCATGCGGCGTAGGATGATAGCAAGCTATGTATAAGGTTTGCCCAGCCTTCAGGCTTTCAGCTGCTGGGTGTAGTGGTTTAGTCATTAGAGTGCGCCTCGCATTGCTGGACCTAAAAACTCACTGGGAATCCCAAGCGCCTTTTTCTGCTCTGCTTCAATAGCCTTTCTGAGCTGCGCATAGGTGGCTTGGTTCATCTGAAGAGCATTAGCCTGAGCAAACTTAATTACCTTTCCGTCCTCTAGCACTTCCTGCCATCGAACAAACACCTTGATCTTTTGCTTTCGCACTCTGCGAGGTCCGACTTTGTTCTTAACTTCAACCAACTCAGTTCGAGTGATTCTTACAGGCTCAACAACGGATATCTGCATTCCTAGATAATTCATCACTCCACCCCCATCGCAACGCGAAGAGGTCCGAATAGATCGTTACGCTCAACAAAAGCACCTACAAAAATACCGATACTGATCAGGTAGGTTTTATTTAGCATTGGTGGCCTCCATCAGCTGCAAGAAACTTTTACACTTCTGCTCGCCGTCTTCTGGCTTGAAATACGAATATGATTGCCAGTGCCCCGGATTAGCTTGGGCTCGGTAGCATTTCTTATAGGATGGGCAGTTCTTGTTGCCGCACATTGAGATATCAGGCATTAGCTCAACTCCTTTACTGATAGAATCACCCAGCCTTCTTGTAGCCCGTAACCGCTAACCACTGCCGTTATTTCGCGAACCAGAACATCCTTTGTATAAACCAAAGGGAGCCCTTTGCTCATTTCATTGCCTGAGAATTTTGTTTTCCGGAGCTGAATAACATCACCCACTTTAAAATCACGATCATTAAAGCGGATCTCCCAATCTTTAAGACCATCTTTAGACAGCTGGAATACTTCAGGATCAGTTTTTAGATCATGCAACGCGCCACCTGGTGCAACAACACTGTCTTCGTACATAGTGATAACATCATTGGCGCTCATAACTTCACCTCCAGCAGCTCAGGGTTTTCGTGGATGTTGCCGATTACTTCATAAACCCCACAACGGCAATTAATCATCTCGTAACTTACCGGACCATGAGGCGGCTGAAGCTCAAGCAGATACATAGGCTTGTACTGATCATCCCATTTCACAACTGAAGTAATCGAACCGTCCTCGAAATGCCAAAGAACAATATCCCCCTCGTAGATCTCAGCGCCGTTCTTGTCCTTCAGGCCGGTGTATTGCATTAGTGATATGCCGGAGCTCACGGTGCTGATCTGGCTGGTAAATTTGCAGCCCTTATCGTAAATATGACCATCAAATCCAATAACCAAATCTGGCATATCACCAACAACGAGCATGCGCTTCAAATCATGATCCCAAGCCCTAAACTTAATCTCTCTTTCCATCGTCCCGTCCTCTATATTTCTCTATGCTGCTTGCTTTGCTTTATGCGCTTTAAGCAGCCGTTGTTTCATTTCCTCTTGAGCTGTGTCCGGCAGCTTTTTGAGGTAGTTCCTTCGCTGTTCTAGCGTCCAACTAGATAGCATTTCTCTTGCTAGGCAGTTGAGTAGATGTTCTTTACTGCAATCGCCTGTTTTGTTGCCTAGTTCACTACTCATCAACCTCAGCCCATGCTATTTCAGGGTCATCTACAGGCTCTTTTGTTTCATAATCTTCGTTATAGATTTGAGCAACAGCTTTCTCTTTAGCTTCTTCTTCGCTATCAGCCTCAACCCAAGTCCAAACGATAATTTTGTGCTCAGCGCACACTTTGTAACTAGCCATCACTTAACCCCCTTCACTGTTACCAAACCAAGCGCCACAAACTTTTCCCATGTTCTAATCTGAGATCGGCGCATGTAGAACTCTCTGTCTTCTTCGCTTAAACCGCTTTTAGATCGATTATCGATAGCATCATGACAACCAGAGCACCCGTAACCAGAGCTTAGGTCTGTACTCTTCTGCGCCATACCGTGTGATTCATGCGGAAAATGGCAAAGAACGACTGTTTCAGGGCTGTAGTTACATGCCCCAGCTATGTTTAGAGAGCAGCTCTGGCCGTTGGCGCTATCGCGTAGTGCTTTAGAGCGGATCATTCACATAACCCATACGCAGAAGAGCACTGCTTTCCGTTATCGGAGGCTGCTATCAAGTCATACTGCCTACCCCCTCTAGCCGTCTTTGACCACTCTACCGCTGTATCTAGCGTTGTTCCCATTGGGTTACCTGGAGCCGTGTTTGGAGCAAAAAAAGTAGAAGCACTTCTTTTGCTTGCAAGTCCTACAATTCGTTCCCACTCCTTTACTCTTTCTATCTCTTCAGGAAACCGTAGCGCTATTTCTCGTAACTCAGCTTTATTGCAGTTAATACATGGCATACAGCCAACGCGCCCCATTCCCTGCTCATAGAGGGGATTCCACTTAACTTTATGCTTACGGTGAAACTCAAAAACCTGTTCTGCAGTCCAGCAAAGAATAGGGCGATAATTAATTACGCCGTTATCTGCCTCATCACTTTCAGGTAGGTTTGCTCTAGCCATAGATTCGTCAGCTCTTACCCCTTGCCAGCTGATAATATCCTGCGTATCTACGGCATTAAGAAGAGGCTCAAAAACCTGCTGTTGGATCGGAAACACCTTAAGCTCTTGAGTGCAGAACCTAGCTCTAGTTGAAGGAAACCGGCCCTTCCAGAGGCACAAATCAAGAAACGGGTTTCCTGTTGGCTTAAGAACCGATAGAGCAGCCTCGATTATCGACTCATCAATCCCTTCATTTCTCCACTTGCCACAAACAACATCGCGCTTATGCTCTATCCGCGCAGAAAAGTCGGGTTTGATGCGTTCTATTTTTACCCCAGTTTCAACAGCTAAATATTCTAAGTAGTCATAAGTGGCTGCGTGCTCGTGCCCTGTATCTGCAAACACCGCTCGCAGGCTTTCTATTTTCCGCTCTAAAGCAAGAAGCAATGTTGCTGTAGAGTCTTTTCCTCCAGATACACTGATAATATTGTGTGTAATCACGACTCAAACTCCAGCATCTGGTTAAGGATCTGCTCTACTTCGTCATAGCTCATATCTGTTTTGCTAAGAACCATCTTCCAAAGCACGTTAAATACCGACTTATAGAGTTCTTGAAACTCCTGATCATCCATCTTTGAAAAGCTAATGCTCTTAGCCTCAACCTGAACGGATCCATCAATGCGATAATAAGAAACGTAATGACCCGCTATGATCGTTACGTCTTTACGGAATTGGTTGAAGTTTTTCTCTGGTGTAATTTCATAAGAGTTATGAGTTTTAGAGAAGTCATTCAGCCACGCTTGCAGATTCGGCCTTAGATTCGGGCTTTGGTCTGCGATAAAGCGAGCAAACTTACGAACACTCTTAAAGTTTTTATCTTCAACAATCGTGATTGCGCTTGGTTCCCAGTAATCGAAAGCAAAGTTAAGCAACGCAAAGAAGCGCTTATGAAAAATATAATTACGAGGCTGTGAGATAGTCGCCTCTACCATCCGGCCCGGCTTTAATTTCTGGATCCATTCAATATCTGAAGCCTTCATTGGAATAAGGGTGTTTCCCTGCCCTTTTACTAGCGCAAGTTCAGCGGCCATTACCCTGCCCCTTCAGATAGGAAAGAAAGACCTTCTTTCGTCCACGGCGCATAAAGCGGGTGAGCATATTTGTGATTGCTGTCTTTCTGAGCTCGCAATTTTGCGCGCTGTTCATTCCGTTCCTTGTTCATAGGCTCTGCCGCTATCGCTTCTTCAAGGGTTTTACCTTCAAATGCGACAAGTAAAGCTCTCTTGATAGTGAATCGACTACTCTTAACGCCGGTAGCTCCAAGCCCCATTTGCAACGCATTAACCGATTTGCCTTTATTCTCAGCCTGTTTGACGTACTCCACAGCTTCTTGAAGGTTATCCAGGTAACGTTCTTCTGCTGTTTTTAATGTGTCAGTCATAATGCACCTCACCAATCCGTATCTTTGATATCCATCACAGCTGCAGACACTTCCTGCCTAGCTGACTGCTTTGGAGATTTGGTAGCAACTGGATCCGCAACCGAAATTAGCCAGTCTTCTGCGAAATGCTCATCTGGACCGAAGAACGTAGCCATCTGCTGGACCTTGTCTGTATTCAAAAGAGATTTGGTTCGACAGAATTGGGAGTATCGTTTCATCCCCTCTGCCAGTTCTCTCCACGTTGCGCCTTGCTTTAGTCGAGCGTTACACGCATGAAAAGCTTTACGCTTAGGGTTTGAACCTTCACGTTGCGGTTTGTATTTCCAGATCCACTCAAACTCTTCAGGGTAATCAAAAGAAGATTTCTTAAACGGGGTTTCATCGACAGATGAACCATAAGATACGTTAGTATCTTTATTAGTCTTTACTTCTTGTATAGTGGGGAGTGACTTGGGGATTGTGTCGGGTTTTGTGTTGGGGAGATATTCGCTAGAGCCCCCGTCTTTGCTGGTCTTGGCTTGGGGAATGACTTGGGGAGTAGCTTGGGGAATGGCTTGGGGAGCTTTTTGCTCTTTTTCGCCCTGATATTTACCCCAATTTACTATCGTGTAAATACTCCCTTTTCGAGTTGATTTAACACTGAGCATATCTTCTTTCTTGAAGAAATTAAGAGCACCACGAACCATGTCTGAAGTGACAATAACTAACTTCTGATCAAAGCATTCCTTAAGAATTTTATTGCGGCCTGAGATTAATTGACCCGGCATTAGCACTACAGTCGCAGCGCCTAGCTTGGTCTGATACTTCTTGTGAGTGGCGTTAAGAAGTAAGTGTTCCCATATAACGCGCTTAACTGGGCATTTAGCCCAGCGCTCACTCTCTAGCTGACGATGCAGCTTTATGTAACCGCTATCAGCTTCAGTATTCACAACCTGCTTCCCCTCTGGAAACTGTATTACTTTGGCTGCTACTGTCATACAGTCCCTCTCTTACGCTTCGCAGCGTTAGTTAAATCACAAGAACTCAGCGAACTATTAGAACTCACCGCTTTCTTGCAGTAATTACAAGTAAACATCTATACTTACCTCAGTTAAGTTGACCCGCAGAGGCTCGTCCAAGCCGTTGAAGCGGGTTTTTCTTTGCTAAGTGGTTTCGTCCACGCCTTGCTGATAAAACGATTCGTCCCGTTCGTCAGCGCTCAGATAGTCCAATCTGAGAATAGGCCCCTGCATCATGTGTCCAGCAAGTTGCAGGGGCCGACTTTCTTTAAATTAATACATACCCATCTTCAAAAGCATCAGCAGGCGAATAAGACTTATAGCCACCTGGATATAAAACGTAATACCCGCCATTTTCAGGTTGATGCTTACTAACGTAATCCGCTTCGACATCAAACGGCGAGAAGTCATCCTCTTCCGGCGTGATAGTTGCACCACCTGCCGGTTTGATATAAATATTTTTAATCTTTAGAGCCCATACGCTTTTATGACACTTATATTTCGGCATTTCTTGTGAGTTCATAATTCGTCCCGTTCTGAATTAGTAAGTGCTGTGATGGTCGGTACTGATTCCCGACTGAACTATTGCCAGTGTTAGTTGCCACCTCATAAGAGGGATAAGCGTTAATATTTTCACTGGTTTTCTCTTTGGCTGTACTCTGCTTACCGGATATTTATGCAACTTGTCTTACAGCAGAGCTTCTTCTACAACCATTCAGGGCCGCTAACCCTTGCGCAGCAGTAGCGCGCTTCATCACAACCTAAAGCAGACTGGCGGTAGAAATCGAATCTACTGTCCTAAGTCTTAATTCCCCACCTGGGGAGGTATAAATACCAAGGGACTCGAACCCTTTACGTTCACCAAGAACCAATCTGCTTTAGCGTTATGGACTCCTTACGGGAGTCAATCGGCTTTACTGTGTGCTCAGCAGGGGGATAAAAGTTAAACGTAACTTCGCCAACCGACTTCAAAGCTCAACGCCAAGGCATTATCAGTTAGCTTTGCGCCATCACCATTAGGCTCCAGTTCTGTTTTTGCGAACATTACCGGCGCATTATTAGAACCACCGCCAATCGCCACTGCTTCCAGTGACTGCAACGGTTGCGATTCATGTACCGCGATAACATCAGCAGACAAACCAATATTCTCAGACTGAAGCAGACAAGCCGCCTCATGTTGAACAGTCGCAATCTGGACTTGATCCATAGCAACCGCAGGTACGGTAAAGCAGGCAGTCATAGCCAGCGTAATACCAAGCAATAAGCGTTTTGTTCTCATGCTCTATTCCTGTGTTAGTTGAATTTCTTCGTTATTTTCAAACCGGAGCTAAACTCCGTCACCCACAAAGCCCCAATAAAGGGGCTTAGAACTCTCCCATTTCGTTCACTGGCGGGAGCTCTCCAGCATCAAAGGATTCACACCCTTGAACTTACTGTTTATTCATTTCAATGCGCTTTTACGTTCCAGCGGCAACCGGATTAACGGGGGTCGGAGGGCTGCAATGACAGCACATCCCACTAACATCAAAACATTGCGAACAGTCACGCGGTGCCTCTACTCAGGCTTTATTGTTCGTTAATTTTTTAAAACTCACTCAACGAATGAGCTTTAAAAAGGCCCCTCGGATTAAAGGGGCAAGCTGCATCATCACAAGAGCCATCAAGTGAATTAGTGAACTCGGCTTTCTGCGCTCTGCACAACACGCATAAACATTGCAATCTGATCTTCCGAACTATTAGTTCCACTGGAACCCTCGTCTAACGGAAGAATCTGAGATAACTTTTCCATATGCTTCTTCTGAACTTCTAAATCGCTACAAACCAAATAGCGCAAGTATGGGGACAACGATGTGAAGCCAGCTTCAAGAGCGATTTGCATAATGTCTTCAGCTTCTTTATCAGTAAGATGAACGGTTTTAGTCGCTGTTTTTTTCTCAGCTGTGTGGAAGCGTGTAGTTTTCATAGTCAGATCCTTTGCTATGCTGCTTTATGAGATT
>DJLT01000099.1:0-30106 GCA_002435145.1 Neptuniibacter sp. UBA6509
TGGCGTTCAGACGCTAAACTACCGCCACGCTCCCAATCAGCAATCCAATCAGGGCGATAAACGAGATATTGGTCGAAAATATCTGCCACTTTATTGCATAGCTGATAGAGCCGATATTGCTCTTCATCATCTTCTAAATAGTGTCTTAAGGGGGCAAACTCTTCCCTATCAAGCAGTTCTGGAAGTAACAACATAAACTTCCAACTCATCGCTTCCTTGTTGTACGCAGACCTAGCCGGTACATCACCCAATACATCCGAAAAACAACGCCATAGAAACGAGGCGGGTAAAGGAAAGTCCAGCGAAGCTGCGATACCAGATGAAGCAGCAAGTTCGAGTTTAAGCCACTGCGCCATGCCTGGGCTTTGAACTAAAATCTGTTCAGCCTCGAAAGGATCTGCAAGCGGATCGCGCCGAATCAGCTCAACCAGAAGCTCTTTAAGTACTAATAATGAGTTTGAATGATAGACCTGAAACATTCTGTCCCTGATGAAATAATCATTAATGATGAGTTCAACTTAATTTCCCAAAGCCCTTCAGTTTATTAATCTTATAGACTAATTAAGCAGAAAACTGAGCACTCGTTTTCCATTTAAAAATAGGAAATACCACTGTACTGAACTACGCTTTCATTGTCAGGAAAAAATCATTGAATCTGACTTGGCTCTTAAAATAATAATCACTCCTAAATATCTGGAGCACAGTATGGTCAAAAAAAGCCAAATCCAGTGTATTGACGTCACCCATTTCAGTATTGATAAGAAGAACGATAGCTGTAGTGATGAGGTCTTAAGTGGTAATGAGAATCTACAAGAAAAAACAGTCAACAAAAACGCAAACAAACGTTCTCAAAAGTCTCATAGTTCTAAATAGTGCAGCTCAAGAAAATATCAATAGAATTTACTTAGGACAGTAAACTTGGAAGCTGTAAACTTTGAAGCTGTAAACCTGGAATAATAAAATAACAGTATTCAACTAGACGAAGGTTCGTCTGGGACCGCTAAGCTACCAAACCCCTCCTCTTCACTCCAATAATCACGGCCCTGCTCAACCCTTACCACACCTTTAAAGCGCTGTTGAAGATATTCAACGGCATCTGGCAATGTATCGATATCACACAGAATTACGCCACCGCGATCATTATCTGTAGAAAAAAGGTAACTCTTCATATTCTCTCCATTTAAGGAGACGAATCATTACACAGAGAGAGAAAAGGTTAAACCGCTACGATGCAGTTTTTACCCTGTTTTTTGGCTTTATAAAGCCCCTGATCAGCACGGCTCATGATTGTCTGCACATTATCTCCTGTGACAAACGCGGTGACACCAATACTTGCAGTTGAATGATATTTCTTTCCGCTTGGTAAGTTAAACTGATAACTATCTAAACTCTCTCGCACACGCTCAGCAACAAGCATTGCACCTTCAAGATCTGTCAAAGGCAATAATATGGCAAACTCTTCTCCACCATAACGATAGCCGCTATCAATCGAGCGCAAGGAAGCCCTAACTAAGGCCCCAAACGTTTCTAAAACTTTGTCACCCATTAGATGGCCATAACTATCATTCAGATTTTTAAAATCATCTAAATCAAAAAAACAAAGGGTGAACATATGCTGATAGCGACGAGCAGTTTCCAATGCATGTTCTAACTGATCATAAAAATGACGGGAATTATGAAGTCCAGTTAAGCTATCTGTAATACTTAACTCTTTATAGATACGCTCGCGCTCAAGAAGTTCGAATTCAGCCTTTTTTCGCGTGCTAATAATCTCAAAGGTCTCAAGGGAACCTATCAACTCACCGTCATCACTCATAATGCTAGATGCAGTAAAGTGTAACCATTCACCTTCAGCACCACATTCTGGGAAAAAATCCTCTACCTCATAAGCATCTTCAATCAAGCCTGATCGCGTATACTTATTTGTATAGTAGTGTTTAACATCTTCATCCCTTCCCCCCTCAACTATCAAATCCGCTAAGCAAGGTCTAGGAGAGGAATAAAAGGGTTTCCAATGATTGCGTGTTCCGACCATCTCTTCACGACTGTAACCACTGAGTTTTTCTAAAGCAGAATTCCAGTGCTGAATCACATGATC
The DNA here is from genome assembly GCA_002435145.1 of Neptuniibacter sp. UBA6509. Lineage (GTDB taxonomy): Bacteria > Pseudomonadota > Gammaproteobacteria > Pseudomonadales > Balneatricaceae > Neptuniibacter. Next base: position 2,099 of record DJLT01000099.1, read on the forward strand.
TTTGTCGATAATAAAGGTGGGTGATGCAAGGCGATCAAGCACCTTTTTTAACATCATGTGCTCAGAGCTGTTCCAAACCGAAGAAGAGCTTGAAACAGTAAAATTTGAAGAAGCTTGATTACCCACTGTGTCCAGCGCACTGGATAACGGTTTAACTTTGGATTCCATAGTAACAACAACTACCTGCAAAATAGTTTGAATACAAATTCAAACGTGGATAAAGATCATAACAACAGACAAACCGTCCGACCTTTCACATCAATGCGGCTATCCATAATTAACTTTAGTCCATTATTCAGCATTATAAAGGAGAACATTGCGTTTTAAGGTCAGACAATATAACAACTGTTCAAGAACTAATAATTTAGACTTAGGCCGCAGTTGCAAAAATAAATTGTAACCAAACCCTTTCAAACAACTTTTTGCGATTAGCGCAAGACTGTCACAGTAAGAGAAACACGCTCGAGAAATACATTAGAGGCCACGAATATTTCGTTATAATGTAATTATAGAAAAGAGAAGGCAAGCTAAAAATAATCTTGAGTATTCCAAAATGTAACAGGATCACAACGATCTACATAGATTCCATTAGCAAAGCATAAAACAGAACCTGGCGAAATCATCTCTCCCTCATTTAAAAGGCTGCGACTAGCAACGATAAGGGTATCCGCATTTTCTTCAGCTGTAATAGTCAGAGGCAGTTCTCCTTTAAGCTGAATGCTACGTCCTGAAATTTGCTTATACACAAGCGGCTCTAATCCTTCGTTTAAAGATGAATAAGCAAACAACATCTCTCCATCCCAATGGATAAAGTTATGCAGGCCTAATTTATCTAATCGACCGGCATGGTCAGCCATTAATGCTAAGCGCATCTCATGATCAGGCCGCCCCTCTTTCCATAGTTTCCTTGTTCGCTCCTGCAACAAACAAAACGCACGCTCTTGATCATTACAACTCAGCGGCCACTGGTCGCCAATAGGAAAACGCTCTCCATCATGAATACCAGGCAACTCCCCCGACATAGAAAACACACAATTTGAACCACGCTGAGGTCGAGAATAAGGTTGTATGTCAGCCGCTTCAATAGGCTCGTCGGGATAAAAAGTTACAGCCCATAAATCCGAAGAACACTTTGATAGAAAGCCATTTTTCTGATGAAGCTGCATTAGACCCTCAACTTCCGATCTACCCATTGCGGTATACCGTTGCGGGTTCATCTCGCTAATAGAGCTAATACCCAAAGCTTGGCAATTAAAAGGAGAGCTTATAGACGAGTTATTCAACAAGCCCTGCTCTAAATCAAACTCTACTTTAACTGGAGCCGAACTCTGTATCGTAAACAGAAGCGGTGAGGAATCCATCTATACCTATTCTTTTGTAGGTTAATATCAACAGCCCCATTCATCTCTAGAATAGAAGGACCAAAGCTATAAACTGAGATTAGCACTTTTAGTCTCGGTGCGACCAATAAAGTAAAGAATAGCAATCGCCCAAAGAATAAGAGGCAATACAATCCAGTTCATCGCTTGCCAACCTAATGAAGCTTCTAACCATCCGGCTGAAAGAGCAGAAAGCGTCACCATACTAAAAACAATAAACTCATTCGCTGCTTGGGATTTGGCTTTTTCAGCAGGACGATAAGTCTCCGTCAATAACTGAGTGGCACTAATAAACATAAAGTTCCAACCCATTCCCAAAAACAACAGCGCTGTCCAAAAGTGCCATTCACTGACACCCAACAGATTGATCCCAATGCACCCCAGCATAAAGGCAGCTCCAAGGTACATCATAGGATACAGTCCAAAACGGTTAATCAAACTTCCGGTAAAAAATGAAGGCGCAAACATACCTAAAACATGCCACTCAATAACATTCGCAGCTTGTGAAAAAGTGAATCCACAACGCGCCATGGCTAAAGGCGTAGCGGTCATCAATAGGTTCATTACGACATAGCTCACCATCGCAACCATCACCGCCACAATGAATACGGGCTGCATAAGGATCTGCTTTAAAGGCCGTTGTGCCTCTTTCACTTCAGACATAGGCTGATGAGGGATATGGGTAAAAAACAGCATTAATAATGCGATAGAGTAAAGGCAAAACAAACCGAGAAAAGCACCGCTAAAGGCCGTACCAGGTAATAGATCCTGACTGTAAACAGCCAGCTGAGGGCCAACAACAGCAGCAATAACACCACCCGCCATCACAAATGAGATAGCCTTACTCTTTTGCGCTTCTGAGCAAACCTCAACCGCCGCAAAACGATATAAGGTGCCGAAACCTATCCCGACCCCTAATAAAAATGTACCTGCGGAAAAGAGATAAAAGAGCTTTTCATCAAGCGCATACATACAGACTAACGCCCCAGAGATCCCTACGCAGTTACCTAGATAAAAACCATTTTTACGCCCTATACGACGCATAATCAGAGACGCCGGAATCGTCGCTATCATCAAGCCAATAAACTGAGTAGCAACAGCAAAGGTCGTTAAGACAGGGCTAGACGCTAAGCTTTGGCCAATTAAAGCCACTACAGACACCAACAATACATTGCCTGTCGTAAGTAGCGCCTGACAGATAGAAAGTAAAAAAACATTCTTATTCATATGCTTTCCTTACCTATACCTTTCATCACAATTCTTTCCATAGCAGTACTTTCCATAGCAGTACTTTCGAGAGTAAGAGGGCCACTCTCCAAAGAAGTCGGTGCTGCTGACCGATCTTGATACTGTTTTCCAAAGCGATCTCGGTATTCACTAGGGTTAACACCCAATCGACGCAAAAATACTCGACGTAGATTATCCGCAGAGCTAAAGCCACTGCGCTGAGCAACCTGTTCTATACTCAAATCACTTTCACTGACCAGTTCTTGCGCTAAGTTTAGGCGCATGTTTTCTATATATACCGCAGGAGAGCAATCACAACTTTCCTTAAATAATCTAAATAAGTGCCGTTCACTCACACAGCAATGTTCAGCGAGGCTCTCTAAGCCCAAGTTTTCTTTCAAGTTTTTCTGTATATACGCTTGAGCTTTAGCGACGGCCCCACTCGCTTTATTTTGCGCTTCAAGTTGCCAACTGAACTGAGCCTGCCCTCCTGGACGTTTAACAAACACGACCAATTCCCGCGCAACATCCATTGCAATAGCATGACCAAAATCCTCCTCAACTAAGGCAAGCGCCAGATCAATTCCAGACGTCACACCCGCCGAGGTATACAGATTGCCCTCTTGCAACCAAATAGCATCGGCTTCGACCTCAATAGCTTCATAGTCTTTTGCCAAACGTTTACATGCTTTCCAATGGGTGACCGCTTTTTTCCCCTGTAAAAGCCCAGCTTCAGCTAGCAGGAAAGCGCCACTGCACACCGAAGCAATTCGATTTACTTGGTATGATGCATCTTGGACCCATTGAATAAGAGGCTGGTTGTCGAGTAAAGGAAACACCCCTCGTCCACCGGACAGAAGAAGCGTATCGACATGTTGAATATCAGAATAGACAGCATCAGGCAGAATTTTAATGCCTGAATTGGTCACAATAGGATCAGTATCTAAACCAAGAACTTGAAGCTGGTAGGCTTGATAACCTAACGCGGAGTTCGCAGAAGAGAATACCTGCAAGGGTCCTGTCAGATCTAACACCTGACAATTATTAAAGCCTAAGGCCGCAACTGTTTTCATGAGCGCTCCTAAAAAGGATGGCTGAACTATGTCAAACAGTATCCCTTAGAAGCGCAATGTCCTCAATGACTCATATCCGTCAATTTAGGACATTATCTTCACTAAATTATGCTTACAAAGACAACAGATCAATCTTCTCAGGATTGAAGCTTTGTACCGCATTGGCTGGATCGGCTGGGGTTTCAGGGCGATGGGCTGTTTCAGTACCCGGTACAATACCGTGAGCATATCCCTGTTGAAGACCTTTAAAATCAAACAGTTCCGTATCTGCCAAATGGGAAGGAACGACATGCTGCAATGAACGGAACATGGTTTCGATACGACCCGGGAATTTTTTATCCCATGTTTGCAGCATCTCTTTGATGACTTGGCGCTGTAGATTTTCCTGCGACCCACATAAATTACAAGGGATGATAGGGAAACCTTTGAGCTCAGCAAACGCTTCAATATCTTTTTCACGCGCATAAGCCAAAGGCCTGATAACCGTATTTTTACCATCATCAGATACAAGCTTCGGTGGCATCGATTTAAGCTTTCCGCCATAAAACATGTTCAAGAAAAGTGTCTCTAAAATATCATCACGATGATGGCCTAAAGCAATTTTTGTTGCGCCAATCTCTTCGGCAAAGCCATAAAGCGAACCACGGCGAAGTCGAGAACATAATGCACAGGTAGTTTTCCCTTCCGGCACCACTTCTTTAACGATCGAATAAGTATCTCGCTCAAGAATATGGAAAGGCACACCAATAGATTCTAGATAAGCAGGAAGAATATCTTCTGGAAAACCCGGCTGCTTTTGATCCAAATTAACAGCGACGAGTTCAAAGTTGACCGGCGCACTCCGCTGTAGATTCATGAGAATATCCAGCATTGCGTAGGAGTCTTTACCTCCAGAAAGGCAGACCATAACCTTGTCGCCCTCCTCAATCATATTAAAATCCTCGATCGCTTTACCCATCTCCCTGCGAAGGCGTTTCTGCAGTTTATTCTGACGGATACGAAGCTTTTTCTGCTCAGCTGCTTGCAGCTCTTCAGCAGTAGGATCTTTTGATTCAGGGGTGCTGTTCTGGTTCATGTTCGGCGCGGCCATAGACTATCAGTAATATAAGGACGCGGATTATACATCAACCGTTGAAGTGATACACTTTAGTATCGAGTTTCCAATTTAGTTACGGTAGAAAAGGACATTAAGGATGACAAACCCAACATCTAAACTTGTATCTCTTTGTATCAGCGTATTCATGTTATGCATGAGCACACTGTCATTCGCGTCTCCTGTTCTCAAGCTTACCTATAAAGGTGATTTTGACTCCAACTATGACAAAGTGAGCCAAGCTCTGGAAGATAACCGCTTTTACGTTATCTTTGAGCCCAATATTGGACGTTCAATCTCAAGCTTTAAAGAGCGCTGGGGAGAAGATTATAATAAGAATGGGTTTGAAGCCGTTCGCAGCATCGTATTTTGCAACCCTTGGTACGTAAACCAAGTACTCAACAAAGACCCTGAAATGGCTGCTTTATGTCCTCTATCAGTTACGCTACTTCACAAAAACAACCAAACCGAGCTGATGTTTCTGAGACCTGGCCAACTTAAACCAGAAAGTCCTGCGCAAGATATTCTATTAGAGTTAGAAAACGATATCGTAAAAGCGCTTAAGCAAGCTCAAACTGACAATTAACCATTAAACTCAAGAGATTTACTGCGCACTCTTCCAGTTAATCTCTTGAGCCGTTTGCTCTCCGACAATAACATCCTGCAAGCTATCAGGCATGACCGATTCGGTTCTGTTTATAGGAACCCTACCACCCATAATTTCAGCTTTATTTTGAGGAAGTAAAGGCTCTAAGCCCGGCGCAGCATAACCATGCGGCCACAACGGCTGATTAGTCGACAGATCATATTTGTCACTTGCCCCTAACGTGTGTAAAAGTTCGTGGGTGATCACAAAACCATTTTGCGCTTGATAATCGATACTCGCAAAACCATTAACCACACCGATCATGCCCTTTTGCAGCCCTAAAGAGTGCTCAAGCACTTGTGTATTTTGAATAGAAAAGAGTTTTAAATAGACCTTAATATCTGGTTTAGGTCCTTCCCAGCTATCATGCACCCAGGCCCAGTAACGCATCTGTAAGCTCCATAATACGCTTTCTAGAATACTGGCATTTTTAGGAGGTTTAGGCAGAATGCCATCCACAAGCGGCGCTAGATAAACTTCGATGGGGCGCTCTAACTTAACCCCGTAACGTTGGGCTTCACGATTGATGAAAATCTCAATATCTTCAAAATGCTCTCGCTCTAAGGCATTGATAAATAACTGAGTATCAGAACGTCTATCGGCGTTAATCGGATAAATAATCAGCCATAAAGGTTCTTGCCAATCCGTTGTCCTCACTTTAGACAGCCAGGCATTCAACGCCACGATAATAAGCACAGCAATAAGAAAGATTAATCTCAATTTTCCCCATAAGCTACGTTGTGACATATTCCCTCATCTGGCGACTCTCCATAGTCATCTAAAGTAAATTGGAAAGACCTGAAAGTGTGCAGTATCAATGGAATTCTATTCAGGCAGCGACTAAAACGGTCGCCTTTTTTAACAATTCTTGCATCTTTTCATTATGCTGCGCGCCCCAAATATTATTAATAATTTGAAGATTGATCCAAAATTCTGGTGTAGTGCCCAACACTTTAGCTAACAAAAATGCAGTCTCTACTGTAATCGCACGCTTATTACCACACAGTTCATTAACTGTTTTCCGACCAACACCCATAGCCTCGGCCAACTGCCCCTGTGTAATATCAAGAGGTTCTAAAAAATCCTCTCTTAACATTACTCCTACACTTGTTGGCTCATGACCAGGTATACGAAATTCAGAAGTCATACCTACCTCACTTATAAGTATGCGGATCAAGGTACACATCGGATGCCTTCCCCGCTTCCCATTTAAAAATCAATCGATATTGTTTGTTAACACGAATAGAACACCAACCTTCTAGGTTGCCACTTAGATGCTCAAACCTATTACCCGGAGGTATCAATAAATCACACTCTGCACAGGCAACATGGATAAAATCCAAGGAACCTACGAACAAGCCCTAAGCTTTCTCAGTGGACAGTAAATTGGCTTAATGCGCGAAAGGTAGCGCGGTGAAATGACGAGTCCTTTTCAAGCTGCCTGACAAGGCAGAAAGTCAATTTAATGTCCACCCTATGGGGCTTCCAGAGCGATCCAATTTCGTCGTTAACAATTTTCGACAGGCAACCAGCATGTCTGTAATCGTTGCCTTGAACTTGAACCGCTCAGTAAGCCTGAGGTGCTTGGGACTTATTCGTAGGTTCCCCAACTTACGTTGCAAGCTTTTCTCTATAGCCTTCTGTATTTTTCGATGATTAACTGCTTTCCAATAATATTCAGAAAGCCAATCATCCTTGAAAGATTTAATCATAAACAAATAGTAGCCTGTATCGATACACGATACAAACAAAAGAAAAATAATCGCCCAATCCGTAGATACTTACCCAGCAATTCTCATAAAGAGTGATTCCATTTAAGGAACCTAAATGAGCATTTTAAATCGACAGCAAAGGGCTAAAATGAATTTAAAAAAACCCAACAATCAGTAAATAGCGTATTGCTTTACCCAGTGTAATCATCAAGAGACTTAAAAGAAAACGGGTTTTGAGCCAACCCGCCATGAAGCACAAAGGGTCACCGATGAGAGGCACCCATGACATAAGCAGAGCAAATGGGCCATATTGAGTTAACCACCGTTGGGCCTGCTGTTGCCTCGGTTTAGAAAAGGACTTTAAAGGAAAGTAATGGGCGATTCCCCACCCCATTAAAAAAGTAACAACACCACCTAAAGCATTCCCTGCCGTTACAGCTAGCCACAAGTGTAAAGGTGAATGAATACCTTCATTGAGCTGCCACGCCAATAAAACCTCTGAGCCTCCGGGCAGCAACGTAGCGGATATAAAGCCACTTACGAATAGTGCCGTTAAACTCAAATCATCCATCAGTATCTATCACTCACGAAGCATCCATCCCCGCTTTGATACAACGCAAAACACCCATCTCATACACACCGGCTAACGCCTCATGAACAGGTTTGAGTGCTTGGCCAAACTCTGATTGGCAATCCAATATAGTCTGTTCAATATTTTTAAATTCGTTATCCGGCAATTCCACTACATCTTTAACCGGTAACTCACCTTTCGCAATGGATTGAGCAAGATGAGCATAAATAGCATTCACCGAAAGATGCTGCTGACGAGAAACTTGGTCAACTGTCATGCCCGTTTTGTAGAGAAGCACTGACTCCTGCGCTTGTGTTGCTACTTCATCTTTACCACTGTCTTCATGGGCTTCAATCGCTTGAATAAACTCAGCACCGTACAGATCGAGTTTACGCTCACCGACACCATTTAAACGTCTAAATTGATCCGGCGTTTGCGGGCGGTACATCACCATCTCCATCAACGTCGCATCATGGAAGATCACATAAGGAGGCACATCCTGCTCTTTCGATAACCGTTTACGTACCTCTTTAAGATCATTCCATAAGGTATAATCTTCCGCCTCTAATTTACTCTGAGGTACTTGGTTCTTACGGTATGGGGTGTGCTGACGCTGATCTTTACGCAGTTGGATCGATTCTTCGCCTTTTAATAAAGGTCGACAACGATCCGTAAGATGAAGCACACCATGCTGATCAACATTAACGCCTAAATGCCCACGGGCAACGAGCTGGCGAAATACTGAACGCCACTGGTTTTTATCTAGATCTTTACCAATACCCCATGTTGATAACTTATGATGCTGGAAACGCTCGGTTTTCTCATTTGGCTTACCTAATAAGATATCAACCACATGATTAACACCAAAACTCTGACCCGAACGATAGACCGCAGACAATGCCTTTCTAGCCGCTTCCGTACCATCCCATACTGGAACGGGTTCTAAACAGGTATCACAATTGCCACAAGGCTCATGTTCCGATTCACCAAAATAGCTCAATAAGACTTGTCGCCGGCAAGTGGTGATTTCACATAAACCTAACATCGCTTCAAGCTTTTGTTGTTCAACAATTTTCTGCTCTACAGGCGCTTGAGAACCTTCTAACATCTGACGCAGGAAGATTACATCTTGCAGGCCATAAACCATCCAGGCATCAGCGGGTTGACCATCACGACCGGCTCGCCCCGTTTCTTGATAGTAGGCTTCGATGCTTTTAGGCAGATCTAAATGAGCAACAAAACGTACATTCGGTTTATCGATGCCCATACCAAACGCAACAGTGGCCACCATAAGGATGTTTTCTTCAGTTAGAAAACGGTGCTGATTATGGCTACGTAGATCGGCACGTAGACCCGCATGATAAGGCAACGCATTGAAACCCTGCTCTGCTAACCATGCAGCCGTATCTTCAACACGTTTGCGTGACAAGCAATACACTATGCCTGAAGCTTTGGGGTGCTCATTTTTGAGAAACTTAAGCAGCTGTTGTTTTGCCTTATCCTTTTGACCGATTCGATAACGTATATTCGGACGATCAAACCCCTGAATAAACTCAACGGGATTATTTAGCCCAAGTCGATCGACTATCTCTTCTTGGGTACGCTGATCAGCGGTTGCGGTCAGTGCAATTCGTGGCACGCCGGGAAACAATTCCGCTAGCTGGCTCAATTGTAGGTATTCGGGACGGAAATCATGCCCCCATTGAGAAACGCAGTGCGCTTCATCAATCGCAAACAACGCAATTTCACACTCTTTGAGCAGAGATAAGGTTCGCGGCTGAAGCAATCGTTCAGGCGCAATATAAAGTAGATCAAGTCCTCCCGAACGAAGCTGGTGCTCCATCTCATTTATTAATGAGAAATCCATACTGGAATTGAGGCAACCGGCTCGTATCCCCCATTGAGATAATGCAGTCACTTGATCTTGCATCAATGCGATTAAAGGCGAGACGACGATTGCCGTTCCTGAACGCATTAACGCAGGTAATTGGTAGCACAGTGATTTGCCGCCCCCGGTAGGAACAACCACTAAAGCATCGGAGCCATTAACGAGGGTATCAACCACCTCGGCTTGGGGCTCACGAAACTGATCGTAACCGAATACGTCTTGAAGGATTTGCAGGGCAGTAGGAGTCATGCGCCGGATTATCCAGAAAGCCACCCAATTTGTCACTCAAATAGCGGAGCAAGCCGCGAATAACTCCATATAAACCTGCCTTCAATGCAACAAAGCTGCTGCTAAATATGACTAAGGAACCTACGAATAAGTTTCAAGCACCTCAGGCTTAGGACTTGTTCGTAGGTTCCTAAACAGGATAAAATCGAGCTCATAATCTTTTATGGAATATTTTCATGTCACTTACTGCAGCGAATACCCTGACCGACTCAGAATTGGATAAGCTGGATGATTTCCTCTATTCAGACCATGTATCCGAAGACTGCCTTGACCTTATCGGTGTGCACGGCCTGTTTTGTGCTTTAAATATCAGCCCAGCACCTCTAGCAGAAGAGACCTGGTTAGAGCTTGTTTTCGATGAGACGCCAAAGTGGGAATCAGAAGCACAGCAGGTTGAGATTATGTCTCTTCTAAAACGCTTCTACAGCAGCATCGGCGCTAACTTCTATCGCGATGGTGAGATCGATCTTCCATGTGAACTGTCATTAGATCCTGAAGAAGATGAAGATATCGCACCATTAGCGTGGTGGTCACAAGCCTTTATGGAAGGTGTATTCACACAGGAAGATAATTGGTTTGCGAACAAAGCTGACGATGATGTTGCCCAAATGCTACTACCCGTTATGGTCGCATCGGAGCTATTTGAAGAAGCTGACATCGCTAAGATTCGTGATGATGAGAACTTATGCGCAGAGATGTGCTCACAGATCCCTGAGCTGTTAGTAGATCTTTACCTTCACTTCCATGCACCAGAAAAGTAAGCAAAAGCATTAGATAATACTAAGTACAGGTTGCGCAGCTCGTAAGCGCGACCTGTACGATCTACTTACCTCCAGTCAATAAAGTAACTCATCAAACCTTTAATTGATTATTTCGATCTCTAGATTGGCGAATTAAACCATCGCCTTGATCATTCGGCCCCAGCTTAGCAATGCGATCATACAATACCACATTGACTGTCGCGGCTAAGTTCATGCATCCCACCGTCGGAATGTAGATAACATCTTCACACCAAGCGACTATATCTTTATCAATTGAGCGATCTTCAGGACCAAAAATGTAATACGCATTTTCAGGGTGCTTATAATCGATCAACGATGTAGCGCCTTCAACCAGTTCTATAGCAACAGGTCTTGCACCTTTAGGCAGTGATTGTTTAAACGACTCAACATGATCAAGCGGAATACGCTCTGCGGCTTTACGAGTATCAGTCTGTAAGCGGCGTCCGTGCTCAGTCGCCTTATTAAAACGATTCCCTGTATAAGTAACAGATTGGGCGTTATAGCACCCCACCGCTCTCATAACAGCACCAACATTTTCCGGGCTTTTAGGGTCAGTTAATCCAATATGGGCTTGTCGTATCTCTGGCATCACATCTGGCTTTAGCAAAAAATGGTAGGCGGAATTTTATAGTATTTAATCCGCTAGCGACATCACAAGTGATGACGGGATTCTTTTAAAGGGGATCTAACTAATTCTATATAGGGAAAGCAAGAGCGTGTTCGATATCAAACCAGCTAATCTACGACTTAAATAGATAAGTTTTATGTGAATAATAAGTTCCCTTACTTTTCATGAACCATTACTCTATATCTCTCTTCTGGCTTTATTAGTGACAGGACAAAACAAATGAATACAAACATCTCAACCAAGGTCTACCAACTATTAGGCGTATTCATTGCTCTTCTTCTTGTGCAAGCAGGAATACTTTTTTATCAAACAAATAACGTTACGGAAGAATCATCAAAACTGATGAACCAGAAGCTTCCGTTGCTTCTCAAAGCCAAAGATCTCCAGATGTCTGTTGTTCAAGTTCAGCAATGGCTAACAGACATAAGCGCCACACGGGGCTTAGACGGATTGAATGACGGCTTTGACGTAGCTAAAGAACAGGCAGAAAAATTCCACAAAATCATTGATAGCATCAGCCAGTTAGACCCCCAACATAAAAGTGATTACCAAACGCTTAAACCTATATTCGATAACTACTATCAAACGGGCATCAGCATGGCCACCGCTTATGTCGAGCAAGGCCCAGCCGGTGGTAACAGAATGATGTCAAGCTTTGATGATGCTGCTAGCGCAATCAATATCCAAGTCGATACAGCAGTGCAACGCATCACTAAAACTGTCAATGCCGATCTACAGCATGCAGTTGAAAGTTCAAAGCAGAGCCAGTTAACAGTATTGGCCGTTTTTTTAGGGTGTTGTTTATTTACCTTATTGGCGCTCCGCTTTACACGCTCTGCCATTATAAATCCGCTATACAAACTGCGTGACACTGTAAAAAGCTTAGCCAGCCAAGGTGACAATGAAATCCAGCCAATTTCACATCAGGACCTTCCTCAGAATGAGATAGGTCAAACGTATTTTGCGCTAAATGAGTTGATAGAAAAATTACAAGCCAAAGCAGCTGAAGAAAGAGCGATAGCCACCGACAACGGGCGTATCAAAAAAGCATTAGATGTGTGCCATGCAAACGTAATGGTTGCCGATAAGAATCTGAACATCATCTACCATAACGATGCATTGGTTGAAATGATGGAGAAAGCCACTGACGCCATTCAAACCCAATTACCTAATTTTGATCCACACACCTTAGTTGGCAGTAATATTGATCAGTTCCATTACAAACCAGAAAAACAGCGTAGTCTGCTGGCAACACTGACATCCACTTATACAGCGGAAATAGATCTCGGTGGCCGCATTATGATTCAAATCGTGACTCCCGTTATAGATAATGGTCAACATGAAGGCTTCGTTGTTGAATGGGAGGACATTACTGAAGAACGAGATATCGAAGACCAAATACAAACCCTTGTCTCCGAAGCCGCTCATGGTAATTTAACAAATCGAATCGATTTATCTGATAAGAGTGGTTTCTTTAAAAGACTAGCTTCGGAGCTCAATGATTTGATGGAGGTCACCGACACAGCCCTTCATGATGTTGTGTCTATGCTTAGTAAGATGTCACAAGGCGATTTAAGTAACCGCTTAGATAATAGCTACAAAGGGGTGTTTGGCCAACTATGTGGCGATGCCAATAACATGGTAGAAAAACTTACCAGTGTCGTCTCTGATCTTAACAATTCATCAGAAAATGTCGCGACAAGTGCCAATGAACTTGCCAGCGCGAACAATTCACTTCAAGCACGTACCGAGAGCCAAGCTTCCGGCCTTGATCAAACTGCATCTAGCATGGAAGAGATCACAGCAACCGTGCAGCAAACCTCGGCTAACACCAGCAATGTTGCAGATATGATCAACAATGCGGCTAGAACGGCTTTCGAAGGTGAGCAATCCGTAGGCAAAGTAATTGAAGCGATGGATTCTATTCAAGAAGCCAGCGGGCAGATCGACAAAATTATTATTGTTATCGATGAGATCGCCTTCCAAACCAATTTATTGGCATTAAATGCCGCAGTAGAAGCCGCACGCGCAGGGGAAAGCGGTAGAAGCTTTGCGGTTGTCGCTAGCGAAGTTCGGAACCTAGCACAGCGTTCTGCCTCAGCCGCAGGTAATATTAAGAGTCTAATTACCGATAGCGTAAAACGAGTGAATGTTGGCGTAGAGCGTGTTCAGCACTCTGGTGAAGTTCTAAACGAACTGATTGGTTGCATGAAAGAAGTTAAAGAGTTAGTTGATACCGTTTCTGTCGCTACGCAAGAACAGTCAACGGGGGTCTTGCAAATAAACAAAACCGTATCCAGTTTGGATGAAGCCACCCAGCAGAACTCCGCGCTCGTAGAAGAACTTGCAGCAACGGCTTCTGACTTAGCCAGCCAAGCCGGTGAGGTAAAAAATTCTCTATCTTTTTTTAAAACCTAATAGTGAATTAGGCAAGCTGTACATAAGTAAAGCTTGCCGTTATCAAACCAATCGCTCCATCTTCAAAGCATTGCTCTACGCTTTACCCAAAATGTGCCAGCCAACGTTGCGCTAACTCTCTTCTTTCCGTGTTGGGGAGCGGTTGTAACTCTGCTTTCAGTTCATGAACGTAGAGGTAATTAATCGCTTTGATCACCTCCGCTTGAACAAGATAGATATAAGGGCCGACTTCCGCATTGTGTATAAAATTGATTGCATCACCCCGATTAGCCAAATAAAAGTACTGCCCTAACCTTTCATAACGAGAAATATGTTCAGTGACAGGACTCACCTCAAAGTTGCTATCCGCCCGAGTAAGCTCAAGCTCATCATCTGAAGAGGTCACGGAAAAAATAAACGCGCCATTTTTGATACGGTTAAAATCATGGTTGCTCAAAGACTGATTTCCTGTGGCACAAAAGATCACATCGCTACTTAATAAAGCATCCTCTTTATTGATCAGATCAAAGCCTCTTGATTTCGCCTCTATCGCACGAATAGGATCAATATCCACCACCTTCGTATTTATATTTTTCTCATGTAAGGCTTTAGCGATAGATCGGCCTATCTTTCCATAGCCAAAAACCACCGCATTCCCACCGTTCATAATATGATGGCATTCACGCATTAACGCTTCAGCCGAATACACAATGGACTGGCCAGTCAAATAATCTTCCGGCCCCTTCAACGGGCTCCGCGCGATAGAAAGCACCGGGACAGGGAGATCCGACAAGTTCTGATAGCGTTGATGTCCATTCTCTGTCACCTCCACCACGCCCAATAACCGAGATGTTAAGCGCTCTGGTAATTGCTTGAGCGAAGAAGAAAAGTAACCTCCAATATCAACCACAATCAGATCCCCTTCCGGCACGTGATCGTTAATAGTCGCCGCTGCAACATCTGGAGACGATATCTGTGAACGCTTCTTAATCACCACATGATAGCGTTCATCAACCATACTTAACGTTTTACGGCTAATACTTTTAGGCTTAGGCAGTACCATAGAAACATTAGCAAAGCGTTCTAAACAGTCGAGGTAAATCGTGGGGGTATCTAAAAGATGCGTCACCACAACCAAACTCAGATTTGTTATTTCTGGCGGCTGGATCTCTTCAAAAAAATGACATCCTTTGATGAACAGGGGATTCATGGTCTTACTCCTATAGATCTAAATACAAATTTCCCCTGTGTAAAAGATTACACAAAGAAAGTACAAACAATTGTTTTAATCAAACGACTGTTTTACTCTCTCACTCTTTATTAATATATAAAACGACACCTATCCGAAATGACCATGAAAACGTGGATACTTCATTCTTTAGCACAAAATAGGATGTGGGAATTTCACTGCTTTCAAATTTAGCGTTATGCTACTGTATAAGCATCAGTCAGTTGAGCGCATGATAAAGTAGAAAGTCATGATAGTTTTTCATCTGCTATAGCGGTGTATATGAAGTCAAAGTCAGAGCTAGATTCGGCTAATAACCAATCAATAGAGTCATCCCTTCTACGTCATACTGATGACCTTGTCTCTATTGTTGATAAAAACTATATCTACCGGGCTATCAGCCGCGGTTATGAGATCTTCTTTGGCTGTACTCAGCAGGATATTCTAGGTAAAAGCGTTTCAGAAGTTCACGGGGAAGATGTCTTTAAAGACGCCATTAAACCCGCCTTAGACAAAACCTTAGCTGGAGAATATGTTCACTTCCAATTTAGCAGGCCTAACCATACTGGAGAAATCCGAAACCTAGATAGCATGCATACGATCTACTCAGGCCCGCTAACAGAAGGCGACGGGGTTGCTGTAGTAGTAAGAGATATAACAGAAACGGTCAAAGCTAATGAAGCACTCCACAATGAGCGACAACTGCTTAATACAATTATCGACTCTATCCCCGACTTCATATTCACCAAAACACCTAGCGGTGTTTATCAAACATGTAATAAAAGCTTTGCTGAGTTTCTTGGTCTATCCAAAGAGCAGATCATAGGAAAGACTGATTATGAATTAATGTCTAAAGCCTCGGCAAAATATATAGCGCAACGTGACGCCGAAGTTAGAAACAACCATGATGCACAACGCGATGATGAGTGGGTCACCTACCAAGACGGCCGTAGACGTTTATTAGATATGCACAAGATGCCCCTGATTAACGAGAACAATACAGACCTAGGTATTTTAGGTGTCGGACGAAACGTCACCTACGAACGGGAAGCCGAACAAAAACTACTTATGGCCGCGTTAGTCTTTGACTCCACACCAGACCCCTGCATTATTTTGGAGGAAACAGGCTTAATCATCTCAAGTAATGATGCTGCACAAAACCAATTCCCAAACCTACAAAACAAAGATAAAAGCCAACATATTAGCGATATCTTTTACTGCGCTGAGGCCAACCTACAAGACCTCAATTCACTCTCGATAGAAAATGGTAACTGGTGCGGTGAAGTCTATAGTAACGACCACGATAGTCATCTCGCCACGGTAAACCTTGTGCAAGGGCAAGCTCGTCAGGCAGATAAGTATGTACTTATGATTCGTGATGAAGGGACCCATCAAAGCTTTGCTGATAACCTCAAAGATAAAGCTTACCAAGATGCGCTGACTGGTTTGCCTAACCGACGTTTATTTTTCTCTCGCTTAGAAAGCGCGCTTATCCGGGCCGAGCGACAATTTACTCAATTGGCAGTGTTTTATATTGATCTAAATAACTTTAAACCGATCAATGATCAATACGGCCACAGCACTGGAGACAAAGCCCTTATCCAAGTTGCAAACCGTTTGAAAAAGCAGTTCCGTTCCAGTGATACGCTTGCTAGGTTAGGTGGTGATGAGTTTGTCGCATTGGTCAATATTGAAAACAAATCACAAGCTAACATCATTGCAGAAAAGGTCCTTAGCAATCTTCAGGCTGAACTAGATTTAGGTAACAACAGACGACCTACCATCTCAGCGAGTATCGGCATAAGCATCTTCCCATCTAACGCCGGCACCGCAGAAGAACTAGTCCACAAAGCAGATGAAGCGATGTACAAAGCCAAACGGGATCCAAACCTGCATTACCTAATTAGTGAAAGCTGAGCCTGTAGGAGCTCAGCCTTTATGCCCGCATGGGTGCTTTGAGCTAATGACACACGGCCCGCTGAAGATATCCTGAAATAGCACAGAAGATCGATTTCTTACCCATTAAAAACCTCGCGCACGGGGTGGCTTCCAACAAGACCTAAAACCTCGCACGCAGGGCGGCTTCCAACAAGACCCACAACCCAAAATCTCGCGCCGGGGCGGCTTCCTGCACCCGGCCCCTGTAGGAGCTCACCCCGTGAGCGAATGATAAACGGCCCACTGAAGAAATCCTGAAATGGCACAGAAGATCGATTTCTTACCCATTAAAAACCTCGCGCACGGGGTGGCTTCCAACAAGACCTAAAACCTCGCGCGAGGGGCGGCTTCCTACAAAACAAAAAATGCTACGGGAAAACTCCCCCTGTAGGAGCTCACCCCGTGAGCGAATGATAAACGGCCCGCTGAAGAAATCCTGAAATAGCACCCAAGGGGCGTATTCTGCCAACGAGACTCTAACCTCTCACGCGCAGAGCGGCTTCCTACAATATAAAAAATGGCACATTATCTGCTTAATTAAATGATCAATTTATATGGATTGGCAATGTAACAGAGCTTTCAGACCAACACATCGGTTTAGGAACAGCCTTACATAAAAGCCACAAGGATTTTTTAAGAGGGAACTTACATGTTTCTAAAAGCGGACGAAGAACGCTTTTTCTTTAATGTCGCGGAGTCGACAGAAACATTTCAACTGGTACGCATGAGTGGGTTTGAAACCCTCTCTACCGCCTTTGAATTCTCATTAGAGCTGGTATCTGAAAATCCAGATATAGAACTTATCGATCTGCTAAACAGTTCAGCGGTGATCAAACTGCTGGATCAAAGCTGTGATGAAAATGAACACACCCGTTATATTCACGGTATTATTTCATCGGCTGAACTCGGTGAAAGTGGCGTTCGTCAAACCACCTATCACTTAACCTTAGTACCCAAAATATGGCCGCTTCGTTACCGAATTAACAGCCGTATTTTTCAGTTCAAAACCGTTGAAGAGATCATCACCCAGCTATTAGAAGAGGCCGGATTACAAACGGACGAATTTAACTTCCAACTCAGCAATAGCTACGCCCCGCGTGAGTCCTGCGTACAGTATCGTGAGAGCGATCTCGCCTTTATTCAGCGCTTGCTGGAGTTTGAAGGTATTCACTATTATTTTGAACACCACTACGACAAACATGTACTGACCTTAAGCGATGCCTCAGAAACAAATACCCCGGTTAACGGCGAATCTGTTCTGCCCTACTTCCATGATGCACAAGGCGCAGTACGTGAACAACACTTCTTCAAATTCCGTTACCTAGAAACCGTACGCAGTGGCAAAGTCAGCATCAGAGATTACGATTTCAAAAAACCAAATCTCACACTCTCCTCCGATGACAGTCACGAGCAAGACCAACCGCTAGAGATCTATGAATACCCCGGAGAGTTCACTGAAGCTGATCGAGGCGATGCCTTAGCTCTTGCAATGAATCAATCGGGTAACCGAAACCGCAAAAATATTATTGCCGAATCAGACATCAATCGGCTACTGCCCGGTTACAGTTTTGAGCTAACAGACCACGAACTAGATCAACACAATATTGAGTACTTAATTACCCATATTGAGCATAATTGTGCGCAACCACAGGTACTCGAAGCCGGCGCAACAACCGAAGGCTCGCGCTACACTAACCTGATTCATAGCATTCCATTCACCACACCATTTCGCCCTGCACGTAAAACCCAGAAACCCAAAGTCCGTGGCACGCAAACCGCCATCGTAACCGGTCCCGACGGAGAAGAGATTTACACCGACGAGCATGGCCGTGTAAAAGTACAGTTCCATTGGGATCGTGAAGGACAGATGGACGAACAAAGCTCCTGCTGGATTCGTGTTAGCCAAAGCGCAGCAGGCGGAGCATTTGGTGGCTTATTTATCCCCCGTATTGGCGAAGAGGTCATGGTCGACTTCCTCGAAGGTAATCCAGACCAACCAGTTATTACAGGGCGCGTCTACCACGGTCTAAACCGAACACCTTACCCACTACCAGAAAACAAAACAGTCAGTACGATAAAAACAAACTCCACCAAAGGCGGCGAAGGCTTTAACGAAATACGCTTTGAAGATAAAAAAGGCGAAGAGCAACTCTTTATCCACGCCCAAAAAGATTTTGATCAACGCACAAAAAACGATCATAAAGAGTGGGTCGGTAATGACCATCACTGGATACAGATGGAAAACGAATACCGCGAACTGCGCGCCGACGAACACGCCTTAACCCACGGTAATTTCCATCGCCAAAGCGATAATGAGCAACACCTTATCGTCGACAAAAAACGTCACATCCGTGTAGGCAGTAATCAAGCCACCAGCGCAGGTCAGAATATCCATGTAAAAGCGGGTAATAAGATTGTTTTAGAAGCCGGTGTAGACATGATCATCAAAGCCGGTGGCAGCAGCATCAACGTTGGCCCAGGCGGCGTCACCGTCAATGGCTCAATGGTCAACCTAAACTCCGGAGGCTCAGCGCCATCGGCACAAAAAGCAGCCCCTATCGCACCAACTCCACCATTAGAGGCAGATATAGATCAAGCAGGCTACGTAACACCACAAGTGACCAATGTAGATCCATGGCAAGCCTCCGCTTTAATGTCACACCGCATGACAAGTGATCGTCAGGAGAATGTAGCCATTACAGAGATATGCCAGCTACAAACTGACGGAAGCTGCCCACTTAGCAACTGCCCTTGTGGGAACAACTCATGACGCTTACTCACGACTTAAACCGTATCAAAGCGGATTTGGAGCACCCGCATCGGCTATATCTCATCTCAAACCCAAGTTCAGGGATGCTAAAAGATATCTACCTGTTCTCTAATAATGAGTACCGCGCAGCACTCTTTGATAACACTCGTTTAGCCAACCTCAAAGATAATAGCCCTTGGATAACTGAAATTGATGAGCAAAGCCCACTGCTAAAGCATTTTGAAAAAAACGCTCTAAACGACACCGGCTGGCAAGGCATACTCATATACATCCCCACCAGTGTTAGCTTTAACCAACTGCTTAAACAGCTACGCCATAGATTGTTTATCAACTATGGAGATCAGCAAAAAGGGGTTTTACACTTTCAACTGCCTCAAGTGCTTCACTACCTTTTAAAAGAAACGCCCCAATCAGAAGCAGAATCTTGGTTAGGGAATATCACAGCATCTATTTGGAAATCACCACTGTCCAGCCTAAGTGAGGGCAGTGTTTGGCAATCTATCTCTAAAGAAGCCAGCAGCGAACCTACAGAATTAACAGAAGACTATTCATTATCCCCAAAGCAAGAACAGGCCTTCGTACTACAACAGCTAGATCAATACATCCTAGCGTGGGCTGCAGAATACAAAGAAACCGATTTAAACCTGAGTGATTTAACTCAGCTTCGTGAAATACTTAGCCCTAGCAATGCAATCACCTTGCTAAACCAAGGCGGCCTCACTTCTCTATTTATCGAAGTCCACCACCGTTCCGATAAAGACCCAGCAGAAACAATTCAACACTTAAAAGCACTACCCGAACAAAAACGCAGACCACTGCTACAACGGATGAAAACAGAGTTAACGGAGCTAACAACATGAGCAGTACAAACGGAAAAACTGCAGCCTGCGAAAAAGATAGACTTCATATAGAGGTCACCGGCATCAACCACGGTGATGAGCACACCATTCGCTTCTTCGACACGTTAGATCAAACCGCCAAACCGGGTATCGAAGCAACTAAGCAAACACTGGTTCAAGAAGAGACAACCATCTATGACTGGGACTGGACAGGTGAAATTTCCAATAACGCTTGGCTAGAAGTTAAAACAGAACAAGGCGACCCCATTAAACTCCCCTTGTTCAAATCCGTCTATGAAACCAAGCGTAAAGACAATCAAGAACAAGATTACCTACTGCATGCTTGCTTACCTTCACTCTACATGCAAAGCGTGGATGCACAATACAAATACGACCATATAGCTCCAGCACGTGGTGGTTTTATATACATTGCCTACAAAGCTCCCCACGGTTCCAAATTCCAAGTCTGGCGTGAAATCGAAGTGATCCCCGGTGACGAATATACATTCCGTGACGTGAATCTACAGTCTTTTCGTGAAACACCCGTAAACCACATGGAATGGGCCGATAGCCTTAAATCAAACCCCATCAAAATAGGCCAACGCGACACAACCGGTGTACCACTCACAGAAATCTGGATTCCCGGTAAAAGAAATGGCTCCAAACTTGATGGAAGTGTTCTGATCGCATTCTCAGAAGTACAATGGACGGCTGAGCGCATCAACTATTTAGAGCAGAACCAAGACCAACTTAAACTCCGCATGAAGCGAAGCAAAATTAGTAAAGTCTCTAACCTTCAAGAGATGCGCAACCGATCACCTGATTTAGAGATGCTAGTATCAGATGCTGTCGAATTAACAAGGGACGTTAAAGGCACCTTCCTAAAAGAACGCTATGACGTCGTCAAAAAAGAACAAAAACTACTCGCTGATGATACAGAGTATGTATCCACCGCTTTTGGAGACCTACGCTGCAAAGCAGATTACGCACTGCGAGCAACCGCCTGCGCTATCGCCAACGACAAAGAACCTCTGTTTCCAGAAGATATCTGGACATCGGAGCCAGAAAAAGACTGCTGGGCTAAAGCAAAACAAAACCACCTGCGTACGTTTACCGCTGAAGACCCTTTATTCAAAGTGCGAAATCACTCACACCTAATCCAATCAGCCAGTGCTTATTTTCAGCAAATAAAACAACTCTGTGAAGACAAAGACCACTTCCTCAGTGCCGAACTTATCTCACGGTTAATTCTGGCAGAGAGCCATAATGGCAAGCGGAACGAGCTTCGTAAGTACAGTAAATACATGGACTTAAGCAGCAACGGTACCTTTCATCGCACATTACGCACAGCAGAACGCAGCCAATATACAAAAGAGATCCCAGCGATGCAGTATGGGCTATCAAAACTGCTAAGCGATAAAACCTTTGTGCAAAGTGTCCGTGATATGGGCGCCTTAGACGGCGTAAATTCTGCCACATCCCACCTTTTCTGCTGCCCTGCTATCAATGCCCTACTAATCGATGCAGAAATGGACAATCCTCTCATAGCGCCAGAAGAAAGGAAAAAACACGCGGCAACCAACACACTAATAGCAATCATCGAAGAAGACAGTAGCCACCCTCTACACCCCGTACTGTTTCCTAATAAATCAGAAGTCCCCTTAGACGCAGCCTATATCCCACCCGCACCCAAAAATGATGGTTCAGGCCTAGCAACTACAGCAAATTTAACGCGCTGGAACGAAACTAATCTGAATCTGGATGAAGAACTACTTACAGTAGAAATAGGTATGGCCGCAGCAATTTTTAAATCCATCGATATAGAAACTGACGAGGGATTCGGAGTTGTTCGCCGCGCCGTCTTATTTGCCGATCAAGTCATCTCACTATTCAGCAATGTCGTACTTAAAATTATCAGCTCAGACCAGTTCAAACAGGCTAGTCATAAAACCCAATTTGAAAAAGTATTTGTTAGTAACCTAAGACAGCTAAAAGCACTCGCTAACGAAACTCTTAAAGAACTACGTTTTGATGATGTAAGTAACGCGACAAGTGGAAAACACTTAATTTTAGGTATTTTAGGGGACGACTTAGAATGGGGTCTGACCAAAGACGAAAAATATCAATTTCAACAGCAGCAAAAAACAGCCTTTAAAATACACAACCCTAAGACTAACCAGACAGTTACCCTCAACTCAAATCCTAAGATAGTTAAACAAGGATTCGCTACTGACCGAGGAGTTACAGCACTGAAAGGTCTTAAACTTCTTCACATTCCTGTGGATGAGCTTACTGAACAACAACGACTTGACCTATCACGAGGTTTACGCGCACAAAGAACCATTACGAAATATAGGGTGCCATATTTTATTGCAGCGCTAGAGCTATACAATTTAAATAAAGTTAGGCAACACTTAAGCCGAGAAGACTTATTCTATTCTATAGCTAATACTACTAGTGCAATATTGGATTTATCTGTAGCCAGTCTGCGATCTTTAGAGCTTATTTCTAAAGGCTTAATACCTAACTGGGTTCAACAAGATATTACTTTATCAAAAGAAACCCTACAGGTGCTTGAACGTAATACTCCTAAACTAGCTAAATTTATTGGCGATTCGATACCGAAGCTAAACCTTCTCTCTTTCGTGGCGGGAACAATTACTGCACTCATGACCTTATGGGAAGCATTTAGGCTACATCAAAAGCAAGATACAGATGCTGCAATTGCTATGGGGGTCGCGGGTACAGGGCTACTACTGACCTCATTCTATGCGATTTCACCTAAAGCAACACTTGGTCCCATAGGCTGGTTGATGATTTCTGTTACTATGGCTGCACTCGCCACAGCAATACTACTTACCGATGATGATATTGAAATTTGGTTAAAGCATGGACCTTTTGGCCATGGTTCAGAAGCAGAAAAATATACTGATTTGAATAATGATCCAGCCTTTGCGTGGTATCACCTGATCAACATTATGCTCAACATACAAGTCAAAATTGAGCCACTAAAACAAGGAACACTTCCTGATCAGCATTACCAATACCTAAAACAAACAGGCATTGACACCCAAATCACAGTCAATGGTAATATCCAAAGTTTACTCTCTAATGATGAACACCAGGCCAACTATCATTTAGAACTACAAGAAGTTGAGATTAAGCGCCAAATGAGCGGTGGTAATATAATGGGAGGTCATCCGGTTAAAACTGGCAGAGCTTTCCAAGGTGAAACCCTCTACAGTTTTAAAGCCGAGCATGGCATGATTCATTATCTGCGCTCTACCACAGAAAAAAGCCATCTCAATGCAGGTCAAAAGGTTGTTGCTGACAATTATTCCGAATGGCAACTTCGATTAAAGCTACAAGTTAACGAGTTTAGCTTCCCTGCACCAGAGATGCATAACGGCAAAGCAGCACTAGATAAAATCAGCTCACAACCGGATTTTAGTGACTCCAACCCACTCGGATGGTTGAGTGACTATGAACATGGACTAGTAAACTAAAATGAAATTTCAATACCCTGATACCGCTTATAATTCTAATGATATGCCCGTGCAATCCGCTTCAAAATGGGATAACAGTTTATTAGATAAGTTCAAACTCTCAAATGCAACCCTTCTACACTTTAATGAACTCTCAAACCAAATTCCCCGTACTTTTTCTAATAAGTGCGAACTGGACGATTACCAAGATAATACTATTGAAACTCCTTGGGACGAGAAGCTCTTTACCAAAGGTCAGGGCAATATATGGTTCAGATTCTTCTTCTTAATAGGGGCTTTCACTGAAATATTCCTTACGTTCCTCCTACCTATAACATTTATAGCCTACATTGTGGTTCATTTTGCCCTGTATGAAGAAGGTATTTACGATGACTCAAGCTATATCTCTGATGTAATACTGTCATTAAAATTTTGTTTTTATTTCTTCGGGTTATCAGCTCTATATCAACTCTACTATCGAAAACTTGCTTTTATAAACGGTAATGTTCCCTTTTTTATAAAACTCTATAGAGAGTATGAACTCTGCCGCCAAACTGGCATGGTCCATATTTATAAAAAAAATAAAGAAGTTTTCTCCGCTCCATTTTACGAGTTCGATTGTTACCTTGCTTCTAACCCGGGTAACTACGGCGAACTCTTTTACACAATGCAACTTGTTCATCGCTATAAAGGTACTAAACATACAGTCGACCTCGGAGCATTAATCGGTAACTCAGCACCGCCAGAAGAGTATTACCAACTCTGGAACATGATGCAGCAATATATGGATATCAGTCGCCCAATGCCGGATAACATCATGTCTGAGGCTTACCGTCATCTAGACCCTACGACAGCGGCATACGACAAAAAAACTGGCCGAGATAGCCACTTCTGGCGCAATATGACTCAAGAAGAGTATGAAGCTGAACTAGAACGCAGGGAAGAGGCTCAAAAGAGTATCCCACTAGAAGGCGAAGACATCATGCGCTGGAAAAAACCAGATCAACCTTTTGTTGCTTAAATTTTTCACTATTAATAAATAACTAAAAAGCAGTGCTATTAATTTCCAGAGTGGCACCACATCACACCTTTGACGCAGCCGAGTATCGCCTTAACTTACAGAGAACGGTACTAAGGATTAGATGGATATTTGTTTGAGCAGCGCGAGTTTATATCCGTCCCTTAGTACACGAGAAACACAGGGAATTGAGCGAAGCGAAACAAGGAACAGGCGGCTACGGGATTCTTAAGGGGGAGAGCTGTTGTTCCCCCTTAAGTAAAAGATATTATTAAATAATGGAAATGACTTGGACGCTAGCCACCGGGAGCAAAGCGGTCTTTAAATACGGATATGCATCATCATGATGGATCAGCACTATTCAGAAACAGCCTCTAATGCTAACAATATTCCTGTACAAATCGGTGACCATACCTTCCCCACTCCGCCGTTAAGCAAAGAGGAAGAAGCCGGAAGCCCTAGCACCACCCCGACCTTTACAGAAGGCGAATACTGGTGGGCCAATGAATTTGGCTGGGAACAGTAACAGGACTTATGATGAATAAAATAGAAACACCGCAGAATAGCTTTCAAGACAGCGTCTGGAACAGTCAGCACTACAGCAACCAGAAACCCCGGCCCGAACAGGGCGTCCTAATAAAGTTTCTACAGGGAGGCGATCCGCTACCATGGAGCCGGGCCAATGAAACCGTTCCTGTCAGCATGATAGAGGAACCCACGCCAGCCGATATCAAGCAGCGCCTCAAAGAGAATAAAGACGAAACCCACTGGGATGAGAACCAGTACAGTGCGGGGTCATTGAATAAATGGGGATTAATTTACTTTTACCTGACGGTCTTCGGTAAAGGTAACTGCACGATATTGCTGCCTGTATCTATTCTTACCCTTTTGCATTTCGTATTCTTTGATGACTGGGGCGCTACTGAAATCATAGAAGTAATATACATATTTTTACCTTTTGTTTTCCTTCCCTCTGCCCTAATCTGGGGCTACGCTGAAGCCTCTGAGCGAGGATACTTGCCTATGCCCTGGTTTATGAAAGCGGTCAAACATTTTACCTTCAGCCGCAGCACCGGAAGGGTAATCCGTTACAAAAACAATAAAGAACTCTACAGCCACCCTTTCCCGGAGTTCGACTGTTATCTAGTCAGCAGCCCTAGCCATCAAGGGGTACTAAGCTATCAGCTCCATCTGGTGCACCGTTATCATCGTTACTCAGACAGTATCCCCCTGCATACTTTCAGCAGCAGCCAACAACCGGATGAGTTAGAGCGTATCTGGAACCTGATCCAACGTTATATGGACACCAGCCAGCCGATGCCCGATGTCCCAGAACTGGAACCCGCCAGAGCAAAAGACCCTACGACTGCCGTTTGGGATGCTAAAAACAATCGCAAACCTGATTACTGGTTCTCCATGGATGATGACGAGTTTGAAGAGGCACTATTTGAACTACAAGCCGAGCAACGCTTTATGCCGAACCAAGGCCCAGAGATCGATCTATTTAATGGCGGCACTAAAGCCTAATGGCACTAACGGACTGAAATAACAGAAATGGACTTCCAACAGATAAAGCCCTATACGATAAGAAAACCGGCCGAGATAGCTACTTCTGGCGCAATATGACTCAAGATGAGTATGACGCTGAACTAGAACGCAGGGAAGAAGCTCAAAAGAGCATCCCATTAGAAGGCGAAGACATTATGCGCTGGAAAAAGCCAGATCAACCGTGTGTTGCTTAACGAATACAAGCTTTAACAATTAAAGAGCAAAACAGTACTATTAGCTTCCAGAGTGGCACCACATCATACCTTTGACGCAGCCGAGTATCGCCTTAACTTACAGAGAACGGTACTAAGGATTAGATGGATATTTGTTTGAGCCTTCTTAATGTATAAAAGGCGAGTTTATATCCGTCCCTTAGTACACGAGAAACACAGGGAATTGAGCGAAGCGAAACAAGGAACAGGCGGCTACGGGATTCTTAAGGGGGAGAGCTGTTGTTCCCCCTTGAGGACGTAAGTCATTATCAATTGAATGAGACACAACGAAAAATGGACTTTGATGATTATCAGCTTGAACTCAAGCACCATCACCCAGCAGGATTCCCTGTCACTCTCCATTATAAAATTGCGATTGATGATGACAGTAAAATCCCTCTATTAACCCCTGATGTCAGCTTCGACCTTAAGCGAGTAGTCTAATGAAACGTATAGATACTTCGAATCCAAGCGCATGGATCGCGCCAAAATACTATGGATATGCTCCGGTTTTCAAAGACACAAAAGCACGTCGCGGGAACGGATTAGGTACAGCCTTCGGTAAAGGTGTTGTTATGGAGGACGTACTCCATCCACCTTCAAAGCAAATTCCTCGTGAAGAGGAACTTCAACGGGTTCATGAAAAAGGTTGTTTGCTTTTCGGGGCGGGTAATCATAATCACTATATGGATATGCGAGTTAATAGCGTAACCAATAGAGAAATGCTCACTCGCTTCGCACAATTTATCCTTTTACCTTTATACATAGTCGGTTATTTAATTATTCGGTTTACAGGAGCCCTCGAGTGGGGTGAATTCATGTTCGTAGATTGGGGCTTTATAATCACAATCGCTGCCCTAATTCTTTATGATTTTCTAAAACCAATCGCCACTCCTGTTCGCTTTAATTACAAAAAACAGGAAGTTTACGCTTATCACAAAGGCGCTCTATATCGTATCCCTTGGGATGAGTGTGAAATTGCCTGCATGTACGCACCAGACTTTATGGGTGTTGGCGGTCTAGCCGATGCTTATAGCCTAAATCTATGGCTTTACCCTAAGCACTGCGTGAATGGAAAAGCAGGTACTGAACCCCTGCCCTTAGTGTTAAATAACACAGGGGAAGTCCACTCCGATAATTACGACTATTGGGAATATGTCAGAGCTTATATGACTGATGGCCCCGAAAATGTATATACCTACGACGACAAGTACACTAGAGCGCGTCTAGTCAAGTTTGCAGGAGCCTCTCCTATAAGCTTAGCTATCGAACTCCCTCTTATTTTC
>DJLT01000099.1:30431-37356 GCA_002435145.1 Neptuniibacter sp. UBA6509
TTTCTAACAGAACCAAGAAAGCTATATGTATGGCTCAATCCCTTCAAAAAGAAATGGCCTAAAGAGGTCCATGAATGGACAGGTGAAACCATAAATTGGCACTAAATCCTCTCCTTTGACGAAGCTGAATATCACTGCGAACTTGGATCAATAGAAGCAAAGGGTAAAAGACATCGCACACGGGGTGGCTTCCTACAAGCCTTCGCTCTAGCACCCTTCGGGCATAAAAGGCTGAGCTCCAACAACCGCAGGCAAGAAACAGACGGCTGTTTTAAAGAAAGTGTACTCTTAAGAGGGAGAGCTGTTGTTCCCCCTTAAAGACATAAGTCATTATCAATTGGATGAGACTCAACGCAAAATGGACTTTGATGATTATCAGCTTGAGCTTAACCCTCACGACCCATGGCTTAACGCGTAAGAAAGCCTTGGTCAGAAAAATGCAGATATTGACTATGAGTCAACACCTATCTATAGTTGACATACAGTCAACAAGGAATGGGTAATGAATGTAATCTCGAAAAAACCTTTTAATGATGCAGCGAAGAAGTACCCAAATGATCGTGTAGCGTTACTAGAAATGTTTAAGGTTTTACATAAAACAGAATTTAGCAGCCCTGAAGAGCTCAAAGCGGTTTTCCCGTCATTAGACAATTTCAAATACAAAGATAAATGGTGGGTTTTAGATGTTGGAGGGAATAATCTCCGTGTTATCGCTTTTATCCAGTTTGTAAATAAACGTATGTATATCAAACATATCGTTAACCATTCAGATTATGACAAGCTGACTAAGAAATACTTGAAGGAAAAAGATTAGGAGTAATGTTATGGCACAGTTAGCTATCGTTGAGGCTTATGAAGCATTTATGTCTACAGCGCAGCCTTTAATTAACATTGATTCAGACGAGCAATATAACGTTGTTTTAAAAACGCTTGAACAAGTCCTTGAAACAGCTACTGATTCTCTAGATGATCCTATGAATCCTCTGATTGATATGCTGAATCAGGCTATCGAACGCTATGAGGCTGAAGATAATGAGTTAGCAGCCTTTATCGAAGAGGCCGAAGCTATACCTACTGATATTGCGTTGCTTCGTACCTTGATGAGTCAACATCAACTAACCGGAAGTGATCTTCCAGAGATTGGTGACAAAACAATGGTCTCAAAAGTACTTAATGGAAAGCGACTATTGAGCCGGCAGGCAATAGAAAAACTGTCTCAACGCTTTGGCATTCGCCCTGCTATGTTCTTTGATTGTTAATCGCCTGTTAACCTTTTCACTTCAAAACAATTTTTTATTGTTAGCGACTAACAAACGAGTAACCAAATAAACACGGCTGACATAAGCCTTAAGGTACGCATACCCCTACTTTAAAGATGAAAAGCCAATCTGATTATAACATCGCGCGCGGGGCGGCTTCCTACAGTACCTCGCTCTAGCACCCTTCGGACATAAAGAACAGTGCTTCCAACACAAAGCACCTAGCCAATAATCACATCACCCGATCCTGCTGAGACAGAGCCACCACAGCTGATGCTGTCTCCCACCCTTGCCGCGGGTTTGCCATTAATGAAAACACTCCCTGAACCAGCTGATATTGAGCGCCCATGAGGGGGACAATTACCACAACCATGTGGAGCGACCGCATCACCTACGCGCGCTGCGGGGATGCCATTTGTCATGACATTACCACTACCTGCGATGACCGGTGTCGGTGGGAAACATCCATGGCCTGAACCTATATCGCCTATCCGTGCTGCTTTTGGCATAAGACTCTCCTTAACTGTGCGCTTCTATTTTACTTTCAATCTACTTGCTACGCTAAACATTAATCATCGTAAAACAATCAGCACGCCTTCATCTCAGTATCAGTGAATGTATTCATCCTGAGTTGCAATAAACTCGCTGAATTCCACAGAATTATATGCACGGATACACCCCAAACTTTCAGATAACTCTCCATTTTTCATATACCCCTTCAATACTTCCGACCGCATCCTTAGAAACGTAGCTGTTGCTTGGTAAGGATCATGAATCACCTCAAAGGTGTCTTCATTCTGCTGAATTTGATGCTTACCTTGGCCCATAAAGTGCAGTGCGCCTATTGAACGGCCCAGATCTTCAGTTAAATTACTTTCTTTCGTTTCAATCTTCTTCAAACAGGTAACTAACGCATAATCCTTCAACATCTGCTGCGCAGTTTCAACCACTACTGAGCTACCAGCAAAAACATTGCAACTAAGAAGTAATACCCAACAAAATGACACGATTCTTGTTAAACGAGTTCCCATAATAAGATCCTGACTGGCTTCGCTGTTGTTTGATTCCAATACGGATAATTTAAGTCATGATAATGACTGCCATCTCCTGCGACTATGCCATCCCACAAAGTAACGTGGCCTGATGCATCATTCCAGCCATTAACAATAATGATCATTAGCCCTTGCTTACCTTGAACTGTTGAAAACTCTGCGGGAGAAATATCATGCTCGGCTTTGCCCCAGTTAAATTCTATAAAGGCAATAACATCATTAACCCTCATTATATAAGGGAGCCCATCAGCCCCTGCTGCTCGGTATATATTCCTATTCGGATCGATGGTCCCTCGAGGAATTCGAAATCCTCCATAATTGAAAGCCCTACTCATTCTCAATGCACAAGCATTCGCATAGGCATCAGGGTTTTGATCTCTTAATTGAGCTACGTTTCCACCCACAATCGAATAGGCCTCCTGTACATCCTTGGTACCCAATTCTGTATAAGCACTCCATAAGCTTTGGAATTGAGGCCGTTTAAGAATGACCGATGCAGATTGCCCACCAGAGGAAGCTGTAAGTGGACCCGCCATTATAGCTCCCCTTCTAAATCAACATATTGGTTATCTAATACATTAGAAATAATAATTTGACCACCTGCCCCAACAACACCTGAAACAGTTTTTGAGACAGCCCCTTCAAGTTTTATACTTACAGACTCGCCGTTTGAATAGCCTATTGTTTTAGCATGAAGGTTAATATCAGGGTAATGTCTAGACTCAGAAGATAGCCTTTTTTGTTTGGTACCATAACTAAAATACAATTCGGTTATTTCTTTCTGTACTGTAGGAGATATTGCGTCAAAAAAGTTCGGAGAACTAGAAGGAGTAAATTGGTCGCCAATAATCACATCACCCGATCCAGCCGACACTGAGCCACCACAGGTGATGCTGTCTCCCACTCTAGCCGCGGGTTTTCCATTAATGAAAACACTCCCTGAACCAGCTGAAATTGAGCGACCGTGAGGGGGGCAGTTACCACAACCATGTGGGGCGACCGCATCACCTACGCGTGCTGCGGGGATGCCATTTGTCATGACATTACCACTACCTGCGATGACCGGTGTCGGTGGGAAACAACCATGGCCTGAACCTATATCGCCTATCCGTGCTGCTTTTGGCATAAGACTCTCCTTAATTAACCGTTTAGACCTGTTAGTTATTTTTTCTTTGAAAGTGTTTCTAAATCAGTCTGGAGCTGCTGTACTTGGTTATCAAGTGGGTCAGTACTTCCCTCTAAAGGAACTGAAAGATATAGATTGACTGATCTGAGTAAGGCTCTTTGTTCCATTAGCATAGCTTGAGACTGATCTTTAATAACCGCTCGATATTGGCTGATATCACTCGCCTGCCAGTCTGGGTTATCAAGTAACAAATTAGTTTTAATTAAGATTGGATCATCAACAGGTGCAACCGCAACGTCTTCAGCTGAGGAAAGATACACAGTGCCAGCTGCCATTATCGCCAACACGCCGAGTATGCAGGCGATAATGATGACCTTGTAAGACTGAATAAAAGACACTGACTGAGGTGCGGCTTTTGGCTGAGACAATCGACTCATACGACGCTGCACATTGAACGTCGTCATCTCAGGTGAGTCTGAGTTTGCATAAGCTAATGGTTCGGACGCTTGTGTAGGTGCTACCAGTGCCTCAGTTTGCAACTCTGCCGTATGAGTGTCGCTCATCTGTGCTGGGCGGGTATATTCAGCGGTGAAGTCATCTTGTGATGATTCAGCTACCGGCTCCTTTGAGAAGCCTGGTAGCGTGCGCTCTTCAACATTAAAGACTTGCTCTTCAATCAGTGCATGACGATGCGCCCGATAATGCGTTTGCGAAATTTTGCCCGCAGCGTACTGACGACTTAATGTTAATAATGTAACACTCATATCCCGCTCCTACTCCAAAATAACTTTTAGCGTTCTATATTCAAACACGTAACACGCTTATAACTGCCTAACTAGCCTGAACCCTGTTTTTGAATCTGCACCAGAACTGCGGACGAGATCAACTGAACAGGTGGACATTTTATCGGCATAGTGACCACCAGCCGCCATTGCAGCACCCCCTTTTAACACCCATTCTTGGACATTACCTAAGTAGTTAATCATGCCCCAATTATTGGCTTCACCACTACGTACCGATACTTTGTTATGCCCCTTCAAAATCGTCTCACCCTGCATCAATCGACAGTTGAAATTATTCGGTTGACGTTTTCCACCCGAAAGCGCGGCATGTTTCCACTGTTCATAACTTGGTAGTTTGTACTGTTTTCCTGTGACCTGAGTGAGCCATTTAGCATAAGCATTAACTTGCGAATGGCTGATATTGGTTAAAGGAGAACGTCCACTACCGGACCGGACTTTACAGCCCGTTTGTTTACAGTATGCGTTGTAATCATCAATGCTTATTTCAAATTTACTAATCGCAAAACTTGGCCCCGCCCCTGAAGGGATCACGATCATATAAGGCGCTTTAGTTTGTGCCGCCACCATGTCATAGCACACGGCTTTCACATTACGCCCTAACCCCGCTAAACCCGAAGTACAGGCTTTGCCAGTAGCGGTAACTTTCGGCGCTTCTACTTTCGGCTTTTGCGCGGCAGGTTCAGTCACTACGGGTTCTGGCTCTACTGGCTTAACAGGTTCAGGTGGTTTGATCGGTTCCGCAGTCTGTGCGGCCGGTAAAGGTATCGATTTAATTTTACTGTGATCAGGATAAAGCTCTTTTGCTTTTAGCAATAAGTTACGTGCGGATGAAGGCCGACTGGCTTTAAGCGCGTCGTAACGCTTAATAACCGCATTGGTTAAATCCGTATGTAGTTTTTCGGCCCGTTCGGGAATCAGCTCGGCCTCAATCTCAGTCAACATCTGATGAGCTAGAGTAAATGATTCTAGATCGACACTTCTGATCGTTTGCCCAATGCGCCATAACTTAGCATCACGCTGATAGGCTGCTATTTTCTCGTCGATCACAGTCGTATCAACAGAATACTTTTTAGCACCTTCCAGCAATTGTGCCGCCTTTGTCAGACGTGACTGCCTAGCAAGCTGCTCAGATAAACGTAGATAAGTCTCAACAAAAGCAGGATGCGCTTCACTTTGAATATAAGGATCGTCTTTACCTAACTGGGCCGTTAATTTACCTAAACTCTGCTCCGCCCTCGAAATATCATTCGCCTTCAACTGAGTTAATAATGTTTGCTTTAAGCCTTCAACTTGCGCCTGCTGCTTACGGGCTTGTTTCTCTGCTTCCCAGGCTGAGCGAGCTTCTTTAATCTGCTGCTCTTGCCCTTCTAAAGTCCCCAATGAGGGATCGTATTCGGCAGCTTTCTTAAGCAGCTCCAGTGCATCATCGAAGCGCTTCTCTTGCGTATACTGATTCGCAGCATTGGAAATATTCAGTGCCACCATCGTATTCAGCGCAGTAATTTGTGCCTCAGAGGCATCAAGCGCTTTTAATTGCTTGATCAGTTTTCGCAGCTGGCCTTCCCAGTTTGGATCTTGAGCAATCTGTTTTAACTGCTGATCGATCTGCTGTTTTACTTCTTGATAACGCTCATTTGATTCTTTATCAACTAAGCGCTTCTTTAGCTCGTCTGTTCGGTTTTCAATACTGATATTTCCAGGAAAAGCATCGCTATATGCCTGTAATAACTCTGTCGCTTGCTGTAACTCGTCTTGCTTTTCTAGCTGATCAACCTGATTTAGGAAATGGGAAGATAAACGCTGCGGTATATCCGTCAATAGTTTGTGATTAGGCTGCAGCTGTTCAACTTTATCTAATACCGCTTGGACCTCTTCTAATAAGGCAGTATCTACGCTTTGACCTAATAAACTATTTAACTCTTTGTGATAGCTCTCAACTTCAGCTTTGCGCTGGGCATTAAGTTGCTCTAACTGTGCTGGACTGGCTGCCGACTGGCTTGCACTAATAAGCTCTAGTTCGTTATCTAATGTTTGTGTAAATGAATCATTTTGGGTAGACAAATTGGCAGATACACTGCGAGCACGTTCAACCAATGCTGTTGCCTCCTCCCACGCCAGTTTATTACGGGCAACACGTGCCTGTGTTAACCAAGCACGACTTAGCCTTAAGGCAGTGGCGTCTTTGACATCAACCGGGGCTTCAAATGAGGTAAGCATTTTCTCTGCTTGTGTTAAATTCCCCTCGGTAATTGCATTGACTATGCGCTGTTTCTCTTTTTCTAATGCGGCTTGGTACTGCGCTTTCCCTTGTTCTAACTGTTGTTGTAACTGGTTCGCTACTGGCTCAGTTAAGAAGCCCTGTAAGCTTGTAAACTGACGTTCGGCGCTAAACCACTGTCCCAGCTGAAACTGTGCACTCAAGGACTTTTCGATAAGCGGGGACGCATGCTGTTTAAATTGAATCAGCATCTTATTGTCCGGTGCGATTTTATTAAGCTCATCCACACTTGTGCTAAAAGGTTTTAAATCCTCTACCGTACTAATACTCAAGAATGAGGCTAAGTTTTTCTCTAACTCGGCGACTTTAATCGCTTTCTCATAACGGTACTGCTGCTGGGATAACTGCTCTGCGGCAACAGAAATAGTACTATTAGACGGGAACATGGTTTTAGCAATGGCGCTAAC
>DJLT01000042.1 GCA_002435145.1 Neptuniibacter sp. UBA6509
AGATCTGAAAAATCTAGCCGCGCCGGTGGATCTAAACCCACGAGGCTTTGTGGTGAAAGAGGCGTTTAGCGATGCCTTTAACTACATGAAAAACGGCACCTTGCTGCGTCAAGTGATCAACAAGCTTAACGAGATCGATTTTACCGATTCCAACGAACGCCATCTTTTCGGCGATATTTACGAACAGATTCTGCGTGATCTGCAAAGCGCCGGTAATGCTGGTGAGTTCTATACTCCACGGGCAGTCACCCGCTTTATGGTCAACCGTATCGATCCTAAATTGGGTGAGAGTATTATGGACCCGGCCTGCGGTACCGGCGGATTTTTGGCCTGTGCCTTCGACCATGTCAAAGCCCATTACGTCAAAACCGCTGCCGATCATCAGACCCTGCAAAAACAGATTCACGGGGTGGAGAAAAAGCAGCTCCCCCATCTGCTGTGCACCACTAATATGCTATTGCATGGCATCGAGGTGCCGGTACAAGTACGCCACGGCAACACCCTGAACAAACCGCTTTCCAGCTGGGACGAAGAGATAGATGTCATCGTTACCAATCCGCCTTTTGGTGGCACCGAAGAGGACGGCATCGAGAAAAACTTCCCCGCCGAACTGCAAACCCGTGAAACCGCCGATCTATTTTTACAGTTGATTATCGATGTGTTGGCAGGCGCGGAAAATGGCCAAGGCGGACGCGCAGCGGTAGTACTGCCCGACGGCACCCTGTTTGGTGAAGGGGTAAAAACCAAGATCAAAAAACTGCTCACCGAAGAGTGCAACCTGCACACCATTGTGCGCCTGCCTAACGGTGTGTTTAACCCCTATACAGGTATTAAGACCAATATTCTGTTCTTTACCAAGGGTCAGCCTACAAAAGATATTTGGTTCTATGAGCATCCCTATCCCGAGGGCGTAAAAAACTACAACAAAACCAAGCCGATGCGTTTTGAAGAGTTTCAGGCCGAGATCGACTGGTGGGGCGATGAGGCCGATGGCTTTGCCGCACGGGTGGAAACCAAACAGGCGTGGAAGGTGAGTATCGACGACATCATCGCCCGTAACTTTAACCTCGATATTAAAAACCCTCACGTTGATGAGCAGATTAATCACGACCCCGACCAATTACTTGCCGACTTCACCACACAGCAACAAGCAATCGGCGAACTGCGCAATCAGCTTAAAGCGATTCTGGCTGATGCCCTCGGTAAGGGTGTGTGAGCATGGATATGATTACCGACAATATTGATATTTGGACTTCGGCCATTAAAACCCGATCATCCGCAGGGCGGGGCAGCAGTAAAAAGCTCGATCTATATGGCATCAAGAAACTGCGTGAACTGATTCTGGAATTGGCAGTGCGTGGCAAGCTAGTGCCGCAAGATCCCAACGATGAACCTGCCTCGGTATTGCTGGAACGGATAGCCGCCGAAAAAGCGCAGTTGGTCAAAGAGAAGAAGATTAAGAAGCAGAAGCCGCTGCCGGAGATTGGGGCGGATGAAAAGCCGTTTGCTCTTCCTTCTGGCTGGGACTGGATTCGTTTGGGGGAGTTATTCAACTCGATTATTAGTGGAGGTACACCTAGTAAAAGAGAAGATTCATTTTGGGCTGGAGACATTCCTTGGGCTAGTGTTAAAGACTTAGGAAAACAGCGATATATAACTAAAACTGAAGATTACATTACACAAAGCGGTCTGGATGCTGGAAGTAAACTTGCTGATATAGGTGATATTCTTATTTGTACAAGAATGGGGCTTGGCAAAGTTGGTGTTGCCAGTGTCCCCCTAGCGTTCAATCAGGATCTGAAGTCTGTAAAGCTAAGCTCTCTGGTCAATGTAGAGCACTTCCTGAACACTTATTCGACTATAAAGATTAAGGGCACTGGTACTACTGTTGCTGGGATTAAACAAGAGCAGTTACTTGGTTACGTGGTAGGTTTACCCCCGCTCTCCGAACAACACCGCATCGTCGCGAAAGTCGATGAGCTGATGGCGCTATGCGATCAACTGGAACAGCAAACGGAAGCCAGTATCGATGCCCACGCTACGCTGGTGGAAACCCTGCTCACAACCCTGACCAACAGCGCCGATGCTGCCGAGCTGGAACAGAACTGGACTCGTCTTGCCGACCACTTCGATACCCTATTCACCACCGAACAGAGCATCGACCAGCTGAAACAAACTGTCCTGCAACTGGCCGTGATGGGCAAACTCGTCCCCCAAGACCCCAATGACGAGCCCGCCGCCGTGCTGCTGGAAAGAATCGCCGCCGAAAAAGCGCGTTTGATCAAAGAGAAAAAGATCAAAAAGCAGAAACTACTGCCGCCGATTAGTGAGGATGATAAACCGTTTCTACTGCCGGAGGGCTGGGATCTGACGTATATGCAGGACATAACTAAGGTCGTTACATGCGGCATGGCTAGCACGCCAAAATATCACGAATCTGGGCGAATTTTTTTATCGGCAAAAAATGTTAAGCCATACAAATTTATGCCGGATGACCACAAATTTGTTGATGATGAAACATTCAGAAAGATTACCCAAAATGCGAACCCTGAAAAGGGAGACATATTGTTAACTCGAGTAGGTGCAGGTATTGGAGAAGCTGCAGTAATAGACATCGAGATTGAGTTTGCTTTTTACGTCAGCCTTACGTTAGTCAAACCGTTTCTAAACCAATTTAATTCATATTACTTACTCCATTGGCTCAATTCTCCAGAAGGAGTAAAGAAAAGCCTTGATAATATCTATGGAGCAGGCGTCTCCCAAGGTAACCTCAATGTAAACCAAGTCAGGAGCTTTGAAGTTCCGATTCCTCCATTAGCAGAACAAAACCGTATCGTTGCTAAAGTCGATCACCTAATGGCCCTCTGTGACCAGCTGAAAGCCCGCCTGCAACAGGCCCAGCAAACCCAACTGCATCTAGCCGATGCGCTGGTTGATCGTGCTATAGGGGAATAGCCATGCCATACGATAAGCCTTGGATCAGTTACCTCGAACAGTTGCAGCAGCTTAAAGATCGTGGGCTTGTTGTGACTGACGATGAGCGCGCGTTGGCTTACCTGGAACGGATTGGTTATTACCGTTTAAGTGGTTATTGGCACTCTTTTCGTGAACGAACCGGGGCTTGCTGCCCCCTCAAGGCAGAAGGGCGTAAGAAATTTAAACGAGGTAAAATAGATCATCTAACACTGGACAGTTTCAAAGCGGGTGCTAGCTTCCAACAGGCAGTTGATCTTTATGTATTTGATAAACGTTTGAGGTTGTTGGTTCTCGATGCGCTGGAAAGAATTGAAGTCGGTTTGCGGGTTGATATAGCGCATTCGCTAGGCCGTCTAGACCCCTTGGCTTACCTAAAACCAGAGCTATTGCATGATGAATTTTCCTCGGTGATTGATCCGCAGACAGGTTTAACGCCTCTGCACCGCTGGCAGGAAAAGCATGCCCGTTTAATCAATCGGTCTGGCGAGGCGTTTATTCAGCACAATAAAACAAAATATGGTTTGCCGCTGCCAATATGGATCGCTTGTGAAGTATGGGATTTTGGTACACTTTCGCATCTCTACGCAGGTATGCGAGCAGAAGAGCAGGATGCTATTTCACGTAAGTATGGTATTGCAAATGGCCGTACTTTTGCCTCTTGGCTAAGAAGTCTTAACTATTTGCGTAATGTCTGTGCGCATCACAGCCGGTTGTGGAACCGGAATATGCTTGAGCAGCCGAAGAAGCCTGGGCGAGGTGAAGCTTCTTTATTTGAAGGTGGTTGGGGTAACGGCCATATTCAGGCAAGGTCATTCTTAGTCTTTTGTATTGCACAGTTTATGTTACAGACGATTAATCCATCATCAACTTGGTGGCAACGCCTGACTGATTTACTTAACGATTTTCCTGATCTTGAGGAACTCGATCTGAACTTAAAAGGTATGGGTGTTATTGATGATTGGGATCATTGGGACTGGAATGACGGGTAATAAAAAACCCCTAAGCAACGATCCTGCAATGCAGTCTCACCGAAAGGGGCCGTATTGCTGGTAATTATGACGATAACTTGAGGATTGTCAACCGAAGGGTATAAAGATTTTTCCTAGTTTGAGAAGCGAAAAACCCCTATGAAAGCACCGGGGTTATAACGCCGACCGAGACTGCCCAATCCATTTGTCTTTATTCTAGGCGACTTTAGCTCTCTTGTTCAAGCCTGGCTTGAGACCATAGTAAAAGGCTGCCGGACCGATCGCAGTCGATAGGCCTAAATTTCCTCTTCTCTAACTGCTCTTGTTAGAATCATGTCATTGCCGTCTTTATCAACCGAATGGGTGCAGTAGTATCTTTGGCGCTTTTGCGGAGGTGTTTTTTTTGGCCAGTAATTCCAAGCGATAAATGTAATAAATGCCACTGCTACAATGATAAAAAATAGGTAGTTCATCGGTTTTAACCTCTATATTTCTCTATGCGCTGTTGCGGCATTATCGTAGTCCATATCCCATTCTTCAAGGGTTTGGTCTTCAGGTGCTTTATGTCCATTTAATGGATGTATAGTGGCACTAACTTGATTCTTTGTCTCTTTAACCTTTACTTCGTAGTGATTTATACACGTACCTGAAATAGTCTCTATAGCTGATAGGCAATGAGTTTGCGCACTTTCCTTGTCAGGAATGTTTGTCTGGTAATTGTTTGGCGTTTGTCTGGCCAATGTCTGCGTTATGTCAGCTACTGCCGCAAGGGAGATGAGCTTCTCATGTGTTATTGAAAATGGTTTTAATGTTTTATTAATCGCTTTCCCATTCTCATCAAGTTTAGCGCTTATCAATCTGTGTTTTAGTTTTCCCATACAATCATGAAAAGCGGAAAGCCTTCTTGGCAGAGGAATGTTCATATCACGCCAAAACTTCGTAAAGCTACTGTGTTCTTTAACCGTAAATCTTTTTTTGGGGAGTGGTTTATTTTCATCCCCGAACCGAGTGTTTCGTTCTCTTGTTAGTTTTGCATTAAATATTGCGTAGGCAGTATTGCCTGTAACAGGATTATACAACGTTAGATGGAGAGAGCCGGCTTTATGCTGAGTGTATAGGCCGGTAGTGTATTCTTGATAAGCAAAGCCAGTTTGATTTGATGTGATTAGAATTTCTGAGGCAACCTTTAGCCAGTTATCTTTTAACCAGCGGTCACTTGTTTGGGTGTCCTTGTTTTTGGGGATGAGGATTATCCTACCGTACTCAACGGCCAGATAGTCTGACCGTTGAAGTAGTGTTTTTAAAAGCTTAGACATGCGACTAAGCGGTTTTATTCAGTTGCTTTGAGGCTTCTATTCGATCAGCGATCCATTGTTGGATATCGGCTTCCTCCCAAGCCACTAATCGTCCGCCTAACGCGATAGGTTTTGGAAATTCATTTCGGGACATACGCGCATAGATACTGCTTCTGCTTAGCCCTGTGAAACGCTCTACTTCTGGTCTGCGTAATAGTCTGGTGGTGTTCATATCTTGCCTCTAGCTTCCGATGTGTATTTGATGAGGCAATGCTGAAGGGAAAATTGGTTAGGAAATAGATAAAACCCCTTTCGAAAAAGGGGTAAAGGGGGTTTAAGAGTTTGGGGGTCGCCCGCCCGGCTGATTTCTACCATCCCTTAGGATAGTGTCCATTTTTTCGGCAATCGCCTTGTTGTAGCCCTTATCTATGAACCACTGTAAAACCTGTTTTTTAAGCGGAGCAGTGTAGGGATCGTCTGGATCGTACAGCTCCCAAAAAATATTATTTGCTTCTAGTAGGTCATACAGTTGTGAGGATGTTTGCTTATGAAGGTTTAATTCAGAATGTTTGGTCGATTTTTGTGGCGGATCTATGTTGGGGAGTAGCGCTTTCACTTTTTCCTTAATATTGGGAACTCCAAAAGAATCAGAAAAAATGTATAAATCTTCTAATGTAAAATAAATGCCCTCTATGCTCTGAGGGTTAGTTGAGATTACTTCACCGGATGCAGTAAATACTTTTGTTAATGAAAAGTTAAAAAATGCGTTGTTTAGCTGCCGGTCGCCATCAGGGAAAAGTGTTATCGATTTCTCCGTAGTCATGCCTATATCGCCGGACTTGCAGCTGAGAGAGCCAATAAATTTTTGACGTCTTGCCTGTGTGTCAGGAAGAGAGGTATCTTCTTCATGTTGAATGCTTGTAATCAAGAAATAACCGTCAATATTTATATCAGTGGTGTGAAAAGGATTTGGGGGAGTTGTACTACTAACGCTTACCCATCCATTTACTTTGACATAAAAGTTCATACCTTCAGCTTCAAAGGGGTGTAGTTTAGTCAGTTTGTGAAAATGTTCGGCTTTGATAAATGCTATTTGGTCTTTATTCATGGTAATCCTTTAATGCTTCCCTGCTGCTCCAAAGCTAGCTGTGATGACATTTCCTGCCAATGCCTGCGCTTTAAGCTGATCCAAATAATTAGCCCAATGCTGCATCATCTGGGTACGTTGCTCTAAATGCTTTGTTCGGTTATAGGCTCTGCCATTTGCATCCTTCACCGCATGAGCAAGCTGCTGTTCTATCCATTCAACGCGGTAATTTAATTGTTCATCTAGTAATGTTCTAGCCATGGCCCTAAAGCCGTGAGCGGTCATGGTGTCGTTGCTATAGCCCATTGTGCGAAGAGCTACTCTAATTGCATTTTCTGACATGCAGCGGCTTCGCCCTCTAGCAGACGGGAAGATGTACTCGTCCTCTCTGACATAATGGAGGAGTTCTCTGAGTTCCTTGAGAACTGTAAGAGCCTGCTCGCAAAGGGGGATGATATGTTGCTGGTGGGTTTTCTCAGCCACTAGTTCAATGCGTAGTTCTTCATGATTTATATCTGACCATCGCAGGTGCCTTAATTCGCCAGGTCTACAGAAAAAAAGAGCAGAGAGTTTTAATGCAGCTTTTACAACAGGAGTGCCCTTAAATTCATCGATAGCGGCCATCAAATGGCCAGCTTCTTTTGGGGTGGTAATTGCTGAAAAATGCTTAGTTTTAGCTGGTTTGAGAGCACCTTTAAGATCAGGGGAGGGGTCTCGCTCTGCTCTCCCTGTAGCTATAGCATAACGAAACACTTGCCCAGCGATCTGTTTGTCTCTATGGGCTGTTTCTACTGCGCCTCGATCTTCGACCTTTCTAAGCGCGGCTA
The DNA here is from genome assembly GCA_002435145.1 of Neptuniibacter sp. UBA6509. Classification (GTDB taxonomy): domain Bacteria; phylum Pseudomonadota; class Gammaproteobacteria; order Pseudomonadales; family Balneatricaceae; genus Neptuniibacter. The sequence continues at coordinate 7,154 of DJLT01000042.1, forward strand.
GCAACATGGGAGCAGTGACTTCGCTAATCGGAGTTGTGCCGATAGAAGGAAAAAGATCGTGCTCGAGCGCTCTTAATACGCGTTTTTGATATCCGGGGGTTTTATCGCTCTGTTTTGTTTCAAACCATTCAAGGGCTACGGATCTGAAAGCATTGTCGGCTAGGAGCTTTTGGGAAGCTTTCTGGGCTTTTTTATGCGCAGATGGATCAATACCATCTCTAAGTAGCATACGGGCCTCATCTTGCTTCTCTCTTGCTTTCTTTAAGCTAACTTCGGGGTAGGGGCCAAAAGAAAGTTTCTTCTCTTTGCGGTTGAAGCGGTATTTCAAATAGAAAAGCTTAGAGCCATTCTTTTTTACCAATACATACAGGCCTTTCTCATCGGAAAGTTTGTAGTCCTTTTCACTGGCTTTGGCTGTTTTGATAGCTCGGTCTGTTAACGGCATGATTACTTCCTGTATTCAGTCCAATTTGGGGGCCTCACTTTTGGAGTGGTTAAAAGCCCCCAAGAAGGCCCCTGTTAAATGGGGGCTTTCTAAGGATGTGTAAAGAACAGCTAGGAAGTGAGTATACACAAAAAACCCCACATGAGTGGGGTTTGGAGTACTTATCGGTAGCGATAAGATTTATGTTTGGTGGAGATGGCGGGGGTCGAACCCGCGTCCGTCAATCCTCCGCCTCAAGATCTACATGTTTAGGTTTCTCTATTTAATTAACCCGTCACGACCCGAGAACCAGGGTGTTATGGGCGAGCCTTTTTAGTTTTAACCGTTCAGCTTAAGGCAAAGCATCCGGGCGATTCTGTCTCGAATGATACCGCAAAATCCTTTAGTTACAGACACCTGAAGGAGCGGCACAAGCCGACTTAAGCGGCTAGAGCGTAGTTATCGTCGTTAGCAACTATAACTGTGTAGTGAGGGATTTACGAGATCCACTACATTCTCGACATGCACCTAAGGTTTTGTAATCAGCGTCGAAGCCAAGTCATCCCCAGATCTTGGCATTATAACTGCTGTTTGTGTCTGTGCATAAGTCTTTCTTTAATAAATTGTATTCATTTTACTGTTGGCGGCCTAATTGATCGCAGAATGATTCCAGATCCTTGCTGGCTTTTGCTGGTGTTTTGTCGAGTGATGCTAGGTTAGCTTCGATAAAAGCAGCCAGTACCGCGGGTCTGGCGGTTGCTGGGATGTTCTTCTCTTCCATGACGGCTTCAAAGGCGCTCGAGTACTGCTCTTTAGCTTCGGGCGTCATTGCATTGAGTCTTTCCCATAAGGCGGTGAAACCTGCACTTTCGCGTGAGGACGGAGCTAAGGCGCCTATGATCTCAAGGATGGTTGAGAGGCTCGCTCCAGATACTTGCCCGGCGGTTTCGCCTATAAAGCTGCCTGCGCCATTCGGAATCAATATTCCTGCAATATAAAGCCCTGTTCCCCAAGTTAATGATGACTCTGCATTTTCAATTGCTTGGCCATCCATTGTGCCGGAGGCTTCACCGATACGGGCTTGATCAACGGCGCGTATTGATTGAAGTAGACCGGGCAATCCCATGACTGCGCTGGTGCCCATGCCTGCAATTAAACCGACAGCTGCGGGTGTACCTGCACCGCCCGTTATGATGCCGACGGCGATGCCTGCGGTGATACCGGAGATTGATCTTACCCAAGCTTCAGTAGATAGCTGGGAGTTGCCTCTATCAATCGCTTGGTTAATGCACAGAACAATAAAGCTGCTTTGGCTGGCACCTAAAGAGCGAATGAGCCCCTCTTGAGCGCCGGGAAGTTGGCAGATGGTTGCGAAAAGGGATTGCGGTGCGATTACTCTAAAATCTGTGAGTGTCTCACTGATTAGGCGGCTGGTGGCGCTTATGCTGCTGGCCATCCGTTGTGTACTATCTAAGGCAACGACGGACTCTATTCCTAGTCCGTCCATAATCTGCTGCCCGGCTTCTTGGGTTGTTCGGTCGGATGAGGTGGCCATCGCTCTTAGCCGTACTTGCCATTCTGTGAGTTGCGCTTCATTCCTGCTGAGCGCATTGAGTGACCGTACCGCTTGTTCCATCATGGATACGGCTTGAGCGTGGGTTTCCCATGCGAGCTGCCCGGTTAAAGAGTCTTTAACTTTACCGTGGAGGAATACGTTCACACGCCCTTTGTGGTCATTGCTCATGGTGGCGTAGCGGCGGACAATTGCATTCCAGATGTTGTTGTTGACCTGTAGTTGAGGGTTGCTGGCAGCAAAGCTTCTGAAATTTCGATTGCGCAGTGCTGTGTTGAATGAATCCGTATGGTTTACAAAGCGGTCTAGGCCATCGATTGAATCCCAAAACAGCCCTTCATCAATAGGATGTGCACTAAGAGTGGCGATGATGCGGTCAAATGCATCAATGGTTAGTGATTGTTGAGGGGTGATACGGTTGTTTAAACCGTCACTGCCTGCTCGAGATAAAGCGGCTGCGGTTTGCTGTCCTGGTGTGCACATGTTGCCTCCTATTGGCGTTTTTTTATGCCAAGTCTTTGCATGTTTTCACTGTTTTGGTCCATCAACTACATGTCGTCTTTTCTACTGCGGTTGTGATAAATCAGAAAGCCTGCTGAGTTGTGATGCGTCTAAATTGGATAGCCCACTGACTTGCCTGAGCGCATTTTGTAATGCCGAGCCTCCGGGTGCCGTTTGTTCCTGTTGCGCAGAGGCTGTGTTATTTAACAGCGCTTGTATCTGCAATGCGTCGGGTTTCTCAGCGGAGCCTGACGTTTGTTCTGATAACTGTCTGATTAGGTTGGCTAGATCGGGTCCGCTGGTATTCATGTTTAAACCTTTTCTTAGATGATGAGCTCTAATCGCTGATCAGCTTCAATAAACTCGCCTGCTTTAAGGGAGGTTGCTGTCACAATTTTGCTATCGGCTGCATTGGCCGGTTTAACTTGATGATCAATTCCTAAACGCCCAAGAAGTACTTTTGCGGTGGCTAAAGGCTGGCCGACGACATGCGGCACAATGTTTAAGTTGTCTACTTGAATGGGGGCAGGCACTGGCAGAAACTTAAGCGTGAGTTTGCTGCTGGCTTGTACGTTAAATTCGAACTGGTTTTGGTAGCTAGCGTCGACGGTAGTGCCTTGTAATTCGGTTTTTCTGTTGCCGTTTCTGTCTTGCGTTTGGCGCAGAGACAAGGCCATGTTGATCTCTGCTGTGGCTTCTGGAATTACATACCAAGTCGGGCGATAACCGATGTTCCTTAGCTCCGCCACGGTTTCATCATCACTACTGTAGATCTGTTTCATGTTTTCAATGGTTTTGGCATCAATGGCAAATTGTGCCTCAGCAACGCCAGTGCCTATTTCTGAGATCATTTCACCTAGCGGCGCGGCCAGCACATCTTTAAAAATATCGTTATGAGACATGTTTAAGCTCCTGTGCGGGGAGACACCCCGATGATTAGCATTATTTCGGCGTCATCATTGATAGGGGCGCCGGCTTTAGGGGTTTGGCTGATGATCTTGCCTGTTTCGTTATGTTGTTCTGGGGGCAGTTGTTGGTTGTACCACTGTGCTTCCAATTGCATCTCATCCAGTCGCCTTGAAGCTAGACTGTGGGTATAGCCCGTCAGGTCAGGCATTTTAAGCACTTCAGCAGCTGACTGCTCCGTGCCTTCGTTAATATCTAGATCTAAAACCAGTGTGGATAAAAGCCTTGGGTCGATAAGCGATAAACTGCTGGCGTCTTTGATAAGGCGAACTTTATCTTTGCTGCTACCCGGGAGTACCTTTAGATCCATTTTGGCGCTTCTGAGTTGAAATCGTCCTTTGTTCTGCGTGTCTGCTTTGTTTAGCGCTTCCATGGCAGAGGAGATAACTTCGTCTTTACTGAGTTCTTGTGTTTGGATCGAAGGTTTAGCGTTTGGTTTGAGCTTCTCTAGCTCAAGAATGCGCAGATCTTTAGCTTTAAGTTGCTTGGCAATATCCAAATTAGTTTGGGTTAGCTTGTTGATCTCTAAACTATTTTCTTTTCTTTGTTTCTCATGGCTTTGAGATGAATTTTGGGCTGCTCTTTTTAACTGTTCGATTTGAGAACTTAGCGTTGATGCGGACTTTTTACTGGCTTTAAGTTGATTGGAAAGCGTTTCATTGGTGGTTTTTAATGTTTTTAACTGTGTTGTGCTTGCGTTGCTGGCTGAGAGATTGACGGCTGTGGAGGATACCGAGGTTGGAATACGGTAGAACGCCGTACTTGCCATCGTCAGTACGGGGCTTGTACTGACTTTTACGGTACCAAAATCTAGCTTTTTACTGCTATAACTGGAGGGCGTGTTGGTGAGATTGACCCATTTCCCATTCTGTTGGGTGCGTAATACCACACGGGGTAAAAAGCTTTTCAGTGTCGCGCTGTTTTGGGCTTTAAATTGTCCGTTAGATAAGGTTCGGCCTGAGGCGATACGTTGAGTGCGGCCTGCTAAATTATAAAAACAGACATCTACGGAAACGCTTTTTAACGCTTTGTTATTGCTATCAACAAGTGTGGCTAAGATTTGCAGTGCCATTATTTATCTCCTATTGATGTCTGTAGAGCAGTGTTTCTGTTTTAGATAAGAGATCAGCACTGATCGCAATCATCTGTTTTTTTTGTTCGGAGGTCGCAATGCTGAGTTGGCAAGTTGCGTAGCCGTTAGCATCTAGTTCTAGCGTTGATTGGCTTAAGTTGGTGCCACTTTTTAACGCGCCTCTGCGTTCTTGTTTGTTGAGTTTTTCTGATAGTTCTCGGTCAATGTTGATCTCTATCAGTTGATTGCTTAGGGGCTGACCTACACTGTCACTGCCTCGTAGCTCTATTTTGACTTTGGTCGCTGAGGCTTTTGTTGCGCTGAGTGTGACGACTGGAGTGGGGCGGCCTGAATCGATGGGGGTGGCTACCATCACACCACGGATGACACTGCTAGCTGTTTGGGTATTGTTGCTTGTGCTGGAGGGGCGAAAGGCAAGTTTTGATTTCAGACTTCGGCTTGAAGCGTTATTGCTTGAAGAGGTTGATGTCATATCAAGCTTGAGTTCAAACTCCATTTTGGGGATATGGTAAACCAGCGCTTCTTGGCCATAGGCATTAAGCACAGGAGAGCGATTAAGTGTGCTCTGAGCTTGAGTCAGGCCATCTGCTAAATTGATCAGGAAGTCATCTAAATTTTGCCCTTGGGCTACCTGATTTGTCATGTCATATACTCCACATTAATCATCTGAGGCTAGAGCCCCCACAGTGCTTGCTCATTACGTCTTTCAATCTGTCGTTGTAATGCGCGCGCTTGTCGTTTTTGTTCTTGTAGTTCGAAAGAGCGTGCTTCTTTCTGTTTCTGTAGGATGCGTGCTTGAGTCTGCTGTTGTCTGGCTGCTAACTCATCTAAAACTGATCTCTGTTTGTGTTGCTGCTCTTTTTTAATGGCATCTCGCTCTAAATAGTCTGACTGCTCCTTTTTCTTGAGTAGGGCAGTTTTAAGAGCGAGCTCTTTTTGAGCTTTTAATCTTTCCAATTCTGCTAGTTCTCTTTGACGAGCAATTTTCTTGTATCGCTCTCTTTGCAGTTGCTCCTCCATGAGCTTTTGCTCGTGACTTCGTTTGGCTATTTGACGTTCACAGAGCCTTAAACGCTTTAATTCATCGAGTAGGATTTGGCGTTTTTGTTTTTTGTGTAGTTCCGCTTTTTCTAAAAGTAGTCTGCGCTTCTTCAGTTCTTTGGCTTGGTGTAACTGTTTTTCTTCATTTTTTCGTTGCAGCTTGATGCTCTCCAAGTGCTTCTTTTTCTTCTCAGCGAGAAGATGTTCCGCATGCAGGTTTTTTCGATCTCTTAAACGTGACTCTGCCGTGTGTACGGGCATTGGAAAGCGAATGCTGTCCCAGTTTTTTTCTTCAGGCTCGGAGCGCCCAAGCAGTTGATCCATCTCTTGCTCAAGAGTCTGATGTTGAGTGATCAGTTCTTTGAGCTCGTCGGATATCTGATCCATTTGAAGCAGATCCGCTAAGGTCTTTTCATCCTTTTGCTCAGGGAATGCAGGCGAAACAGATGCTTCGCCCGTTTCATCGTCTTCAAGTAGATCGCTCCAGTCTAAATACTCACTCATGTCCGACCTTTAATTTGGATCAGGTTGATTGCGTTCAACAATGGCGCGAATACGCTCTTCTAGTACTGCCGGAGGCGGAGTAGGTAAGATGCGACTTCGCATCAAGCTTGAGCCTTCAGCCGAATAGTTAAACTTATTGGCATAGCGAGCACTGACGGAAGTGGTCCGTACTTTTGCGTGGCCACCGATAATGAAGCCGAAAGCGGTTCCGCTCACTGATTTGCTTGAGCGTTTGCGCTCAAATTCAGATTGCTCGGTGAAGCTGATGGAGATCTTTATCTCGATGGTTGTGTCGGTAAATTGATAGAAGGTAGGGGTAAAGCCTAATTCAATTAGCGACATTTTTTGGCCATCGAAATGGACCATAGATTCTTTTGTTGTGACGCTGGTCTGTCCAGTGATTGGGTCTATTTCAGTGACTTCATACTCACCGCTCATCATCTGAGCGAGACGAAGACCACTTTCATCCATTGCGTATTGAGCTTCGGCGATGGCTAATCCCATACCGGTGATCATTTCACCAAAAGGTACATCACTGAGTTCACGTCCAATATTTACACGAGGCATAGCTTAGTACTCCTGCGTTAATTTGAAGTTAGGTATCGTCAGATGGATTTTCATTTTCAATCATTGCACGAACGCGTTCTTCAAAGGTTGCAGGGGCGGGGATTGGGACTAAATTGCAACGTAATAAACTTGCGCCTTCTGCGCTGTAGTTATATTTGCTGGAGTAGGTTGCATCGACGGTGGTGGTGCCGATTTTTGTTCTGCCGCCAAATATCGCACCAAAAACGCCACCTTTTCTTCTAGTCAGATCTTTGGTGGTGTTGGTTGTTTTAGTGCGTTCGATTTCACGTGACATCTTGATAGCAATTTTTACTTCAATAATGTTGTTCGTGAATTGATAAAAGGTGGGTGAAAAACCGAGCTCCATCATACTCAGCTTTTGAGAATTTCCATCCTCATCTTTACCGAAGAATACACGTGTGTCTTCTGTGCCGGTTATATTGCCAGCGTCATCCAAAATAGGCATTCGGCCGCCCATCATCTGAGCAACATGAACACTGGCTTGATCCAATTCGTATTGAGCGTCAGCGATGGCAAATGCCATCTCTCTGATCATCTCTCCCATGGGGACATTTAATAAGTCGCGTCCTATATTCGACATGGTCTACTCCTGTAAATTTAAATGATTGTTATTAGGGCGTATCAGTGTTTTTTGGTTTAGTTGCCTCTCGGCTGGCTAGCCAGTTTTGAAATGCATTGGGGGGTGGAATGGAAGCGATGCGTGCTTTAATTGAGCTGCTGGCTTCAGATGAAAAACTGTATTTACTGCTGAATGAAGCACTTACTGTTGCTGCAAACATGACAAAGTAGGCGGTGCCCCCAGCCATGACGGAGGTTCCAAATTTAGATTCAGTGCTGGTTGAGGTAGAAAGTGAAACCTTTATATCAATGGTCGCTTCGCTAAAATGGTAGAAAACAGGCGCAAACCCTAAGCTGATAAGAGACTGTTTTTCCCCTTCGCCTACATCAACACCGTGCCCCTCAGCATCACCCAGTTGCATCGCCATATTGATTGAGTTTATATCGAGCTCTCGTTGCGCAGATGCAATCGCACTACCTAATTGATTAAGCAGACTGGGTAGTGGGGACTGCTCTAAGCTTGCCATCACTTTATTATGTGACATGGTATATCCCCGAATTAGCCGTCTGTGTCTGTATCGCCATCGTCTGTTGGCGTGTCGTTATCCACAGGGGAGTTATTATCAACGACAGGGTCAGCAGGGGGCTTATTTGAGTCACTCATCAAGGGTGCAGGATCTGACGTGATCGATCCGCCTCCTGAAGCGGCATGGGTTTTTATCGCGTCTAGAAACGCTTGCGGTGGTGGGACTGAGCGCATCGTTGTTTTTATGCGTGAGACGGCTTCCATATCAAATTCGTATTTATGGTGGAGATCAAAGGATATAGAGCCTGCAAAGGCGACAGGGAAGCCAGAGCTGGCTGTCGTCCCTGCTTCGGCTTCTCCTCCAATATCAATGCCGGATTCAACGCGTACAGATATCGTGACCTTAAATTCCATCTCAGTTTCAGTGAAATGGTAAAACTGAGGGATAAAACCGAGTTCTAAAAGGCTTCGATCGCGGGGTATGCCTTCTGCGTCGTTAAACGTAACTTGAGTTTCGCTCAGTAAAGTCGCGGCTTTAACCGATGTCGCATCGAGTTCATATTGTGCGGAGGCGATGGCTTTTGCTGTATTTTCGATAAGTTTTGGGATCGGCACGTCCATAAGTGCTTGCCCAGGAGTCATTCCGGCGACTTGATTATCAAAATTCATCATTCTCTCCTTTATTCCATTTACACAGGTGAAGGTGCAAAACGGCAGACCTTTTTTAACAGGTCAATTGCATTTTCAACTGCTTATTAGCAGTGATAGAAATCCTTTCTACAGCAATGTTCAGAGCTTTTTTTAGCTAAAGGCTTCAGCCCCTTCGTTGATCAATTTTTCAGATAGGTGAAACAGGCCGATGTGTTTTTGTTCTTTTGTGAGGTGGATATGTGATGCACTACTAAAGCGGTTTAAACGTGTAATGACCGGCTGTAAAGAGATTTGCTGCTTTAATGAACACAGTGTCAGTATGTGCTTACTTTGAATACTTGCTTCATTACGTCGGTCAAGCTTTATGAGCAGGCAGAGTTTGCGCAATTCGAGTGTGATTAGATCTTTTTGAGCGTCAGTCGATAATGGTTCTGACTGTAGCTGATATTGTTGGATGCTATGTTCGCAAATATCTAGAGCCGTTTTCAGCTGGCCGCAGAGTTCTAAGCATTCCATACTTAGCTCAGCTAAATAGCGTTGTAGAATCAGCTGTAGATTTTGTTGCATGGCGGCCTGACTAAGAACGTGTAATGTTTCTAAGGCGGTATCGTATTGTTGCCTTTTTAATAGTGATGCCACTTGATCCAACAAATAAGCAAAACGGTTAGGTTGAGAGCTCATGATGTCCAGTTCCTTTTGTTCTCATGAATTTGTATCAGGCGAGCGCTCAGGCCCGCTTTTTTTGTTTCGTGAATAATCCACAGTGCTTGGTGAGTATTAGCGTAGAGAGGTACTAGCAGCGTGTTTTTACTCACATTTGGCAGCGCGATTGCGCGCCCCATTATGCTGTTGATTAAGTTACTCAGGGGCAGTGACTTAGTTGAATCAATTTCGCTGAACTCAATATTGTACTTATCACCTGAGACCGAGGCCGCGCTTCCTGTAGCTCCAAATTCATGCATCTCCAGTAAATATTCTTGAGCTCTCTCAGTGGGGAGGGAACGCTCTAAAATAATGGGCAGTGAATTTAGTAGCTTGGCATGTATTTTTTCTGGGATAGAAAAGTTGCGAGTTAGCCAGTGAGAAAAACTATCCGTTTTCTCTTTTATCGGTGCGCTTTCTAATTTGAGGTTAAAGCGGTAGTAATCATGATTCTGGATATGTACCGGCAGATGAAACTCACTTGCTTTTTGCCAGATAGAATGCGCCTCTGTGTAGGTAATATCATCAGCTGACCATTGTAGGCATTCTCTTGAGTTATCAATGGGGTTTAGGCCAAAACTTATGTACTGACTTTTGGTGGCCTCATTGTAACTGGGCATATAAGCCAGTACCGAGTAGCGTGCAGAGCCTGAGGGTGATGCGATGAGTTCAATCCCTGGCTTTGAAAAGCGTTTAATTAAATCTTGTGCCACCGTTTTAGATAACTGCCCTAAAAGTATCGCAGGTACTTGCGTGAGACTGTGAACAATCTCCTCGCCGGTTTGGCCTGTAAATGCAGCGAGTTCTGCAGCAAACTCAGCGATATGGTCAAATTTAGTAATGTGAGCTGCGATTTCGTAACGCGCTTGATGAGAGTTTATCGTGGCATTGTTATCAATGATTTCGCAGGGAAGTTTAAAGCTAGAGAGTGCATCTTTTAGCTGAAGTGCACGTTCGTGAGTCAGGTTGGACTGTAAAATGGAAGGAGAGGTTAGAATGCGCTCTATGCACTCTTGCTTAGATAAACCAAAGTGCTGGTGAGCCTGGCTGATGGTAAGTGCATTGGCATCACCGATACCATTCACCTGTATTTGAAATCCCTGTGTTTGCACAGCATTCTCCCTGAATACTCATTAACCGTCCTATCGGCTAGTGGATTTAACTATTGCACTCGATAAGTTGAAAATCAAGGAAGGTAAACATCTATTTAAAACGCTTGTTTATGATTTGCTTGGCGGGAGTTAGAAGGGTTTTGATTATAAATTGGGTAAGTTTTTGATTTAGAAAGTGGATTGTGCGCTTTTTGAACAGGCTATAAGGTGAAAAAAATTCAGAGGAATCGGAATCAGTATGAAAAAAATGCAAAGCTTGTGACATGTCGCTTTTAAATATTCTCAGTGAGAATGATTTGATCGGACAGAGTTTTAGCTATTGAAGCTAATATTATTTGGCTGCAAGAACTCTTTGCTTCTGACGTGCCCAGTCTTTGTCTTTATCGGCAGCACGCTTGTCATGCTGTTTTTTACCTTTCGCTAATGCTATCTCGCACTTGATGCGATTACCTTTCCAGTAAAGGGAAAGAGCGACACAGGTTAGGCCTTTTGCATTCGTGGCGCTGATAATTTTAACGAGTTCTTTGTGATTCAAGAGTAGCTTGCGCTGCCTTGTGGGATCGGCAACAACGTGAGTGCAGGCCGTTTTTAGCGGGGTAAAATGCGCACCTACGAGCCATGCTTCACCTTTATGGATGATTACATAGGAGTCGACGAGTTGTGCTCTGCCTTCGCGTAGGCTTTTTACTTCCCACCCAGACAGGACTAATCCCGCCTCGAATTTGTCCTCAATAAGGAATTCGTGACGTGCTTTTTTGTTCTGACAGATGGAGTTGCCTGATGGGGCTTTTTTCTTTTTGGCCATGGCGAGCGATTATATAGTGCTGTAGATAACAAGGAAAGCGCTTCTGTATGCGCGCGGATTTATTTATTAACAAGAGCGTAAGTCATTGTTGATAAAGTAGTAATGCAGAATGTGTATTACTGTTCTATATATTAAAGAATAATTTGTTTTTTTGTTTAAAAAATTAGATTTATTTAAGTCTCTTCTAATGCAACTGATCAGGCTTCAATCTATTGTACTTTAGGCTAAAAAAATGAAAGAATTCCGCTTTTCTAGACCCCTATAATAATTAGAGAGCTTTTGTATTATGCAGGAAAAAAAGTCTATCCACGGTGCTTGGGCATCTCGTTGGATCTTTATCTTGGCCGCGACGGGATCAGCTGTTGGCTTAGGTAATATTTGGAAGTTTCCATATATTACCGGTGAAAATGGCGGGGGCGCCTTTGTATTAGTTTATTTATTCTGCATTTTGTTAGTAGGTGTTCCTATCATGATGGCCGAGGTTCTCATTGGCCGTCGTGGGCGTCAAAGCCCGATTAATGCGATGAAAGATGTGGCTAGAGAATCCGGTCATTCAGGAAAATGGTCATTTGTCGGCTGGATGGGTGTACTGGCTGGCTTTATGATTTTCTCTTTCTACTCTGTCGTGGCCGGTTGGGTGTTGTATTACATTGCGGGTATGGGGGTTGGAGATTTCATTGCTATTGGCAGTGAAGACGCAGGTAATGTATTTAATGGATTGCTGGCCGATACACAAACGCTGCTTATCTGGCATTCGATCTTTGTTGTGATGGTCATGCTGGTTATTGTCGGTGGTGTTAAAAAAGGCTTAGAGAATGCAGTTAAATTCTTGATGCCGGCTTTGTTTGTTCTGCTTCTAGTTATGCTTGGCTACTCTATGCAGACAGAAGGTTTTGCTAAAGGCTGGAGTTTTTTATTCCATTTTGATGTGTCTAAATTAAAATGGGATTCAGTGCTTGAAGCCTTAGGCCATGCGTTCTTTACCTTGTCGCTAGGTATGGGTGCAATCATGGCATATGGTTCTTATATGCCTAAGAAAACGTCTATTGGTGGTTCTGTTATTTGGATCGCTATCATGGATACGTTGGTGGCCTTAATTGCGGGCTTAGTTATTTTCCCAATTGTGTTTACCAATGGCATGGACCCTGGCGCTGGCCCTGGTTTGATGTTTGTAACTTTACCGGTTGCTTTTGGTCAGATGCCGGGAGGGCAGATCTTTGGTTTTGTCTTCTTCTTACTGGTAGGTATCGCTGCTTGGACCTCAGCAATCTCTTTGATGGAGCCCGCTGCGGCTTGGTTGGTTGAGAAGTTCGGTTGGCATCGTATTCCTGCGTGTACCGTATTGGGTGTGATTGTTTGGGCGTTAGGTGTTGCTGCACTAGGTTCATTTAACTTTATGTCTGATGTGACTATCGCTGGATTTAACGTCTTTGATTTCCTCGACTTTATGACTGCAAATGTCATGTTGCCGCTAGGCGGCTTGTTTATAGCAATCTTTGCTGGCTGGTTTATGAAGAGGAAAATGGCTGAAAATGAATTGGCAATGTCTTCTCCTCTATTGTTCAATGCGTGGTATATTGCGTTGCGCTTTATTGCACCGGTAGCGGTAGCAACAATTTTTGTTATCAACTTGGTTGAAAAGTTGAAGTAGGAGATGGTTTAAAGGCATGGCTCAGGTAGATCGCAGTGCATTGGTGTTGCACACTGCAGAACAGATGTTTGATCTTATTAATGATGTGGAACGATATCCTGAGTTTTTGCCTTGGTGTTCTCGGACTGAGCTATTAAGCCAGTCTGAGGACGAACTTGTGGCAACGCTTTTTTTGTCTAAAGCGGGCATCAAATACAGTTTTACAACACGTAACCAATTGCGCCGACCGGCTCAAATGATAATTGAGCTTGAAGATGGCCCCTTCTCTACGTTAGCTGGGACTTGGGATTTTACAGCCCTCAGTGACGAAGCCTGTAAAGTGCATCTGAATTTGAACTTCGAATTTTCAGGTAAAATTACATCCTTAGCGATGAGCAAAGTCTTTAATCAAGTGGCGACAACACTTGTTGATGCGTTTGTTTCGCGCGCGGATGAGATATACGGTTAAGAGGTTAAAATGCTTGTAGAAGTTGCTTTCGCTTTGCCAACAGAGCAAAAAATTATTTCAGTTAATGTTCCTGACGAATGCAGTGCTTATGAAGCGGTGATCAAATCAGGTATTGTTGAGCTTTATCCAGAGATCGATCCAGAAACTACGCCAATGGGCGTTTGGGCTAAAGTGCTCAAAAACCCTAAGGAAACTTTGTTGCGTGAGGGGCAGAGAGTGGAAATTTATAGACCACTTATTGCTGACCCTAAAGAAGCAAGAGCAAAACGCGCAGCCAAAATGAAAGCAAAGAAAGAGGCTGAATAAGCTGCGCGCTAGATTTTTATTGGTCTTTGTTTCCACCTGGGCGGAAATCGCCGTTAAGTCCGTTTAATTTTCCATCTTTAAAATAAAGAGAAATACGTTCTCTTACGTAACTTCCGTCACCTTCAGAGCCGCTTTTCTTGCTGTAAAGGTAATCCCAACGGTCTTTGTGGAAGGTGTCTGTGATAAGCGGGCTGCCCATAATGAAGCGAACTTGGCTCTCTGTCATGCCTGGGCGCAGTTGATCTACCATCTCTTGGTTAACAACATTTCCCTGCGGGACATCAATTTTATATACTCCGGGGAAACCGGAACAACCAGACAGTGCTAAAGTAAGAACTGCGGTAATAAGAATTTTTTGCATCTGATTTTGCTTCCACATTTGTGCGTAAATGCGGATAATAAAGTTTCGTGCGCGTTTGAACAAGCAATTCAGCTTGTATAGCATACTTGTAATCACCCATAGCCTAGAGAATTATTATGTCACTTGAAAATCAGGAACTACGAAAAGCGGGTCTTAAAGTTACCCTGCCTCGTGTGAAAATCTATCAAATTCTGGAACGTGCAGGCGAAGGCGATCATTTCAGTGCTGAAGATATCTACAAGTTGCTGATGGAAAAAGGTGAAGATGTAGGTCTGGCGACTGTTTACCGTGTATTAACTCAGTTTGAGGCTGCAGGCCTTGTGACGCGTCACCATTTTGAAGGTGGTCACTCAGTTTTTGAATTGGCGCGTGATGAAGAACATGATCACATTGTTTGTGTTAAAAGTGGCATCGTAAAAGAATTTAATGATCCACGTCTAAATGCCTTGTTGAATGAAATTGCAGAATCTATGGGTTTTGAAGTTACAGATAAAACGATTTATTTATACGGTGTCCATAAAGACGCTGTAGATAAAAAATAAATCTTCTCAGCTTCGGTGAATACTAAAAGACCAGCTTTAAGCTGGTCTTTTAGTAACTGAAATAACCCTTTTTTATATATTCCTATAAAAACTAAGCAATCTCTAACATCTCTCTAGCGTGTTCCATAGAGCGTTCAGTGATATCGATACCGCCAAGCATGCGCGCAATCTCTTCAACTCGCTTCTCTTTGTTTAACCTATCTATTTGTGTGTGTGTGCTTTGTTTATCGCTTCGTTTGCTTACAAAGAGATGCTGATGACCTTGTGAGGCGACTTGCGGCTGGTGGGTCACACAAAGGATCTGTGCGTTGTCACCTAGTTGGCGTAAGAGCTTGCCGACTACTTCTGCAATCGCACCGCCGATGCCTACATCCACTTCATCAAAGATAAGTGTGGGGGTTGTTGAGGTTTGTGCTGTGATCACTTGTATAGCAAGGCTTATACGTGACAGCTCTCCTCCGGAGGCTATTTTTCCGAGCGGTTTTGCCGGTTGGCCTTGGTTGGTGATGATGAGAAATTCGATTTCCTCAAAACCATTGGCGTTTGGTTTGTCGAGTTGACTCAGGTCGACGGAAATCGATGCCGATGGCATGCCTAAGTTATGTAATTGTTGATCGACAAGTTTGCTGAGCTTGTTGGCTGCTTTTTTTCGTTTATCACTCAGCTTGTGGGCATAGTTTTTATAATCGGTGAGGGCTGCTTCAGCATCAAGGGCTAACTGCTCTAACTCTTCATCAGAGCGGCTGAGTGTTGATAGTTCATCACTCAATTTTTGATGAAATTCCGTTATCTCTTCCGGTTTGATGCGATGCTTGCGCGCAATATCAAAGATTGCCGTTAAGCGATCTTCCACTTGTTGTTGACGTTCCGGATTGATCTCAACTCTATCAAGGTAGTGTCTTATTTCGGTGCTGGCTTCTTCTACCTGAATTAGGGCAGAGTCGATCATCTCAGCTGCTTGGCGCACAGAGGGGGATGTGGATGCAATACTGGCAAGTAACTGTTGGCAGTGATTGAGTTGTTGTACACAGTTGCTCTCTTCAGCATCACTAGCAATACCAATAAAGCTGTGGCCTGTGCTAATAATTTCTCCGGCATTGGCGAGCGTCTTTTGCTCATTTTCCAGTTTAGCCAGTTCATCCGCTTCTAAGGCGAGTTGATCAAGCTCCTCTATTTGATAGCTGAGTAGTTGCACTCGCGCCGTTTGCTCCGCGCTTTGTTCTGATAGGCGAAGGTATTCAGCGTTTAGCTTAGACCAGAGGAAGAATGACGAGCGTGTTTGTTCTGCTAATTTGCTAAGGCCGGCAAAATCATCCAGCAGTGTGCGATGATGATCTTTTTTCAAAAGCCGCTGATGCTCATGTTGCCCATGGATAGCTATTAAATGTTCGCCCAATGCTTTGACTGTATTTGCAGGAGAGGGGCGGCCGTTAATATAACAGCGTGAGCGGCCCTCTTTCGTGATGACGCGACGCAGAATGCACTCGCCTTCGTTATCAAGATCGTTTTCTTCTAGCCATTTATTGGCTGAAGGAATAGAACTGATATTAAAGCTCGCGGAGATATCCGCTTTTTCAGCGCCTTGTCTTACGGTGCCCCCTTCTGCGCGTTTACCGAGCGTTAGACCTAAAGCGTCAAGCATAATCGACTTGCCCGCTCCGGTTTCACCGCTAACGACAGTCATCCCTTGATTGAGTTCAAGATCAAGGTTTTCAACAATTGCAAAGTCACGAATAGTTAGTTGATTCAGCATAATAGAGTACATGTGTTTTTATACAGTAGTTTCTGTATAAGCCTTTTTTTCAGTTGATGCAATATTTATCGTGTTTTTTGGTAAAAAAACTGCTGAAACATATTGAAAGGTTTCTGATTGTCCCCATATATCCTGCAAATGAAATTAACACCTAGACGTTCCAATTATTCAATATTGGATCTGGCTGGAGATGAACAATGGCAAATGAACAACAGAACCCAGTAGATGAGCAACAAGCACAGCCTGTAGAAGAGACTCAGGCAGAAGATGTGGTGAATGATAGCCCTGAGCAGTCGAATGAGTCAGTAGAGCCAGCAGATGCGGCAAAGCTAGCTCAGGAATTGGCGACTGCTGTTGCTGAGGTTGAGTCATTGAAAGACCAAATGCTACGTATCCAAGCTGACGCCCAGAATGTGCGTCGCCGTGCGGAGCAGGATGTAGAAAAAGCGCATAAGTTTGGTGTAGAGAAGTTTGCCAATGAGATGCTTCCAATTGTCGATAGCCTTGAGCGTGCAATTGAAGCCTTTGGCGATGATGAAGCGCTTAAATCTATGCGTGAAGGCGTTGAGATGACAATGAATATGTTCCTGTCTGGATTGCAAAAATTCAACATGGAACAAGTTAACCCTATTGGTACAGCATTTGATCCTGCACTACATCAAGCGATGTCGATGGTTGAGGCGCCAGATGCGGAAGCGAATAGCGTGATTGCAGTGATGCAAAAAGGTTACACATTACATGGCCGTTTAGTGCGTCCAGCGATGGTAGTTGTAGCTAAAGGTTAAGAAAAAATCGTTTTGTGCCCTTGAAACCGCACAAAACGTACTTATATAGATTGCATAGTAAGTAACGTAGTTATTAAACAATTTTCTTAAGTTATTTACATAGCTATTTACAGATTGAACCACTGTCCGCCATAGCAGGACAGAAAGAATTGGAGCAAATAGAAATGGGTAAAATCATCGGTATCGACCTAGGAACCACAAACTCTTGTGTTTCTGTATTAGACGGTGACACATCTAAAGTAATTGAAAACGCTGAGGGTGATCGTACTACCCCTTCCATCATCGCTTATGTTGATGATGGTGAAATTTTAGTAGGCCAGCCAGCAAAACGTCAGGCGGTTACTAACCCAACGAACACTCTATTTGCTATCAAGCGTCTGATTGGTCGTCGTTTTAAAGACGATGTTGTACAGAAAGATATCAAAATGGTGCCGTATAAGATTATCGAAGCTGATAATGGCGATGCTTGGGTTGAAGTAAAAGATGAAAAGCTAGCAGCTCCTCAGATCTCTGCTGAAATCTTGAAAAAGATGAAGAAGACAGCTGAAGATTACTTAGGTGAGTCAGTGACTGAAGCAGTTGTTACTGTACCTGCTTACTTTAACGATGCTCAGCGTCAGGCAACTAAAGATGCAGGTAAAATTGCGGGCCTAGAAGTTAAGCGTATTATCAACGAGCCAACAGCTGCTGCCCTTGCTTACGGCATGGACAAGTCTAAAGGCGATAAAACAATCGCTGTTTATGACTTAGGTGGTGGTACATTCGATATCTCTATCATCGAAATCGCTGAAGTTGATGGCGAACACCAGTTTGAAGTTCTATCTACGAATGGTGATACATTCCTAGGTGGTGAAGATTTCGATCTACGTTTGATTGAGTTCTTAGCAGACGAATTTAAGAAAGAAACAGGGATCGATCTACACAGTGATCCTCTTGCGCTTCAGCGTCTAAAAGAGGGTGCTGAAAAAGCGAAAGTTGAACTATCTTCTGCACAGCAGACAGATGTTAACTTACCTTACATCACAGCTGACGCTTCAGGTCCTAAACACCTTAACGTTAAGATCACTCGTGCTAAGTTAGAGTCTCTAGTTGAAGAGCTAGTTGAACGCTCTCTTGAACCATGTCGTCTAGCGCTTAAAGATTCTGATCTAAGCCTTTCTGAAATCGATGAAGTGATTTTGGTGGGTGGTCAGACTCGTATGCCTTTAGTTCAGGAGAAAGTAACTGCTTTCTTCGGTAAAGAGCCTCGTAAAGACGTTAATCCAGATGAAGCAGTAGCAATGGGTGCTGCGATTCAGGGTGCGGTACTAGCAGGTGACGTTAAAGACGTTCTACTACTAGACGTAACGCCTCTAAGTCTAGGTATCGAAACAATGGGCGGTGTTTCTACGCCGGTTATTGAGAAGAACACGACTATCCCTACTAAGAAGTCTCAGATCTTCTCTACTGCTGATGACAACCAGAATGCAGTAACGATCCATGTTGTTCAGGGTGAGCGTAAGCAAGCGACTCAGAACAAATCTCTAGGTCGTTTTGATCTGGCTGAAATCCCACCTGCTCCACGTGGTGTTCCTCAGATCGAAGTTACTTTCGATTTGGATGCCAACGGTATCTTGAACGTATCTGCTCAAGATAAAGCGACAGGTAAGCAGCAGTCTATCGTAATTAAGTCATCTTCTGGTTTGAGCGATGATGAGATCGAGCAGATGGTTACTGATGCTGAAGCTCACGCTGAAGAAGATAAAAAGTTTGAAGAGCTGACTCAGGCGCGCAACCAAGGCGATGCTATGGTTCATTCCGCTAAGAAAACAATGGAAGAAGCGGGCGATAAAGCGACTGCTGAAGAGAAAGCGGCAGTAGAAGCTGCTACAGCTGAGTTGGAAGAAGTTTTGAAAGCGGATGATAAAGACGCGATCGAAGCTAAAACAACTGCATTGACTGAAGCGATCTCTGGCGTTGCTCAGAAAATGTACGCTGAAGCAGAAGCTGCACAGCAAGCAGAGCAAGGCGCTGCTGGCGAAGAACAGCAAGCAGGCGGTAACGATGATGCTGTAGATGCTGAATTTGAAGAAGTGAAAGACGACAAAAAATAAGTCATCTATTCATTAATTCGATCAGCGAATTAGCATAGGCTTTCCGGCTTTATTCAAGCCGGAAAGTAGAATTACTCGGCACCGCGGGCTTTATGCCCGCGTTGTCATATCCGGCATTAAGCCGTGACAAGTGTTGTGACCATGTCTAAACGAGATTTTTACGAAGTATTAGGTGTTTCCCGTGACTCATCTGATCGGGATATTAAAAAAGCCTTTCGCCGTATGGCGATGAAGTATCATCCAGACCGTAATCCGGATGATAAAGAAGCAGAAGATAAGTTCAAAGAGGTGAATGAAGCCTACGAAGTTCTGTCTGATGCACAGAAAAAAGGTGCCTATGATCAGTACGGTCATGCGGGCGTTGATCCCAATATGCGTGGAGGTCATGGCGGTGGTCATGATGGTAACTTCTCGGATATTTTCGGCGATGTTTTTGGCGATATCTTTGGTGGCGGCGGTGGTCGCGGCGGTCGTAGTTCCGTGCAGCGTGGGGCAGACTTGCGCTACAACATGGAGATGTCTCTTGAAGAAGCGGTTCGCGGCGTAGAGAAAAATATCGAGGTTCCAACCTTAGTTGGTTGTGAAACTTGTGACGGTTCAGGTGCTAAACCTGGGACATCTGCAAAAGTATGTGGAACCTGTGGCGGCCAAGGACAAGTTCGCATGCAGCAGGGCTTCTTCTCTGTACAGCAAACATGTCCAACCTGTCATGGTGAAGGTAAGGTTATCTCTGACCCTTGTAATGATTGTCATGGTCATGGACGTAAAGAGAAAACCAAAACCCTTTCTGTGAAGATTCCAGCAGGTGTGGATACAGGTGATCGTATCCGTCTTGCAGGTGAAGGTGAAGCGGGTACGCATGGTGGTCCAGCCGGCGATCTTTATGTGCAGGTGCATGTTAAAGAACATCCAATCTTTGAGCGTGATGGTAAGCATCTGTACTGTGAAGTACCGATTAGCTTTGTAGATGCTGCATTAGGTGGTGAATTAGAAGTACCAACACTTGATGGTCGTGTTAAGTTGAAAGTACCGTCTGAAACACAGACCGGAAAAATGTTCCGTCTACGTGGTAAAGGCGTTGCACCGGTACGCGGCGGCTCAACCGGCGACCTGTTAGTTAAAGTTGTTGTGGAAACACCGGTTAAACTAAGCAGCCGTCAGAAAGAGTTGTTACGTGAGTTCCAAGAAGAGATGGAACAAGGTACACGTAAGCACAGCCCTAAAAAGCATGGCTTCTTTGATTCGGTAAAGAGTTTCTTTGAAGACATGACATAAAAATTATCAGTTAGTGCGTTGGAGTGTGTTGAATACTCCAGCGCCTAATTGGCAGACGATGGAGATGGCATGAGCCAGAATCCAGAATGCCCAAATTGGCTTTGGGATGAGATTACTGCTGAAGCAGAGAAAGAAGTTATTGATGAACCCGTATTGGCTGGTTACTACCATGCTAATATTTTAGGTCACCAAAGCCTTTGTTCAGCCTTGGCTTATTTATTAAGCCGTAAACTCTATGACGACGCAGTTCCTGCTGTCACGTTTCGTCTTGTAATCGAAGAGGTCTTTCGCGAAGCGCCTGATATCATCGCTGCTGTTTGTGCTGATATTGCCGCGGTGCGTACTCGAGACCCTGCGATAGATAAACATTCAATTGTTCTGCTTTACCTTAAAGGCTTTCATGCTATTCAAGCGTATCGTGTTGCACATTATATGTGGAACAAAGGGCGCAAGAGCATGGCGCTTTATATTCAAAGCCGCGTGAGCAGTGTGCTACAAGTTGATATACATCCTGCTGCTAAAATTGGCCAAGGTGTTATGTTTGACCATGCAACGGGAATCGTTGTGGGTGAAACGAGTGTGATCGAAGATGATGTATCGATCTTACAGTCAGTAACACTGGGCGGAACAGGCAAAGCCTGTGGGGATCGTCACCCTAAAATTCGTGAAGGTGTCATGATTGCTGCGGGTGCAAAAATATTCGGTAACATTGAAATAGGTTCCGGCGCTAAAATCGGTGGGGGTAGTGTGGTACTTGATGATGTGCCAAGCCATACAACGGTTGTCGGCGTTCCAGCCAGAGCGGTAGGTCATCCTTCGTGTGATAAGCCTGCTTTGGATATGGATCAAAACATTCTGCATGATAAAAATTAACGGATAAATAAGCATGATTAAAGTAGCAGTAACCGGCGCCGCTGGCCGCATGGGTAAAGCTAATATCGAAGCGATTCAAATGGCTGAAGGTATTGAATTAGGTGCAGCTATTGTTGAATCTACGAGCACGCTTATTGGTGCTGATGCAGGTGAAATGGCCGGTGTTGGTAAGTTAGGCGTTTCATTAAAAGGTTCATTGGCTGAAGCTGTAGATGATTTCGATGTACTTATCGACTTTACGACACCCGAAGTAACGCTACAAAACGTGGCTTTCTGTGCGGAAAACGCTAAGCAGATCGTTATCGGTACGACTGGCTTAACAGATGAGCAGAAAGTGGTTTTACAAGAGTGTTCTGATAAGGCTGCAATCGTATTTGCACCGAATATGAGTGTAGGTGTGAACTTATGCTTTAAGTTACTTGAAGTGGCCGCTGCTGCGTTAGGTAATGAAGATTATGATATTGAAGTGATCGAAGCGCATCACCGTCATAAAGTTGATTCGCCTTCGGGTACAGCTTTACGTATGGGTGAGGTGGTTGCAGACACGTTAGGCCGTGATCTGAAAGAGTGTGCAGTATACGGTCGTGAAGGTATGACCGGTGCACGCCCACGTGGAGAGATCGGTTTTGAGACTATCCGTGCAGGGGATGTTGTTGGCGATCATACGGTTCTCTTTGCGACTGAAGGCGAACGTATCGAAATTACTCACAAAGCAAGTAACCGTTTAACCTTTGCTAAAGGTGCGGTACGTGCATGCAAATGGCTTGAAGGTAAGAATTCAGGTCTCTTTGATATGCAGGATATCTTAGGTCTTAAATAGTATCTAAGTGTGAGTGTTGTGCATTGAAAAAGCCGCTTTGATAGC
>DJLT01000085.1 GCA_002435145.1 Neptuniibacter sp. UBA6509
AGACTGCTGAAGTGATACTGGATTTTCAGTTGAAGCAGGCCCAGTCCCTTTTGTATGTCGCTCAGCGCTCTGTTCCACTGTATCAAGATCGAATACCCAAGATAAGTGGAGCCTTAAATAGAGAGCAGTGGGAAAAAATACCTGTATTGTCTAGAGAGGAGCTGGTGGGTGCTAAGGCTCAATTGATTAATAAGAAGCCTTTGAAGGGGCATGATCAGTTGAATGAGATTACTACCTCTGGTTCTACCGGCATGCCTATTACCGCATATGGCACCCAAGTTACTCGGGCTTTTTGGGATGCATTTACCTTAAGAGAGCATCTTTGGCATAAACGTGATTTTTCTGGAAAATTGATTTCGATACGGCCGGAGCAGGGTGAGCCGGGTAAGCCGTTAAAAGGTTCCAGTTGGGGTGGAGGTGCTGCGGCGGTATTTAAAACGGGGCCTGCAGGTGTTTTAAATTCTAGAACAGACATTTCTGCACAGTTAGAATGGCTTCAAGCTGAAAATCCTGAATATTTACTTTCTTTGCCTTCTATTTTAAGTGAGCTAGCTCTGAAATGTGAAGAACAGCAGATAGAATTACCAAATTTGAAGCAGATTCGTAGTTATGGTGAACTGCTGACTCAGGCGACACGCGATATTTGTCAGAGAGTTTGGAAGGTAGATATTACAGATGTATATAGTACTCAGGAGGTAGGATATATCGCAATGCAATGCCCTGAGCAAGGTAATTATCACATCCAGTCAGAAGGCCTCATGGTTGAAATCTTGGATGAAGACGATAGGCCTTGTAATGTAGGTGAAACGGGAAGGGTTGTCGTGACTACATTGTTAAATTTTGGTGCTCCTTTGATTCGTTATGCTGTAGGTGATTACGCTCAGCTTGGGGAGCCCTGTGGTTGTGGTAGAGGTATGCCTGTGATTCAAAAGATAATGGGGCGGCAGCGTAATATGATGAAAACCCCTGATGGTCGTACGCATTGGCCTAGTTTTCCGGCTAGTTATTGGAATCTTGATAAGATTAAGCAGCTGCAGCTTGTGCAAAAGGCTCTGGATACACTGCTTATTCGCTTGGTTGTCACGGCGCCATTGGATGAGAATGAAGAGGGTAAGTTGAAAGCGTTGTTTATTGAAAGGTTCGAATACCCTTTTATATGTGAATTTGAATATCTCGATTCTATTTCTCGCACCAAGGGTGGAAAGTATGAAGATTTCATGAGTATGGTTGATTGATTATGAACCGTAAGCGCAATGTACCGGCGGTATCTGCTGAATGGGCTATGAAAGAGTTTCCTAATGCAAGGGATGCTGAAAGAGAGCCTTTGCTAAAGTTGGGTGAGCTTAAGCCGGGTGATATTGTTTTGGATCTTCAGGCTGCAGGGGGGTATTTGTCTGATGGGGTATATGATTATTTAAAGGGTGACGTATCACTGATATGTTTAGAGCCATGTGATGAATTAAGAGCCAGGCTTTCTACAAAATATTATAGTGTTGATGATAGTGTGGAAAATTGGTGTTCTATCGCTAATGAATCAGTGGATGTTGTCCTTGGCTTGGCTGGTCTGCATCATAGTGAAGATCATCAGGCGACAATTAATGAAGCTTATAGAGTGCTTAAGAAGGGCGGTCGTATTGTTATCTGTGATGTGGAGAATGGCTCGGATATGGCTAAATGGCTTAATGGTTATGTGAATGGTAATAATCCTTCGGGTCACAAAGGAAATTTTATTAAAACGGGCTCATTAAGCAAATTATTTGAAAATACAGGTTTTTTTTCTGTAAATGAAACACGAAAGCAGGTTTCTTGGTGTTTTGGCTCATTCGAGGCTGCAGCTAAGTTCTTTAAGGGCTTGTTTGGTATAGAAAAAAAAGAAGAAGAGATTTTGCTGGCGATGCATGAATACCTGAGACTGTATAAGGAGAATGATATGTTTTGGGTGGATTGGAGCTTGATATATGGAATAGCGGTAAAAAAATAAGGGGGTATATGTACCTTGGTACAGTTACAAATACTAACTAGATGTATAGAATATGAACAAATACTCTTCTTACCCGCCTAATTGATTTGTTTAGGAGCAGGGTCGCAAATTAAGACAGGGAATAACATGATGTTTAAGCGTAATTTAGTATCTGTTTCTATTGCTTCGGTTTTGTTGACTTCATCTTTGGTTGCTTCGGCGAATACTGGCACTTCCGAAGAGGAAGACTCTGTAGGTTCTTGGGGCCAGTGGGCTCAGAACTATGCAACTGCTGCAGGCGGTGAATTTAATTTGGGCGCGTTAGCATTTGCTGCATCTTTGCAGGGAGAGACGGGTCGAAATAGGCTGAATGAAGCTGGATTTGATTCGCCGACTGATGATGCTCCTGTTGATGCAATTGGTTGTGATGCTGGTTCATATTGTGGATTTGTTACGATCTCATCTCGATCTGTTAAACCTACTGAGAGTATGATGGGCGCTCCTGGTGATGTTGGTATCTTAAAAGCTGATGTTCAGCCTGTTTTTGATGGTGGCGAGCAAGGTAGAGCTCGAGTTCAGGTTGGTGGTGGTCTTTATGTGATGGGCTCTTTTGACGTAGAGGGTAATGAAGGTTATGAGCTATCTGTTGATGGCGCTGAAGGTTATGTAAGTCGTAACGGTGTTAACCTAAACAAGCGAACTGTTAATGGCGAGTCGGGCATGAGTTCCTATAGCCGTTCTCCATGGTTGGGAGTAGGTTCGGGTGGTTGGTACGATAATCAGTATGGTGAAGTTTACATGTCTCAAGGTGGTTCTCTTTATGGTGGAGTAACAACCTCTTTAGACCAGTTGAACAGTTATATAGGCTCGCATGGCCCTGTTGCTACTTATCGAGGAACTACGATTGATGGCGGTAACTTTATAGCGCGCATCGATTTTTCAGATAACTCATGGAGCGGTATCTGGAATGGTGGCTCAGATGGCAAAGTTGGTGTGAGTGGTGAAAACGTTGTCGGTCAAGTTGGCTTTACAGTAACGAAAGGTTCTATTGATGGGATTAATTTTTCTGCTGCTTCAAGTGAGCTAGGTGCGAAAGATGGCTCTGTTACAGGCAGTGTAAATGGCGCCTTATTTGGTGGTAGTGCTCAGAGTGTTGCTGGTATGGTTGATATAGAGAAGACAACAGGGAGTTATACCAATAAACAGCATGAAACTATCTTCGAAGGTGTAAATACAAAGATTAGAGTGCCTAATTAAAGAATACTTAATCAGATGAAAAACCAAGGCTCGCGCCTTGGTTTTTTTTTGTATTTTTCTTTACTCTTGGGTTGAATCGAAGTAGCCTTTCAATTGTATATAACCCTTTATTTTATAAGGAGTTACCCGAGTTGAAAGCTGGGTTATTCGCTTTAGGTAGATCTATGTTTGGGAGCTTGAGGGATCTTGCTCCAATTGTGTTAGTTATCGCATTTTTTCAGGTAGTGGTCTTACAGCAGTCGGTTCCAGATTTTGTGGGTTTGGTGACTGGATTGCTATGTGTTGTAGCGGGGTTAACTTTCTTTATTTATGGCCTAGAGATGGGGCTTTTCCCCATCGGTGAGAGTATGGCCCATGCTTTTGCGCGTAAAGGCAGTGTCTTTTGGCTACTTACTTTTGCTTTTTCTCTAGGTTTTGGAACAACTGTTGCTGAACCTGCCTTAATTGCTGTCGCTGCCGAAGCTGCGAGTGTGGCTGCCGCGGGTGGAATGATTGAGGTGGGTGAGGAGTCTCAGCATAGTTATGCTTCTGGCTTACGTTATACCGTTGCTTTCTCTGTGGGTTTGGCTATTGTTTTAGGCGTCCTGCGAATACTTAAAGGTTGGTCGATTCAGTACATGATAATTGCAGGCTATATGCTTGTTGTGATTATGACTATGTTTGCGCCAAGGGAAATTATAGGGATTGCTTACGATTCTGGCGGCGTTACCACTTCGACAATTACGGTTCCGTTAGTTACAGCCTTAGGTGTAGGTTTAGCTTCATCAATCGAGGGACGTAATCCTATGATTGATGGTTTTGGCTTGATCGCTTTTGCATCATTAACGCCTATGATTTTTGTTATGGTATACGGGATGGTGATCTGATGGAGTTGTTGAATCAATTTATTCAGATAACCCTTTCAACCATTAAAGATGTTATTCCTATTGCGCTGATTATTTTTGGCTTTCAGTTCTTGGTAATTAGGCGTCGTATTGCTAATTTGCGTAAAGTCTTAATTGGTTTTGCTTACGTAATTATTGGGCTGGCTCTGTTTTTGTTAGGCCTAGAAAAAGCGCTGTTTCCTATTGGGCGCTTAATGGCAGAGCAGTTGACTGATCCTGATTTCATTCGAGGCTGGAGTGGTTCTGTTGCTGGAGCACTGCACTGGAGTGATTATTTCTGGGTTTACATATTTGCTTTTGCTATCGGCGCGAGTACAACGATTGCAGAGCCTTCTTTGATTGCTGTGGCGATTAAAGCACATGAAGTCTCTGGTGGGGCTATCGGTATTTGGGGGTTACGAATCGCTGTCGCTATTGGTGTGGCAGTAGGGATTTCATTAGGTACTTGGCGAATTGTTACGGGTTACCCTATTCATTGGTTTATTATTTCTGGCTACGTTGTGGTCGTGATACAAACTTTCTTTGCGCCGAAAATGATTGTGCCGCTGGCTTATGATTCTGGTGGGGTAACAACATCAACGGTTACTGTGCCGTTGGTTGCAGCGTTGGGGCTAGGGCTTGCTGAGACAGTGCCTGGTCGAAGCGCTTTAATAGATGGATTTGGTTTGATTGCATTTGCTAGT
The DNA here is from genome assembly GCA_002435145.1 of Neptuniibacter sp. UBA6509. Lineage (GTDB taxonomy): Bacteria > Pseudomonadota > Gammaproteobacteria > Pseudomonadales > Balneatricaceae > Neptuniibacter. The sequence goes on from DJLT01000085.1 coordinate 4,785, forward strand.
TTGTTTCCGATGATTACAGTGATGGCTTATGCTCAAATTTCTGAATTTCGTGGAAAGCGTAATCAGGTAACTGACTAGAATTAGTCAAAGAGGCAGATATGCATTTTAAGTTATTAGTGGTTTTTGTCGAAGACTCAAAGACAGATGCTGTCATGAAGGCAGCTAGGGAAGCGGGTGCTACAGGTGCTACAGTCATTAATAATGCGCGTGGTGAAGGGGTTACCAAAACTAAAACCTTTTTTGGCTTAACCTTAGAGACTCAGCGAGATGTCGTCCTTTTTATTGTTGAAGAGCACTTAAGCCGAAAGATTTTGGAAACTATATCTGAAGTTGCTGAGCTTGATGAGCAGCCGGGCAGAGGAATAGCAATACAGATTGATGTTGAGGATGCGGTAGGTGTGGCGCATCAAGTAGAAAAGTTAGCAAATCTGGTTGAGGATGAACTATGAATTCGTCAAGAAAGGTTGTTAGGGCTCAAGATGTTATGACTGATGAGTTCGCTATTATTGATGGTCTGATTACAGTGAAAGAGGCGTTGCAGATATTTAAAGAGCGTGGTGCCAAGGTTCTGATAATTGATAAGCGGCATGAAGATGATGAATATGGCCTATTGTTATTATCTGATATAGCTAAAAATGTTGTTGCTAAAGATCGTTCGCCAGAGCGTGTGAATGTTTATGAAGTAATGGCTAAGCCATTGATCTCAGTTGATCCTCAAATGGATATTCGTTACTGCGCGCGGTTGTTTGAGAGCTTTGGTTTAGCTCATGCGCCAGTGATAGAGGCTGATAAGGTCTTAGGTGTTGTTAATTATCACAATATTGTATTAAAAGGTTTGCTGGAAAATTAGTTAATAAAAAGCCTGCTAAAAGCAGGCTTTTTATTATGTGGAGCCTGCCTTGTTATTGGCGTGCTGCTTTCAATGTGTCAGCAATTAAATAGGCTAGCTCTAGTGCTTGCTCACCATTGAGGCGAGGGTCGCAATGGGTGTGATAGCGGTCTGCTAGATCCTGCTCGGAAATCATATAAGCACCACCAATACACTCTGTTACATTCTGCCCCGTCATTTCAAAGTGCACACCGCCGGCATGTGTCCCTTCTGCACGATGTACTTCAAAGAAACCTTTCATCTCTTTTAAAATTGCATCGACGCTTCGAGTTTTATAGCCACTGGATGCTTTGATTGTATTGCCATGCATTGGGTCTGAACTCCAGATGACCTGATGTCCGCCGTTTTTAACTGCGCGGACTAAAGGTGGGAGGAAGTCAGTGATTTTCTCGGCACCCATACGGGCAATTAAGGTGATACGGCCAGCTTCGTTATTCGGATTTAATACTGCTAGTAGTTTTTCTAGATCATCAGGTTTTGTTGTAGGACCCACTTTTATGCCGATAGGGTTTTTCACACCGCGGAGGAACTCTACATGGGCATGATCGGGTTGGCGTGTTCGGTCACCGATCCATAGCATATGAGCGGAGCAGTCGTACCAGTTACCAGAGAGGCTGTCTTGACGAGTCAGGGCCTCTTCATAACCCAAAAGTAGTGCTTCATGAGAAGTGTATAGTGACGTCTCATGCAGTTGAGGCGTGTTTGTCGCATTAATGCCGCAGGCTTCCATAAAACGAATTGACTGGTCTATTTGATCAGCTAGGTTCTGGTATTTCTTACATAGCGGACTTTTGGTGACAAAGTTCTGATTCCAGGCATGTACTTGGTGTAGGTCTGCAAAGCCGCCACGTGAGAATGCGCGTAGGAGGTTGAGTGTAGATGCTGCTTGATGGTATGCGGTCACAAGACGTTCAGGATCAGCTTGTCGAGCATCGTTAGTAAATTCAATGCCGTTAACAATATCGCCGCGATAACTAGGCAGTTCAATGCCGTTGCTGCTTTCCATATCACTGGATCGTGGCTTGGCATATTGGCCTGCAATTCTACCCACTTTTACAACAGGGCAGCTGGCAGAGAATGTCATGACAATTGCCATCTGCATTAATACTTTGAATGTATCCTTGATCTTATCGGCGTTGAATTCGCTGAAGCTCTCGGCGCAGTCACCGCCTTGTAGAAGAAAAGCCTTCCCTTTAGCTACTTTGGCTAAATCATTTTGTAGTTGATTTATTTCGCCGGCAAAAACGAGCGGGGGCATATTGTTAAGTGTTGCTTCTGCATGATTAAGGGCTGAAATATCTGGGTATTGAGGCTGTTGTACAATAGGTTTGCTTCTCCAGCTGGAAGGGGTCCATATCGACGTTGTCATCTTCTTCTATTCCTAGGGTGTTTTAGCTTTGGCTATAGATATAAATACTATGAAAATTGGTGTAAGTCAGTTTGCAAGTAAATGCAAAGAGGGGGTGGTCTGTCAATTTTGTGCGGCTAGCACAAAGCCTACAGACCTAAATAAAGTAGGTGTGTAAAGAGAACGAATTACTCTGGCTGTAATTTATTTTCAGCTCTAATACATTCATGTTGCTACGATTCTCGATGGTAACTTTCCATTAAAACCAGTTGAAACAGTATAAGAGTAATTAGGCTGTCTTGATACCCGTTAAATTGCGGAAAGATACATCTTTTGCTGTATTTAGGAAATCGACCATAAATTCAGCGTCTTTTTGGTCATCACGAATCGCGGCATAAAGTGTGCACCAGACGCCTTTTTCGCCAAGAGGTTTAGAGGCAATATAGTCCCGCTGAATATACTCATGAAGAGCCCAGTTAGGCAGAGCTGAAACGCCTCGTCCGCTGGCAACAAGCTGCAGCATCATGACGGTTAGTTCTGCGGTTCTAATTGCTTGGGGTTCAACATCTGCCTCATCTAGAAAGTGGTTAAAGATATCTAGACGTTGGTGTTCTACAGGGTAAGTTATCAATGTCTCTTGGGATAAATCCTCGGGGTGGATGTACCTGCGTGCCATGAGTCGATGCTGTTTGCTGATTGCTAAGCGCGACTCATAAGTGAAGAGTGGAATATAGGTGATCCCATTTCTTGGTTCAGGGTCAGAAGTGATGACTAGATCTAAGTCTCCACGAGCGAGTGCGGGTAAGGGTTGGAAGCTAAATCCACTGGACAGATCGAGTTCAACTTCAGGCCAATGCTGTCTAAAATGATCGATGGTTGGCATAAGCCAATCAAAACAACTGTGACACTCGATGCAAAGGTTAAGTCTACCGGCTTCTCCTCCTGCTAGACGCGCTATATCTCTTTCTGTGTTGCGAATCATCGGTAGAATCTCATCCGCAAGAATCAGGAGTCGTTGTCCAGCGCTGGTGAAACAGATAGGTTTAGTCTTGCGGATAAATAGTGAGCAGTTGAGGCGGTCTTCCAGATCTTTAATCTGATGCGATAAAGCAGATTGAGTGAGGTGAACTCGTTCAGCGGCTTCAACAAGGCTGCCAGCGTCGCGTAAAGCTGACAGTGTTTTAAGGTGACGAAGTTCAACCATGAGTAATTTTCTCCAGACCTGCTCAGTTAATGCAATATACGCAGTATAGTACGGTCGGGCAAGAAGGGTAGGTAACCATCAAAAAGACTTAGGTTACCTACACATTTTGATTATTTAACGAGAAGGAATTCGAGTAGGGCTTTTTGAGCGTGTAGACGATTCTCTGCTTCATCGTAAACGACCGAGCGCGGATCTTCCATCATGTCCATGCTAATCTCTTCGCCACGGTGAGCGGGAAGGCAATGCATAAATAATGCATCTTGGTTAGCGTGATCCATGAGTTCCGGTGAAACTTGAAAGCCAGTAAACTTTTCTTCTCGTTCTTTCTGTTCTTCCTCTTGGCCCATTGAGGCCCAGACATCAGTCACAACTAGATCGCTGTTTGTAACTGCTTCCTGAGGGGAGCGAGTGATAAATACACGCTCTTTATTTTCCTCGACCAGTGTCATATCTGGGTCAAAGCCTTCAGGGCAGGCGATATTCAGCTTAAAGTCAAACTGGCGTGCTGCATTGATGTAGGAATGGCACATATTATTGCCATCTCCAATCCAAGTAACTGTTTTACCTTGGATGTCGCCACGATGCTCGAAATAAGTTTGCATATCAGCTAATAGCTGGCATGGATGGTATTCATCTGTCAGCGCATTAATTACAGGCACAGATGAGTTTGCAGCAAACTCTTGTACCAATTTATGGCTGAAAGTTCTGATCATGACAACATCGACCATGCTAGAGATGACTCGCGCACTGTCACTAATAGGTTCGCCGCGGCCAAGCTGGGTATCGCGTGGAGATAGGAACATTGCATGTCCACCAAATTGCGCCATACCTGCTTCAAAAGAAACACGAGTACGTGTCGATGACTTTTCAAAAATCATCGACATTACTTTATTCTTCAGAGGTTCATATACTTCACCGCGGTTGCGTATATCCTTAAGTTCGCTAGCGCGCTTCACTAGATTGCGTAGCTCATCAGAGCTTAGATCTCTGAGTGTTAAAAAGTGTCTAGTAGTCATTATGCTCTACGTTCGCCTTCCGGACCGTCTTCTTTTGCTTCTGAGCTGCGCTCATCGGCTGCATAAACGCGGATAATCTGAGAGAGTGTATTTACAAGGAGTTCAGCTTCACTATCCGTCATTGTTAGTGGTGGTAGCATTCGAACTACTTTCCCGCCGCCAGTGACGTTTAATAGAATGCCTTTTACTTTAGCGAGTACGGCAAGTTCGCTGCCTGCTTCGCTAAGTTCAATGGCAATAAGCATACCTTTATTGCGGACTTCGTTAACGTAGCCCGCTTGGCCCAATTGCTCACGGAAGCCGTTAGCGATTCTATTACCGAGTATTTCGGCGCGTTCGCATAGGTTTTCATCCATGATGGTGTTAACAACGGCTAGGGCTGCTGCACAAGACAGAGGGTTACCTCCATAAGTAGAACCATGGGTGCCCGCTGTTAATATTGTAGCCGCCACACCTTTAGCTAGGCAGGCACCGATAGGTACGCCATTACCTAACCCTTTAGCTGTCGTAACTACATCTGGAAGAATATCATTGTGCTGATATGCGAAGTATTTACCAGAGCGGCCATTACCACTTTGAACTTCATCAAGCATCATCAACCAATCATTGTTGTCGCAAATGGCACGAATTTGATTGAGGTAGTCATCTGCAGGTATTTGTATGCCTGACTCACCTTGAATAGGTTCCACAAGAATGGCAACGATATTAGGATTGTTTTCAGCGATTTTTTTGATTGCGTCAATATCGTCGTAAGGTGCGCGAACAAAACCGCTGACTAGGGGCTCAAAGCCTGCCTGGGCTGATCGATTGCCTGTTGCGCTAAGCGTTGCCATTGTGCGGCCGTGGAAGGAGTCTTCCATAACAATAATGGCAGGGTTGTCTATATTGCGTACTGTATGTCCATAACGGCGAGCAAGTTTGATGGCTGCTTCATTGGCTTCAGCGCCAGAATTGCCAAAAAAAACGTTTTCCATGCCTGATATCTGCGTAAGGCGTTCAGCAAGTTGCTGCTGGTTAGGTATCGTGTATAAATTGGATGTATGCAGTACTTTACCTGCTTGCTCACAGATGGCATGAGTTACTGCAGGGTGAGAGTGTCCAAGTCCACATACGGCAATGCCGCTTAATGCATCTAGATACTTATTGCCATCAGTGTCATACAACCAGCTTCCTTCACCGCGCTCGAACGCTACGGACAACCGGTTGTAGGTAGTCATAATCGATTCTACAGCCATGTTTATAATTCCCTACAAACGCAAAAAGGCAGCCAAGGCTGCCAATCAAAGGACGAATAATAGGCAGCTTTAGGTGTTTTGGCAAGATGTTGCAGTATAAAAACAGTATTTTTCTAAAAGCCTTAGTACAAAGAATGAGCGATAGGTTTTTTTTATCGGATTGATTAAGAAAAGCAAATGTACATTAACAGAGTAAGATGGTCGGATATATGGTATATTGTTCGCCACGATATAGCGTATTTTGTTTCCAGAATTAGTAATAGAAAGGTGTATGAATGAGTGTAATTGATACCATCAAAGAGCAAATCGAAGGTAATGATGTTCTTCTTTATATGAAGGGGACGCCTCGTTTTCCTCAGTGTGGCTTTTCTTCTCGTGCTACGGAAGCGGTAATGGCTTGTGGCGAGCGTTTTGCTTTTGTAAATATTCTGGAAAATCCAGAGATTCGCGCTGAACTACCAAAGTATGCGAATTGGCCCACTTTTCCACAGTTGTGGGTTAAAGGCGAACTTATTGGTGGCTGCGATATTATTTGTGAAATGGCTGAAAGCGGTGAGCTTGAGACTGTGATCAAAGAATCAGTTGCGGACTCTGCTAAACCAGATGCTGAGTAAGTTTTAAGATTTAAGGGCTTGCTTTTGAGGCTTGCTCTTCTATCATAATATTTCTAAACGCTAGATAGCACTTTAATGGAGATTTATTACAATGGGCGTACTTGTAGGCAAACAGGCACCTGATTTTACTGCACCAGCTGTATTGGGTAACGGTGAGATCGTTGATTCCTATACACTGTCTGAAGCTACTAAAGGTAAAAAAGCGGTAGTGTTTTTCTACCCGCTAGATTTTACATTTGTTTGTCCTTCTGAATTGTTGGCTTTCGATCACCGTATCGAAGAGTTCAAAAAGCGTAATGTTGAAGTGATTGGTGTATCTATTGATTCTCACTTCTCTCACAACGCATGGCGTAACACTCCAGTTAACGAAGGCGGTATTGGCGCTGTTAACTACACATTGGTTGCGGACATGACTCACAGTATCTGTCAGTCTTTTGATGTTGAATCTGAAGGCGGTGTTGCTTTCCGTGGTTCTTTCTTGATCGACGAAGATGGTCTTGTTCGCCATCAAGTTGTTAACGATCTTCCTCTAGGCCGTAACGTTGATGAGATGTTGCGTATGGTTGATGCGTTAGCATTCCACCAAGAGCACGGTGAAGTTTGTCCTGCAGGTTGGAAAGACGGCGATAAAGGTATGGTTGCTTCACCTGAAGGTGTTGCATCTTACCTAACAGAAGAAGCTGATAATCTTTAATAAAGATTGTTAAGTGGAAAGATAAAAAACCCGCTAATGCGGGTTTTTTTGTGACTGGGTGAATATATCTTTATAAATTACAAGTGTTATTCATCATAGTCTTCGTAGCTATCGACCATATCCCAGCCGCCTAGTTCTTTCCAGCGGTTAACAATAATACAAAATAATTCAGCCGTCTTCGTTGTGTCATATAAAGCTGAGTGTGCTTTGTTTCCATCGAAATCAATGCCGGCTACTTGGCAAGCTCTCGCTAGCACAGTTTGCCCAAATGCTAAGCCGCCAAGTGTCGCTGTATCAAATGATGAGAAAGGGTGGAATGGGTTGCGTTTTATATCAGCTCGATTTGAGGCCGCATTCACAAAACCCTGATCAAAGGATGCATTGTGTCCGACAAGCACAGCTCGTTTGCAGTCGTGTGCTTTGAGTGACTTACGCACAGCTTTGAAAATCTGTTCTAGTGCTTCGCGTTCAGGTACTGCTTCGCGATTAGGGTCGAAAGGGTCAATGCCAGTGAAATCGAGGGCTGCCTGTTCGATATTAGCGCCTTCGAATGGATCAACCTGTGCTTCAAAGCTTTGATCTATAATTAAGAAGCCGTTCTCGTCCATGGTCAGTGTGACGGCGGCAATTTCAAGTAGTGCGTCGGTACGGGAATTGAAACCAGCTGTTTCAACATCGATAACGACGGGTAGAAAACCGCGGAAGCGGTTCGCCATTGGGTGTTTTGTATTGTGAAGGTTACTCAAGTGTGGCCCTTACTTGGCGATAGGTTTCCGTTTAAGATGGGGGTATTCTAACAGTGTAATTGTAGTCACTCCAATTACTCGCTTAAGATATTCATATTTCAGCCGAAATAATATAGATATTCTTAGTTTTAAAATGTTTTTTCGGGTTTATTTGGACGGTTATTGCTGTGTTTGTTCGTTTTGTTTTGCCTTTACTGCTTTTATGTTCTGTTTCATCTGTTAATGCGATGACATTTCGCAGCTCAATTGATGATGCTAAGTGGGAATTAGAGGCTTCAAAATTTAGCTGCCGGCTTAGTCAGTTGATTCCAGCGTTTGGTGATGCTGTTTTTGAGCATGAGGCGGGTGAATCTGTTCGTTTTGTCTTGAAGCCAACTGAAAATATACATTTTCAACAGGGAGCTAAGCTTGTTGCTGAAGCTGCGCCTTGGCAGCCTGGTATTGCGCCCCGTTATATTAGTTCAGTTAAGCCTTTGGAGAGAACAGGGTACTTAAAAGTAGAGCCTGATCATGCGCAGAATATGTTGGCTGCCCTTTATAAAGGGATGATGCCTACTTTTACATCGCAAGAGTGGTATGGGACCAATGAGTCGCTGCGTGTGTCTGTATCGGCGGTTAACTTCCAGTCGGCATATTCAGATTATGTCGCTTGTACGGTTGGATTGTTGCCGGTTAACTATCGTCAAGTTGCAAGAACGGCTATCTTGTTTCCATCAGCGCAATGGCGTTTGTCCGATGCTTCGCGTGAAAGGCTTGATTTGATCGCGTTGTATGTCAAAAATGATAACAGTGTTAAGGGGGTCTTTGTTGATGGTCATTCCGATAACATGGGCCGCCGTTTGATGAATCGTGATATCTCAAAGCGAAGAGCTGAAGAGGTAACGGCCTATTTGATCAGTATAGGGATGGAACCAACCAGTATTACCACTCGTTATCATGGCGAACGTTATCCTGTCGTTGAAAATAACAGCAAGAAGAATCGCGATCGTAACCGTCGTGTGACGATTCGTCTTGAACGTGATTAATTTTCTCTGCTGATGGCTAGCTGAATTGCATGGGTCGGTCTGCAGTTTCTTGTTTTAAGTCGCTTGTTTGGCTTCGCTACTTATATAGTTTTCTGCTATACTTTCGCGCTAAATTTGAATCATCCCATTCAGTCGATTTCGCGGCTGATTTTGTTCGCAAGTTGGAGCTTGAGAATGTCCGAGATTAAAAAGGTCGTTCTGGCCTATTCCGGTGGATTGGATACGTCCGTTATTGTTCGCTGGTTACAAGATGAATACAACGCTGAAGTTGTTACTTTTACTGCTGATTTAGGTCAGGGTGAAGAAGTAGAGCCTGCACGTGCTAAAGCAGAAGCTTTAGGTGTTAAAGAGATCTATATTGAAGATCTACGTGAAGAGTTTGTACGTGATTTTGTATTCCCAATGTTCCGTGCGAATACAATATATGAAGGCGAGTATCTTTTAGGTACCTCTATCGCCCGTCCGTTGATTGCTAAGCGTTTGATCGAGATCGCTAATGAAACGGGTGCTGATGCTATTTCTCACGGTGCTACGGGTAAAGGTAACGATCAGGTTCGTTTTGAGCTGGGTGCATATGCGCTTAAGCCAGGCGTTCACGTAATTGCGCCATGGCGTGAGTGGGATCTTAGTTCTCGTGAATCATTGATGAACTATTGTGCTACCCATGATATCGAAGTTGATTATGCGAAAAGTAAGAAGAAGTCTCCTTATTCAATGGATGCTAACCTTCTTCATATCTCTTATGAAGGCGGTATTCTTGAAGATCCATGGGCTGAAGCAGAAGAAGAGATGTGGCGTTGGTCTGTATCTCCTGAAAATGCGCCTGATAAGGCAACTTACCTAGAGTTAACTTATGAGAAAGGTGACATTGTAGCGATTGATGGCAAAGCAATGAGCCCAGCTACTGTGCTTGAATATCTTAATAAAGTAGGTGGTGAGAACGGTGTAGGTCGTTTGGATATCGTTGAAAACCGCTTTGTTGGAATGAAGTCTCGCGGCTGTTATGAAACACCCGGCGGTACTATCATGATGAAAGGACATCGTGCAATCGAGTCTATTACCTTGGACCGCGAAGCGGCTCATCTAAAAGATGAGTTGATGCCTAAATATGCGAAAGTAATTTACAACGGTTTCTGGTGGTCAGAAGAACGTAAAATGATGCAGCAGCTAATCGATTATTCACAGCGCAATGTGAATGGTGATGTTCGCGTTAAGTTGTATAAAGGCTCTGTAGAAGTTGTTGGCCGACGCTCTGACGATAGCTTGTTTGATGAAAGCATTGCTACGTTTGAAGATGATGCTGGCTCTTATGATCAGAAAGATGCTGCTGGCTTTATTAAGCTGAATGCGCTGCGCATGCGTATTGCTGCGGGTAAAGGGCGTGATCTTTTAGAAGATTAATTACCAATTAATCTTTAAAAAAACCCTGTAGTGACCCTGCAGGGTTTTTTATTGCCCGTAAGGTGGCCTAAACTTTGATAATAGCCTGATTTATATGCTACTTTTGCTCATACTTAAACTTTGCGATGCCTATGGAAATTAACTACTCAGGAAAGTCGGCACTCATAGTAGACAGCAAGCTCGAAGACCTTGGGACGTTACGGCAAGTCCTGAGTCGTATGGGCGTGGGGCAAATACAGGTCGCATCCTCAGTTAATATGGCACTAAGCTTAATGCGTGAGTTTACATATGACCTTTGTTTTGCTGCTTATGATATGGGCAAGGCAGATAAAAATGGACTTCAGTTGCTGCAGGAAGCTAATGCAGAATTTATCTTTCCGGCATCAAGTGCTTATTTCCTAATTGTTGATGCTGAGGCATCAGAGCTTCTCTTCGGTTCCCTAGAAAATTCACCAGATACTTATATTTCTAAACCTTTTGATCAAGGGAAAATCCGTCACCGTGTCGAGAAGCAGCTCAGAATAAAAGAGGCTATAAAGCCAATCGAACAGCTTTTAGATGATGAGCATTTTGAAGAGGTTATTGAAAAGGGGGAAGCGCTAAGCAAACTGTACCCTGGCTTAAGTGTTTTCCTGCAGCGAATAACCGGAATTGCTTTGCTTCGCATGCGCCGTTATAGCCAGGCCAAGGTATTGTTTGAAAAGTTGACGGATAAGCGTGATCTCCCATGGGCAGAAGTGGGTAAAGGAATCGCTTACTTTAATCTAGGTGAATATGCTGATGCGCTTAGTTGCTTAAATCGTATTGTCGATCAGCAGCAGATATGTGTAGAGGCTTATACTTGGCTTGCGCGGACACACCAAGTTAAAGGGGAGTTGGCGTTAGCAGTCACACTTATGCGTAAAGCGGTTATGTTGCAGCCTACCGTGCCAAGGCTTCAGGGTGAGTTAGCTGAGCTTTCAAGTCAAACCGCTGAATGGGATATATCTAAAGCGGCTTATCAGAACGCGATCCGCTATGCTCGCTATTCCGCTTTTCAAACACCCTCCTACTATTTTGGGTATGTGCGAGCGCTTATTCAGGCGAACCTTAAGCGATTGTCTGAAGTTGAGGGTGACGTAATTCGAACGTTGGAAGATGCGGTGCTTGATCATCCTGATAACCAGGAGGTGATGTTTAGAGCTAAGTTGATCAACTGTGATCTCTATAGGGCAAAGGGATTGGAGAGTCGTTTAGAGCAGATGTTGCAGCAGACCTGGAATTTTTATCTGCGCATGGAGCTAGATAACCAGTGCAAGTGGTTAGATATTATGGTCGATGCGGCTCATAGTACTGGCTTGGAGGTTGAGGTGCAGAAGAAGCGTAAAGACCTCAGTCGGGCCATGATTGAAAAGGAGTGGGGAAAGGCTAATTACGCTGCGATGACTAGTTTTAGAAGTGGAGACTTAGATCGTGCCTTCCAAATGTTTGGTAGAGCGAATGAGTTGTTGCCTAGTCACACTGGGATTGCGCTTAACCTTGTGCAGGCGGGAATAGAGAAAGCGAAGCGTGGGCATAATGCCTTGTGGATACTATTATCTGTGCGAGATGTATTAATGACAGTCAGTTATGGCTCTTTGCCCACAAAGCAACAACAACGTTACAAGGCGCTTTCTGAACGATTCGTTGAACAATACAATACGCTAATGCAACCTGAGGAAAGTGGATCTGGTGAGGACCCTTTGAGTCAGGAATTATAGTTTTAGCTTTCTGTTTATTACTGCTTTATAGACGGTTTCTTCTAATCCCTTCCTTTAAAGCTCTTCTTTTAAAAACCTTCTTTTAATAAACCTAGTAAGCCTTTTTAAGTTGTTTGTTGAAACCTTAGGCTTAAAGAATATCATTATCATCAATTAAAAATGAACTAGAGCTAGATTTAGCTTCAGAATTATCATCTTCTTTTCTATTGATGTTACGTGCCAGTTTTCGGCTCAATAATTTCTTCTGTGCCATTTCTGGTAGATCGGTAAACATAATTATATTTTTACCGATAAGGACATCAATTAAGTCTTCAAAAATACGGGCGACAGATGTGTCTGATTGCTCAAGGAACTCTTCGGCAGAGAATTCATCGTTATTCATTGAGAGGAAGTCTAGTACTTCTTTGTTTTTTATATCGACGACTTCAGCACCAGATTGAGGTGTTTCAGATAGGCTTATGATGCGTCCTTCGGTGTTACGTATGGCGTATAACATATTGATTTGCTAAATTGGTTTAGTTTAGTTGGGTTGCACTTTTAAGTGTGGCTGTTTTGAGTATCTCTCTCATTTAAGGTTAAGGTCAAGGTTAATGGAAGTAGTTCAGGATCCTTTGCTCGGTTGTCTGGTTCATCTCAGTAGGCAAAATCATAAACCCTATTCTCCTGAAGTGCTTTGTGAGGGGCTGCCATTAGAAAATCATAAACTGACACCTAAGCTTTTTATTCGAGCGGCAAAGCGAGCTGGCTTCTCGGCAAAAGTGCTTTCGAGAAGCTTAGAGGATATTTCTCCGCTGGTTCTGCCGGCAGTCCTACTTCTAGAGGGTGATCAAGCGTGTATCTTGCAAGAGATTGATCATGAAACTGGGCAGGCTTTGATTATCCAGCCTGAAAGTGGCGGTGAGCACCAAGTAGATCTGGAAACCCTGTCTAATAGCTATATTGGCCATGCTATTTTTGTTCGGCTTGAATATCGATTTCAAGAGCAGGTATCTAAACTGCTCGAAGGGCATAAAGGTCATTGGTTCTGGGGAACAATTAAGCGTTCAACTGCTATTTATCGTGATGTTTTAATTGCCTCCTTTCTGATTAATTTATTTGTAATTGCTAACCCGCTTTTTGTCATGAATGTATATGACCGAGTGGTGCCAAATAACGCTATCGAAACTTTATGGGTTTTAGCGATTGGTGTGGTCGTGGTTTACTTGTTTGATTTCGGTTTAAAAATGCTTCGATCCTATTTTATTGAGGTGGCCGGTAAAAAAGGGGACGTTATTCTTTCAGCGTTGTTATTTGAGAAAGTATTATCTTTGAAATACAGCGTTTTGCCCGCATCGGTTGGTTCGTTTGCGAGTAACTTAAGAGAATTTGACAGTATTAAGAGCTTTTTGAGCTCTACAACAAATGTGGTGTTTATTGATCTTCCTTTTGCGATTCTGTTTCTAATCGTTATTGGGTTTATTGGCGGCCCTATTGTTATTGTGCCGATTGTTGCAATTCCCCTAATTATACTTTTTTCTTTCATTGTACGCCCTCACCTTAAAGAGGCGGTTGAGAAAACGTTTGCATCTAACTCTCAAAAAAACGCGACATTAATTGAAAGCTTAACGGCAATGGAAACTGTGAAAACACAGCGTGCGACCTCTTCATTGCAATTAAGCTGGGAACAGGCGGTGGGTTATATCGCTAAGTGGAGTTTAAAGTCTAGGATGCTTTCTGCTTCAGTTGTGAATTTTGCTTCGTTTATCCAGCAGTTAACTTCAGTTGGCATTATTATTACGGGTGTATATCTGATCAGTGAGCATGAAATGACAATGGGCGCGTTGGTTGCGTGTGTCATGCTATCAGGTCGTGCCATCTCACCTATGAGCCAGGTTGCAAACCTAGTTATCTCGTATCACCAAGCATCTACAGCTTTAAAAGGGCTTAATGAGATAATGGAGATGCCCTCTGAGCGGACGGAAGGTCAGAAGTTTGTTTACCGTGATGAATTAAAGGGGGCTATAGAGTTTAAAGATGTCAGCTTTGTTTATCCGGGTGAGGAGCAGAAGGCGTTAGATCGAGTGTCTTTTAATATAAAGCAGGGGGAGAAGGTCGCTTTGATTGGTCGCATTGGCTCGGGCAAGTCGAGTATTGAGAAGCTTGTGTTAGGGCTTTATGAGGCGACAGAGGGTTCAGTGCGCATTGATGGCCTAGATATCAATCAGATTGATCCTGTGGATTTGAGACGAAATTTTGGCTACATGCCTCAGGATATTATGCTTTTTGCAGGGAGTGTTAGGGATAATATTGTTATAGGTTCGCCGCAGACAGATGATTCAAGGCTTGTGGATGTAGCCAATATGTCAGGTGTATCGGATATGGTTAATCGCCACCCTCAAGGCTTTGATATGCCCGTTGGCGAGCGAGGCGCTTCTTTATCAGGCGGGCAAAGGCAATCTGTCGCGGTAGCGCGTTCCATTGTACATGACCCCAATCTTCTGGTGTTAGATGAGCCTACGGCATCTATGGATAATGCATCGGAAGAGCAGATTAAGGTGATGCTTAAAAATTACACTAAAGATAAAACGATGCTGGTTGTGACGCACAAAATGTCGCTATTGACATTGGTCGATCGAATTATTGTGATGGATGCTGGCAGGGTTGTGGCTGATGGACCAAAAGAAGCTGTATTGGATGCGTTAAAGCAGGGCCGTCTTCAGGTGCAAAAGTAATGGATAGTATGAATCATAATAAGAAAGACCTGCAGTATATGTCCAGTGTAAGTGAAGCGATGGCTGAGCAGGCGCCACGAGGAGCAAGTGCTTTACTATGGGCTATGTTGCTCTTTATCGTGATAGCAATTTTCTGGGCAACTTGGGCTGAATTAGATGAAATTACCCGTGGTGACGGGGAGATTATTCCATCGAGCCAATTGCAGGTCATAGAAACACTTGAGGGTGGAGCTGTATCGGAAATTTTAGTTAAAGAGGGTGATATTGTTGAAAAGGGGCAGGTGCTGCTGAGAATAGATGATATTCGTTTCTCTAGCTCGCTAAAAGAAAACCAAGTTCGACAATATGAGCTGATAGCTAAAGCTGCCCGTTTGAAGGCAGAATCAGATAATGTTGAATTTATTAGTCCCGAAGGTTTTCCCGAAGAATATCAATCAATGATTGAGCAAGAGAAGTTTTTGTTTAGTACTCGTAAGGAGGAGATGCTAGCTGGTTTAGGTGGTTTAGAACAGCAGGTTGCTCAACGCGGTCAAGAGCTTAAGGCGGCAAAGTCGCAAGAGGGGCAGTTACAACGTAGTTATAGCCTGCTCAAGAGAGAACTTGATATTACTCGGCCTCTTTTGAAAGAGGGGGTTATCTCAGAGGTGGAGTTTTTACGCTTAAAGCGCCAGCTAAATGATCTACTGGGTGAGCTGTCCGGTGTTCGTTTAAATATCCCTAGAATTGAATCTACATTGCAAGAAACAAAGCAGAAATTGGGTGAGTCTGAGCTGCAGTTTCGAAATGAAGCCCGTAGGGAGTTAAATGAAGTAGGAGCAGAGGTTTCTCGAATTAAACAAGCATTAACCGGTATGAATGACCGAATTGACCGAGCTGAGGTGAAGGCGCCGGTGAAAGGTACGGTGAAGCAGCTGCTTGTAAATACGGTAGAGGGGGTTGTTCAGCCAGGTGATGAGTTACTGAATATTATTCCTTGGGAAGATACTCTGTTAGTGGAAGCAAAAATACGCCCATCTGATATCGCTAATATTGCACCAGGGCAAAAGGCGGTGATCAAAGTTTCGGCCTATGATTTTTCTATCTATGGAGGAGTGGGGGCTAATGTTGTTTTTATCAGTCCGAGTACCATTTTGGATGAAGAGGGTGAAAGTCACTATTTGGTGCGCTTAGAAACGGAGCAGCCGTTTTTAGGCACGGCTTCAACCGAACTTCCTTTGATGGCGGGAATGACTGTCGGCGTGGATATTTTAACAGGTAAGAAAACAGTAATGGATTATCTACTTAAGCCTGTTTTGAAAGCTAAAAATCGAGCATTAACAGAGCGATAGCTTGAATTATTGTCAGAAAAATGTTCTTTGTATGTTTAGTTTTTTTAAAATAAGCTATAGGCTAACCGTATTAAATAAGTGGTTATTTGTTTGATCGTTCAATAGGACAATAGTGATGTTGATTTTAGATCTTTGAATCACTAGAAACTTGTAGCAATTGAGTGAAAGTTATACTATGCGCGCCAAGATCTGTCATGTGTAGTCGGGTTTTGGTGTCTTTGGATGCTGAATGTTATGAAGCTGTTTTTCATTGGTAACCGACCGAAGGTTCTGGAGCGTTGGGATAAGCTTTTATCCGATTGGCAACCAGAGCTGCTAGATATTCATCGTATAGAAGAAAAGCTAGCGCAGGGTGGGATCATTATGATGCACTTAAGTTCAGTTGAAGCTGAACTTAGTCAGCTAGTGTTCAGTTATAAAAAACATAATCCCAGTGCCATTTTAATTGTGTGCACTGATACACCTAATGAAGAAGAGGGTGTAGAAGCCATTCAAAATGGAGCTAATGGATATACCAACACGTATGTTACAGGCTCGCTGCTTCTAGAAGTAGTGAAAACTGTACTCCGTGGTGATATTTGGGCGGGGCCTGAATTATTACAAAAACTGCTCAGACGGCTGTTAAGTAATATGCCTGTTACAAATAGTAAAGTGGACACCGCAGAATCTATAAATTGTTTTGATGCATTAAGTAGCCGTGAGAATCAGGTGCTTTCAGTTTTAATAACTGGAGCTAGCAATAAGGAGATTGCTCGCGAGCTTGATATTACAGAGCGAACTGTCAAAGCCCATCTGAGTTCGATATTTCAGAAAACGGGGGTTTCGGACAGAGTCGCTTTGGTCTTGTTGACCAATAAGTTTCCTTTAAAGGTGGCTTAGTAATACGGCGGTGGCTACGAACTTTTTATTTTAGGGTGAAAAACTATATGTTCAGGTCAATTGTGACAGGTGTACTTTTAGGGTCACTAAGTACTCTTGTAAGTGCTGCTTCTTTGGAAGAGGTTGTGACACAGGGATTGTCGGATAACCCCGATGTTCAACGCGCCATCAATTCGCGTAATGCTGTTTACCAAGAAGTTAAACAGGCAGAATCAGGCTATAAACCTCAGGTGGAAGTTACTGCAGGTTATGGCTACGAGTGGACTAATAGTCCAGGCACTCGTGGTAATGGTAATGGTGATGTTGAATTAAATCGAGGCGAGGCAGGTTTAAGTATTCGCCAAATGATTTTTGATGGCTATGCAACGTCTAGTGAAGTTGATCGTCAACAAGCTAGAGCTCTTTCTGCTGATAAACGCTTAATTGAAACGGCTGAAAGCTATGCCCTTGATGCCGCACGTTCTTATATTGAGTTAAATCGCCGAAATGTTCTTTTGCAGCAAGCGAAAGAAACCCTCTTTAACCATGTCAAAATCTATGATCGTATTAAACGCCGTTCAGAGTCTGGTTTAGGTGCGTTAGCCTCGATACAGCAAGCTGAAGGTCGTTTGGCTTTAGCTGAAGTTAATGTGTTGGCTGCAGAAAATAACATGCTGGATGCCAAGGCTAATTTTGAGCGTGTGACTGGTTTGTCGGCGCCAGAAGAAATTACCTACCCTGAATTACTCAATGTAACCATTCCGAGGACTTTAGCTGAAGCGACAGAAGCTGCGCTAAATAATCACCCGACACTTCAAGTTGCTGAGGCTGATGCTTTAGCTGCGGTTGCTCAATATAATGCAGCTAAGCGTAACTATTATCCGCGTGTTGACTTTGAAGTTGATCGTACATGGAATAATAATCTAGACGGTGTGGAAGGTTTTAACGAAGACCTAACAGCAATGTTTAGAATGCGTTACAACTTGTACAATGGTGGTGCGGACCAGGCAAGAGTTCGCCAAACTCAGCACCAGATTGAAGAAGCTAAAGCGATTCAAATCAATAGCCAGCGCGAAGTACTGCAAAGTGTAGAGCTTTCATGGAATGCTCATTCCATTTTGTCTCGTCAGTTGCCTCATCTGGAGCAGCATGTTGCTTCGAGTCAGAATACACGTAATTCATACCTTAAACAGTTTAATATTGGTCAGCGTTCTTTGCTAGATCTGCTTGATACTGAAAATGAAGTGTTTTCGTCTAAGAATGATCTAACAAATGCGTTACATGATCATTTAGCTGCGCAGTACCGGGTGATGAATGGCATGGGTGTTTTGCTAGATACGCTTAATCTAACTGTCCCTGAACCTAATTTAGGTGAGGTGATGGATAAGCAGGAAATTGCTCAAGCTAAATAAGTCATTGAAATGAGTAGGTGAAGTTCATTAAAATCACCTCTCAACCTTATTTATTCAAAAAGGGTTGCCGCTGGCAGCCCTTTTTCTTTGTATGAAGTGCTGATATGAAAGCCCATAAGATCACTCAAGCTCCAATTCCTATGCGTACAGTAGGGCCAATTAAGATCAGCGGTTCTATAGTCGATGAAAAAATCTCTGTGCCATTGGCGACATATGAAACGCCTCTTTGGCACTCTGTTGGTCGAGGAGCTAGGGTCTCTGCACTAACTGATGGTATTAAAACCACTGTTGTTGATGAACGGATGAGTCGTTCGATACTGCTGGAAGCGGAAGATGCGTCTGAAGCGGTACAGGCATTGAATTCAATCAAATCAAGAATGGGTGACCTCAATGAGGTTGTGGCTCAAAGTAGCCGTTTTGCTAAATTGATTGATATGAACAGCCAAATAGTTGCGAACCTTATCTATCTTAGATTGGAATTCACAACCGGTGATGCGTCGGGCCATAATATGGTGACGAATGCGGCAGATAGAATTATCCCTTGGATTTTAACTGAATACCCTCAGTTACGTTATTCTTCTATTTCAGGTAATTATTGCTCGGATAAAAAAGCGACGGCCGTTAATGGTATTCTTGGTCGTGGTAAATATGTTGTATGCGAAATACTGATTTCACGTGATATCTGTGAGCGCCGCTTAAAAACCACGCCCGAAAAGGTGGTTGATCTCAATATTAAGAAAAACCTGATTGGTACCATGATCGCTGGTGGTCTTCGTAGTGCAAATGCGCATTATGCCAATATGCTTTTGGCTTTTTATCTGGCTACAGGTCAGGATGCCGCTAACATAATTGAAGGCTCTCAAGGTGTAGTTCATGCTGAAGTGCGTGGAGATGATCTTTATTTTTCCTGTACTTTACCTAATCTGATTATGGGGTCGGTCGGTAATGGTAAAGGAATTGATTTTGTCGAAGACAATCTTGCTATGTTAGGTTGCAAAGAAGTGCGCGAGCCGGGTGAGAATGCTCGTAGGTTGGCTGCGATTTGTGCGGCGACGGTACTATGTGGTGAGTTATCCCTATTAGCGGCGCAAACCAATCCAGGTGAATTAATGGAAGCGCATTTGAAGCTGGAGCGATAATGTCTGATCTGACAAATGATCGTAAGCTGGAGCATATTAGAGCGATAGAGAATGATCCGCTCACGGATCGTTCTGCCCACTATTATGATCGTATACAGTTAACCCATCGGGCATTGCCTGAAATATCGCTTAATTCAATTGATACCTCGTGTACCTTTTTAGGTAAACAACTCAGTTTTCCGTTATTGATATCGTCAATGACTGGAGGTGATCATGAGCTTATTAAACAGGTAAATCATAACCTTGCTAAAGCAGCGCAAATTTGTGGTGTTGCTATGGCTGTCGGGTCTCAGCGAGTTATGTTTACTAAACCGGAAGCGATAGAAAGCTTTCAGTTAAGGGAATTAGCCCCGGATATTCCTCTTATCGGTAATATAGGTGCGGTGCAGCTTAATTATGGGATTTCGGCCCCTGAGGTACAGCAGGCTATCGACTGTTTAAATGCTGATGCTATCTACTTACATCTAAATCCATTGCAAGAGGCTGTTCAACCTGAGGGAGATACTGATTTCTCAAATTTGGAAGCGGCTATTACTCAGTTAGTTAAAGATATAGATGTACCTGTTTTATTAAAAGAAGTAGGAAGCGGTCTTTCACCTGCTGATATTGAACTGGGGCTTAAAGCTGGAGTCACTGTTTTTGATGTGGCAGGTTCTGGCGGTACGTCTTGGAGTCGAATTGAGCATCACCGTCGTAATGATGGAAGTGATCTAGGATTAAAGTTCCAAGATTGGGGTATTCCTACACCTACAGCGCTTAAATTAGCTCAGCCCTACCTTAATAATGCCACAATAGTTGCAAGTGGGGGCTTAAGGGATGGGATTGATATGGTTAAATCTGTTATACTCGGCGCCTCATTATGTGGCATGGCTGCTCCGCTGTTAAAACCGGCGATGGTATCAGTTGAAGCAGTTGTCACTGAAATAGAAAAAATTAAAACAGAATTCAGAACTGCTATGTTTCTGCTAGGTGCTCGGGACATCACCGCTTTATTTAATAACCGAGACCATATTCTTGAAGAGCGTTAGGATCGAGACCTCATAATGTCAGTTGGTATTGACGAAATTAGCTTCTATACATCTAATTATTTCTTGGATTTACGAACTCTTGCAGAAGTTCAGCAGATCGAATCGGAGAAATATTATCAGGGGATTGGCCAGGAAAAAATGTCCATGGCTGCACCTGATGAAGATGTAGTTACAATGGCTGCAAATGCTGCTCGCCCTCTTATTGAACGTGTTGGTACTGATTCAATTAGTACATTAATGTTCGCTACTGAAACCGGCGTAGATCAGTCCAAGGCGGCAGGTGTTTACGTGCATCGCTTGCTAGGGCTTACGAGCAACTGTCGCGTTGTTGAGCTTAAACAAGCTTGCTATAGCGCTACTGCTGCAATTCAAATGGCCTGTGCTTTGGTTGCTCGCCAGCCTGAAAAAAAGGTTTTGGTGGTCGCATCTGATATCGCTCGATATGATTTGGATACCTCCGGTGAAGCAACTCAAGGTTGCGGCGCGGTTGCAATGCTTATTACAGCAAACCCACGTTTGGTCGAAATCGACGCTGAAGTAGGTAATTATACTGAAGACGTTATGGATTTCTGGCGTCCGAATTACCGTTCTACAGCGATTGTTGATGGCAAGTACTCAACTAAAATTTATCTTAAGTCTTTGAAAAAAGCTTGGGAAAGCTTTTCTGAAGTGAGTGCTTTAGCTTTTGATGATTTTTCTCATTTTTGTTATCACTTGCCTTTCAGCCGGATGGCTGAAAAAGCGCATAAGCACTTGTCTAAGCTAAATAAGGCTGGATTGTCTTTAGAGCAAATTGAGAATCAGGTTGAAGATACTTTGCATTACAACCGTATCATAGGGAACAGCTATACGGCCTCTATGTATATTGGTTTAGTTTCTTTATTAGAGAATGGTAAGAAGGACCTAGCAGGAAACAAAGTTGGTTTCTTTAGCTATGGTTCTGGCTGTGTGGCTGAGTTTTTCTCTGGTACTGTCGTGCCGGGATATGAGAAATGCTTACATACCTTATCCCATCGTAATATGCTTGAAGCGCGTCAAGAAGTCAGTTACGACGAGTATCTTAACCTTTATCGCCACCCTGATCCCCGTGATGGAGAGCATCATGATATGCCAACCTCTACACAAGGGCGTTATCGTTTAGCTGCGATCAGTGGTCATAAACGAGAATATGTTATCTGCTAAAGCCCCTGGTAAATTGATACTGAGTGGTGAACATTCAGTTGTTTACGGGGCCCCTGCGATTGCTGTTGCTGTGACTAACACGGTTACAGCAACATTCACGCCTTCTGAATCTAAATTTATAAGTTTAAACTCTTCCGCTTTCGCTGATGACGATTCAAGTAGCCGTGTACTATTTGCAACACTGAATGATTTAGTCGAACGCTTAGATAATCGCTTTGAACAATTCCTTAAGGGAACGCTCCCCATTCAGTCTGTTTTAGACAGTCCGCAGGAGCTACTTCTTTATACCGCTTATCAGGCTGGGATTAAACAGTCGGGATCTATCTCTATCAGTAGTGATATCCCTACAGGCGCGGGTATGGGCTCGTCAGCCGCAGTCATAGCAGCTATCCTAAAAATGTTTGAATCTACTTCGAGTGAAGAAGTTGCAGAATCATTAAAACCTAATTTCTTCAGAAACGTTAAGTATTGCGAACGTCTACAGCATGGTCGAGGTAGCGCTATCGATGCTGCTGCGGTCACTTATGGTGGAATGATTAAAGTTCAAGGTGATAGTGTCTCTCCAGTGTCTGTTGAAATCGGGCAGGGATGGTACCGTTATGATACGGGTACGCCTTGTTGTTCAACGGGCGAAACAGTCGCCGTTGTAAGGAAAAAATTTTCAGAGTCGGATATATGGAAGCGCTTTTCTAGAACCACTGAGCAGTTTGAAGCGAGTGAAGGTAAGGTTGAAAGTTTGTTTTCAGCGATACAAGACAATCATCAATTGTTAAACGAGATTGGCGTAGTACCCACTGACGTGGCGCATCTGATAGAAAAAATTGAATGTTTGGGAGGCGCAGCGAAAATCTGTGGTGCAGGTGCTCATACTGGGCAAAGTGCAGGCCAAATTTTAGTTTTCTTGCCTGATCAAAATGTAGATGAGATAAGTGAAAAAATAGGTATATCACTTATCCCTTTGGAGCAGCAAAGCGACGGAGCTTATCGTGAGTAATATTCGAGCAAAAGTACCTGGTAGTATTATGCTAATGGGGGAGCATTCAGTGTTGTTTGGTGAAAAAGCTTTAGCTTGTGCTGTTGATAAGTATATCCACTTATCGTTGATCCCTTGTGATCAGCGTACTGTCACCATTAAATCGGCACTTGCAGATTACCACTCTGATTTAGATTCTCTGACTGCCCACCCCGATTTAAGTTTCGTACTGGCTGGAATTTCACAATTCGTAGACCGATTGCCTAGTGGTTTTGTGTTGCAGATAGAATCTGAATTTTCACATACGGTTGGCCTGGGTTCTTCAGCAGCAGTAACCGCCGGCACGGTGGCTGTTTTAGCGGCATATGCCGGCTTAGAATTAGATAATGATATGCTGTTTGATCAGTCGTTGCGTGTTGTTCATCAAGTTCAAGATGGACGTGGTTCTGGTACTGATTTGGTGGCGAGTATTTTTGGTTCAATCGTGTCTTATTCGGTAGCTCCACGATCTATTCATGCACTGTCTGGTTTGCCGGATATCTCTTTGTATTATGTAGGTTATAAAACGACTACGCCTGTTGTGTTGAAAAAGATTGAGCAACTAAGGCGCTCAAATAAAGCGGTTTACGATCAAATTTATGCTTTGATGGGGCAGGTAACAGCTGAGGCGGAATCAGCTGTTTTAGCACAAGATTGGACCAAATTAGGTGCTCTTATGAACAACTATCAAGGTCTTATGGATGCCTTAGGCGTGTCTGATTTAGCTATATCTGATCTGGTCTATCGTTTACGAGAAAGTGAGAATGTTTTAGGGGCTAAAATTTCGGGCTCTGGTTTAGGGGATTGTGTATTAGCATTGGGTGCGGATTCCAGTTTAGACCTTCCCTATGAACAGATACCTGTGGGCGTTTCAGAACAAGGGGTAAGTCTTGAGTATTTCTAAGCAGGAAGTTGTATCGCGTTATTTGCCTGAAGTATTGCAGCCAGGAACTCGCGCTGAGGCATTTGCCCCCAGTAATATTGCTTTGTGTAAATATTGGGGTAAACGTGATGTGGAATTAAACCTCCCAATTAACAGTTCCCTCTCTATTTCGTTAGGTGATTTAGGTAGTTTAACCTCTATTACTGAATCAGAGATAGGGGTTGATCAGGTTTACCTTAATGACGAAGCGCTGTCTGCTGATAGTCGTTTTGCAAAGAAGGTACTCGCCTTTTTAGAACTATTTCGGCGAGAACTAAGGCAACCTGTAATTGTGCGTACCACTAATAATATTCCCACAGCAGCGGGGTTGGCTTCTTCCGCTTCAGGCTTCGCGGCTTTAACTTTAGCGATTAATGATTTTTATGGGTTAGAGCTGAGCGATAATTGTTTATCTGCATTTGCTCGGATGGGGAGTGGCAGTGCTTCCAGATCTATTTACCAAGGGTTTGTTGAGTGGAATAAAGGCTCCAGTGTTGACGGTATGGACAGTTGTGCCCAACAGCTTGACTATAAATGGCCGGGTTTTCGTATTGGATTGTTAAAAGTAGCGATTGGTGAGAAAAAGGTCGATTCACGAGCAGGCATGCAGCGTACTGTTGAATCTGCAGCCCTTTACGGCGCTTGGCCTCAACAGGCTGAGAATGATCTAGTTACTATTAAGCGTGCCATTGTTGATAGAGATCTTCAGCTGTTAGGACAAACGGCTGAACATAATGCGCTCTCAATGCATGCAACCATGATTGCCTCTTGGCCGCCTTTGTTATATTGGCAGCCCGAATCTGTTGCTGCTATGCATCGAGTTTGGGAATTAAGAGAATCAGGTGTGTCGATCTACCTCACAATGGATGCAGGCCCTAATTTGAAGCTAATCTATCAGCAAGCAGACGAGTCACGCATTAGAGATGCTTTCCCTGAGCTACTTGATGTCGATATTGTGGCGCCTTTTGATTAAGGCGTCATAGTGATATTAACGCTATATGGCGATCTTTCCTGAATATGCCCAGTCAATTACCTTCCTACACTAGACAGGGCTTTATTTTAACCCGTCAGCAACAAGATTCATTGAACGGAATGCTACTTACCTACTGGGTGCGTAGCGATGAATTAGTTTTTCCAATCACAATAGAAAATCAAGAAACTGTATTTTTTGTATTAGATCAGCAGGTGCCTGATGTACAGCGAATTTTGGCCCGGTTTACTGGTTGGCGCCTCGCTAAAGTTGAGCTGACCGATCTAAATTACAACGGTGTGCATGGCTTATACTGCCAAAGCCTGAAGGTTATGAGGCAGGTGATTGATCTCCTGCGGCTGTCGAATATAACAATGATGGAAGAGGACATTAGGCACACGGATCGCTTCTTGATGGAGCGTTTTATTCAGGGTGGGGTTTCCGTACTTGAGAGTGCAGGGCAGCTCCGTCTTAAAGCCGCTGACGTGACACCCGTTTTTAGAATTCTTTCTATCGATCTTGAAACCACTATGCGCGCAGATAAAATTTTATCCGCGGCTTTTTATGCGGATGATTTTAGTCTGGTTTTAATGCAAGGCGAAGGAATTGATACGGATGAAATAAAGTATTTTGGTGATGAAAAATCGTTATTGACTACTTTTGTTGCAACGGTTGTTTCTTACGATCCAGATATATTTATCGGTTGGAATGTTGTTGGCTTTGATTTTAGGGTTTTAAAAAATCGTGCGGATGCGCTTCATATTCCGCTTCGTTTAGGTCGAGATGATAAAGCTATGCAGCTGCATGAATCGGGGCAGGGGAAACTCTTTGTTCGCATGGCTGGGCGTATGGTGCTTGATGGTATAGATACCTTAAAAGGGGCAACCTACCAGTTTGAAAGCTTCTCATTGGAAAATGTATCTCGTGAGATGCTCGATCGAGGCAAGCTGATTGATCATGTTGATGTTCGAGGCGATGAGATTCAACGCCTTTTCCGGGAAGATAAACCCGCACTTGCTCGATATAACCTTGAAGATTGTAAGTTAGTTTGGGATATTTTTGAAAAAGCGGATCTAATCAATTATCTGATTGAAAGAGCGCGCTTAACGGGCCTTCCTTTAGAT
This sequence comes from Neptuniibacter sp. UBA6509, assembly GCA_002435145.1. Lineage (GTDB taxonomy): Bacteria > Pseudomonadota > Gammaproteobacteria > Pseudomonadales > Balneatricaceae > Neptuniibacter. The sequence continues at coordinate 30,382 of DJLT01000085.1, forward strand.
AAAGTTGGTGGGTCAGCCGCAGCTTTTGATAACCAGTACTTACCCCACCTGCACCGTAAAGGCTATGTAGCTCCTGAATATGCGTCGGGTGTTTCCGGGCTTAGTGCACCAGGCGGTTACGTAATGGAATCTCGCCCTGGTCTTTATAAACAGGTACTGGTGCTCGATTTTAAAAGTCTATATCCGAGTATTATTAAAACCTTCAAAATTGATCCCTATGGTTTAGCGGAGGGGTTGAAAGAGGGGGCTGCGTTTGACGATCTGCTCCCAGGCTTTAACCATGCGATTTTTTCACGCAGCAAAACCATTCTGCCTGAATTGATCGAAACATTATGGAACGCTAGGGACCAAGCAAAGCGTTCAAAAAATGCGGCGCTGTCCCAGGCAATTAAAATTATTATGAACTCTTTTTATGGTGTTCTTGGCTCAAATGTCTGCCGGTTCTATGATCAGCGTTTGTCTAGCTCAATTACGCTTCGTGGGCATGAGATCTTAATAAAAACTCGTGACTGCATAGAAGAACATTTTGGTTTTAAGGTTATTTACGGGGATACAGATTCTGTCTTTGTATGGTTGGGTGATGAGTTCCCGGTTGCTCAAGCGAATGAAAAAGGCGAAGAATTAGCAGCGTTTCTTAATCAATGGTGGACTGAAAATTTAGAGCAACGTTTCCAGTTAGAAACTTCCCTAGAAATAGAATATGAAACCCATTATAGCCGTTTCTTGATGCCAACCATTCGAAATTCGGAGAAAGGCACTAAGAAGCGCTATGCCGGATTAAAACGTGGTCTTGATGGTACTGAAGTTATGGTATTTAAAGGGCTTGAAAATGTTCGTACGGATTGGACGCCTCTTGCTCGGGAACTTCAGGAGCAGATGTATGAACGTATTTTTAAGCAGCAAGAATGGAAAACGCTACTTAAAAGTACAGTAGAGCAATTGAAGACGGGTGAGTTAGATGACAAGCTGATTTATAGAAAGCGTATTCGTCAGCGTTTAGATCAATACGTTAAGAATAAGCCGCCACATGTACAAGCAGGTTTAAAGGCAGAGTGTTTTTATGAACAGCTTGGTCAGCCTAGTCCCTACCATTCAGGCAGTTATATTGAATACATGATGACAGTTAATGGGGCAGAAACCGTAGAGTTTTTGAGTTCTGCATTGGACTATCAGCATTATTTGGATAAGCAAGTTAGGCCTGTGGCTGAAGCTATCATGCAGTTTCTTGGAGAGAGTTTTGATGACTTGGTCGCTCCTCAGATTAAACTTTTCTGAGGGCAACCAAATGTTATGCGGTAACGTCCAATACAGAACCTAAAGGACTGAGAGGGTCGGTGCGTAGTTTGCCTGGTGCGGTTACTTCAAGTAACTGCATGACCTGTTCACCTTTTTTCTCAATTTCATCATTAGCCATTTCTGTTGACTTAATAGCGTGGCTTGTTTTTATGCTACTGTCATTTGCTAATGATGCACTCGCAGCAATTTCATTAACTTCCATAACAAAACCTTTATGTGATTACGACAACCCAGCTGTAATCCCTATTCAGAAACTCTTTGTTGTTTCTCAAACTGGTTCCTAAGCTATCGGCAGATCCTAAGTTTGCTTGAGCTGAACTTGTCACTATTTTTTGGGTCGTAAATATTGGTTTTTGTTATTTAGGCATAAATTCCTTCTATGGGATTGGGCCTGAAGGAGCATTTTAGCTTTCAGCGAAACGATGCAAGCTAGGGAACCTGTGCTTTCTTTATAGTTAGCGTCAAAATATTAAACATCAAATGAGTAGGGATAATGAAACAAATAATAAATATTAAAAAAGGGATGGCTGCAGCATGGATAGCGGCCTCGGTTCTATGTTCGGGTGCTGCAATGGCTGCAGGTAATATCAGTGTAGAAGAATCTGTCCAGCTAAATGCTAAGCCTGCTGCAGTCTGGGCTTTGGTGGGCGATTATAATGGTTTGTATCGCTGGCATCCTGCGGTTGCTAAAAGTGAACGCGATGATAAAACGCGTGTACTCACTCTCGGTAATGGCGCTCAGATTACAGAGATGTTGTTGAGTAAAAATGAGCAGATGCATAAATACACATACTCAATTACAAAGTCCCCTTTACCTGTCGCTGAATATGAATCTTCTATTAGTGTTCAGCCTGACGGGCAGGGAGGCTCTAAGGTTACTTGGTCGTCAACGTTTAATGCCTCGGGTGCTACGGATAGTGACGCTGAAGGGGCTATCCGCGGTGTTTATCAGGCTGGATTAGAGAATCTGAATAAGCTGTATAACTGAGCCTTGTCTAGTCGTAAGTGATTATTTTTGATAACGGATTATAAGCCACCTTCTAAGGTGGCTTTTTTTATAATGTGGTCCGTTGCTGTTCTGGAGATAGGTTAAGTATATTTAAGCGTTTTAGTCAGTGGTTTTTAGTTAGAACGATCGGAGAGTTGCAATTGGGCGGTAATTAAAAGGCCCTGTTGTTAAGTTAAGCGCCTATAATTGGTATGATTCTAAAACTGGTCTGACCGAATGGCGTGGAGTTCTTTTCAGTTATGTCTATAAAAGAAGGAAGTTTGAGCTGGGAATTGAGTCAGGCTTTGCAAAAGAAGATTCTTTTTGGCGATATCCCACCAGGTCATAAATTGGCATCACAGCGTCAACTTACAGCGGAGTACGGTGTCTCAAGAGGGACTGTGCGTGAAGCGATTCAAGATCTCGAGCTCAGAGGTTTCACTAAAAGCTTTCATGGTGCAGGAACGTTGTGTTGCAATCTGCTTGATCCGCATTTTGACATGCCCAATGAAGGTTTGGGTGATAGTCTTGATTTCCAGCTTCAAGTGATGGAGTTACGTGCAGCATTGGAAGGGGAGGCCGCTTATTTTGCGGCCCTACGAGCGACAGATGAACAATTACAACAGATAGAAAATGAATACAATTCAATGCAGGTTCGTTCTAGTGGAACGACAACGTTAATCAAGGCAAAGGCAGACCTTCGTTTTCATATGATGATTGCTGAGGCGAGTCATAACCTTCTGGTCATGTCTTTTAGCCAAATTTTTTATAACAGAAATTTTAATGCTATCTATGGGGTGCTTGATCGAACTTTCAAAAAGTTTGGGCGTTACCCAGACGGTATTAGTGCCCAGCATACGCAAATTTATCAGGCGCTGATGAATCGAGATGCTGATTCAGCACGGGATGCTGCTATAGAGCATATTAACTATACGCGGAGCCAGCTCGAGGATATTGGTTAGCTGTTCTGTTCTTTATCGACCTATTACTTTAACTTCCTTTAAAAAACTGCATTTTGGCCGCCGGTAGATTAATTTCAAATATTTTGGTTAGACCAGTTGGTATGTCTGGCTGTTGCTGTTTTTGAATAGGGGTTAGTGTGTCTTTAGAAGGCTTTAACTGATTATCTGTACTAGATTAAAAGCTGTAGTGAGATTTTTTACATTCTGGTCGACTAATCAAACAATAAGAATAACCCCATCTACATGGATAAGGGCGAGCAAATGTCTGAAAAAAATAGTAATGCTGATACTGAAAGCGTTCAATCTAATACTATCGAGTGTCTGAATATCTCTGAAAAGAGAGTAGGGTTCTTTGTAACTTGTTTAGTCAACACTATGCGCCCCAGTGTCGGCTTTGCTTCAATTACATTACTAGAACAAGCTGGATGTAATGTTGAAGTGCCTGAACTTCAGTCTTGTTGTGGGCAACCCGCTTTTAATTCCGGTGATGATGAAGGAACACGGCAGGTTGCTTATCAAACGATTGAGCAGTTTGAAAATTTTGATTATGTCGTTCTGCCCTCCGGTTCTTGCGCAGGAATGATTAAGAAGAACTTTGTGGAAGTTTTTAAAGATGACTCTGAGTGGCTGCAAAGAGCGCAAAATTTAGCTGACAAAACCTATGAGCTTCTATCGTTTTTAGTCGATGTTTGTAACTTTGAACCCGAGAATGTTGAATTTGAAGGTTCTTATACGTATCACGATAGTTGTTCGGGTTATCGTTCTTTAGGGGTTTATGAACAGCCAAGGAAGATGTTGTCAAAAGTTAAAGGGCTCGATCATAAACCGCTCAACGGTCATTCTGAGTGTTGCGGCTTTGGTGGCACATTTTGTGTTAAATATTCTGATATTTCGAATGAGATTGTCGCTGAGAAAACAGAAAATGTTTTAGCTACGGAGGCTGATTATCTACTTGGTGGTGATATGGGTTGCTTGATGAACATCGCAGGTAAACTCAATCGCGAAGGTCATACAGAGATAGAAGCATTGCATACAGCTGAAGTTTTAGCAGGCTTAGCTACTGAAATTGTAGGAGCTAAAAATGCACGCAAATAAACCTGAAAACTTTTATCAGAATGTAACTGAGGCGTTAGCTCAGCCTGATCTTAAGATGATTATTCGGCGTACGACAGACAAAGCCGAAACTAAACGAGCTGAAGCGATAGCTAACTTTCCAGAATTCGAAAAAGCGCGTCAACAAGGTCAAAAAGTAAAGGACCATACGATTAAGTATATGGATCACTACTTGGCCGAGTTTGAGAAGAATGCCGCAGCTCAAGGAACCATTGTACATTGGGCGAGTACCGGCGAAGAAGCCTCTAAGATCGTGCTGGATATTTGTCGTCAGCATGAAGCGAAAAAAGTCACGCGCAGTAAGTCGATGCTAGGCGAAGAGATCGGTTTATCACATGCTTTAGATAATTCAGGTATAGAGCGTGTTGAAACGGATCTGGCGGAACATATTATTCAGCTAGCAGGTGATCCTCCTTCTCATATCGTTTGGCCCGCAATGCATCGCAGTCGAGAGGATGTTATTAAGCTGTTTAGGGAGTTCCATAAAGACCCTACCTATTCAGAAGAAATTACTGATCTTGTCAGAAGTGCTCGTCGTGATCTGCGGACAAAATTTTTGACCTCGGATATAGGCATTAGTGGTTCAAACTTCTTACTGGCTGATAGCGGCTCATCTTGTACGGTAACGAACGAAGGTAATGCTGAGTTAACGATTACTCCACCTAAAGTTCATATAGTAACTGCTGGCATTGAAAAGCTTGTGCCTTCAATGGCTCACGCAGTGCCTTTATTACGTTTGCTAACGCGCTCGGCAACAGGCGGAGAGATTACTCAGTACATTACCTTCCATAATGGTCCTAAAAGACCTAATGACGCCGATGGCCCTGAAGAGTGTCATATTGTTTTGGTGGATAACGGTCGTACAAAAATGTTGGCCGACGGGATGGAAGAGATGTTGCGCTGCATCCGTTGTGGCGCGTGCATGAATCACTGTGTTGTCTATAAACACATTGGTGGTCATGCTTATGGTTCTGTTTATCCAGGCCCTATGGGATCAGTTTTAACACCGCATTTAGACAGCCTTAAAGTTGCAAATAAACAAACGCATGCCTGTACCTTAAATGGACGTTGTGAAGAGGTTTGCCCGGTAAATATACCCTTACCGAAATTACTACGTGCGCTTAGAGCTGAATCTTGGCAGAAAAAATATGAGCCACTTACTAACCGTTATGTTGTTAAGGCATATGCCCAGCTGGCTAAAAGACCACGGATGTTCCAGTTTGTTTCATCGTGTGGTGTCGTCTTCATGAAATTGTTTAGTCGCCAAGGGTGGATAAAGTCTATGCCCTTTACAGGTGGGTGGACACGTAATCGTGATTTGATAGAGCCAGAATCAAAAACGTTTATGCAGCAATATAAAGCCTCGAAAAAAGCTAAAAGCAGCGGTGGTCGGTAATGGATAATAAAAGAAATAATGAAAGTAGAGAGCGAATCTTTAATGCGATTAAAGCTGCAGCGCCAACCGTCAGTATGGATCTGGATATAATTCAGAAAGAAGCGCAGGATATCCTAGCTGAAAGTGAATTTGCACGCCCGAAGCTTCTGGCTGAGGATGCACCTGAGGCCTTAGTGAATCGTATTAATGCAGGTCTGGTTATCGGAACGAGCTGTGAAATTGTAGCTTCGCTGGAGGATTTGCCTCACTCGGTTAATCAGTTTTTAAATAAATACTCTTTACCTCCAGAGCTTAAAGTACAGAATGTTCCTAAATTACAAAGTCTGAACTGGGAAAGTCTTTCTATCGATGTGGATTTACAGAAAGACAATACCGTTGGCATGTGTTGGGCTGAGTATGGTGTGGCAGAAACCGGCTCGTTTGTCGTTCACTCAAGCCCGGAGATGCCCATACTGCTGAACTTTTTACCTTTGTATCTAATTGCAGTGATCCCTAAGTCAAAAATTCTCCACTATATGGATGACTATGCTTTGATTGCTAGTGAAATAGCAAATAGAGGTGAGACGCCTCGCAATATGTGTCTAATCTCAGGCGTAAGTGGTACGACAGATATTGAAGGTGTTCTGGTTCAGGGTGCGCATGGCCCCGAGATTTCTCATATCATTATTGTTGAAGATCAGTAAATGTCGATCGATCTCAATTAGGCATTAAGAAAAGGGAGCGGCGGGTTACAGGTTTGCTCCCTTATTTATTTTAAGTTTGTTTAGCGTGAATTAAGATATTTCTGCATCCATTTCTTGGGTGTCGTTCCAAAATGCTTTTTAAATACTTTGGCTAAAGAGGAGGCATTTTCATAACCCACTTCGTTAGCAACGAGGCCAACGGGTTTATTTTGTTGCAGTAAGCCTTTTGCCATCGCCATACGTAAGCTCGTCACATATTCTATGGGTGCTTGCCCAACAGTATCTTTAAACACGGAGGAAAATTTTGAGCGAGACATCGCGGCAGATTCTGCCATCTCTTCAAGATTCCATTCACGTTCCGGTTGCCTTTTAAGCGCCTCGATCAACTTGGCAAGTTGTGGGTGAGATTGAGCCGCTATAAGGCCTAGTTCGATCGTTCCTTGTTCAACAACTTTGCGCAAAGTTTGGACCATGAAAATGTCGCATAGACGATCGATCATGATCTGCCGTCCCTGTTTTTCCGCAAAACCTTCTCTAAA
>DJLT01000125.1 GCA_002435145.1 Neptuniibacter sp. UBA6509
CACCTGCTAGAAGCGGTTAATAAAACATCAGCAACGCTTAATTCTTGTACAGCAGATACAAAAAAGCGCCGCTTAAGTTAATAAGCAGCGCTTTGTTTACTGGCTATAAATAATAGTCTCTATATAGAAAGCTCTATAAAGAGATAATTAAGCTAACTCAAAGAGGTGATGCTTCTTTTTACCCAGCTTGACCAAAAAGTACTTACCGAATAGCGCCTTTTCTGCTGCAAACATTCCTGCCGCATTCATAATATCGTCCATACCATGCGCATTACCATTTACTACAACAGCATTACGCTGCAACGCATCCTTTACCTGCTTACCTGAAGGCGCCATCCCAGCATCAGCAAGTAGCGTTGTTACTGGCTGATCTGACACAGCTGCAACATCTAGCGTAGACGACGGTAGACCATCCTGAGCTAACTGAGCATAATCCTGCTCACTTAAGGAAGAGGTATCCCCAGAGAACAACGCTTCAGTAATCCGTTTAGCAGCAAGTAAACCTTCTTCTCCATGCACTAAACGAGTCACCTCCTCAGCTAGAACCCTTTGTGCATCTGGACGACCCTGACGCTCCGCATCTTCTGCCTCAATTTTTTCAATATCCGCAACAGGCAAAAATGTGAAGTAACGCAAGAAACGATATACATCGGCATCAGCAGTTTGTAACCAGAACTGGTAGAAGGCATAAGGCGACGTCTTAGTTGAATCAAGCCAGATAGTTCCAGATTCAGTTTTTCCGAATTTAGTACCATCAGATTTCGTTATCAAAGGTAACGTAAGCCCGAATACCTGATTGCCATTCATTCTACGAGTCAGTTCAGTACCGCCCGTGATATTGCCCCACTGATCTGAGCCACCAATCTGTAGCGAACAACCATGTGATTTATTCAATTGCTGAAAGTCGTATGACTGAAGAATCATGTAAGTAAACTCTGTATAAGAGATACCTTCACCTTCACGATCAAGACGCTGCTTAACAGACTCTTTACCTATCATCTGATTAACAGAAAAATGCTTACCTATATCTCTCAAGAACGTAAGAACATTAATATCTTTCGTCCAATCAAGGTTATTAACCACTTCAGCACTGTTTGAACCGGAATCAAAATCAATGAACGCACTTACCTGCGCTCTTATTTTACCGACCCAGTTTGCAACCGTTTCATCATCATTAAGCTTTCGTTCTTGCGCTTTAAAACTTGGGTCACCAATTAAACCTGTTGCGCCACCTACTAGCGCTAACGGTTTATGACCATACTCTTGGAAACGTTTTAATGTCAGTAACGGCACCAAGCTACCAATATGTAGGCTGTCAGCTGTTGGGTCGAAGCCACAATAAAGTGTCACACTACCATCCGTTAGATGCTTCTCCAGTTCTTCTTCACTGGTCATCTGCGCAACCAGTCCGCGCGCTTTTAGATCTTGTAACAGTGTTTCACTCATTGTGTATGTCTAACCTTGTATGATGGCATTTATAAAAACGACGCCTATTTTAGCGATACAACGCGCGTAAACAAATAGTAACTGGCGAATATTTATTCATTTTCATTAAGCCCTGCTTAAGTTTCAGCCATAAAGGCCGACATTTTGTAATGAGAATGGCATAATACTTCGATTATTTGATCAGCAACCTGTTTAGAAGGGGACTAGGGTGCTATATCGTTTCAAGCAATTACAAAAACAATTGCCTACTGTGCACTTGCTCGCTGTTAGTGCCTGCGTGTCTATACTCGGCCTGACTCTATTACTCCTACCTTCAGAACAGGTGGAAGCAACTAGAGGGGAAATTTCATCGACACAACCTCCTTTGGTCGTCGAATCAGTTTCTTCCACGCCTTTAATTGAGAAAACCTCCTCTCCATCGTTTGATGCTAAAGACGCTACAGCTGAAACGCCTGTAGTCATCAGGCAAATTGAAGAAAATTGGACTGACTATATAGTAGGTTCTGGTGATAACTTAACTTCAATGTTCAAAAAAGCCGGACTCACTGCCCGCGATGTATACAATGTCACAACCTCTACTGAGGCTGCTCACTCTCTTAGCCGGCTTTACCCTGGTCAAACGCTTTCTTTTATCATTGAAAACGACCAACTTATTAAACTTCGCCATATTCAATCTAAACTTCAGCAAACATTGATTTCTAAAACTGCTGAAGGGTTTATCGTTGATACTGTCGAGCGCAAGCCTGATATAAAGCAAAAGTTTACTGCAGGAACCATTCAAGACTCTCTTTTCCTAGCGGGAGAAGAAGCTGGATTATCAAACAAGAAAATTATGGAGCTTGCCAGCATTTTTGGCTGGGATGTCGATTTCGCTCTTGATATCAGAAGAGGCGACAGCTTCAATCTCATTTATGAAGAGAAGTATTTAGACGGCAAGTATATTGGTGAAGGCCCCATTATCGCGGCACAATTTATAAATCGCGGCACCAAACATACAGCTTTACGTTATACCGACTCTGAAGGGGATAGTAACTATTTCACTCCAGAAGGCTACAGCATGAGAAAAGCCTTTCTCCGCTCACCAGTTGGTTTTGCGCGCATCAGCTCCCGGTTCAGCCTCAGCAGAAAGCATCCTGTACTCAATACCATTCGAGCACATAGAGGGGTTGATTACGCTGCACGCACTGGCACTCCGATCAAATCTGCAGGTGACGGCAAGATAATCTACCGCGGTAGAAAAGGTGGTTTTGGTAATGTCGTAATCATCCAACATGGCAGCAACATCACCACTCTTTATGCCCATATGAGCAACTTTAAACGCGGACAAAAAGTAGGTTCACGCGTACAACAGGGGCAAGTTGTCGGTTTCGTCGGCAAAACGGGTTTAGCAAGCGGGCCTCATCTGCATTATGAATTTCGTGTAAATGGTGTTCATAAAAACCCACTTACGGTTAAGTTACCTAAAGCTCTGCCTATAGCTAAAGCGGAACACTCAACATTCAAGTCGACTGCAAGCGCACTATTGGCTCAACTAGAAACATATCAAGCGACTACGGTTGCCTCTTTGAGCACTCTTAAGTAGGCATGAGCACCTCTGATATTTATATTGGTCTCATGTCGGGCACAAGTCTGGATGGAATCGATGTTGCAGCCATCGATTTCAGCCAATACCTTTCGATTGTGGCCACACATTCAGAAACAATCCCTGACACATTAAAAAAAGAGATACTCCAACTCACGCAACCCAATCCAGATGAGATAGACCTGATGGGTAAGGTTGACATAGAGTTAGGTAAACTTTTTGCCAAAGCCGTCAATACTCTCATTTCTCAAACAAAATTATCCAAAACTCAGATTCAAGCTATTGGCAGCCATGGACAGACCATTCGGCACAGACCTGAGTTCGGTTTTACTCTGCAAATTGGTGATGCAAATATTATTGCGGAACATACAGGAATCACCACGGTCGCTGATTTTAGACGTCGCGATATGGCGGCTAGCGGACAAGGAGCTCCATTAGTGCCCGCTTTCCATAAAGCAGTACTGCATAATCCAGCCAAAGATCGCATACTCCTCAACATTGGCGGAATGGCAAATATCACCTACCTCCCCGCCGATAATAGTAAGATTACGGTCGGTTTCGATACTGGACCAGGCAATGTATTAATGGATGCGTGGATTCATAAACATAAAGCGCTTAGCTATGACCATAACGGTAAATGGGCGCAAAGTGGAAACTGCGACATTAAGCTCCTAGAAAAACTGCTATCGCTTCCCTATTTCCATGAAGCTCCACCTAAAAGCACTGGTCGCGAGCAATTTCATTTGGACTGGTTAACACACCAGCTGGAAGGCTTTAATCTATCGCCTGAAGACACACAAGCGACTCTACTCGAATTAACTGCAGCATCCATAGTTAGTGCCATACAAAGCCACGTGGCCAGTGAATCATTTGAGTTACTAGTATGCGGCGGCGGAAGTAGGAATAACGCACTGATGCAGCGCCTGAAACAGCTATTACCTTACAATGATGTTTCCACTACGGATAAAGTAGGCATTAACGCTGACTGGATGGAAGCTGCTGCCTTTGCATGGTTAGCAAAACGTTGCTTAGAGGGTAAGACTGGCAATAATACAGATGTAACTGGGGCTGACGGAGAAAGAATTCTTGGCGCTATCTATCAAGCTTAAAACATCTATTCAATCGACAGTATGCGTTTAAAAGTAAATATACCCGTCTTTACGTAACCGCACCTCTTCCAATGGACCTAAGGGCACAGTATCAACAAATTCAGGTAACTCTGAACGATCAACATCATTCGCTCGCATCCATGTTTCACAAATACGAACATCAATAACATTATTTTTTTCTAACCTTTCTGCCAAATCCAGTAACGCCTTATGCTGTTCCATATTACGATGACGAAAAGCATGCGCCTCCTCCCCATGCAATACAAACACAATGGGCTCGTATGCGTTTAAATTATCCACCCTTTCCGCCAGCATACTCGCTCGATGAAAAAGCATTTCCACTTCGCTAGGAGAGTTATTCTTTATCAGAGCTAAATATCGAGGTTCTTCATGCTCTGGAGATAAAGGTACTGGAGACTGCAGCGGAGCCGCTGAAGCAACACTAGAAAAAAGAAAGAAAACTAAACTAATTAAAAAAGTTCGCATATCGCCCTCCACAAGTTCAACAATGATAACTTATTAGCAGAGCAAAAAGCGGATGAATAGACTCTGAATCTAAAACAGAGCCTATTCCAAGGCAATCAGATGGAGAAGGATGAACCGCAGCCGCAAGTAGTTGTCGCATTTGGGTTATTAATCACAAATTGAGAACCTTGTAAGCCCTCTTTAAAATCGACTTCAGAACCCGCCAAGTACTGATAACTCATCGGATCAACAACCATTGTAACGCCATCTCGCTCTACAACAGTGTCATCATCCGCAGCACTCTCATCAAATGTAAAACCATATGAAAAACCTGCACAACCACCACCTGTAATAAATACACGAAGTTTGAGGCTTTCATTTTCTTCTTCTTCGATAAGAGTTCTGACTTTCGCAGCAGCCGATTCTGTAAATATCATCGACGACTCTAAGTTTGGATCTACTGTTTCTATCATGGGAACTTTACTCACATTGGCAGGCAACAATTATCGCCTTAACCAAGCAAATTAGTCAAGTATTAAGGCATCAAGCCAACAATATTTAGTCCAGCGCCCTCTTCGACCCCAAACATGATATTCATATTCTGAATTGCCTGCCCTGCAGCACCTTTAACTAAATTATCAATCACAGATAAGACCACAACAGTGTCATCATTCTGCGGACGGTGAATACTAATGCGGCACATATTTCCACCTTTCACGCTACGCGTCTGCGGATGAGAACCCGCTGGCATAACATCAACAAATGGCTCATTCGCATAACGCTCTTCAAAAAGAGTCTGTAAATCATGATCCACAGGATCTTTTAAGATACCGTAGCAAGTTGAATGAATACCGCGAATCATTGGCGTCAGATGAGGTACAAATGTCAAATGAACAGGGCGCTCAGCTGCAATAGCTAAACCTTGTTTGATTTCAGGAAGGTGACGATGCCCATGAACACCATAAGCCATCATACTTTCGCTTGCTTCGCACATTAACATACCAACCTTAGCGCCTCTCCCTGCACCACTGACGCCTGATTTACAATCGGCGATCAAACGGCGATGATCAATCAACTTATTCTCAAGTAATGGAAGATAAGCCAATTGGGTAGCTGTTGGGTAACAACCTGGGCACGCGATCAACTTTGCATCTTTAATTTGTTCACGGTTCATTTCAGGCAAACCGTAAACAGCTAACTCAGCCATCTCAGGCGAGGTATGCTCCATACCGTACCATTCAGACCATACATCAAGATCTTTAATACGGAAATCAGCGCCAAGATCAATAACTCTTACACCATTATCAATCAGTTCGGCTGCCATCTTCATCGCAACACCATGAGGAGTAGCAAAGAAAACCACATCACACTGGCTTAATGTTTTCACATCAGGCACTGAAAACTTAAGGTCGTGATGGCCTCGCAAGTTAGGATACATATCAGCTACACTCACACCCTCTTCTGAGCGAGATGTAATCACTTCCACTTTTGCTTCTGGGTGATTTGCCAACAAACGTAATAATTCCACGCCTGTATACCCGGTGCCACCTACAATACCTACCTTAATCACAGAGACCTCTCATAAGAGTTGAAAAACTGGTAACGTATAATACTACAAAGTATGCAAACCAATGACTATTAATTAAGTAATTCAATACTATGTTTCGACACGCATTTTCCATGGCGCACTTCCGCCACCGCCTAGCGCATAATGAAGCGCTGCCTCAAATGATTATTTTAGGTATTTTGTGCGGTCTTATATGCGGAGTAGTACTAGGCTCATTTCGCCTGCTCCTTGAGGTGCCCCTACAAAATGTACTTCCAGGCCAAAGCAGTGAGAATTTTGAGGGGCTCCCTCCTTGGTTGCATTTTTTCTTGCCGATTATGGGCAGCCTATTACTGATTGCCGTTTTATCCAGAGTAACGCCCCTTAGCAGAAAAGTCGGGGTCACCCACCTTCTGGAAAGAATGGCCTACCACCAAAGCAATCTACCTCTTACGAATGCTTTACTTCAGTTTGTAGTCGCTAGCATCGCCTTACTTTTTGGTCACTCTGTCGGAAAGGAAGGTCCCGCCGTTCATATGGGAGCAGCATGCGGAAGCCAATTAGGGCTCAAGCTCAACCTACCTAATAATACACTTCGAATTTTAGCCGGCTGCGGCTGCGCTGCGGGTATTGCAGCAACCTTTAACACCCCTTTAGCTGGGGTCGTGTTTGCGATGGAAGTAGTCCTGCTCGAGTACACAGTTATCGGCTTCATGCCTGTTATGGTTGCCGCGGCCACTGGCGCTTTGGTTGTGCAATTCATCTTCGGTAGTGATGCTGTACTCACCGTTCCAACAATGCACATAGAATCTCTCCACGAAATCCCTTACGTCGCTTTTCTTGGAGGCATAATAGGATTGCTCGCAGTTATATTTATTATTGTGATGAAAAAAACCATGGAATGGTCAAACCACTCAGTACTTAACTATAAATCCAAGCTGATGATTGCAGGGGTACTAACAGGCAGCGTAGCCCTCTTTTATCCGCAAGTTATGGGGATAGGTTACGATACCGTTACCGCTTCACTGCAGGGTGAAATTGGCATAGGCCTTCTTTTGGGTATTCTTATAGCCAAATGTCTTTTAACGCCCATTGTTCTTGGATTAGGCCTACCAGCAGGACTTATTGGCCCCACATTTTTCATTGGGGCAATTGCAGGCGGACTGTTAGGCATTCTTGGTGCCGGAGCGGTTGATCAAAATGTGGCCAATCCTGGATTCTATGCCTTGTTAGGCATGGGTAGCATGATGGGAGCTGTATGTAATGCCCCTATGGCAGCATTAGTCGCAATACTTGAACTAACCGGAAATCCAAATATTATATTTCCAGCCATGATCTCCATCGTTATATCTAATCTGATTGCTAGATACGTTTTCAATATGCCGTCCATCTTCGTCATGAGCATGCATCAACAAGGCCTAGACTATCGCTACCAACCACTCACTCAGGTTCTTAATGGATCAGCGGTGAGCAGCATTATGAAAACCGACTTTATACATTGTGATACCCAAATATCTCTTCAAGGTGCAATAAAAGCGTTAGAGCATGACCCTAGCTGGATATTAATTGGGGAAGATAACAAACAAACCCTGCTATCCCCCGGAGATCTTAAGATTGCAACGCGACAAGCAACGTCACCACATGATCTGATTAATACAATGGCGATGCCTGCTTTGCGACTTGATAGTACAAAAATAAATAAAAAGGCCACACTTCAGCAAGCGCTGGATACAATGACCGAAAAAGACGTCAAAGCACTGTGCGTAATGGATGATAGCGATGAGGTTCTTGGCCTAATCACACAAGATCAAATCGAATCTTTTTATCGTCAATAATTAACAAACAACAAACTGAAACTAGATATGAACTCTAATCTTTGCGGTTTATATGGCATAACCGACGCCGTACTAATGCCCTCCCTTGAACAGCTACTAGCTCAAGTAGAGCTCAGCCTGCAGGGTGGTGCAACAATCATACAATACCGAGATAAATCAGAAGATAAAAATAAGCGCAGGGCTCAGGCTCAAGCACTTCAAACGCTTTGCCAAGAATATTCTGTACCCATGCTCATAAACGATGATATCGAGCTCGCAGTCGCTGTCGAAGCTGCCGGTGTTCACTTAGGTCAAAGTGATGGCGCCGTTGACGAAGCTCGCCGTAAGCTAGGTAACGAAGCCATCATCGGTGTCACTTGCCATGATTCTATTGAGCTAGCCATTCAAGCGGAGCAGCAAGGTGCAGACTATTTAGCATTTGGCGCTTTTTTCCCATCTAAAACAAAACCCAATGCAAAACCCGCCCCTTTGCACTTACTCCATGATGCTAAACAAAAACTTAGCCTTCCAATAGTAGCGATTGGAGGCATTAGCATGGATAATGCAAACCAGATTATCACTGCTGGTGCAGATATGATTGCCGTAATACATGCCCTATATGCTCAGAACGACATAAAAGCGACGGCCCAATCCTTTTGCCAGCATTTTAACAACTGATTTTTAGAGAGATACAACATGTCCCGTTCAGAAGATCTATTCCAAGCTGCACAAGCTCATATCCCAGGTGGTGTAAATTCACCCGTTCGTGCATTTAAAGGTGTAGGAGGCACACCCATCTTCTTTAAGCGCGGGACAGGCGCCTATCTTTTTGATGAAGATGATAAAAAATATATCGACTACGTAGGCTCATGGGGCCCTATGATTTTGGGGCATGCTAATACTGACGTAATTAATGCGGTAAAAGCATCGTTAGATAACGGTTTAGGATTTGGCGCACCGACTGAAATCGAAATAGAGATGGCAGACAAAGTTTGCGAAATCATGCCGTCAATGGAAATGGTTCGCATGGTGAGCTCTGGTACAGAAGCGACCATGAGCGCAATCCGTTTAGCACGCGGATATACGAACCGTGACAAAATCGTAAAATTTGAAGGTTGCTACCACGGACATTCAGACTCCCTATTAGTCAAAGCGGGTTCAGGCATGCTCACATTGGGCGAACCAAGCTCCCCTGGAGTCCCAGCCTCTTTAGCTGAACACACAATTACACTGACACATAATGATATAGACAGTGTACGCAAGGCATTTGCCGAAGCGGGTGATCAAATCGCATGCATTATTGTTGAACCTGTTGCAGGCAACATGAACTGTATCCCTCCACTACCAGGCTTTCTTGAAGGTTTAAGAGAGGTTTGCGATGAATATGGCACTGTCCTCATCTTTGATGAGGTTATGACTGGATTTCGCGTAGCGCTAGGTGGTGCTCAAGCTGTCTACAACGTAAAACCCGACCTAACGACACTCGGTAAAGTCATTGGCGGCGGTTTACCTGTAGGTGCCTTTGGAGGCAAGAAAGAGATCATGTCCCATATTGCGCCTCTTGGTCCTGTTTATCAGGCTGGAACCCTTTCTGGTAACCCATTAGCAATGGCTGCTGGTCTAGCAATGCTCAATGCAGTTGCTGCACCAGGCTTTTATGAGCAACTCAGTGCAAAAGTAGAACTTCTAACGGAAGGTCTTGAAGCTGTCGCTATAGCCAATGGTGTACCTTTTACAACCAGCCGAGTAGGCGGTATGTTTGGCTTATTCTTTACCGATCAAAAACAAGTTACTAGTTTCTCTGAAACAATGGCTTGCGATGCAGACAAATTCGCAAAATTCTTCCATGGTATGCTGGAACAAGGGATTTACCTTGCTCCTTCTGCTTTTGAAGCGGGATTTGTATCTGCAGCCCACACCCAAGACGATATTGAAGCGACACTTGCCGCTGCTGATCAGGTATTTGCAACGCTATAATGTCAATTCTATTTATCGCTAGCAATACCATTTTGCTAGTCTGCGCCTTGTTACTTGCAGGGCGCAGCTATCAAGTATTCGAAAAACACGTCCATAAAGCCAGCATGGTTATTAGCCTGTCGGCTACATTTATCGCATGCTCCACGCTAGGGACACTGCTCATCCACCAGCAGACCTCAGACCTCATCACTCTAAAGAGAATACTCGACAATCTTGCTTTTTATGCCGGGATCCCTCTTTTAGCCAGCGCTTTTGTTGATATGGCATGGAAGCATGATTGGTCAAAACCTACGTGGGGGCGGTGGCTGCTTGTACTATTTGCACTATTCGAACTCGCAAGAAGGGCCGAATTTGGTGCACAATACAGTCAAATAATGGCGACACTTTCTATTCTTGCATTACTCATTAGCTTTATAAAAAAAGCAAACAGTACGGCAATCCTTTTAGGTACTCTAGCCTCAACATTCCTGGCTGCCAGCCTACTTATTTTCAGCCCTACAAGCATAATACCGGCTCTAGAAAATAGCCATTATGCCGCTTTATCTTTAGCAGCAGCGCTGATTTTTTTAACAAAAATACTGCCTAAAAACCCGTAATTATAAAACGGGACTTTTTAGCATACGAAGCACAAAAAGAAGTTACCAAACCCGACAAAAGCCGTTGAGAAAGCATTGAGAGAAAAACGTAGCTGACGCCAGAGTTGGCGTCAGTTTGGAAGCTATTAATCTAATAACGCTTATCTAATAACTATAAGCCTTACTTTTAGCCTGCTGAGCGCCTGACTGATTACCAGAGCTTAATCTAACATCAGCAATTAATAGCCATAGACGACGCAACATAATTACGTCCCCTATGGCCATATTCGTACCTTTTAAAGCAAGCTGTTCCGCTTGGGACCACTGGCCTTCAAGGCGTCTGATATCAGCCCATTGGTAATAAATTTCTGGATCCCTCGGCGCTATTCGCTGTGCTCTTTCCAAGCTGCTTTCTGCCGCCTGCATCGCGCCACTTTTTTTCTGCTTTTGCGCATTATCAAGCAATGCTACAACCGCAGGGCTCTGTGGCCTTGAGGTCATTAGCGTCGGAACGGGAACAGCCACTGACTGCTCCTTACGCGCCTCTCTCGTGACCGCTGGTCTAACAACAACACCTGTTGCAGCAGGCTCAACAGATTGAGTGACACCACCCGTTCCAGTTCTATCCTCAACTGGGGGGCGATAACCTCCTGTTCCATTAACACACCCAACCAAGCCTAAAATAACTAGACTTAAAACCCCTGTTTTACATCTTGTTGTTACCTGAACCATTTTTTAAACCAATCCAAAGATTCTTCTGTCTGATTTTCAGCACACTCAGCATATTGCTGTGGAGCTGTACCTTTTATGAACGGTAATTGTCTTACACCTTCACAGCGTTCTGCCGATAAGAAACCAGTGCTCTCTTCCACCCAATGATATTCAATACCTTCAGGCTGTACTGCCATAAACGACTGAGGCCTTTCTTTAACCATCAAATCAGTCCAAGCTTTTAACGCACCGCCCGAACCGGTAAATGGCAATTTACCATTATTATCCAGCCCTAACCAAACTACAGCCATACGATCACCAGCGAAGCCAGCAAACCAACTATCACGCTGATCATTACTTGTTCCTGTTTTACCTGCCAAATTCATCGATGCAGGTAAACGGCTGTATACTGATCGTCCTGTACCTTCTCGCATAACCGCTTGAAGAGCATATTGGATTAAGTGCATATTTTCAGCAGAGACCACTTGTTTCACATCAAAAGGATATCTTGATAGCTCCTCCCCTTCTGAATCCGTTACTAGGCGAATCGCTCGCATCGGTGTTCTAAAGCCATTCGCAGCAATTGTTTGATAAACCCGGGCAATCTCGAACGGGCTCATCGATTCTGCACCCAATAGAAGTGATGGGTAAGGTTTAGGCTCACGCTGAACACCTAAGCGCTCAAGCATATCAATGACTCGGTCCAAACCAATATCCATACCTAACTGAGCAGTACTTTGATTGTACGATTTAGCCAGAGCTTTATAGAAAGGAATCTTTCCGTGACTTTGACGATCAAAGTTCTTAGGCACCCAACTTTTTCCATTCGGTAGCGGTACACTTATAGGCTGATCATCTAACAAAGACGAAAGGGTATAGCCCTCTTCAAGCCCACTAAGAAACACAGCGGGTTTCACTAATGAGCCGATGGGTCGCAGGGCATCTAATGCTCGGTTAAAACCTTGGTAACGGGCATTTCTGCCCCCCACTAACGCCAATACTTCGCCAGTTTGAGGATCAGTCACCACCATTCCGCCTTGCAACTCCCCAACGGGCTTACCATGACGTTTTTGTAAACTGGTAATCGTTTTAGTCAACGCATTCGAACTATTAGCCTGAACAGTAGGGTCAAGACTTGTGAAAACCCTTAAGCCTTCTGAGCTTAAAACATGCTCAGGATACTCAGTACGTAATTGACGCTTAACAAGATCCAGGTAGGCGGGGTAAGCCCCTTTATGAAGACTTCGTTGTTGAACTACACCCAAACCTAGTTTCTCAGCATCTAAACGTTCTTTCATACTGATAACACCTTGCTCTTGCAGTACCTTCAAGACCAAATCTCGGCGTTTTTTCGCGCGTTCAGGGTGACGTCGAGGGTCGTAGTACGATGGCCCTTTAACTAAACCTGCCAGCAGTGCTACCTGATGCAACTTCAATTCGTTGATCGGCTGCGCAAAATAATACTGACTCGCTAATCCGAAGCCATGTACGGCCCGAGAGCCCGACTGCCCTAAGTAAACCTCGTTTAAGTAGGCTTCGAGGATCTCATCTTTGTCATAATGCAGATCCAGCAAGATCGCCATGGGTATCTCCATTAGCTTTCTTGCCAAGGTACGCTCAGAGGTTAGATAGAAATTTTTAATCAGCTGCTGAGTTAAGGTACTCCCCCCCTGTATAAACCGCCTAGCCTTCACGTTCACCACCATGGCACGCGCAATACCCTTCAGGGAAATACCGAAGTGATCGTAATAATCCCTATCTTCAATCTGTATTAGCGCTGCGATCAGAGCATCAGGAGCCTGCTCAAGCCTAATCAAATCGCGGTCTTCATTATCCTGCGGATAAATACCTCCAATCAAAATAGGCTCTAATCGACTGAGTGATACACTACGCCCCTTGGAATCTTTTATGGACGCAAGCTGATTCCCTCTAAAATTTAACAAAAGGCGTTTTGCAGGCTCATCACTATCAGGAAAGCTAAAGCCTCGGGTATAAACTCTCGCACGGCTTGTTGCCCATTCAACCATCCCAGGCTGGTCGGCTCTGTTTACAAAACGATAACCAAGCCCTTTTAGCTCCTGTTTTAAGGCATCACGTTCAATAACCTGACCGGCATATAACTCTAATGGCCGCGCATATACTTTTGCAGGAACCGCCCAGCGCTTGCCCTCAAATTTATTTTTGATCTGAATATCTAAATAAATAAGCCCAATTCCACCGATCACCCCCCCTAAAAGAGACAGTTTTAAAAATAGAATAAGTATCTTTTTCAAGAAGCTACGCGGCTTTGAGGAGATACGCCCCTTCCTTGATGATTTTCGTGCTCTCTTTTTTGCCATTGACTAGTATAATGCCCGTCTTAAAGGTAAGCGCAGAAGGCGCAAACCAGACTCTATAATTTATTTGAACGTATATGACGCTGTTAGATTCTTTACAAGAACCGGACTTTTATCCACACCCGGTTGAAAAGATCGAGTTAATCGAAACTCACATTTCCTGGCTAATTTTAACAGGCGATTACGCCTATAAAATTAAAAAGCCGGTTGATTTTGGTTTTCTGGATTTTACCACGCTAGCCAAGCGCCAGCACTTTTGTGAAGAAGAATTACGATTAAATCAGCGCCTCGCTCCTGACATTTATCAACAAGTCATTCCCATAGGTGGATCGGAAGAGCAGCCCATATTCAATATTGATAATTCAGAAACGGTTATTGAATATGCGGTACAGATGCGTCAGTTCAACACCGAACAACGCTTAGACCTACTTTTGCTCAACAAGCGCTTTGACGCAAACTGGATAGACACACTTGCGGAGCAAGTCGCCGAATTCCATAATCGAATCCCTATTGTTGCACAGGATAGCCCTTGGGGCGAAGCTGATACGATATGGGACGTTGTATCTGACAATTTCAGCCACATCACCGATACAATATCCGAGCTGGATGACTGGCATAAAGTACAAGAGCTTACTCACTTTACTGCTCAGCAATTTCGCAAACTAACACCTCTTATTCAGAAACGAAAAGCTGAAGGGCATGTCCGCGAGTGTCATGGAGACCTCCACTTAGCAAATATTACACTCTATAAAGATGAACTCCGCCTGTTTGATTGCATCGAGTTCAACCTTCAATTCCGCTGGATAGATACAATCAGCGATATAGCTTTCCTTTTAATGGACTTAGAGGCCAATGGTGAGTTTCGCTGGGCTAACCGCTGCCTAAACCGCTATTTAGAGATATGTGGTGATTATCAAGCCCTACCTTTGCTGAATTTTTATAAGGCTTATCGCTCTATGGTTCGCGCCAAGGTAGCCGTACTTGGAGGCATCATTGACACTCCAACATTGCGACGCTATCTACGCTTAACAGATTACTATGCAAGTAAGCCCAAACCTACATTGTTTCTTATGCATGGGATATCAGGCAGCGGTAAAAGCCATTTAAGCCAGCAATTAGTTGATCAAACAGACACGATAAGAATTCGTTCCGATGTAGAACGTAAACGCATTTTTAGAGACCTTAGCCTTAAAGGTGAAAAGTTAGACCTTTACGGTCCTCAAATGAATGCTCACACCTTCAACCATTTATTTGATACCAGCGCAGGTTTGTTACATCACGGCTATTCGGTCATTGTAGACGCTACATTCATTCGCCAACGAACAAGGCAAAGCTATATCGATCTAGCAGAAAAACTAGATATACCTATCCGTATTATTAACTGCCAATGCGAGCAAAAACTCATCGAAGCCCGCCTCAAACGTCGTGCTGCCGAGGGGAACGACGCATCGGATGCCGATGTTAGCGTGATGTTAGAACAACAAGCCCATCAACAGCCCTTAACCGTTGAAGAGCAGGCAATTACGGTCACAGTAGAGACAGACGATGATGAAGCGATTACTCGCCTCTTAGAACAACTACGATTGCAAGAAGTGATTTTTTGATGCACAAACTATGTTTATACAGCGATATCCCAGAAGGTAGCGCGAAAGGCTTTGAGATAGACGGAAGAAAAATCGTTGCCTGTAATTACCGTGAAAATATTTACATCTATGAAAACAGCTGCCCCCATCGCAGCATTCCACTAGAGTGGCAGCCGGATCAATTTCTTGATTATGAAAAAACCTTTATTCAATGCGCCACGCATGGTGCACTGTTTAAGATTGATACCGGTGTATGTATCGCAGGCCCCTGCGTAGACGACAAACTAAATAAGATCGCTTTTATTCAAGAAGGCGAGCAAATACTAGTTGAACTGTGATGCATACGCACTCATAGCTCTACAGGAAGCTCGCGTGCGAGCGTAACATGATGCTCATCAATATCAGCGCCATAGGCAATCACTTCCACGCCTACACGCTTAGCTTCCCGCAGCAAGCGTCCATATTCTGGATCTACATGATCAGCAGGGCGAACCTTTTTAATACCTGTATGCGGCACGCAAAATAGCATAACTGCACGATCACCCTGTTCAACCATCGCCATTAATTCACGCAGATGTTTCGCACCTCGGGCCGTCACAGCGTCGGGAAAACTACCCCAATTATCTTCTTCCAGTAAGGTTACATTTTTAACTTCGACCCAAGCTCGTCCTTTTTTTTCATCTTCCAGCAAAAGATCAATACGGCTATTTTCACCGTATTTCACCTCCTGCCTGAGAGAGGCATAACCTTGCAGAGAAGAAACAACACCATTCTCTATTGCCTCTTTTACTAATTTATTTGCCCGCCCGGTGTTAACACAGGCCATATAACGACCTTCAACCTCAACAATTTCCCAACCTAATGGATATTTCCTTTTTGGATTTTGGCTATCTAGTACCCAAACACGACTGCCCGGGTCAGCGCAATTTTTCATTGAACCTGTATTCGGGCAGTGAACTGTCACCTCTTCACCGCTTTCTAGCGTTATATCTGCGAGGAAGCGTTTGTAACGTTTAATTAACGTCCCTTGTATCAAGCCATTAATCTGCATTAACCTTGAATCCTTTTTTGTAGTCGCTCTACCGCCAACTCAATACGATCTAGGCCTGTCGTATATGAAAAGCGGATAAACTCATTACTACGATGCTGCCCAAAATCTAAACCTGGCGTCGTTGCTATATAATCTTCTTCCAATAATGACCAACAATAATCAAACGTATTATCCGTCACATGCTGCGCACCGGCGTATACATAAAACGCTCCTTCAGGCATAACCGGAATTGAAAAGCCTAAATCGCGTAAACCACTTACCAGCAGATCACGGCGTAATTTAAACTGCTGTTTTCGCCCCTCAAGCTCTTCCAATGTTGCAGGCTCAAATGCAGCCAAAGCAGCATACTGAGAGACTGTATTCGGAGAAATCATTAAATTCTGGGCCAGCTTTTCTAACTCATGAGCGGCATCAAGCGGTGCAACTAACCACCCTAATCGCCAGCCTGTCATGCCAAAATATTTAGAGAAGCTATTCACCACAAAAGCATTAGGGTCGACCTCTAAAACTGAGTAATCATCACTTGCGTAGGTCAAACCATGATAGAGTTCATCAACAACTAAGGCCCCATCTTGCTGCTGCACCTCTTGTGCAATAGCACTCATCTCATCACGATGAACAACAGCACCGGTAGGGTTTGCAGGTGACGCCAATAAAACCCCAGCCGTATTCTGCTGCCAATGCTGCTGCACAAGAGAAGCGTTCAACTGAAAGTTTTGCTCTGCATCAACAGAAACAAACTGAGACTTAGCTTCTAAAAAACGTAAAAACTGCCGATTACACGGATAGCCGGGATCCGCCATCATAAAACTTTCACCCGCATCAGTAAGCAATGAGAAAACCATTAACAAAGCACTGGATGCTCCGGTGGTAACAATAATTCTCTCGGGTGAAATGTCTAAATTGTATTTCGTTTTATACCAACCGCTAATCGCTTCTCGTAGCTGGGGAATACCTGCCGCTGGTGTATATTGTGTCAGCCCCTTATCAATCGCATCCTTAGCTGCGGCAGCAATCGCAGGTGCTGTGCCAAAATCGGGCTCTCCCACTTCCATGTGAACAACATCAAAACCATTTGAATCTAATAATTTAGCCCTTTTTAAAAGATCCATTACTTTAAAGGTTTCAATTTCAGCAACACGTTGAGAGGGACGAAACACTATTATATTTCCTGATTCAGCAATAAAAACTAAAGTATACCTAATTAGTTCAATCAATCATGCAAATCCCGTCCTAGCTCACTATTTACAACCCTTACAGCTTAAGCTAAACCTAATTAAATGCTTTTCGGTGTCTATTGATAAAATTTAGGGCTAGCGAAACGGCAATGCATCTGGTAATTTGCCTGCCTTTCATGCTAAATGCAGTTTTTGCATTAATAACACAGGCAAGTGAAGTCATCCTTAAGATGGCTTACGCAGAAGAGTGAGGCAGCACTTTATGCCAAACAAGAGCGATACATTCACACATTTCGAGCCTTACCCTCTTAAGAAGGGCGAGGAGTATATGAATGAAAATCACAAGGATCATTTTCGTAAAATCCTTGGCGCTTGGAAACAAGAGCTTATGGAAGAGGTGGACAGCACTATCCACCATTTACGTGAAGAGCAATCTAATTTTGCGGACCCGAGTGATCGAGCGAGCCAAGAAGAGGAATTTAACCTCGAACTACGCACACGTGATCGCGAGCGTAAGTTGATTAAAAAGATCAACGAATCTCTCGAGTTAATCGACGAAGATGACTACGGTTACTGTGACGCATGCGGAATCGAAATCGGTATTCGCCGTCTAGAAGCTCGCCCGACTGCGTCTATGTGCATCGATTGCAAAACGCTGGCCGAGATCAAAGAAAAACAGTTAGGCCGCTAATCCGATATAAAGCCAGTTTAACCGCTGGCTTTTACGGGTTCACACCTTGTGACCTATATCGGACGTTTTGCCCCATCCCCGACCGGGCCTCTTCATTTTGGCTCTCTTTTGGCTGCACTCGCAAGCTTTCTTGACGCACGTGCAAATAATGGAAAGTGGCTATTACGGATCGAAAACTTAGATCCCCCCCGAGAACAAGCTGGGATTAAAGAAACATTCCCCAACATTCTAGAAGCTCACGGTTTATACTGGGACGATGAGCTTTGCTTGCAAAGCGATCGCCATCAACACTATCAAAATGTTCTCGATGCACTACTGTTACAGAAACATGCGTATCGCTGTAATTGCTCTCGCAAAGAGATTATCAGCCGATGCGGTAACACCGTTTACGATCAACACTGCCTACTTAGCCCTCCTAACACTGATGCTCAATGCGCCATCCGCATTAATAGTAAAGATGCTCAAATTTCCTTCACCGATCTGATCCAGGGGCAACAAAATGATCGGCTGAACGATTATGGGGATTTTGTAGTTTATCGACGGGATAATCTCTACGCATATCTTTTAGCTGTTGTCGTAGATGATTATTTACAAGGCATCACCCATGTTGTCAGAGGCTCTGATTTACTCAGTGAAACCGCACGCCAGATACATCTTCAGCATATATTGAAGCATCCAACCCCAACTTATGCACATATCCCCGTCGCAACAAATAACGAGGGACAAAAACTGAGCAAACAAACCTTCGCACCTGCACTCGATATTGAAAACCCAGTATCAACGCTCTTCCAAGCACTAAAATTTCTAGACCAGAGGCCACCTCAAGAGTTGCTCAGCGCTAGTAAAGAGGAAGTCATCAGCTGGGGAATAAACAATTGGAAGATAAGCAGCATTAAAAAAACTATGGCTAAGCCATTACAGGTGAGAACCTAATACGTGTATTTTCATAGGCTTCTACTTCTACTGATTCCAACGCTATATATCGTTGTGCCCCTCATCATAAGTAGCTGGCAAAGTATGAATGCACCTTGGTACTTACCTTATATTGTATGGGCGGGCGTAATAGTTATCGCTTTTTTGATAGAGAGGAGACGTTCAAATGTTTAGCTTATCCTCCTTAATATTAATCGGTGTTGCTTATCTGTTATTCCTATTTGGTACAGCGTATTTAACCGAGCGCGGATTACTACCTAAGAAAATTGTTACTCATCCCCTCACCCATGTTCTCTCTATAGGGGTGTATGCCAGTGTATTAACATTCTATGGGGCATTCAGCTTAGCTCAAGAGTCAGGCTATAGCTTTTTGGGCACCTATTTTGGTGCTGTAATCACTTTTATTTTAGGCCCAGCCCTTCTCATTCCTATCCTGCGTATTACACGAACCTACCAGCTAAGTTCGCTCGCGGATCTATTTGCATTTAGATTCCGTAGCGGCGCTGTCGGCAGCTACACTGCGATATTGTCAGTAATCGCTATATTGCCAATGCTGTCCATTCAAATCCAAGCGGTTACGGATGCCCTATATATTTTGAATGATCAGTTCAACGCTGATCAAATAGGCCTAGGCTTTTGCTTTATTATCGCGTTGTTCTCTATTCTTTTTGGTGCAAGGCACGCATCACTTAGAACCAGCCACCATGGGCTAATGGTCGCGATGGCAGTTGAATCACTGATTAAGCTGATTGCTTTACTCGTCATAGCGGGATTTGCCATTTTCGGAATATTAGGCGGTATTAGCGGAACTGAAGCCTTCATTCTAAATAATCCGAAATCGATAGAATCACTACAAGCACCGATCAATAGCGATTCATTCCGCACACTAATTCTGGCTTTTTTCGCCGCCGCTATAGTGATGCCCCATACCTTTCATATGCTGTTCACTGAAAACGCATCCGATGAAACCATCTACAAAGCAGCTTGGGGAATCCCTCTTTTTCTATTTTTATTAGCTTGCGCGGTTCCCCCAATTTTATGGGCCGGTGAAGCCCTAGGCGTAGAGGGAGACCCTCAGTTTATTATTTTAAACATTGGCCTTATGCTCGACTCAACTTGGCTAATGGTAATTGCATTTATCGGTGGATTATCGGCGGCGACTGGCATCATGATTGTTGCTACCGTATCTATGGCCTCAATGCTGCAAAATCATGTCATTCTGCCCTTAATACCTAAACCAAAAACTCCACGCTTCTACGCATGGTTACTTTGGCTTAGGCGAATGCTCATTATGGCGATGATATTAGGTAGTTACTTATTCTATCGACAGATAGGCAGCAATTTTAATCTGCATCAGATGAGTATCTTATCGGTTATAACTTTCTTACAGTTTCTTCCCGGCTTACTGGTTACGCTATTTTGGCAGCGAGCCCATCGCCTAGGTGTTATTTTAGGGCTCACAGCAGGTGTCGGTGTTTGGGTATTTAATATGCTTATTCCACTCTTAAATGCACCTTCGACCCATACTGAACTGTTTAGCCTCGATAACAATTGGGACCACATTGCTATTTTAGCGCTCATGCTCAATGCAATAATTATGACCGTTGTTTCATTATTTATGACCCAGTCCACAGAGGAATCTCAAGCCGCACAAGCCTGTTTGATTAATGCCTTACAAAAGACAAACCCTAATAACTTACGTGCATCAAGAATCAGCGATTTCATTGATATGCTTTCCTCCAGGCTCGGGCGCAAAACAGCTGAACGAGAAGTACAAAAAGCGTTAGAAACAATGAATGTTAACCCCGATAACATTCGCCCGGTGGACCTTCTTCACTTAAGAAGCATGCTGGAAAACAACCTCTCAGGGCTGTTAGGGCCGATTGAGGCAGCAGCCCTGCTTGAACCTTTAGATCACCCTAAAGATCCGATGGGTTTTAAAGCAAGCAATGTACATTTAATTGAAAATCAATTGGAAAACTATCAAGTTCAGCTCACTGGGCTGGCCGCTGAACTCGATGAGATGAGACGTTACCACCGCCTTACCTTACAAAAGCTTCCTGTGGGTATATGTACCTTAGATACAGAAGGACAAGTGCTTTTTTGGAACCATGAAATGGAACGTTTCACCCATATTGACGGTGCTGAAATCATTGGCAGTAAACTTCACAGCAACCAAAACCCTTGGAGCGCCATCTTAGAAGAGTTTGCCAACGGCACACTCGATCATCAACTAGGACAAAAGCTAATCATTGATGAACACACCCACTGGTTCAGCTTACACAAATCTATACTGAAAGAACGCCGCGATATCGGCATGGTTATATTGTTAGAAGATGAAACCGCTACCAAAAATTTACAAGATAAACTCGCACACAATGAACGGCTTGCATCAATAGGCCGTTTTGCAGCGGGCGTAGCGCATGAAATTGGTAACCCTGTCACGGGCATCGCCTGCCTAGCGCAAAACCTAAAACTTGAAACAGACAATACCTACATTCTTGAAACCGGGGATCATATTGTTGATCAAACCAAACGCATCAGCAAAATAGTCCAATCCCTTGTACGCTTTGCCCATGCGGGTCGTCCAGAAGCGGATAGAGAGCAGCTGCCTGTTTCATTAGCACAGTGTGCTGAAGAAGCTATCCATCTACTCTCCCTCGACAGCCATGGCAAACAGCAACATTATGTTAACCGTATCCCAGACAATTTAAGAATTCTTGGCGATCCACAACAGATGCAGCAAGTGTTTGTAAACTTGTTACAAAACGCAAGTGATGCATCAAATGACAATGATCATATTTGGTTAGATGCTACAGAAACTTCGGAGACAGTTAAGCTGACAGTAACCGATGAAGGAAGTGGTATTTCAGATGAATCAAAAATAAGAATCTTTGAACCCTTCTTCACTACAAAAGACCCAGGCCAAGGTACAGGTTTAGGTCTATCATTAGTGTACAATATTATCGAAGAACATTATGGTAGTATTGATATAACAAGCCCAGCCAACAACAATCAGAAGAAAGGCACTCAAGTGGCAATAACGCTCCCGCGTCTTAAATGGACATGAGATCCTAATAACGCGAGAAAGCTGGATATAAGGTAGAGCTTATGAGCCGAATTCTGATTGTAGAAGACGAAACAATTATACGAGCAGCCCTACGCAGGCTACTAGAAAAACATCACTTTAACGTCGATGACGCAGCATCTGTTGATGATGCAACCAGCCGCTTTAAACTTGATGATTTCAATCTCATCATCAGTGATCTTCGCTTACCCGGCGCACCCGGAACAGACCTTATCGGTTTAGCTAAATCAGTTCCTGTTTTAATAATGACCAGTTACGCTAGCCTTCGCTCCGCGGTAGATGCGATGAAGCTAGGCGCAGTTGATTATATTGCAAAGCCATTTGATCATGACGAGATGCTCTCATCAGTAGAAAGCATCCTTGCTGGCAATATTGAACATGCTACGCCCCAAGCCGATTCATCCTCATCACTGACACTGGGCACTACTCAAATTTTTGGTTCTTGCCGCCCGATGCTAGAGTTAGCCAAACGCATTCAAAAAGTTGCAAAAACTAACGCGACTGTCCTTATCCAAGGTGAATCAGGTACCGGCAAAGAGTTGGCAGCTCGCTCGATTCATGAACAAAGTAATCGTGCTCATATCCCAATGATTTCCGTCAACTGCGCAGCTATACCAGAAAGTTTGATCGAGTCAGAACTTTTTGGTCATGAAAAAGGTGCCTTTACCGGCGCCAGCAGTGGCCGCACAGGTCTTTTAGAAGCCGCTGACGGCGGTACACTTTTCCTTGATGAGATAGGTGAGCTCCCGCTAGAAGCTCAAGCTCGTCTACTTCGTTTTCTTCAAGAGGGTGAAATACGAAGAGTAGGCTCTGTTCAATCGAAAAAAGTCGATGTCCGTCTTATCGCCGCCACTCATCGTAATTTGAAAGAACTCGCGAAACAAAATGAGTTCCGTGAAGATTTATACTATCGCTTGTACGTTATGGAACTTGTTATTCCTCCTTTACGTGAACGTGAGAACGATATAATTGAAATAGCCAACAAGATGCTGATAAACGCTTGTCGACGTATGAATGTCAGCACCCATAGCTTTGCCCCTGATGCGATAAAAGCAATGGCTATCTACCCTTGGCCAGGTAATGTTCGAGAACTAGAAAACGCTATTGAACGTGCGGTTATTTTAACCGAAGGCCCAATAATTACCTTAGATACACTTGGATTGGATATTCCGAAAACAGCTTTAGAAACTCTTGAGGCTCAGTTAACAGAGATAGCCCCTCAAACCAGCACCGCACTTGCCCAAGAGGAACAAAGTAACTTATCGCTGGATGATTACTTCCAACGTTTTGTAGTAGAAAACCAAGATAAACTAAGCGAAACAGAGCTCGCAAAAAAACTTGGCGTCAGCCGTAAATGCCTGTGGGAGCGGCGTCAAAAACTAGGAATACCACGGAAGGCTAAAAAGTAGCAGACATCAGTATTAGACCATAGTTTTAGAAGAGATTAAGAGTAACGATATAGGTAACAAACGGGTAACAAGTTGGGTGTTACCTTACTACCCACAAACTAGTACCTAAGCGTAACAAGCAGTAACAAAAGCAACACCTAAGTAGCCATTATTTTTTAGTGGATTTTTTAACATGCTGTTTTACAACAATTTTTAAAAAGTGGCACACCAAATGCTTACTATTGGCGTGTAAACAAATAAGAAGCAAGCTTCTAAAAGCTAGACCACTAATAAAAATAAAAACTGGAATTAGATTTTAAGAAGCACCCGCCTCGAATAAAAATAAAAATGAGGTTTAGAAAAGCTGGTCGTAGCGAAGTTGTAACGATCAAAATGCTCTTAGAAAAACAACAATAAGCTAAGTAATAGCCGTTGTTACCTGAGATGCGATCAGCTAATCATTCCCCCATATTCAAATTCAAACAAGCCAACGCTCCCATTACACCATTCAACAGTGGTATGATTGCGCACCTAATTTGATTAGGGATAGCGGCATCAAGGTTGTCAGAAAGAAACACCTCCCTTGTTAACAAGCCAGCATATACCCTTTCTAGATATTCAATTTGTATTAATAGGCACTTCAATTGCTTAAAACCATTAGCAACGCACTGTGTAAAGTATTTAGCAGTAAACCGAAAGATCAGAGCACAGACACGGATGAGACACCCTCAAACTCTGGCATGATTACGGTTGCTAAAAAACGCCTGATTACAGAAGATCAGCATAAAATTTCTCGCCGGTATCTAGATGATAATGCTCTCAAGGTTGCATATCGCCTGCAAGATGCAGGGTATGAAGGCTACTTAGTGGGCGGGTGTATCCGCGACCTACTACTTGATAAAAAACCTAAAGATTTTGATGTAGCCACTAATGCGCACCCAGAAGAAGCTGCTGAGTTATTTCGCCGCGGGCGCCTGATTGGTCGTCGTTTTAAGCTAGTACATGTACGCTATGGCCGAGATCTAATTGAAGTTGCCACCTTTCGAGCAAGCCATGATAGTCAGACTGAAGATGGCGAAAACGAACATGGAAAACAGTGCGATAGCGGCCTAATTCTGCGAGATAACGTCTACGGCACGATTGAAGATGATGCTCTACGTCGCGATTTCACAGTAAATGCACTTTATTACTGCCCAAAAGATCACTGTGTCTATGATTTTGCTAATGGCTACGAAGACCTGAAGAAAGGCGTGCTTCGTATGATTGGCGATCCAGACTCCCGTTACAAAGAAGATCCCGTTCGCATGCTGCGAGCTGCTCGTTTTGCTGCAAAGCTTGATTTCACCATTGATGCTGCTTCTGAAGACCCTATTCGCCCATTAGCACCCATGCTAAAACGAATAGCGCCCGCTCGCTTATTTGATGAAGCACTTAAACTTTTACAATCAGGTCATGCAGTTCAATCTTATAAACAGTTACAGCGCCTTGAACTATTTGAACCGCTGTTTCCTCAAGTTCAAGTGCTGCTTGATGACCCTCATCTTAATGTACCTTTAGAAAGCCTTATTCAAAACGCATTCAAGAATACCGATCGCCGTTTAGCTCAACGTAAGAGTGTGACCCCTGCATTTTTGTTTGCAGCGATACTTTGGTATCCGACACAACTGCGGATGCAAACACTGATACGAGAGCAACGCATGCCTCCTTTGCCTGCGCTACACGAAGCAGCTAATCAGGTTCTATCTGAACAAGTGCGTTCGACAGCGATCCCACGTCGCTTCTCAACATCGATTCGCGAGATATGGGAGATGCAACTACGCCTGCCTCGCCGTCAAGGGCACCGAGCTCTGCGTTTAATGGAGATGCCTAGATTCAGAGCCGCATATGATCTACTTCTTCTACGTGAAAGCAGCGGCGAACAGCTAGATGGACTTGGCCAATGGTGGACTGACTTCCAAAATGCTAACCCAGAATCCAAAGACAATATGGTAAATAGCTTGGGTAAAGGCGATAAACCTCGCCGTCCTCGCCGTAAAAAAACCAAAAAACCTCGTCAAGAGCGTTCAGGTAATGACAGCTAGCATTCGATGTTTTATTGGATTGGGAAGCAACCTTAACAATCCCACTGAACAAGTAGTTCGAGCACTAGATGAGCTGGCCACTTTAGATAAATGCCAGTTCATCCAAGCCTCTTCTCTCTATGCTTCAGCCCCCGTTGGCCCTCAAGACCAACCAGATTTTATTAATGCCGTCGCTGAAATAGAGACTGAGTTACCACCGCACCTTCTGCTGGATAAACTTCAAGCGATTGAACAGAAACACCAGCGTGTTCGCGAAAGGCATTGGGGACCAAGAACACTCGACCTAGACTTATTACTCTACGGTGATCAAGAAATTAACACCGAGCGTCTTATCGTCCCTCACCCATTCATGCACGAGAGAAGCTTTGTACTTTACCCGTTATCTGAAATCTCTCCTGATGTAGAGAT
This sequence comes from Neptuniibacter sp. UBA6509, assembly GCA_002435145.1. Classification (GTDB taxonomy): domain Bacteria; phylum Pseudomonadota; class Gammaproteobacteria; order Pseudomonadales; family Balneatricaceae; genus Neptuniibacter. The sequence goes on from DJLT01000125.1 coordinate 25,963, forward strand.
TCCTCAAGATAAACAATTGTCTTCGCTTTTAGTTGAATGCCCTATGGGCAGCTTAACAAAGATATAGGTATAATCGCGCCAACGCGTAATAACAGGAAGCTAATTCCATGAGCAAAATAACTCTGCACACGTTGTCATCAATGAAAAAGACCGGCGAAAAATTTGCGGTTCTCACTGCTTATGACGCTTGTTTCTCTCATCTCGTTAGTACTGCAGGTACTGAAGTGATTTTAGTAGGAGATTCATTAGGCATGGTGCTTCAGGGCAATGACAGCACCTTACCCGTGACTGTTGAAGAGATGGCCTACCACACCCAGGCCGTCGCCCAAGGAAACCAGGGAAGCCTTATCATGGCAGACCTACCCTTTATGAGCTATTCAACCCCTGAACAAGCGATGGACAGTGCTGCCGCGCTTATGCAAGCCGGCGCCAATATGGTCAAGCTTGAAGGTGGGGCATGGCTAACCGAAACAGTTTCAATGCTCGCTGAACGTGGCGTGCCAGTTTGTACTCACTTAGGCCTAACACCTCAAACAGTGAACAAATTAGGCGGCTACCGAGTACAAGGCCGAGACAATGAAACAGCGCAACAGATGATCAATGATGCCGTACTCCTACAAGACGCCGGGGCCAGCATTATTCTGCTAGAGTGCGTTCCCTCGCTACTCGCTAAAGAGATTACCCTTGCTGTAGATATCCCTGTCATAGGGATTGGCGCAGGAAGCGATACCGATGCACAAGTACTCGTACTGCATGACATGCTAGGCATCACACCAGGCCGCAGCCCGAAATTTGTTAAAAACTTCATGCCTGGAGCAGAAAGCATTGAAGCGGCTGTCGCTCAGTATGTCAAAGAAGTAAAAGATGGCAGCTTTCCAGCGCAGGAACACGGATTCGAATAAGCATGATTACAATACATTCAATTGCTGAACTGAGAGCGCAACTTAATAAAGCGCGTTTACAAGGTAAGCGGATTGGCTTCGTCCCAACGATGGGAAACTTACATGAAGGCCATCTACAACTGATAGATCAAGCACGGGCTTGTAGTGACGTTATTGTCTCATCCATCTTTGTGAATCCATTGCAGTTTGGTGCTGGAGAAGATCTAGACAGCTACCCTCGAACGTTAGCTGATGACCAAGAAAAGCTTGCATCCAGAGGCTGTGACTTTCTCTTTGCCCCAACAGATGCAGAAGTCTATCCGCACGGCCGAGAAGCCCAAACACAAGTCGAAGTGCCTACCATATCAGACCTCTACTGCGGCGCATCTCGCCCGGGGCATTTCCGCGGTGTAGCCACCGTGGTTTGCAAACTGTTTGGCATGGTACAACCAGATGTCGCTATTTTTGGCGAAAAGGACTTCCAACAGCTGATGGTCATTCGCCGAATGACTGAAGATTTGAGCTTACCTGTCGAAATACAGGGAGCACCTATCGCACGCAATGAGGATGGACTCGCATTAAGCTCGCGTAATGGTTATTTAAGCCCCGAAGAACTAAAAATAGCGACCACTTTGAATCGCACTCTACTAATTGCTAAGGATGCTCTTCTCAACGGCAGCAAGGACTTTAGTGGTATTGAAGAGCAAGCAGAGACAACTCTTGAAGAATCCGGTTTTAAACGTGATTACTATAAGATCTGCCGTCGCTCTGATCTGCAACCTGCTACCGACTCAGACAAAGAACTCGTTATTGTGACAGCCGCATACATGGGCTCAACACGCCTTATTGATAATATTCAAATCAATTTATAACGCTAATAGCTAAACGAAAGTTCTTTCGTTTAGCTATTTTTGAAATCCCCTTACTTTTTGCACCGACATACACCTTCAGCCCCCTAAAATACTGCAACGCAACACTCCCAGCCACCAACCGAAGTCGTATACATCCCCGCTACTTTCGAGGCTTGACAAGCAGGGGGCTGGTCACGCAGACTGCTAAGACGATGAGTTCGTGCAGTGCAATAAAAACTATATAAATAGTCATCACTGCCGAGAAATGCGGTTTTTTTAACCCGTCATGCACAAATATGACGAATAAGGTTTTCGTATAAACGCCAATTTTCAATTGAAACACTAAAGTCACTTTAGTGACTTAAAATCATCGTTAACGAACTTTGTACATAGCTAAGCTAAGAGGCATTTCAAATGCGTGACGTTGTTATTGTTGCTGCGGGTCGTACCGCAGTTGGTACTTTCGGTGGTTCCCTATCTAAAATTGCTGCATCAGATCTAGGTGCAACAGTTATTAAAGGCCTAATTGAAAAAGTTGATTTAGATCCAGCAAAAGTGGACGAAGTCATTTTAGGTCAAGTTTTAACAGCAGGCTGCGGTCAAAACCCTGCTCGCCAAGCGACTCTGAATGCAGGTTTACCAAACTCAGTTTCGGCACTTACGATCAACAAAGTATGTGGTTCTGGTCTAAAAGCTATCCAGATGGCTACGCAAGCAATCCGTTGCGGCGATGCAGAGATCATCATTGCGGGTGGTCAGGAAAACATGAGCGCATCTGCTCACGTTCTGCCTAACTCTCGTAATGGCGCACGCATGGGCGATTGGAAAATGGTTGATACCATGATCAAAGATGGCCTTTGGGACGCATTCAATGATTACCACATGGGTATCACTACGGAGAATATCGTAGAGAAATATGGCTTCACGCGTGAAGAGCAAGATGCTTTCGCTTCTGCATCTCAGAACAAAGCAGAAGCAGCTGTAACTGGTGGCTTATTCAAAGATGAGATCATCCCTGTAACAATCCCTCAGCGCCGTGGCGATGATATTGTATTTGATACAGATGAGCAGCCACGTTTCAGCTGTACTCCTGAAGCACTTGCGAAGCTACGCCCTGCATTTAAGAAAGATGGCACAGTAACAGCAGGCAACTCTTCTACAATCAACGATGGTGCAGCTGCAGTTATCGTTTGTTCTGCAGAAAAAGCAGCAGAACTAGGCCTTCCAGTACTTGTAACTATTAAGGCTTACGCTTCTGCGGGTATTGATCCTGCTATCATGGGTACAGGCCCAATCTGCGCAACACAGAAAGCACTTGAAAAGGCTGGCTGGAATGTAGATGACCTTGACCTTGTTGAAGCAAACGAAGCATTCGCTGCACAAGCAATGTCTGTAAACAAAGACCTAGGTTGGGATACAGATAAAGTAAACGTTAATGGCGGTGCAATCGCTCTGGGTCACCCAATCGGTGCTTCAGGTTGTCGTGTATTCGTGAGCCTAGTTCACGAGATGGCACGTCGCGATGCTAAGAAAGGCCTTGCTACACTATGTATTGGTGGCGGCATGGGTACAGCACTTGCAGTTGAACGTAGCTAATCGCTTTTTTGGGTAATCACTCTGATTACCCAAAACAAAAAACCGCAGCTGAGCTGCGGTTTTTTTTGCCTTAAATTTGGCTTAACAAATAAAGGTTATGCCTGTGCTATTGCACCTTTACCTACACCTTCATACGCCTTAACTAGAACCTCATCATTAGGACGACTTAGCTTAATTTGCTGCGCTAAATGGGAGGCAATCAGCTCAACCGTGGTATCCGTATCAATCAAATAGCACACACTTGCAGGCAGACTGATTGAAAACTCACCTTGCGGCGCTTGATAAGCGTATTCATGCACGGTATCACTTTGTGATGTAAGGTGTGACTCAGAACCTATATAGATTTCTTTAAAGCGTTCTGCCCACTCCAACTCTAAATCATTATCTCGCTGTCCATTAATATACAACTCAATTTTAGAACGATGACCATGCGCTATACGCTGGCAGTTACCATCATGCTTTTGCAGGCCATGACTGTAGTGATAGAAAGCGCCATCAATTTTTTCTGGTACAAAACGAATATTTAACCCTTTAACTTCGCCCGGAAACAGATCGAGTAGCTTATCTTTACACCACTCAGCTAATGACTCTTCAGTCACTTCAGGCAGATCAACTAAACAAATAGCCGCTTTAGGTGAGCGACACACAAATCTCTCGCCAGTTTTATACAGCCATTCAACTTGCGTATAACCCTCTTCCGTATGCTGACTCAAACGCGGCATCTGTGTAGGCACAACTAAAGCGTGATCAATCCAGAGATCAAACCATTTTTTAACCTCTTTTTTCACTATACCGAAATCGCAAATCATACCTTGTTCATTTAAGCTTCCATCAAGCTCTAATTGCACAAGCCAAGATTCCCCCATAAGCCCTCTCTGAGGGTGAAGATAGGAAAAATCAACATTGGTAAGATTATCTACAAACAATTTCACAAGCGGGCTCCACGGTTAAGACGCGTATTTTAGCCTAAATTTAGCCGGTAAAAAACGCCGTAGGCTGTAGGGGATAAGCTGCATCAGATATAATAGCTACTTTCTTACATGCTTGACTGACGAAGTGATGAAAAAGTACTGATATGCGCCTCGATAAATATCTATCTCAATCTACTGATTACTCCCGTAAGGAAGTTCGCCGTTTTCTTAAAATGGGGGAAGTCACTCTCAATGGAGAAGAGGTGCGTGATCCATCGATGCATGTGAATGAAGTAGAGGATGAGATCTATCTCAACGGCTATCCCCTTGAGGCCCCTGGGGAAAAATATCTAATGCTAAACAAACCGCTAGGCTGCGTCTGCTCTAACAATGACGGCACTCATCCAAGCGTACTCAGCTTTATCGACCTCCCAAGGGCAAACGAACTAGTTATCTGTGGGCGACTCGATGTCGACACCACAGGGCTCGTTCTAATCACAACCGATGGTAAGTGGGCACATAGAATCACCTCACCTAAGCATAAAACAGGGAAACTCTACCAAGTGGTAACAGCTGACCCTATTCCCGAAGATGCTGTCGATAAATTTGCCCAAGGTATGATGCTCATTAACGACAAAGTCCGCACGAAGCCCGCTGAACTGCGCATTACCGCATCAAATGAGGCAGAAGTTATTCTAACTGAAGGCCGTTACCATCAGGTTAAGCGCATGTTTGGCGCAATCGGCAACAAAGTTGAAGAGTTACATCGAGCAAGTATTGGTAATATCCATCTTGATGAAGACTTAGAATTAGGCGAATACCGCTTTTTAACTGACCAAGAGATCAATAGCATCCAATGAGTGATTCAGCCTTCCCACTGCTTGCTCCATACATCAAGAGCGCAAAAGCGAAAAGCCTTTGGCTAACCGATGAAAATCTTCTCGATACGAACTTACAGCCTAATGAATCAGTTATCTGTATTACCAACCGACTAGATCTACACGCACACTTACAAAAACAGGGCTGGAAAGCCTTCTTTTCTGACTATGACCTATCCATTATCGAAGATAACAGTTTAGAGCGCGTGGTCTATCGTGTATCGAAAGAAAAGCTCGTCACTCACCATCTTATTAATGAAGCTTATCGCTGCCTGAGAGTAGGCGGTGAATTGATCATTGCCGGCGATAAAAATGAGGGGATCAAAACCTATTTCAGCAAAGCTAAAAAGCTTTTAGGAATGGGAGAGACTAGCAAAGTTGATAGAGATACTTGGCTCGCCCAACTGACCAAAATTAATGAATCCAGCGAACAACGGCTAGACGATAAAGATTACCACCAGCTACGCGCTAGCTGCGCAGATGAAAACTTTGAGTATCAAAGCAAGCCTGGTGTTTTTGGTTGGGATAAAGTAGATAAAGGAAGCGCTTATCTTATTGAAAACTTAGATAGCTTTCTCATGACACTCCCTGAACCACCCAAAAGTGCACTCGATCTTGGCTGTGGCTACGGTTACCTATCGCTTAACCTAACTCATTTAGATATCCCCGTTACAGCAACCGACAATAACGCGGCGGCCATCCGCGCCTGCGAACGAAATTTTGATCGCTATCCAATTGATGGCAAAGTTATTCCAGCCAGTTGCGCGCAAGGCATTAGCGAGAAGTTTGATCTGATTGTCTGCAACCCACCTTTCCATGCAGGTTTTTCAATTGATGGAGACCTAACGGACCGGTTTGTAAAAGCCGCACATGATCGTTTGCATAAACGCGGTATCGCTTGCTTTGTCACCAACATGCATATCCCTATCGAGCGTAAAGCTAAGAAATATTTCCATCAGGCTGAATGCATTATGTCCAACGGCAACTTTAAACTTGTACGACTTAGCCATAAAACGTAAAGCGTTTGTTTAGCCCCAGTTAAAAATTAACAAGGACGGCGTTTAACGGTTAAATAAACACCAATAACCGTTACGCCAATGCCTGTTAAAGCATAAGCATTTAACGTTTCACCAAACAAAAACCAAGCCTCCAAAGCGGTAAGTGGCGGCACCAGATAAAAATAACTCACCACCTTACTTGCCTCACCCTCACGGATCATCACTAAAAGCAACAAAATAGCTATCACAGATAACGCCAGCACCATCCACAATAGCGCTCCTATTAATGGCCAGCTCCAGATAACAATGCCGGAATCAAACTGCCAAGCTAATAACGCCATCACCATTGCCGTGGCTAAATATTGATAAAAAGCCCCAACCATTAGATCCACACCTGAACCAAAACGTTTTTGATAGAGCGTACCCACAGAAATAGCAACCAATGCAAGCAGTGCAGCGCTCCATGCTTCCCAACCGGCAACACCTCCCCCCTGAGAATCACTTTGGCTGACTACCAATAACACACCGACAAAACCCACCAGCAATCCTAACCACTGAACTTTATGTAAGCGCTCACTTATCCATAACCAGCCTATCATGGCGGTCAGCAATGGTTGTACACCGACGATAAGTGCCGTTATCCCTGCGGGTAATGACCAACCGATTGCAGCAAAAACACCGCCTAAGTAACACGCATGTACAAGAAACCCTACCATCATCTGATGAGCCGCCTGTTTAGGTGAACACCACTTTGGCTTGCGCCAAAGTAATAGCCCTGCGAAAACCACCAGCGTCAGCAACATACGCAGTAACAAAACACTAAACGGCTCCATATACGGCACCGCATATTTAGCACCAATAAATCCGGTACTCCAAATACCCACAAACGCCCAAGGCACCAACTTTAACTGCTGATCTTTAGTTAACACACCATGCACCTTAAAAAACGTATATTACGGCTTCCCATCACTCTACCAATAGAAATAAGCGATCAACAAAACCCTATGTAGGCTAACCACTCTAAAGAGATAAACCGCGGCGGAAAAGGGACACAGAAAAGCAATTAAAGGGGTACAGAAACACGAACAAGCAATTAAAAAATGATATTTACAGCCTTTTAAAATACCCTGTACCCATGAATAAGTATTCTCAGTTAGTACAGCAACTAAAAAAACGTATCGAAAAAGGCGAGCTGACGCCGGGATCGCGTCTCCCCTCCATCCGGCTTTTAAGTCAGCAATATCAGCTGAGTAAAAACACCGTCATTAGGGCACTGACCGAGCTAGAAAACTTAAAGCTCCTTCAAGCCAAACCTAGACAAGGCTTTTTTGTCTGCGCCCCACAAAAACAGATTCCAGCGCTTCAACCTAAACAAGTAACGCTAGGTGCAACCGCATTTTCTGTGCTCGGCGCAGCAAACAAACCCGGCCTACTTGCTTTAGGTTCAGCCTACCCTGATTCACGCTGGCCTACCGTAAGCTGGTATTATCAACAACAAGCAAAAACCGCTCGCCGTTGGGCACGTGCAAACCACCAGCGCCGCAGCCATTACAGCACTCCTCCCGGAGACCCAAGCCTACGAAAATCCTTAGCCGACCACCTGAACGCCACGGCACTGAGCTGCAATAGTGAAGAGATTGTTATTACCCAAGGCGCACAAGAGGCGCTTTCCCTGTGTCTTCGCTCAGTAGCAGAGGTAGGCGATACTATTGCCGTAGAATCACCTTGTTACTATGGCACGCTCCAATGTATAGAAGCGCTAGGCCTAAACGTATTAGAGTTACCCTCAGACCCGGTACAAGGCACTAATTTAGATGCCCTAGAAAGCGCGCTCAACCAATGGCCAATTAAAGCGGTACTCACTAACCCGAGCTTTAATAACCCCTTAGGCTTCAACCTCGATTTAGCAACGCGTAAGCGCCTGATAAACATAGCCAACCGTTGGAATATTGCTATTATCGAGGATGACGTATTCGCTGAACTAAGCTACAACCAACAACGATCCACCCCTATAAAAGCACTTGATACAGAACAACGCGTGCTGCACTGTGGCTCCTTCTCAAAAACAGTCGATGTTGATATTAGACTCGGTTGGGTACTTCCCGGCCGATATTATGAAAAGGTCAATTATTATAAATACGTTACCAGCATCGCTTGCCCTGCGTTAACTCAACAAGCTATCAGTGAACTATTAATCGGTCGCCGCTATCGCCGCCATCTGATTCAAGTGAGCCGAAGCTATCAAGAACGTGCCGATATGCTCGCTGAAGATGTTCACCGCTACTGGCCAGATAAAACTCTCTTTATCCAACCCAAAGGCGGGATACTTCAGTGGTTTAATCTGCCCGAACAGATCAACAGTGATCAACTCTTTAAGCAAGCACTTAAGGCAGGTATAGGCATCTCCCCTGGTAACCTTTTCTGTGCTGATAATCGTTTCAATCACCACATCCGCTTATGTTATGCACACTACACCCAGAGCGAAGAGCAGGTGACTGCGATTGCTAAACTCGGCGAAATGATGGAAAAGCTCTGAAGGTTTTCCACCGCTGATAGAAATATAACCAACTTCCTATAGCCCTTTATTTATAAGGCTCACAGTGAGCTGCACTCAGACTACTAACGAACTTATCCACAGAAATATGGGATAAGTTTAAAGCACTTCTAAGTCAGAATATTCAGCAATCGGATTTCGACCTTAAGTTTTGGCCAAATATAAGGCCTTAGCCTCACCTGTGAATAAACTCTAGTTTTATCTCAGCGCTCTAAAATGACAGATTGTGAACAATTCCCTGAAAACCTCATTAATACTGACCTACAGCGATTCACTCTCAAGCTATCAACGCACTTATCCACATAAAACTTGGATGAAAAATGATTAGACTTATTCGCTAACATAAAAAAACCGCCGATATCCGGCGGTTTTTCATTTTCGATAACAGCAGTACCGATGTTAGGTATTCGAGGTGATAATATCTCGCAATACCATTGGCAGGATGCCTTTATGACGTATCTGATCTAGCTCTGATGAAGTATCGACTCGTGAGGTCAACTCCAACTGTAGCGATGAGCCATCCGCTCTGTTTATAGTCAATCTGACAGTGCCACGAGGTTCAAGGGTATCAATACCCTTCAGATCGAAGGTTTCAGTGCCATCCAAATTCAGAGAAGCGCGAGTCACTCCTTCCGGTAGTTGCAGCGGTAAAACCCCCATTCCTACCAAATTGGATTTGTGAATACGCTCAAAGCTCTCAGCTATAATCGCCCTTACACCCAGTAGAGCAGGTCCTTTCGCGGCCCAGTCTCTTGATGAGCCGGTGCCATAAAGCTTACCGCCAAATACAACAGTGGAGGTGCCTTCTTCACGATAACGCTCAGCAGCATCGTAAATAGACATCTGAGCCGGTGAACCTTCTGATGGGTAGTAGTTCGTTACCGCGCCCGTAGTACCTGGTAGCAATAGGTTTCTAGCTTTACCATTGCCGAATATACTGCGCAGCATTACATGGTGGTTACCACGGCGTGCACCAAGGGAGGTCATGTCGGCATCAGCAACACCTTGTGAGCTCAGGTACTCACCAGGAGGTGAATCGGGGCGAATACGGCTTACCGGAGAGATGTGGTCTGTTGTTGTGTTGTCATCACACATAACCAGCATACGCGCACCTGAAATATTGTTCAGTGCGTCTTGCGGTGTTTCCAGTGAGAAACCATCGAAGAAAGAGATCTCCTGAATGTAAGTGGAATCCGCCGCCCAGTCATAAACAGGGCCCGTTGGGGATTCCAGGTTCTGCCATGTCGCTGGGCCATCCAAAGAATTCTCATACGTTTCGCGGAACGCTTTCGGGTCCATGCACTCAAGCATGGTCTGGCTGATTTCAGCATTGCTCGGCCAAATATCCTTTAGGTATACAGCGTTCCCATTTGCATCCTGTCCTATAGGCTCTTTGGTAACATCAATATTCACATTACCTGCCATCGCCATAGCAACGACCAGTGGTGGAGACATTAGGAAGTTGGTATCTACATCCGGGTGAACACGGCCTTCAAAGTTACGGTTACCGGATAAAACAGACGCAGCGATAATATCGTGTTTTTGCAGCGCTTCTTCAATGCTCGGTGCCAGAGGACCAGAATTACCTACGCAAGTTGTACAGCCGTAACCAGCCGTATTAAAGCCCAGTGCATCTAAGTGCTGTTGTAGTCCCGCCTTGGTTAAAAAGTCGGTTGCAACCGGTGACCCCGGAGCTAAGGATGTTTTAATGCCGTTAGGTACTGTCATCCCAAGTTCATTCGCTTTCTTCGCCAGCAGACCAGCCGCAATCAATAAACCTGGGTTAGAAGTATTGGTGCAGGCTGTAATCGCAGCTATTACGATATCGCCGTCTTTTAACTCCCTTTCAGGTAGCGGTGCAAAAATACCCGCCTCGTCTGCTTTCATAGGCGTCACTTTTACGACTTCAGGGTTGCGCTCTTTACCTTTCTCTTGGCCTTCAGTCGCTGCTTTTCTGAATACGTTACCAATCTCTGCCAGTGGCAATCTGTCCTGAGGCCTTTTAGGGCCAGCCACAGAAGGCTCCACTGTAGACAGATCAAGCTGAAGAAGATCAGTATAGTGTGGAAGTGCCTGACCTGGCTTCCAAGCCATGTTCTGTGCTTTATAGAATTCGAGTGGTAGATCGCCATCTCTGCCGGTTGCTCTCATATATTCTGCAGAGATCTCATCAAATGGGAAGAAACCCATCGTCGCACCATATTCAGGCGACATATTAGCGATGGTCGCACGGTCTGGCAGGGAAAGATTGGCACAGCCCTCACCAACGTATTCAACAAATTTACCAACAACACCAGCAGGGTATTTTCGCAACATTTCAGTAATGGTTAGTACTAAATCTGTTGCTGTAACACCTTCTCTTAATGCGCCTGTAAGTTCAACACCTACCACTTCTGGTGCCAACATTTGCATAGGCTGTCCAAGCATGGATGCTCCGGCTTCAATGCCACCAACACCCCAACCTACAATGCCGAGGGCATTGGCCATGGGTGTGTGGCTATCCATACCAATAAGAGTATCTGGCACCATCAGATTATTAATATTGAGATAACCTTGTGCCAGGTATTCCAAGTTAACCTGATGAACAATGCCGGTTTGCGGGGGAATAATTCTAATAGTATCAAAAGCCTGCGCTCCCCACTTCAAGAAGGCATAACGCTCTTTATTTCTTTCAGCTTCCAGCTCGCCATTGATTCTAAGTGAAGCAGGGCTACCTGTGTTATCCATTGTAACCGTGTGATCGATAACAAGATCTGCGCGTACTAAAGGTTCAATGATGGTGGGATCCATGCCCATGCGTTCTACAGCTGAGCGCATAGCAGCAAAATCCACAATGGCGGGTGTACCACTCAGGTCATGCATAATAACGCGGCCTGCCGTGAACGGAATTTCGATCGGCTTTGTGCCTTGATGTTCTGTCCAGCTCCCTAGCGCCTGAACCTGCTGAGCCGTGACTCCATTTTGGCCAACATTTCGGGCAATGCCTTCAAGTATAGGACGAAGCGAAAAAGGTAGTTCATCAAGCTTGATGCCAAACAACTCAGCAGTATCTGGAAGACTATGATAACTATGTGTTGTGCCGGGTAGGGTTTTAACTGAACTAGATGGATCGAATTCAATAGAGCTTGTCATTTTTTATACCTTTCGCAAAGAGAGCGCTTCTGGCTCTATGACTTTTTACACGAGTCTCCGGCAATTGCTGCAGTTACTCGATTTCCTTGTCAGTCATATTTTCAGCCGCAAACGAATCGTCATATTTTGCAACATAAATCATTATCCCCATCCAGATTGTCGACAATATTGCCACAAAACACCTTATAGGAAGTAATAATGGCATATTTATGCTTTAATTACATACAATCTAATACTATTTACTAGTGCACATGAGTATTTTTTACAGCTTTAAGTGGTCTGGGTGCAGTTTTTACAGCGAAGAATGACTATGGAAGTCATACCAAGGGATCAAATTACTACCTGAACAGTACTGAGCCTCTATATAGACGGCCCAACTGAATAGCAGACCATCGCCCTATAAACTTGGGGGCAATGGTTAAAGAGAGCATGGAGGTTTTCTTTATAGCTTAGCGAAAAGCCATATTGGCCCATAAAGATAAATAGATAGATACATTCAACAAGCATAAGGAAGTCACACTTAATAAGTGCACAGGCTCCTATATACACGCCAATAATAGAAGAGGGTGAATGAGTAGCTATGAATAGTTTTTCTGTGCTTAAGGGATAGGCGAGCAGCTAGCACTCTTCTAACTTTTTAAACAACTAGATTAAACAGTGCAGTTTAAGCCGAGCAAGATCACGATTCAACGCTATTTTTAGCTATCTAACGGATCGATCAAATCACTAAAGAGATAGAAAGTCGGCTGAAAAAGCTTACGAAAAAGCCCCTAGTTATCTTAATAGCTGATAAAACGGCGATTAACTCACCTTAGGCAGACCTAAAAAATCAAGCATCACCCTCATGATTACTATTTTAAATAAAGAGAAAACCTTTCATATTTATATAAAAATACATATCTACAACCAATGTATACCATACTAAAACACGTTGATTTAAGTACTATTTTTTTAATTTATATCGACTATTAGCTTCATTTAAATAGTTTTCATTGAGCTGTTTGTACCTTTTTCCTTATAATCTCTCCCAAATCATAACTAGATTTAAGTGAGACGTTAGACGCCATGAGTTACTATTCTGAGTACCTAGAAGAAATTGAGGTTCGTAAAAAGGACCTGGGTCTACACCCAAAACCAATCGATAGCGCTGAATTGCTATCTGAAATCATTGCCCAGATCAAAGACACAGGCAATGCAGAGCGTGAAGCGTCTCTAAACTTTTTCATCTACAACACTCTACCAGGTACTACTCCAGCGGCTGGCGTTAAAGCTGCGTTCCTAAAAGACATCGTTCTTGGTAAAGAGACTGTTGCAGAAATCTCACCTGAGTTCGCTCTTGAGCAACTATCTCACATGAAAGGCGGCCCTTCTGTTGAAGCGCTACTAGACATCGCTCTTTCTGATGACGCTCAAGCTAAACCAGCTGGCGAAGTTCTTAAGACTCAAGTATTCCTATATGACGCTGACACTGAGCGTCTTGCTGCTGCTCTTAAAGACGGTAACGCAATCGCTAAAGACCTTCTAGAAAGCTACGCGAAAGCTGAGTTCTTCACTAAGCTTCCTGAAATCGCTGAAAAAATCGAAGTTGTTACGTACATCGCAGCTGAAGGTGATATCTCTACTGACCTTCTTTCTCCAGGTAACCAGTCTCACTCACGTGCCGACCGTGAATTGCACGGCCAGTGCATGATCACACCTGAAGCTCAACAAGAAATCGTTGCGCTAGGTAAGAAGCACCCGAACGCTAAAGTGATGCTAATCGCTGAGAAAGGCACTATGGGTGTTGGTTCTTCTCGTATGTCTGGTGTAAACAACGTTGCACTTTGGGCTGGCGAGAAAACATCTCCTTATATCCCATTTATCAACAACGCGCCTGTTGTTGCGGGTACTAACGGTATCGCACCTATCTTCCTTACTACGGTTGGTGTAACTGGTGGTATCGGTCTTGACCTTAAAAACTGGGTTAAGAAACTGGACGCTGACGGCAATGCGGTTAAAGATGAAAATGGCGACAACGTATTAGAAGAAGCTTACTCTGTTGCAACAGGCACAGTTCTAACTATCGACACTAAAGCTAAGAAGCTTTACAACGGTAGCGAAGAACTAGTAGACGTCTCTGATGCATTCACTCCACAGAAAGTTGAGTTCATGAAAGCTGGCGGTTCTTACGCTCTGACTTTCGGTAAGAAGCTACAGACTTTCGCTGCTGAAACGTTAGGTGTTAAAGCGCCTACAGTATTTGCTCCTTCTAAAGAAATTTCTAACGAAGGCCAAGGTCTAACGGCTGTTGAAAAAATCTTCAACCGTAACGCTGTAGGTGTTGCTTCTGAAACACCACTGCACACTGGTTCTGACGTTCGCGTTAAAGTGAACATTGTTGGCTCTCAGGATACTACTGGCCCAATGACTTGTCAGGAACTAGAAGCGATGGCTGCTTCTACTATCTCTACAAGTGTTGACGGTGCTTTCCAGTCTGGTTGTCACACAGCTTCTGTATGGGACAACAAAGCGAAGGCTAACACGCCTAAGCTAATGGCATTTATGAACGCGTTCGGCGTAATCACTGCACGTGATCCGAAAGGCGTTTACCACTCAATGACTGACGTAATCCACAAAGTATTGAACGACATCACTGTTGATGACCGTGCAATCATTATCGGTGGTGACTCTCACACCCGTATGTCTAAAGGTGTAGCGTTCGGTGCTGACTCTGGTACGGTTGCTATCGCACTGGCTACTGGCGAATGTGCAATGCCGATTCCTGAGTCTGTAAAAGTTACCTTTAAAGGTAACATGAAGTCTCACATGGACTTCCGTGACATCGTTCACGCTACTCAAGCTCAAATGCTTAACAAGTTTGGCGAAAACGTTTTCCAAGGTCGCGTAATTGAAGTACAGATCGGTACTCTACTAGCTGACCAAGCGTTCACTTTCACGGACTGGACCGCAGAGATGAAAGCGAAAGCTTCTATCTGTATCTCTACTGACGACACACTAATTCAGTCTCTAGAGCTAGCGAAATCACGTATCCAGATCATGATCGATAAAGGTATGGAAAACGAAGCGGGCATGCTTCAAGGTCTTATCGATCTTGCTGACAAGCGTATCGCTGAAGTTAAATCTGGCGAAGCGCCTGCGCTTGCTCCAGACGAAAACGCTAAGTACTTCGCTGAGCTAGTTGTAGATCTAGATCAGATCGACGAGCCTATGATCGCTGACCCAGACGTAAACAACGACGATGTTTCTAAGCGCTACACGCACGATGTGATCCGTCCGACTTCTTACTACAATGGCCGTCAGGTTGACCTAGGCTTCGTTGGTTCTTGCATGGTTCACAAAGGCGACATGCAGATCATCGCTGCTATGCTACGCAACCTTGAGAAGAACGGTCCTATTACGTTCAAAGCGCCTCTAGTTGTTGCGCCACCAACGTACAATATCGTTGATGAGCTAAAAGCTGAAGGCGATTGGGATGTTCTTTCTAAATACGCGGGTTTCACTTTCGATGATGAACACCCGAAAGAAGCTGCACGTACTAAGTACGAGAACATTCTGTACCTAGAACGCCCAGGTTGTAACCTATGCATGGGTAACCAGGAAAAAGCTGAAGCAGGTGATACTGTTCTTGCTACTTCTACTCGCCTATTCCAAGGCCGTGTTGTAGAAGATACAGCAGAGAAGAAAGGTGAATCTCTACTAGGTTCTACCCCAATGGTTGTTCTATCTACTATCTTGGGTCGTTTCCCAACGTTGGAAGAGTACAAAGCTGCCGTTGAAGGTATCAACCTAACGTCTTTCGCTCCACCAAGCGAAGACTTAAGCGTTGCACCACAGGCTATCCCAGCTGCACGCATCTAATTACTAGATAACGTGAGCAATAAAAAGCCCCGATCATTCGGGGCTTTTTTATTTATGCTCAAAACTTCAAAGCTTGAATATTTAAAACGGAATATCGTCGTCAAAATCAGTCGGTTGAGGTGCCGCATTAGAGTTAAAGTACTCTGACTCGGAGGCTTCTGCAGAAGACGCTGGCTGAATTTTCCAGCCCACGAGGTTGTTGTAATAGCGACCGTTATATTCTCGACCACGGATATCAAAGCTTACAGTCACTTCTTGCCCGATCTGCAATGATTCGAGAAGACTAACCTTATCTTGTACAAACTCTAGGTTGATCTCTTGTGGATATTTACCGTCATCAACAGTCACGACAATTTCACGTTTTGTGAAGCCACTATTGAACGTTTGCGGGTCTTGAATCAGTTTGATCTTGCCAGTTAGCTCGTAGCTCATGAATGCTTTCCAAAAATATATGAAATTTCTATACAGTCTTCATTAAATCAAAATTAAATAAAGAAATCTTAGTTATCCACAACACAGCAATACACAGTTTCATATCGCCCATAACCACTACACTAACAGCTAAGTCGGCGACCTAGCGCTTAGGTAAAACCCAGCCTGGACGTGGGAAGTGACAGGTATATCCTCCCGGATAGCGTTCGAGATAATCTTGATGCTCTGGCTCAGCTACCCAGAAGTCGCTCACAGGCTCAACCTCAGTGACCACTTTGCCAGGCCACAAACCACTGGCTTCAACATCAGCAATCGTATCCAGCGCAGTTTGCTTTTGCGTTTCATCAACAAAATAGATCGCAGACCGATACGACATACCTTGATCGTTGCCCTGCCGATTAGATGTTGTAGGGTCATGAATCTGGAAAAAAAACTCTAATACAGTACGGTACGAAATCAGATCTGAATTGAACAGAATTTCGATGCCCTCAGCATGAGATCCATGATTGCGGTAGGTGGCATTCATGACATCACCACCGGTATAACCCACACGCGTTGCAAGAACCCCTGGCAATTTTCTAATCAGATCCTGCATACCCCAGAAGCATCCACCAGCCAGCACGGCTCGTTGTTCGGTCATTTGGGTACCCCCTCATTTTAAAAGTTAACAATTCGCAACTGTATATATTTGTTCCTGCTCTATTAAGAAAGTTCAAAACTTTGCAATACTATAAACCCTACCTCTCTCTGAGCCTGACATAAACCTCTTCAACTCTAAATTCTCAGCACTACAAAAAAACAGACTCAATCGAGTAAGCAGTTTTAAGGCAATCTAAGAACCGATCCTATTAAAACATCTACAGGGATTCAAACTTCAGAACATGCAGAAAAAAACCGCCCATGTTTCCAAAGGCGGTTTTTTATCGATCTTAGCCGAAGCTAAGTTGAATGCAATAAAGCTTAGCTAACAGCGTTATCTGCAATCAGATCTTTCATAGATAGTTTGATACGGCCACGCTGGTCTACGTCCAGAACTTTAACCTTAACCATCTGATCCATCTGGATGTAGTCAGTTACTTTCTCAACACGCTTGTTGTCGATCTGAGAAATGTGAACTAGACCATCTTTACCCGGTAGGATGTTGACGAACGCACCGAAGTCTTCGATACGTACTACTTTACCTTCGTAAACCTGACCGATCTCTGCTTCAGCAGTGATTTCGATGATCTTATCAGTTGCTGCTTTAGCCGCTGCTTTGTCAGCTGCGTATACGCGAACAGTACCATCGTCTTCGATATCGATAGATGCGCCTGTCTCTTCAGTCAGTGCACGGATAGTTGCTCCGCCTTTACCGATAACGTCACGGATCTTCTCAGGGTTGATCTTAATCTGTGTTAGCGCTGGAGCGTTGTCTGGAAGCTCAGGACGCGCATAACCGATAACTTTAGCCATCTCTTTTAGGATATGAACACGTGCTTCATATGCCTGCTCAAGAGCGATATCCATGATCTCTTCAGTGATACCTGTAATCTTGATATCCATCTGAAGTGCAGTGATACCTGTTTCAGTACCCGCTACTTTAAAGTCCATGTCGCCAAGGTGATCTTCATCACCCAAGATGTCGGTTAGGACAGCAAAGCCGTTCTCTTCTTTAACAAGACCCATTGCGATACCCGCAACTGGTGCTTTAAGAGGAACACCAGCATCCATCATAGAT
This sequence comes from Neptuniibacter sp. UBA6509, assembly GCA_002435145.1. Classification (GTDB taxonomy): domain Bacteria; phylum Pseudomonadota; class Gammaproteobacteria; order Pseudomonadales; family Balneatricaceae; genus Neptuniibacter. The sequence goes on from DJLT01000125.1 coordinate 43,771, forward strand.
AAAGATGCACCACAAACAGAAGCCATCGAGCTTGAACCGTTAGATTCAGTGATCTCAGATACGATACGGATTGTGTACGGGAACTCTTCCTGTGTTGGAAGAACAGCAGCAACACCACGACGTGCTAGACGACCATGACCGATCTCACGACGACCAGCGCCCATCATACGACCACATTCACCTACAGAGTATGGAGGGAAGTTGTAGTGAAGCATAAACGGATCTTTACGTTCGCCTTCAATTGCATCGATGATCTGCTGATCACGTGCAGTACCCAGCGTACAAGTTACAACAGACTGAGTTTCACCACGTGTAAATAGTGAAGAACCATGAGTACCTTTTAGTACGTCGATCTGCACATCAATGCCACGGACAGTTTTGTTGTCACGGCCATCGATACGTGGCTCACCGGCAACGATACGTCCACGTACGATCTCTTTCTCAAGAGAGCTAACGATACCAGAAACATCACTAGCAGAAGCTTGACCTTCTTCTTCACCTGAAAGAGCCTCAACTGCTTTAGCACGCAGTTCAGCAAGTGTATTTTGACGCTGCATTTTATCCGCAACTTGGTACGCCGCTGTAATACCTTCAGCAACTTCAGCACGTACTTTAGCAACTAGATCTTCATCTTTTGCTTTCGGCGTCCAGACCCATGCTTCTTTACCTGCTTCAGCAGCAAGTTCGTTAACAGCGTTGATAACTGTCTGCATCTCTTGGTGAGCGTAGAGTACCGCACCTAGCATCTCATCTTCAGATAGCTCTTGTGCTTGAGACTCAACCATCAATACTGCATCAGCAGTACCTGCAACAACCATGTCTAGTTCAGACGTAGCTAACTGCTCGTAAGATGGGTTAAGTAGGTAGCCCGCTTCTTCAGTGAAACCAACACGTGCTGCACCGATTGGACCCTGGAAAGG
>DJLT01000010.1 GCA_002435145.1 Neptuniibacter sp. UBA6509
CTATCTCAATTACACCACTGTTGCTCGCAAGGTTCTCCATCACCGTTGCCATCCATTTGCACGCCGGGACAGTTCTGGAGGAAGTATCGAGCCTCAGCGCAGGATGTCATCTGAGAGCAATGCTTCCGGCCGTCGCAGCTAAACGCGCTGTTCCATGATTCTAGATCAGTTGAAGTGGACGGCGTCGTGTAGGCGCTTTGTCTGTCTGCGTATGAGTTGTACCCAACAAACCCAATGACAATTATCGCAGCCATAGTGAGAACGGCCCCAAGCAGGCCGCTTTTGCCTGTACTTTGACTTTTCTTCTTTCGTCGTGAGGTACCTGGCCGCTCTAAGGCCTCAGCTCTCTTGCGGCCATCGGGGCCGGTGCCGACTTCGAATGAAACTAGCTCTCCAATACGAGGCCGCATGCCATCTCTTGGAAAGGCTGATATGTGTACGAAAACCTCTTCGCCACTTTGGGGGAGTGCGATGAATCCGAAGCCCCGGTCATCGTTCCACTTAACTACTTTTCCGTGTGCCTTCATTCCTTCCTTACTCTTCCTTGACCCTGTGAAACCGGGAAGACCTGCGCCTACCAGCTTTTTGTGTGATCGCTATCTCGCGTGTCGCTGAGTAACGTTGAGTTCGCTCGGCAGTCTTCTGAGCCTGTTTGCCCTGTAACCAGTTAGCGGGTAAGTGCTCACCAGAGCAGCAAGTTGCGTCGGCATTTGAGGTCATTAAATTGTTCCCAAGCGTCAGTTGGGAGCACTTTCAAACAGTCTGGAACAAAGCGTATAGATATGGAAGACGCAGAGCAGGAAAACCCTATGGGTGGGCCGCTACTGGCCGTTGCCGCATTGCTAAGAGCAGCTATTGGAAGCTGGGGCGGTTTGAGCCGCTGCGTGACACAAGGGGAGGGGGAAGTCGTTGTAAGACGGGGATATTGGAGCGGGTGATGGGAATCGAACCCACGTCATCAGCTTGGAAGGCTGAGGTAATAGCCACTATACCATACCCGCCTTGCAATGAATGGTGGTGGGAGGTGGATTCGAACCACCGAAGCTTTCGCGTCAGATTTACAGTCTGATCCCTTTGGCCACTCGGGAATCCCACCAACAATTTCAACACTCCATCTGGCCTTGATCTGGTGCCGGCACGAGGAGTCGAACCCCGGACCTACTGATTACAAGTCAGTTGCTCTACCAACTGAGCTATACCGGCTGATCAACGATGAAGTGGCGCGTATATTACTCAGTAGCCTTCAGGCTTGCAACCCTTTCACACACTTTTTTTTCATTTTTTTCTAAAGAATAGCTTCCCAGCACTACTTCTTTGATTTTATTGGATAATTTTCGATCAATTGACTCAAATACCCTAACAATGAAACGCTGCTGCTGTTCTTCATCGTATCTAACTTGGCTTGAGATTCCTACCACCTGCAACTCAGACAACTTAAGCTCTGCATCCTTCTTACTCTTAAAGCGCATTAATTCATACTCAAAACCTAATGCCTGCTCTTGCAGCTCAATACCTTCTTGCTGCTCTAGGTAATCCAATGTATCCAACCGATCCTCAAGCCCATCGGGTAAAACCAGCGCGATACGATAATTATGCTGGATCACTTTATCTTCAGCTAATACCTCAGCCTCAAACCCCTCTTCCACGACTAGCTGCTGAACAGCCTTAGCATTCACAATAGTCTTGAAGCCTGCAAATTCCACACAACTAGATAATTCAGATTCTCTTGGCTTGAGCCAAACAAGAGATTTAGGATTGATCTCACTCACGAGCCGCAATGTTCCAGTACTGCCGATATTTTCCTCAACACGGGTAGCCGACGTACTAACTTGAGATGAGTACCAAAGCAACATTATTGCATTTGCAAGCAACGCAAATAGACAACACCAGCGCAACATTACTCTGGCAAGCTCCACGTTAGCCCATCCAATACCAAATCAGGCTCATAACGACTTTCCGCAACTAGATCAGAAAACAATTTCCCATCGCCCCCTGTTACAAATAGCTCACCACCCGACGCCTTTACTTCACTTGATACTTTCTCGGCTAACGACATAAACATATAGTTTATTCCGTGCGACACTGCAGAAGATGTATGGCAACCAGGCTCTATATCAAATTGACGACAATCGTGATCGACGATGATCTCAGCAGTATTCGATAAGAGACCCTGCTGCATCAAACGAAGACCCGGCATTATAAAGCCACCTTGATGAAAACCTTCAGCATCAACATAGTCAACAGTAATTGCACTGCCACAATCGACAATACAGCACATCTTACGACATTGATTGTAAGCAGCCAGCATTGCTAGCCAACGGTCTACACCTAGCCTTAGCGGATCCACATAAGCATTCACCACACCTGCGCACGACTTCGAGGAGTACGCATACGCTACTGCTACATCAATACTCTTTAACGCCGTATTGATTAAACCATTCACATGATCACCTGCGACCGATGACACGCGAACCTTAACAATCCCTTTCAACCACGACTCAGGCACACCCTCATTAAGCATGAGCGCTTTCACACGCCCACGCGTAACAACACCCTTTTTGTTTATAAGGCGCCACTTAATAAAGGTATTACCTGCATCTATCTCAAGAATCATAAAGCACGCTGAATACTAATCTCGCCGCCATGATATGCCTTTACACCCTCTCCCGATTCTAACAATAGCGCACCCGAAGCATTCACCCCTTTACAAACCCCCTCAACCAAATCGTTACCGATCTGTAAGGTAATCTGCTGCTCCTGCATCGCATTACGTGCCTGCCACTCATCCACCAAAACAGAAAAACCACTTTGCTGGAATTCAGTTAGACCCACAGCCAGTTCATTTAAGACCTCAGCCATCAACTTATTGCGACTAACCCCACCCATAATGGTTTTCAAATCAGTCCACGGCTGATCAATTGCAGCCCCAACCTCTTGCGGCATCTCTGCGTTTATTCCTACACCGATGACGACTTGGCACTGCCCGGAGGCTTCGCCGTGCACCTCAAGTAATATCCCTGCTAACTTTTTCCCCTGATACAAAAGATCGTTCGGCCATTTCAGCTGAACGCCCTCTATATTCATCTTCTCCATGGCTCGAACGATGGCAATCCCTACCAAAAGACTCAATCCCTCTACCGCAGCAATCCCCTGCTCGAAACGCCAAACTAAAGAGAAGTAAAGGTTACGCCCATAAGGGCTTACCCAATCCCTACCCCGTCGACCACGACCGGCCGTTTGCTGTTCAGCAAGAAACAATCGTCCATGACAGTCCTCTGCCTGACTCGCCTTCATGGCAAGCTCACTAGTCGACGTAACACTTAGTTGCAGATCAGGGTTACTTATTAGAGATCCAACTTCGGGCAACAAACCTTGCTGGATCTCCTCTAAATCCAACAATTCCAAACCGCCAGGCACGCGATACCCACGCCCCTTAACGCTATATATTTCTAAACCGCCATCTTCCAAACGACGCATATGCTTCCAGATCGCACTACGGCTAATGCCTATCTCATCACCAAGCTCGCGCCCTGAATGAAACTTGCCATCAGCCAAAATAGACAACAACGAACGGATCGTCATACAACTTTGCCTTTTTTAAATTTTATCTAATACAATGAAACTGTAATTATAGGGATTAGGACCTTCAGCTAGGAAATTCTCTCTGCCGATCTCATTCCAAGCGGAACGGTCAAACTCAGGAAACCAAGCATCTCCATTAATTTCAGCATCGACTTCAGTAAGATATAAACGATCAGCAACACCAATCGCCTGACTGTAAATTTGAGCGCCTCCGATAATCATCGCCTCATCAACACCATCAATAAGACAAATACTCTCAGCCAACTCAGTAGCAGCCTCTAAACTATTGACCACCTTAACACCTTCAGGGGAATAACCCTCCTGACGCGACACCACAATATTGACACGTCCAGGCAGTGGCCGACCAATGGAATCAAAAGTGTTTCTACCCATAATAATCGGCTTACCCATCGTCACTCGCTTAAAGTAACGAAGATCTTCAGGTAGGTGCCAGGGTAATTTATTCTCGATGCCTATAGCACGATTCTTATCTTGAGCAACAATGATGGCTAACTTCACGCCACACTCCTTCTACCGTAATTTTAAAAAACTGCTAACATGGCATTCTCGTTTATCGTTATCATAAACTAGTCTCAAATCGAATTCAGGTTAATAATAAAGCCATGAAGCAATATCTAGATCTTTGCCAAAGAATAGTGGATCAGGGCGTTTGGGTTGACAACAAACGCACAGGAAAAAGATGCCTAACGGTTATCGACGCTGACCTTACCTACAACGTTAAAGAGGGCGAATTCCCTCTTGTTACTACACGTAAGAGCTTCTACAAATCAGCCATTGCAGAGATCATCGGATATATTCGAGGGTATGATAGCGCGGCAGATTTTAGGCAGCTTGGTACTAAAACCTGGGATGCTAACGCAAACGATAACTCTGACTGGCTCGAAAATCCCCACAGAAAAGGCACCGATGACTGTGGATTTATCTACGGAAAAATAGGGCGCAACTTTCCCAAAGTGGGCGGAGGCAGCATCGACCTTCTGCGTAAAATTGTTGATGATCTATCCAATGGGATCGATGATCGCGGTGAGATTTATACGTTCTATCATCCGGGGGCATTCCATATGGGCTGCTTGCGCCCCTGCATGTACAGCCATCACTTTTCACTTCTCGGTGACACTTTGTATCTCAACAGCACCCAACGCAGTTGCGATGTTCCGCTGGGTTTAAACTTTAATATGGTTCAGGTTTATTTCTTCCTAGCCATTATGGCGCAAATCACAGGAAACAAGCCCGGCCTTGCCTTCCACAAAATCGTCAACGCGCACATATATGAAGATCAACTAGAACTGATGAGAGATGTGCAACTTAAGCGAGAGCCGCTTTCTCCGCCTAAGCTTATTATCAATCCAGATATTAAATCTCTAGAAGACTTAGAAACATGGGTAACCATGGATGATTTCAAAATTGAAGGATATGAACACCACCCTTCAATACAATATCCATTCTCGGTATAACATCCGTTAATTAGCTTACATCATTTCAGCATGCAGCCTTCCAACTAACGCTGCATGCTGAAAACATGGACCTGTTTCCTACTCGCCTGACTAACGAACAGCTTCAGACCGCTTAGCCAGCAACAATAGAAAACCACCTAAAACGATCATCGGTAACGACAACAGCTGGCCCATAGTGAGCCAATCAAAGGCTAAAAACATTATATGTTCATCTGGCTCACGGACAAATTCCACCAGCGAACGGAAACAACCATAGAGCAGTAGGAACATACCAGAAACAGCCATTCTCGGTTGTGGCTTAGCAGAAAACCACCATAGCACCACGAACAGCACAACGCCTTCTAGCACAAACTCATATAGCTGAGATGGGTGCCTAGGAAGATCACCGCCTCTTGGAAAAACAACACCCCAAGGCTGATCCGTTACACGTCCCCATAACTCACCACCAATAAAATTGCCTACACGCCCCGCGCCTAAACCAACAGGTATCAATGGCGCAATAAAATCCGTCATCTCAAAAAGCGATTTACCGTGCTTGCGCCCAAAAAGATACATCGCAGCAATAACGCCTAATAAACCGCCATGAAAAGACATTCCACCTTCCCATACAGCAAACAGCCAAAGAGGATCTTCTATAAACCGGTCAAAATTATAAAAAATGACATAACCCGCGCGCCCGCCTAGAACGACACCCATCGCACCCCAGAAAATGACATCTGATATCTGCTCTTCGGTCCAACCTGAACCTGGCTTACGCGCACGTCTTACCCCAAGCCACCATGCTGCGGCAAAGCCGATCAAATACATTAGCCCGTACCAGTGAACTTTTAGCGGACCAAGCTCTAACGCAACAGGGTTTATCTCATGCACCCACATTTTAACTATCCTATAAGAGATTACTTAATAAAAAACGCAGCCCAACGCAAAGAAGAAAAACTGCAAAAATCCGTTTTAAAATAAGAGCAGGCAATCTGTGCGCTAACTTAGCACCGACTTTAGCAAAAAACGTACTCGTTAAAACAATACCCACAAGTGCTGGCAGGTATATATAGCCCGCACTCCATTCTGGCATTTGCGCATTTCCCCAACCTTCCCATACATTGGTTAATGCACCCATGACAGCGATAGGCAAACCACAGGCCGCCGATGTAGCAACCGCTTGCTGCATCTTAATTCGACGCCATGTGAGATAAGGCACACTTAAAGAGCCCCCACCAATTCCAAATATGCTGGATAGCCAACCGATGAGCGAGCCAGAAAATACATACTCACCCTGAGAAACGGTTTTCTCACCCGCCTCAGGTTTTAAATTCAAACCCATTTGAAAAGCCATAACAATAGCGAAACAACCAATGGTAATCTGCAACCACTCACCGGTCATCTGCCCCGCTGTTTTCACACCTAGCACGGCACCAACTAAAATACCTAAAGCTAACGGCTTAAAAATATCCCAACGAACAGCGCCCTTACGATGATGCGCCAATGTAGAGCTAATAGACGTTGCAACAATAGTGGCTAATGAAGTTGCAACAGCCGCGTGCGTTAACACATCGACGGACATACCTTGCAGCTCGAAAGTAAACACAAGCACCGGAACAATTAACAAGCCGCCACCAATTCCAAAAAGGCCCGCCACAACCCCGGCCGCAGCCCCTAATACCAAATATGTAAGAATGGTAATCAACATAACGCTAGCCTTTACTGATCTGTTTTTAAATTGATTTATACTGAAAATTCATTAAGGATCGCTATCTTACCCAATCAGGGGATTATTACTATGTGCCTAATAACATTCGCCTACAACTGCCATCCAGAATATTCCTTTATTCTACTCGCAAACAGGGATGAATTTTACCAACGACCTAGCGATCCTTTAGGTTACTGGAAGGAGCAGCCCGATATTCTAGCCGGCAGGGATAGAGAAAAATTAGGCACATGGCTGGGCATAAATACAAGAGGCGCTTTCACCGCTATCACCAACTACCGGGATGGATCCCGCCCCAGCAAACCATTACGTTCCCGAGGAGAGCTTACGGCTAACTACTTAAGTTCAGATGATTCTGCTGCAACATATGCACAGCAACTTGAAGGTTCAAAAGCACAATATGGGGAGTTCAATCTTCTACTCGCTGACGATTCAGGTCTATACTCTTGCGCGAGCAGAACAGCGGGGGTACAAAAACTTGAGCCTGGAATCTATGCCCTCAGCAATGCTTTACTGGACACTCCTTGGCCAAAGCTCAAAGAGGTAAAACAGAACTTATCAAATGAGATAAAGCAAAAAGAACTCGATATAAGCAGCCTATTTAAGATCATGCGCAATTCAGCTAGGGCTTGTGATGTAGACCTGCCGAGTACAGGAATCAGCAAAGAGTGGGAGAAACAACTTTCCTCAATATTTATACAGCTAGAAACTTATGGGACCCGAGCAACCACAGTTTTACTTCAAAAACCGAACGGCACAACTCGCATTATCGAGCAGAATTACAACGTCAATGGACCAACGGAAAAATTAGAGTTTGCATTAGATACTATACCAATCGGCATTAAGCAAAAATAACAATCTAAACAGGCAGTATAGGCTTTGCAGGTAAAGCGATCCCTAACTCTTCAAGACGCTCATCGATCAACAACTGGATGCGATCAGCATCATCCATTGCCATCACTTCAGACAGCAACTTATCAGCATCCTTTTTACTGACAGAGCGGATTACAGCTTTAACTTTAGGTAGATTGGTCGCGTTCATTGAAAGCACATCATAACCCATCGCCATCAATAACAAGGCACCACCGGGCTCGGAAGCAACCTCGCCACAAATAGAAACAGACGATTCCTCTTTATGCGCCTCTTCCGCAATATGCTTTAAAGCCTTTAATACAGCAGGGTGATAACTCACGTACAGGTCTGCAACGCGCGGGTTATTTCGATCGACCGCTAAAAGGTACTGAGTCAGGTCATTTGAACCTACTGAAATAAAATCAACTCGGCGGGCAAATCGACGAACCTGATACACCGCCGCAGGTACCTCAACCATCACACCAACTAATGGTCTTTTGATCTTCAACCCTTCCTCTTGAAGCTCTCGAACTGCTCGATCAATCTGACGACTAGCCTCTTCGACCTCTCGCACACTCGTAACCATTGGCAACATGATTCTTAAATTGTCATAGCCCTCACCGGCTCTTAACATCGCCCTAACTTGGACTAAGAAAATCTCAGGGTGATCCAATGTGACTCGAATGCCTCGCCAGCCTAGGAAAGGATTCTCCTCCTCTATAGGGAAGTAAGGTAACGCCTTATCCCCACCTATATCGAGAGTACGCATAGTCACAGGACGTGGCGCAAAGGCCTCAAGTTGTTTTCTATAGGTTTGCTGCTGCTCCTGCTCACTCGGAAAGAAATCCCGAATCATAAAAGGAACTTCGGTTCGATAAAGACCAATACCTTCGGCACCACGCTCTAACGAGCGGGCCACATCGGCAATCAATCCCGTATTCACCCACAACGGCATGATAAATCCGTCGGTTGTCTCCGCCGGAAGATCCTTAATTGCCTCAAGTTCAGTCTCCTGCTCTTTTTCTCCACGAGCAATATCGCGATAGGCGTGCAAGAGGTCTTCACCCGGTTGCACATAGATGCGGCCAGAATAACCATCAAGAATCAGCTCTCGCCCATCGATACGCGTCAGAGGCAGATCTACAGCCCCCATAATCGTGGGTATACCCATAGAACGAGCCAAAATAGCAGCATGAGAATTACTAGAGCCATTAACAGAGACAAGACCCACCAGCTTCTCGCTCGGTACTTCTCCCAGCATAGCCGGTGTCAATTCATCAGCAACCAGAATAGTTTCATCCGTAAACTCCAGTGTCGCCGGAGCAGCGTCCTGAAGATAGGCCAACACACGACGGCCTAAATCTTTGATATCGGTTGCTCGCTCTCGAAGGTAAGGATCATCCATCATTGAGAATTGACGAACATGTTCAGTAACCACCTCACGCAAAGCACCTTGAGCCCAATTCCCTTGCTCAATTCTCGCAACGACTTCGCCCGCTAAAGCATTATCATCCAACATGCGTAGATACACATCGAATAACGCTTGTTCTTCTGTCCTTAAGCGTTGAGCCAAACTACGGCCAACCACCTTAATGTCACGACGAACAAGCTTAAGCGCCTCTTGAAAGCTATCAATCTCATTTTGGATATCTTTAGCTTCTTTATCAGGGACGGATGCTAAATCAGCGGGAGGAGCAATAACGGTTGCTGAGCCAATGGCCACACCCGATGAACCCGCCACACCTTCAAAACGAAGGTCAACGATTGAGTCGTTACTAGCACCACGGGTGCCTAGTGAGCCGGTCGCCTCTGCATGAGCAATAGCACCCGCCAATTGCGCAGATAGAGTAACCAGAAACGCCTCTTCACTTTCATCAAAACGACGTATCTTTTTTTGCTGTACAACCAATACACCCAAGACATCACGATGATGAATAATAGGCACACCAAGAAAAGAGCTAAAACGCTCTTCCCCTGTTGATTCAACATATTTAAAGGCGGGATGTTCAGCCGCATTTTCAAGGTTAATAGGCTCAGCTCGTACTACAACCGTACCAACCAAGCCTTCGGTCGCAGACAAACGCACACGACCAACCGCCTCTTTATTCAATCCTTCAGATGCCATTAGTACATAGCACTGATCATTAGGGTCAAACAGATAAACAGAGCAGACCTGCGTAGCCATTGAACGCTGAATACGACGCACAATAAGATTAAGCACACTCTCCAGATCTGGAGCTACACTCACCTCTTGTACAATCTTTTTTAATACATTCAGCATTCATTATGCTCCCGTTAGGAGTTAATAATATTGAAACGCGAAAGCTTTGGAGACAACTCCCGCATCGCTTTACGATAAACCTCTCGCTTAAAAGGCACAACCTGACCAAGCGGATACCAGTAACTCACCCAACGCCAACCATCAAATTCTGGCGAATCGGTGTGATCAATAGCTACTGCACTATCAGTACTTAACATCCGCAGCAAAAACCATTTCTGCTTTTGGCCGACACATATAGGATGTGAATTGCGCCGGATCATTCGTTTGGGCAATCTATATCGAAGCCAACCGCGCGTTACCGCAACGATCTCAACATCAGATGCTGAAAGGCCAATCTCTTCTCGCAGCTCACGATACATTGCATCTTCAGGGGTCTCACTTTCATTAATCCCCCCTTGCGGGAACTGCCAAGCATCTTGACCAATTCGTCTTGCCCAAAGCACCTGACCCAGCGAGTTTGCCAGAATGATACCGACATTCGGTCTGAACCCATCTGAATCAATCACTTTAAAATTCCTAAAGCTCTTTTAAGCTATTGTTCCATACTTCTTTCACACTCAGCAAATTCTCTTTCTAATTAATCACATATAAAAGGTCTTATTCATTATAGAAGCTTATAAATATTACGTATCTGGATGAAAAAAGGGCCCACAGAGCAAAACAAAGAGTGCTTTTCTTCATTTTCATTCTTGTTTGCATTCAGATCCTATCCTCCCTATGCTCTCGACTAAATAAAACAATGGAGGCATTTCCTTGAGTTTAGCAATTTTTGATTTAGACAATACCCTTCTTGGCGGCGACAGTGATCACGCGTGGGGCGAGTTTTTATGCGAACAGGGAATTGTCGATAGTGCCGAATACAGCCGCGCAAATGATTATTTCTATGAGCAGTACCAAAAAGGCGGTTTGGATATTTTTGAATTTCTAGAATTTGCGCTTAAACCGCTGGCCAAACTGTCAACAGAGCAACTAAACAAACTGCATCAGAAATTCATGCAGGACAAGATCGAACCTATCGTTCTTCCAAAAGGTCTTGAGCTCTTAAAAAACCACAAAGAGCAAGGCGATTACTTACTTATCATCACCGCCACAAACCACTTTGTCACAGGCCCGATCGCAAAAAGGCTGGGAGTAGATGCTATCATTGCCACCGATCCAGAACAGATCGACGGTGAATACACGGGTAAAGTTGCTGGCACTCCCTGTTTTCAGGCTGGAAAAGTATCGCGTTTGAATCAATGGTTAGAAACTAACGATCACAATTTAGAAGACAGTTACTTCTACAGCGACTCACACAACGACCTTCCACTACTAGAGCTTGTCACTCATCCTGTCGCCGTGAATCCAGATGAAACACTGGAAAAGCATGCCAATGAAAACCTATGGCCTGTACTCGATCTGCGTTAAAAACGGTATTGCTGTAAGGGGCTCAAATTACTAGGCGCTAGCCTGAGCCCCCACAAACACTACAATTTACATAACCCGCGTTACAGGAATAACAACTTTCCCATTCCGGCTCATAGATTGGATTCCCATCATGACCCATATGAGAATTCATGACTTGTCGCCCGCCCATGCCACCACATGCAGAGCAAACCATGCGCCCGCTACCGCTACAAACGGGGCATTGCGTTGAAACCGCTCCATAAACCGCATCAAGATTCAAAGCAAAGCCTTGGTTATCCATACGTGGTTCAACGATGCCTAAAGCATTGCCGGGCAACACAGGCGCCATTAGATCCGTCTCATTAAGCTCTGGAGGATAACAATCATGACATTGATTAAAGAATTCTAATAAAGATTCGCCTACGTGCTTTGGATAGAACAACAGATGCGTAGGATTTCTAGATATGATCTGAGGGTTATGCAATCTGTCAGAAGGAACCCCTTCAGAAAAACACGTAAAGAGACATATTACACTTATCTCTTGCGACTCCTTTCCTAAGCGAACAACAAGATAAACGCCCGCAGCGCTCGGGTATAATACCTCTTGACCGTATGGAATAAGGTCACAGCTGTAGGCTTTATCCCCCAAAGCCAACGAATACTGCCCAGGCTCATCTTTCATCACAAGCTCCATTAACATCCATATTCTTTATTTAATCCCTTATAAGAAAGACGAACCTATGAACTACCACCCTGTTACGCAACAACCTTACAGCTTTTTAGCGATTCATTAAGCTCTTTCATCAGCATACTTCGGGTAATAACCCCCTGTAATTTATCGCCCTCTACCACAGCATAGACCTTAGGTTTATCCAAACCCATCTGCAATGCCAGATCAACAACACTCATATTTGGCTGCACAGTGAGAGGATCTCCACGCATGATATCGCCAACCACCATATGGCTATCACAATGATAGCTATCTGTTAGCAGATGAGGCAGGCAATCAAACTCTGAAAGGAAGCCGATAACTCGATGCTCAGAGTCAACGACGGGCAGGCCTATATAACCGGAATCGAGAATAGTCGTGACAGCATTCACTAACGGCATATCGGCGGTTAGGGGGGCATTTACCGGAAACATAGCATCTTTAACTTGTAACATAACACCACCTATATTGTTCTTTGCTACTAGATACAGTCTGGCAAAGAACATAAAAATGGCAACTAGCGAAGAAAGGGTGAGCCTATATGATCAACTCATCAATTAAGGACAAGGATTAGGGTAACGCACATGAATGGCATCTATTTCACTTAATATCTCGTCATTCAAGATAACTGAAGCTGACGATATATTCGTTTCAAGCTGAGCCAAACTGCTGGCACCAATAATATTCGATGCCACATAAGACCGACTATTAACCCAAGCCAACGCCATCACCGCTGGATCTATATCATGCTTATGGGCCAAATCTACATACGCCTGAGTAGCCAACTGCCCTTGCTCAGTTAAATACCGTGCAAACACAGGGTTACGTGTAATACGCCCATTATCAGGGCGAGCATCACCTAGATACTTACCACTCAAAACACCAAAACCTAGAGGGGAATACGGTAACAGTGAAACGCTTTCACGCTGCAGCACTTCCGTTAATCCAACCTCAACCGTACGGTTGAGCAGACTAAACGGATTCTGTACCGACACGCATTTAGGTAAGTCGTGCTGTTCAGCAAGTTGTGAAAACGACATGGTTCCCCACGCAGTTTCATTCGAAAGCCCTACATGGCGAATCAAGCCCTCTTTTACCAACTCATCCATCACCTCTAGCGTTTCTAAAATAGGCGTGCCATCTTTCTCAGGCTGATGCTGATAATTCAATTGACCGAAAAAGTTTGTCGCTCGATCAGGCCAATGAATTTGATACAGGTCGATGTAGTCAGTTTGTAAACGCTGCAAGCTGTTCGTTACCGCTTCACGGATATTGCGTCGATCTAATGCCATTTCAGGGCGAATGTAACTAACCATTTCACCTGGCCCAGTTACTTTCGTTGCAACAACCATCTGCTCACGAAGATTACGCGTTTTTAACCAACTACCTATAATCTCTTCATTACGCCCCTGGTAGAGAGGAGATGTAGGTATAGGGTACATCTCTGCACCATCCAGAAAGTTAACACCCTGCTCATAGGCATAATCCATCTGAGCAAACGCTTCACTCTCATCCTGTTCGCTGCCAAACATCATCGTACCTAGACAGATAGAACTCACGTTTATATCGGTATTGCCCAATGAGTTATATTTCAAAACAATTCTCCTAGGTAGCGATTAATAGACAGCCCAACAATGCTACTGACTCATGATGATGGCAGCAAGCGAACGAAAAACGATTTTAAATAATCCGTTTCAGGAATAGCTGGGTGTACTGGGTGGTCTGCACCTTGATGACCCTGATCAAAGATCTGCGCATTTCTATCCAGTTCACGACTATTACTGCGAATAATATCCACAAGACGCTGTCGTTCTAGATGCATTGAACAAGACGCTGAAACCAGAATCCCATCCTTCTTTAGCAAACGCATGGCGAAATTATTCATCCGCGCGTAAGCACGCTCACCATTACGGATATCTTTTTTCTTCTGAATAAAAGCAGGCGGATCCAGAACAACGACATCAAACTTTTCTTTATCTGCTATCAAGGATTTACAAATATCGAAGGCATCACCATGGAAACCTTCAAAACGATCCGCGGCATTATTAATACGCGCATTCTCAGCTGCGACTTCTAAAGCGAAGTGCGATGCATCAACACAGATAGCCTGATTAGCACCGGCTGCTAACGCTTGTGCGCCCCAACCACCCACATAACTAAACAGATCTAATACACGTTTACCTTCAACATGCTTCTGCATTTGCGCACGATTATTACGGTGATCGAAGAACCAACCGGTTTTTTGTCCTTTCTGCAAAGGCGCAAGTAGAGGCACCGAGTTTTCCATCAATGGACATAACTCTGGAATATCGCCTTGAATAATTTCGGTGTAGGTTTCTAAGCCTTCCATATCACGCATCTTTCCATCGTTACGTAACAAGATAGCTTTCGGCGTGAAAACCTTATTTAACGCATCAATGATATCATCCAGTACCGCTTCCATCCCTGCTGTAGAAATCTGCACAACAAAAACATCATAAAAACGGTCGATAACAAGGCCCGGCAGACCATCACTATCACCAAACACTAAACGATAACAATCATCACTAAAACAGCTCTCACGTAGAGATAGCGCCACTTTTAATCGATGAATGATTAAAGAACGATCAAGTGTATATTTCAGATCACGACTAACAATACGTCCGCAGATCAAAGTATTAGGATTAACATAAGCAACGCCCAACGGCTTGCCTCTGTCAGTCTCTACAATCACCTGCTCACCCGGAGCGAAGCTTTTCAATGGTGTTGCTCTGTTATCTACTTCATTACTGTAGATCCAAAGATGACCACCCCGAAGACGACGCTCAGCGCCACTATTAAGTTTTAGCGTTTTTAGTGACATGTTTTTCCTGTTGTAAAAGACAACTTTTCATAAACAATTATCCCGGCATAGAGCCGGGACAATCGATAAAATGCAACTAAGCCTACACGCTGTATACAGCGATAGACTTATGACACTCAGCTTTAAGGCTTAAGCTTCTGATTCACACAGATCAGTATAACCTTCAGCATCCAATAAGCTTTCCAGCTCACTTGCATCGCTAAGCTTTAATTTAAAGAACCAACCATCACCATAAGGATCAGAGTTAACAAGCTCTGGAGAATCTTCCAGCTCTTCATTAACTTCAACAACAACACCGCTCAATGGTGCATAGATATCAGACGCGGCCTTCACCGATTCAACAACACCTGATTCGTCTCCCGTTTCGACATCTGCATCGACTTCAGGCAATTCAACAAAGACGACATCTCCAAGTAGGTCCTGCGCATGATCAGTAATACCGATTGTAACGACGCCGTCGCCTTCGACGCGAATCCATTCATGACTCGCAACGTATTTCAGTTCAGATGGGATGTTACTCATGTTTATTTCCTGCCCTTGATATCTTGGTTCTAATCAAATTTTTAATCGAAAACTTTTTTGCCATTTCGTACAAATGATGGCCTAACCACGCGTACAGGAACTCGTTTACCACGAATTTCCACATCCGCTTGATCCGCCGTTGCAGCCGGCACTCGCGCCATCGCAACAGAGCATCCTAAAGTGGGTGAAAATGTTCCGCTTGTAATTTCGCCTTCGCCAACACCTTCCACAATGACTTTCTGGTGAGATCTCAATACACCGCGAGCCTCCATTACAAGCCCAACAAGCTTTTCAGTAACGCCGGCTTCTTTTTGTGCTTCAAGCGCTTCACGCCCGACAAAAGTACGCTCTTGCGGTTCCCAAGCAATGGTCCAACCCATATTAGCCGCCAAAGGAGAGACCGTCTCATCCATATCGGAGCCATACAAGTTCATACCCGCCTCAAGACGCAAAGTATCACGCGAACCTAAACCACAAGGCTTAACACCTTGATCTGCTAACGCCTGCCAAAAATCAGCGACTTCGTCTTCCGGCAGCATAATTTCTAAGCCATCTTCACCAGTATAGCCCGTTCTTGCGATGAACCAACCTTCAGACTCAACCCCCTGAAAAACACTTAATTTCTCAATAAGGTTAGTACGTGACTCACCAATCGCTTGCTTACTCAGCGTAATAGCGTCAGGTCCTTGAATAGCGATCATTGCTAGATCAGGCTGCTCCGTTAGAGCAACATCATCAAACCCAGCCGTCTGATCTGCCATCCAACGCAGATCTTTTTCTCGGGTTGCGCAGTTTACAACAACACGGAACCATTCTCCGGCAACACCGGGCTCCGTCATTAAATAAACGATCAGGTCATCAATAACACCTCCATCGTCATTTAACATACCGCTATAAAGCGCTTTACCTTTATCCTGAAGCTTTACAACGTCATTTGCTAACAAGTAACGAAGATATTCTTTAGCATCGGTTCCTGTTACGTCTACAACCGTCATATGGGAGACGTCAAACATACCTGATGCATTACGCACTTGATGGTGTTCATCAACCTGCGAACCGTAGTGGATAGGCATATCCCAACCACCAAAATCAACCAGTTTAGCACCCATCTCTTGGTGCTTTTCGTATAGTGCTGTTTTACTACCCATTCTATGAACTCTTATTATTAAGGGCTTGGTGTATGAATGCCATGCGGCTATAAACAACCTTAAACATAAACATGACCCATACCGCCATTTGTGTCGATTGCTTTCCAGCGTAAAAAATTACAACCGCCTGAAAAGCAAAAAAAGGGAAGACAATTTATAGGGATTTGCGCTGTAGTTCAATCTTTGAAAGAAAATCATATCTGCAACTATGGTCGCGATTCACTCAATATAACGCGAAAAACTACCCATTTACTCTTTTATTACGCGTTTAGCCAGCGTAGGTAAACGGCCTGACAGGCCCATTGCATCCTGCACTATATGGTTTTTTAAAGGCGATAATTTATCTAATAAATTCATTCCCATATTACGCACAAGCGCCAAAGCAGGCTGTTGATCATCAAATAATCGTTTGAAACCTTCCATCGCAGCTGACATCTGCAGATTATCACTCCGCCTTTCACGCTGAAAACGCTTCAAAACACGTTCACTACCTATAGATTCACCTCGTTCCAGCGCTTGGGTTAAGGTATCGACCAATTGAGCCGCATCCATTAGGCCCAAATTCACGCCCTGACCCGCAAGCGGGTGTATCGTGTGTGCAGCATCACCTATGGCAGCGAAGCAAGGACGCACATAGGCTTTAGCGTGTCGCTGACGAAGCGGAAAAGCAAAGCGTTTATCTACTGCTAGTACATCTCCTAAACGATGCTCGAACGCTTGCCCGAGCGCCAAACAGAAAGCATCATCATCTAATGACATCACCTCTTTGGCATGCTCTGGGGATGTAGACCAAACAATGGAGCAGTAGTTCTCGCCCTCATCACTGGATAAAGGCAGAAAAGCCAAAGGGCCATCATTAGTAAAACGCTGCCATGCGGTTTTCTGGTGGCTTTTCTCAGTTTTTACAGTCGTGACGATTGCATCATGTCCATAATCCCACTCCCACATAGGGATACCCGCCATCTGTCTTGTTTTAGACAAAGCACCATCCGCTGCAACCACTAAAGAGGCACTCAAAACAGCGTTATTATCCAAAGAAACCGTTCGCTGCAGATCATGTTCAACGGATAAATCAGTCACCGTCACCCCCTTCAGTACCTGCACGTTTTCCCACTGTTCTATCGCTCGATGTAAACCCGCAAGGGTGACACGGTTTTCAACAATATGACCTAAAGATGGCTCATGAAGCTCAGCTGCAGAAAAGTGAATATGACCGGTCCCTTCCCCATCCCAAACATCCATAAACGCATATGGACTTAAGCGATACTCTTGCATGTAGTGCCAAGCACCTATTGCCGTAAGTACCTGCTGAGAAGCGCAAGTCAGCGCACTGACTCGTGGATCATAACCTTGCATTTGAAGGTCAGGCAGAGTTGAAACACCAGAGATATCACCATCCCGCTGCTCTAAAACAGTAATTTTAAGGCCACTTGAAGCAAGACCCGCCGCAAGTGTTAGTCCGACCATACCCGCGCCTACAATAATCACATCCGCATGCTGATGATTTGTCATAGCTTATCCCTATTTCAACTGTTTACTTCAAGCTAGGCAAAGGCATATCAAGCCCCATAGCACTACGCGCAAATACTGTTTTAGCGGGTCCGCAAAGATCCAATAACTGTAAACCTGTATTTCGTCCCACCGATAACAAAGGATTACGATTAGAAAAGAGCTTCATGGTGTAGTCACTAAAAGCGATTGTCTGATCTTGATCCGAGCTCTGCTGTTCATAGAAACTCTGCAGTAGAGATAGATCACCTAAGTTAACACCCTGCTTTCTAGATTCGATAAGCTTGGCTGCAAGCGCCACCACGCCCCTTAAAGCAAGGTTATATCCCTGACCCGCGATAGGATGAAGGGAATGCGCAGCATTTCCTAAAACAACCAAACCACGTCGAACTTGTTCATTTGCTACTGTTAATTTTAATGGATAAGAATGACGCTTACCGACCTTAATAAAATTACCCGCACGATACCCAAAACGCTCATGTAAACGCTGAATAAACGCGTCATCATCCAAAGCTAATAACGCGTTAACATCTTCATTAGGAACCGTCCATACTAACGCGCTACGGTAATACCCAGCTTCATTTTCTAAAGGCAAAAGCGCCATAGGGCCATTATCGGTAAACCGTTCATATGCAAGATTATTATGTGGACGGTCCGTGCTCACATTGGTTATAACCGCGTGTTGTTCGTAAGCAGTTTCGGTATAGCTAATTCCCATATCTTGACGTAGTGACGAACGGCCACCATCGGCCATTACCACCAATTCACAACCGATCTCTGAAAGCGTTTCACCTTGCTTAAGCGTAACGCCCATCTGATCGGCGCCATAATGCACTTCGGTGACTTCAGCAGGGCATATGAAATCTATTCTTGAAGTATTGGCTTGCTGTATGTGATCCAGTAGAACACGACCCAACCATTGATTTTCGACAACATAACCTAACGCAGGAACACCCTCCTGCTCAGCATTCAGGCGAGTCACACCAAAATGGCCACGGTCAGACACATGGATATCTTTTATCGGTGAAACGTGCTGACTCAATTTGTCCCAAATACCTAGCATCTCGTATATTGAACGACTGCCATACCCTAATGCCGTTGCACGGGCATCGTAACTCGGCTGAAAGGAGAGTTCGCTCTGCTCGGGGAGAGGAAAACTCTCCACAACCGCAATATTCATATCAAGAGCGTCAGCAGAGGCCAATAGGGAGCAAGCTAAACTAGCTCCCACCATGCCGCCGCCAATAATTACAATATCGTAGTGCTGTTTCATTAAGAGGCCATTAGCGCTTCAATCTCTTCAATCTCTTTAGGTACTGAAGCGGTTAAAATTTCACACCCTGTTTCAGTAATCAGAACGTCATCTTCAATCCGAATACCAATTCCTCTCCAACGCGCGTCCACGGCTTCATTATCAGGCGCTATATATAAACCCGGTTCAACCGTCATCACCATGCCTGGTTGTAGAGGTCGCCACTCCCCATCCACTTTATAGTCGCCTACATCATGCACATCCATGCCGAGCCAATGACCTATGCGATGCATATAAAAATCACGATATCCGCCTGCGGTAATTTCATCTTCTAACGATCCCGTTAGCAGACCTAAATCAATTAACCCTTGGGTCAGAACTTTAACCGATTCTTCATGCACCGCTTCCCACAATGTTCCAGGTTTAGCGATAGCAATACAGGCTTTTTGCGCATCTAAGACCAGTTGATATAGGGCTTTTTGCTCTTCACTGAAACGACCATTAACGGGGAACGTCCGCGTAATATCACCCGCATAATGATCTAGCTCACAACCGGCATCAATCAAGACTAAATCACCGTCATTAAGTGTTTTGTCATTCTCGATATAATGAAGTACACATGCATTTTCACCTCCGCCGACAATGGAGGAGTATGCAGGCTGCCTGCAGCCCTGCATCGTAAAGTGATGCAATATTTCCGCTTCTAGCTGATATTCCATCATTCCCGGCTTACACAGCTGCATTGCTTTTACATGGCCCTGCGCCGAGATATCTCCGGCCTGACGCATCATCTCTTTCTCAGCATCGGTTTTAATCAAGCGCATCTCATTCAGCAGTTGATCCAACATAACCAATTCAGAGGGAGCTACAGCGCCCTGACGGACTTTACTGCGTATAGAATTCAGCCACTGTCTAACTTGCTGATCTAACGCCTCATCTTGACCAATGGAATAATAAATTCTAGACATCCCATTGAGTAGTTCAGGCAAAAGCTCATCAACCTCGTCGATACAATGGCCTTCATCCATCGCATAGTCAGCCACGACACCCTCAGGGCCGGAGCGATAACCATTCCAAATTTCCATTAGCTTGTCACGTTTACGACAGAAGAGAACCGATTCACCAGCAAGACGACCCGGCATTAGCAGCAAAACGGCATCCGGCTCATTGAAACCGGTTAAGTAATAAAAATTACTGTCTTGCCGAAAAGCATATTCCACATCACTATTACGCTGTTTCATAGACGCAGAAGGAATAATGGCAATACTGTTAGGCAGCATTTTTGCCATAAGCTCTTTTCTGCGTTCGACAAACTGATCCAAGCTAATTTTCATTTAGTGCAGCCTATTATTATCCGGTTTAGCTTTTGCAAACTCTTTTGCCTTATCATCGATCGCTTTATTACATTCAGTAAATAGCATCAATACAGCCATTCTCACATACTCTTGTACTTCCATCAGATCGGATTCGTTTTCATCCATCTCTTCAAGTTCAGCCGAGATCTGTGCAATTTGACCTAAATCATTCAGAGTTTCTTTAGCCTCTGAAGATAATGAAGCATCGGTATGCTTACCATACAAACCAAACCCACTTAAAAAGCTTTGGCACCAACGACCTAAAGATTCTGCACGCTGAGAGATTTCATTTTCATCATCCGGCAATAACATTTCAAAATCTAAATCTAGGCTTTCCAATGAATCACAGGTAGCAGCATAAAGGTTAGACAAAACCTCTTTACTACTTTCATTAGAGAGTGATTCCGTATCCATCAGCTCACAGGCAGTTTGCAGTAACATAGCTGGCTTAAACCGGGCACCGGCAGCCAGATGGCCTGAGATTAACCCATGAAGTTCAGCTGGAGAGGCTATCCGAATCCCCTCCTCAACAAACATGTTGGCAACTAGCTCAAAATCAGGCAAATCTACAGGTACATTTTCTAAAGACATGAATTCAGATCCATCAATAATATTATGCGCTTAATCCTAGCATTTCCGCTAAACCACTGCAGCGTCATTGACCCTTAGGCAGAGGCTGAATTATAGTCCTGCAGAGAAGAATAGACCTACGCTTCTATGTAAAATGTCGCAATTAAGGCAAAAGTAGGTTTTATCACGAAGATTTAGGAGTCTCGATTCTGCATGAACGAGCATTATTTTAACGCCCTAGAACAAAAAATTGATCAAATTCTTGAGCGCTGCACGCATTTAGAAGAAGAAAACCTTCAATTGCGCGAACGCGAGCAATTATTGAAGGAGGAGCGCGCGCAACTCACTCAGATCAATGAGCAAACGCAGAACAAAATAAAAGCGATGATAATGCGACTAAAAGCGCTGGAGCAAAACAAATGAGCCAAGCTGAATCCCAAACGGTATCAATCAACTTGCTTGATAAAGAGTTCAGTTTTAACTGCCCTGCAGATGCTGAAGCTGAACTACTTGCATCCGCAGACCTGCTAGGCGAAAAAATGCGCGAGATCCGCAAATCTGGAAAAGTGCTTGGTTTAGAGCGCATCGCTGTCATGGCGGCACTAAATTTAGCTCATGAACTCCTACAATCCCGTCAGGAAACCAACAGCGATGTAGAGCAACGCTTAAGGCACCTAGGTCACAAAATAGATTCTGCTCTACAAGGCAAAGAGCCCTCTCAGGATTCGCCCTCCAACTAGATCTTTACTTGAAATTATTTCAACTAGCGACTATTTGCTTAAAATACAAACAGTTAACCTTTCATCTAGCATAAATTAATTTTATTTCAAGACCTGACAGATTCCGCAGAAGGCGTATAATGCATTACATGCCCTGGGGTGTTTGGTAGTTGGTTACGTCCCTCGAGCCGATAATCACACTTTTGGAGGTTGCTCGTAGTTTCTGGTGTGCATGTCCGATTACCGGAAAGCCTAACGTTACTCAGCGACCCCCTCCTTGAACCTTCGGGTTCAGGGCCATAATCGACGCCGGCACCTTGGGGATCTTCTACATTTCAATGAATAAACGTACACAGCTTCGCAAAAAAATACGTACCCTCAGACGCTCATTGAAACCGCATCAACAAAAGCAAGCGGCGCTCAATTTACTGGGCAATATCCGTAACAGAGCGGATTTCCGCAACGCTAAGCATATCGCTCTCTACCTTCCGAATGATGGCGAAATTAGTCCTGAACCATTGATCAAGCTCTGCTGGAAACTGGGGAAGAAAGTATATCTTCCTGTACTACATCCAGTTTTACATAATAGGCTATGGTTTATACCTTACACGCCTCAAAGCCCCATGATACGTAATATCTACGGAATTAAAGAACCAAAGCTCATCCCCTCACTATGCAGAACCGCATGGTCTTTAAATTTAGTATTACTGCCTCTTGTCGCTTTCGATCAAAACGGCAATAGAATGGGTATGGGGGGAGGTTATTACGACCGTACATTCAGCTTTAAAAGCTTAAAGAAAGGGATAAATGGGCCGGCGCTTATAGGGTTGGCACACGATATTCAGAGAGTAGAAGAGTTACCTGTAGAGAGCTGGGATATCCCTCTAACATCAATTGTCACAGATACTAAATCCTACCCATGAAGGGCTAAGGTTTAGCTATTAAATACTTGCTCAAAAATAGATGCAAGTTGGAAATCGGCATGAGATACACCTGTCATTACTGACCCAAGCACAAATACAACAACCAATACCAATACGAGATCTGGACCTTTTTTCATTACTTTGCCTTCAACTTTTCACAACATTAAACAAACGCCCGTTTATCTAATGACCGGCGCGTAGTTTTTCATATTTCAGATAATTTGCAAGTTTTATGAAATTATCGTCTAAGTAAACTATCGGCCAGTTACGTCTATATTTTAATGCATAAACGCATAAAGTTCCAATTAACCCATGATTTATAATGATTTTTGCAAGAAATAAAGAAATATCAGCATAAAAGGTATGGAAATCATAGAAAGCAGGGTCTGCCCAGTAACAATTGCAGCCATCATGGGAGCATCTCCGCCTAACTGTCGGGCAAGTATATAAGATGAGGTCGCCGTCGGTAGCGCCGCATACAGCCAAACCACCTGTGAACCTTCAGGCGTTAACCCTAAGCCAATACAGATAAAAAATGCGATCAAAGGCATCAAAATCAGTTTGATTGTTGAGGAAATGCAGATAGCGCTCCCACTTCGCATGAGTACCCGAAAGCTTAAACCCGCCCCGACAGATAACAAACCTAGCGGTAATGCCATACGGCTTAAAAGTTCAGCAACAGGCTCAATGACATTAGGAAAACCTAGACCCGTTTGATTCAATGTAAGCCCCAGTAGACTTCCGATGATAAGGGGGTTTTTGATAATGGCTAAGTAGATAGAGCTAAAGCCGCCACTTTTATTAGTAAAAAAGGAAAACACCAAGACACAGCAGAGATTAAGAAGAGGGATCATTAAAGCCATCAAAACAGCCCCAACCGCAACGCCAAGCTCACCATACAACGTCGCAGAAGCAGCCAATCCAACATACACATTAAAGCGTATCGATCCCTGATAAACAGATGTAAAACTAGCAGCGTCATACGCAGTAAACGGCTTAACGCAAAAAGTGATTAGACTCCCAGCGAGAACCAAAAGAAATACACTCCCACCCATCGCCTGCAAATCAACCACCGACATATCAGTAGTTGCCAAACGAGAAACTAGTAATATTGGAAAAAGAATGTAGTAAGTCGCTTTTTCAGCCTGGCGCCAAAAATCCTCGCCTGGGAAACGAGTCCTCCTTGCGACATAGCCGAGTAGTATCAACGCAAAAACAGGCCATAAGGCACTGATAATTTCAAACATGGTGTTATAGTGGCTTTATAAAATAAACAATTAAGGGTGGAGTTTAATTATGATGACATCACTGGTATTAACCGTCATCGGCCCAGACAAACCTGGTCTAGTAGAGATGCTAGCACAAACCATTACTGAAAATGGTGGTAACTGGCTGGAATCAGGCATGTCTCGTTTAGCTGGAAAATTTGCCGGCATCCTCATCACTGAAGTACCTCAAGACAAAGCTGACGCACTTATTAACGCATTATCAGCGTTAGAAGCACAAGGTTTAAAGGTTACCGCAGAGCGATCGGATTCTCCCGAAGCGACAAAACCCACACAAAGCTTTACGCTTGAATTGGTCGGCCATGACAAACCGGGCATTGTTCGTGATATCTCACGGGCACTGGCTCAACATCATGTTAACGTCGAAAGGCTTAGCACTGAACTTGTTTCCGGTTCTATGTCAGCTGAACTATTATTCAAAGCTGAAGCAGAATTACTCGCATGCGCGGAACTGGATCTTGATGCACTGCAGGAATCCATAGAAGCTATTGCCAACGACTTAATGGTCGACATTACATTTAATGCTTAACAACACCGTAGGTGCTATTAGCGCGATAATGGCATCTACATTTATTCTCTGCTAAATGTACAAGTAATTTTCTGCGAGCTCGTCATACCCTTTTGTCACCAAGGCATCGATGATGCAAATTAGTTCGTTATTTGCTCAACTCAACGAAGCTTATATTCTGATTGACCAGGAAGACGTTTCACTGGTTTCAATTAACGAACCGGCATGTAAATTACTTGACCTGGAGATGAGTTCACTTGAAACATCAACATTGTGGGCTCAAATCATACGCACCCGATTACTTAGTGAAATCAAGACAAGCCCCATTAATGCTTTCCATAACCAGCGACATTTAGTCTTTACTCCCTCGCCGATAACAGATGACACATCAACTTTTTTAGCACTTCATATCAGTATCGCCACCCCTTCTGAAGAAGCCCTACACAATTTCTTTAGCATTGTGGATAACTTGGGCGCTTATGTTTATTGCAAAGATCTTAACTACAACTACACCTATGCCAATCAGCAAGTCTGTGAGCTCTTTGGTAAACCCATAGAAGAAGTCATTGGCAATAACGATCTGGCATTTTTTGGTGATGAAACAGGTAAGCATCTCCAAGAAGTGGACAAGCCTGTTATTGTTGATGAACAAACAGTTGAAGCAGAAGAGATAAATTACATCCCCTCTCTGAAGCAATATAAGCACTACCTATCCGCCAAGAAACCACTCTATGATCGATTTGGGCAATGCTGCGGACTCTTTGGCATATCAACAGATATCACTGAACAAAAAAACTAGAACACCAAGTACGTGATTACAACACTCATTACAAACAACTATTGCTGAAATTAATCACCTAAAAGACAAACTACAACATCAAGCTACACACGACGTATTAACGGGCCTATACAACCGCCGATTTTTAGAAGAACAAGCGGAAAAAGTCTTTACCGATTTTACCAATAGCCCTATTAGTATATTAATGATCGATATCGATCACTTTAAAAAAGTGAATGATAAATTCGGACATAAAACCGGCGATGATGTGTTACAGCTACTCGCGAAAGTCATGACAGATGAGCGCGACAATAATGATATTGTCTGTCGATATGGAGGAGAGGAGTTCCTAATCCTTCTACCTCACCACCCCAGTGAACAAGGCTATCAAAAGGCTGAGCATATCCGCATACAATATGAGCGCGAAGTCGCAGCGCGCTTCCCAGAGGCAAAAGAAAACTCTATATCAATTGGCCTAGCGACCTCACCTAACAATGGCATTAGCTTTGACGCTGCTTACCAAGCCGCCGATAAAGCGCTTTATGCGGCAAAACATTCAGGTCGAAACCGTACAATAATGGCTGACGCAACGCCCAAGAAGATTTAAAAGGCATAAAAAAACGCACTGACTAAAGTGCGTTTTCGATTTAGGTAACTTACATTACAAAGCAGGTGCTAGCCGCGTTGGTCTAACTTTTCCTGACCACGCTTAACCGCTGCACGTACTTGGTTCGGAGCCGTACCACCAATATGGTCACGAGCAGCGACAGAACCTTCTAGACTTAATACATCAAACACATCTTGTTCGATTGTATCTGAGAACTGCACAAGCTCTTCCAAGCTCATCTCACCTAAGTCTTTATTCTGTTCGATACCATAAGCAACAGACTTACCTACTACCTCATGTGCGTCACGGAAAGGCATACCTTTACGTACTAAGTAGTCAGCCAAATCAGTGGCCGTTGAGAAGCCTCGAAGCGCCGCTTCACGCATGCTTTCTTTTTTAGATTCGAGTGCAGGCACCATATCAGCAAAGGCACGCAAGCAGCCTTTAACCGTATCAATTGTATCGAATAATGGCTCTTTATCTTCTTGGTTATCTTTGTTGTATGCCAACGGCTGAGACTTCATTAGCGTTAGCAAACTCATCAAGTGACCGTAGACACGACCTGACTTACCACGAACCAATTCAGGCACATCCGGGTTTTTCTTCTGCGGCATAATGGATGAACCAGTACAGAAACGATCAGGAAGATTGATAAAATCAAACTGAGCCGAAGTCCACAGTACAAGTTCTTCAGACATACGCGTCATATGCATCAACAAGATGCTTGAAGCAGAACAGAACTCAATTGCAAAATCACGATCCGATACAGCATCAAGTGAATTTTCTGCTGGCGCATTAAACTCAAGCAGTTCGCATGTGTAATCACGCTGAATTGGGTAAGTTGTACCCGCAAGAGCCGCCGCACCTAATGGCATGATATTAGCGCGCTCACGACAATCGACGAAACGACCGTAATCACGCATCAACATTTCAAACCACGCCAAAATGTGATGGCCAAACGTGACCGGCTGTGCAGTTTGAAGGTGCGTAAAACCAGGCATAATCGTATCAGCTTCGGCCTCAGCCAATGCCAACATACCCTGCTGTAAACGTGTAATCTCAGCTAAGATATGATCGATCTCA
Organism: Neptuniibacter sp. UBA6509; assembly: GCA_002435145.1. Classification (GTDB taxonomy): domain Bacteria; phylum Pseudomonadota; class Gammaproteobacteria; order Pseudomonadales; family Balneatricaceae; genus Neptuniibacter. Next base: position 27,093 of record DJLT01000010.1, read on the forward strand.
TCACGCAGATATAAACGAATATCAGTAGCAACCTGATCATTACGTGAACGACCTGTATGCAGCTTTTTACCCGTAATACCTATTTTCGCAGTCAATGCAGCTTCGATGTTCATATGTACATCTTCTAGCTCTATAGACCATTCAAACTCACCACGTTCAATTTCAACACGAATTTCACCCAAGCCGCGAATAATATCATCACGTTCAGCTTCAGTCAGAACACCCGCCTGCGTCAACATTTTCGCATGCGCAATAGAACCGCGAATATCCTGCAGATACATACGCTGATCAAACTCTACCGATGCGGTGAAACGTGCTACAAATGCATCAGTTGGCTCATTAAAACGACCACCCCACTGCTGGTTGGTTTTATCACTCATGGGAAAACCTCTAATTACTCAGTTGCGCTCCGACCAAACTCAGGCCGGCTCTATAAATTTGCGCAATATTATATCACGACCTTTGACCTCACGTGGCTATATCGTACACGCCAATCTGCTACAATCGACCTCAAATATCCCAAATGTCGTATTAGAGACAAATTTTATGAGTAGAACAATCCGTATTGCCACCCGTAAAAGCCCCCTTGCACTTTGGCAGGCCGAATATGTTAAGGCTGAGCTAGAACGTCACCATGCCGACATCAATGTAGAATTACTTGGTATGGTTTCCAAAGGTGACAAAATCCTAGATGCACCTCTAGCAAAAGTCGGAGGCAAGGGTCTGTTCGTTAAGGAACTAGAAGAAGCCATGCTTGCAGGCGAAGCGGATATCGCTGTTCACTCGATGAAAGATGTCCCTATGGAGTTCCCACAAGGCTTAGGCCTAGCAGTGATCTGCCCACGGGAACAACCAACGGACGCATTTGTTTCTAATACCTACAATAGTATTGATGAACTACCCCAAGGCGCTGTCGTAGGCACATCATCTTTACGACGTGAAGCTCAGATTCGTGAAAAACGCCCCGATTTAAAAATCAAATGGCTACGCGGTAATGTTAATACCCGCTTACGTAAACTGGATGAGGGTGATTACGATGCCATCATCCTTGCATCAGCCGGTCTAATCCGCCTAAAAATGCCAGAACGCATTCGTTCTGAGATCTCAGTCGATTTTAGCCTACCCGCAGGAGGGCAAGGTGCCGTAGGTATTGAGTGTCGCACAGATGATAACGAGTTACGCGAGCTACTCAAACCACTGCATGATCAAGAAACCGCTTGGCGTGTAACAGCAGAGCGCGCAATGAATCGCCGTTTAGAAGGCGGTTGCCAAGTACCCATTGCCTGTTACGCCACGCTGAATGAAGATAACAGCGAGCTTTACTTACGTGGGCTTGTAGCAAAACCTGATGGCACACTGATTTTAAGGGACGAAGAAACAGGTAGCCCTGCTGATGCGGAAGCAATGGGCATTAAATTAGCGGACAGGTTATTAACCGCCGGCGCAAAAGAAATTTTGGATGCCGTTTATAACGCAGCAGATGATAAATAAAACCTTAAATAGCCTGAATGTACTCGTCACCCGACCACAACATCAGGCTGAGAACCTTCTACAATCACTCCGCGCTCAAGGCGCGGAGCCTATTGCCTTTCCGCTACTCAACATCGTACCTATCACTGAAAAAGACTCTGGGTTTCATCTGCTAAAACAGCATATTTTGGATTTAGACCTTTTTCAAAAGATCATTTTTGTGAGCCCGAATGCGGTTCATATCGGCTACGACTGGATCGATCAATACTGGCCTCAGCTCCCCACAGGTATAGATTGGCTTGCCATTGGTAAACAAAGCGCTGCCACATTAAACAACTATGGTATAGATGCCTATCACAGCCGACTAGGGTACGATTCTGAAGCACTACTTTCTTCTGAACTGCTACAAGATATTGTAGACGAGAAGATGCTTATTATGCGTGGAGAGGGCGGCCGAGAAAAATTGGCTGTAGAACTACGTGCACGAGGCGCTGAGGTTAGCTATGCTGAACTCTACCGTCGAGAACGGCCTGAATACTCAGAGGAAGAGATTGTTAAGACGCTGTACGCTCAACCTCTGGATGCCATTTTAATCACCAGCAGCGAGGGTTTAAATAACCTTATGCAAATTGCGAGTGATCAAGAAAAAAAATTCAGCACAGATTCACTATTAAACTGCCATCTTGTTGTGCCAAGTGAACGAATTAAACAAGATGCTGAATTAGCTGGCTTCACAAGAATAACCACAGCAGCAGGCCCTGATGATCAATCTATGATCAATGCCTTGCTACAGTAACTGACTTTTGCGGAAATCGACAGATGAGCGACAAGAAAAAAAAGCCACAGGAAGACAACACTGCAGCATCCAACAATGATGTAACAGATGTGATTGAACAGGGTACGGATGAACCATCGGTCGAAGAAAGCACCGAGCAGGTGGACTCAAAAGAAAATGCCGAAGAGATAACGGCATCAAAAGAAACACCTGAGACATCAGATCCTTCTGAAAAAAATGCGGCTCCCGAAGTAGAGCCAGATTCACCAGAACCTGCAGCAAAAGAGAAACAACGCGCCACATGGCCAGGCAAATTAGCCCTACCCATCTCGATTATTGCCCTAGGTGCTGCGGGTTACCTCTATTGGTTATCATTACAACAAAGCAGCAGTGTTGAACAAAACAATGCCGCTATTAAGTCTGAGATTAGCTCATCGCTTAACGAGGCACGCGGTTCACTAGATCAAACCATTGCATCAATGAACCAAAAGCTTGGTCAGCTGCAAGCACAAAGCCAAGCAGACAAAAACAATATTGACGAACTTCAAAAACGTCTAACAAAAAGTATTAAGCAAGTTACCGCACAGCAAAAGACATCACGCAAAGATTGGCTTTTAGCTGAAGTGGAATACCTACTTCGCCTAGCAAATCAACGCGTGCTAATGGAACAAACAGCTGATGGCGCAATTAAGCTGCTTAAGTCCGCCGATAAGATACTCCAAGAAACCGATGATGTTTCGATCTACGAAGTACGCAAAGCACTTGCAGCCGATATCGCAGCACTTGAAGCTGTACCCGCTTTGGATACTGAAGGTGTATTTTTAAAACTGGGCGCACTAAACAACCAAGTCCCGAATCTAAGGCTTATCCCAATTTCAGAACAGCATAAATTACCGGATCTACTTGAAGAAGTGACGCCTGATGTTGTGTCAGAATCATGGACTGCCGGGCTGGAAGCATCTTGGGGTAAAGCGGTTGATAAACTCGACAAGCTGGTTGTTATTCAGCACCGTGATGAACCGATCGAGCCGCTTCTTTCACCTGAACAATCCTATTACCTACAGCAGAATTTACACTTAATGCTTGAACAAGCTCAGCTTGCCTTGCTTCAGCGTAAACAAGCCTCTTTTGATGCCAGTCTTGCAAAAGCGCACGGCTGGGTAGGCACCTATTTTGAGCCGAAAGATGGAACAACCCAAAGCTTGCTTCGTAGTATCGAAGAACTACAAAGCGTAAAAGTTACGGCTGAAATACCTGATATTTCTGGCTCATTACGCACCCTAAAGGGCTATCTAACCCAGATGACTAAACTTAAGGAACAAGGAGCCTCCTAATGAAGATATTGTTCCTTTTACTTCTAGTTATCCTTGGCGCCGGTGCTTTTGTTGGCGAGTTAATGATTAAGGATTCAGGTTACGTCCTAATCGCTTATAACCAAACCACGATTGAAACAAGCCTATGGGTTCTACTCGTAGCACTACTGATTGTTTTTATCGTGACGCATTGGGTTATCAATCTAGTGACACACACTAAGCTACCCACTACTAAGCTAAAAGCCTGGAAAGATAGCCGTAATCAGCTGATAAGCCGTAGAAAAACACTCAAAGGTCTTACGTCTCTATCTGAAGGGAACTGGGCACAAGCACAAAAGCAGCTTGCACAAGCCGCTGAACGCTCCGATCTTCCGATGGTTAACTACCTAGCAGCAGCTCGTGCCGCTCATGAACAAAATAATGAGCAAGCAACAGATGAGCTGCTACAAAAAGCGCGTAACACTACGCCTGAAGCAGAAGTGACTGTTGCCATCTCTCAAGCTGAGATACAGCTATCACGCGGTCAATTAGAACCTTGTTTAGCTACGTTGCTTCGCCTACGCACATTAGCACCAAAAAACACTTATGTGATGCGCCTGCTTAAAGATATTTATGTCCGCTTAAATGACTGGCAAGCACTGTCTAAACTCATTCCATTACTACGCAAACATCATGTACTTAAAGATGATGAATTAGAGCAACTTAATCACCAGTGCTCTAGTCAACTGCTTGATGAAAGCATCTCGACACTACCTGTAGAAACCAGCGAAGAAGACCGACTCAAAGCATTAGATAAAGCTTGGAGCAGCCTTGCAAAAGATCAAACCCGCAACGGCGACTTAGTTCAGCACTACACTGAATTATTAGTATCCCTTGGTGCCGAAGATCATGCTGAGAAAAATCTGCGCGATCTAATCAAGCGCAATTGGGATGAAAAACTAGTTAACATCTATGGGCGACTTAGCGGCGAAAATCCAAAGAAACAACTGGATACTGCCCGCGGTTGGTTAAAATCCCATGATGACAGCCCTGCCCTATTGTTAACTTTAGGCCGTTTATCAATGCGCAACCAGCATTGGGGACAAGCCGTAAAACATTTTGAGCATAGCTTAGAGTTAGCACCCAGCTCTGAAACATTAGCAGAACTAGCTCGCTTACTACGCCATCTAGGCGATAACGAACGGGCTCAAACCCTGCTACAGCAAAATATAAACCTTATTGCTTCAGGCCTACCCGAACTACCTATGCCGGTGGAAAAAGCAACGGCATAGTTTGAATACGATTAAAAAAGGGAGGCCTAGTGCCCACTGCTGTCCCATAGTTAGGGG
>DJLT01000007.1 GCA_002435145.1 Neptuniibacter sp. UBA6509
GAGCCAATGGCTCCTTTTTAGTGTGTAAAACCGAAGGGATTATTCAGCTAATGCTTTCTTCTGTAACTCAACCAGCTCAGTGATACCTTTGCGGGCCAGATCAAGCATCGCATTCAGCTCATCTTGTGAATAAGGAGCGCCTTCAGCCGTTCCCTGAACCTCAATGAAGCCACCTTTGCTTGTCATGATAACGTTCATATCTGTTTCTGCTTTGCTGTCTTCCGCGTAATCTAGATCTAGTACCGGCTCGCCATCATAGATACCTACAGAGATCGCAGCGATTGATTGTTTAATCGGATCGCCTTTCATCGCACCATTTTTATCTTGTTTAAGTACATTGATAGCATCTTGAAGCGCAACAAATGCACCCGTAATAGAAGCGGTACGTGTGCCACCATCAGCCTGAAGAACGTCACAGTCAATCGTAATTGTATTCTCGCCCAGCTTTTTAAGATTCAGTGCAGCACGTAAAGAGCGACCGATTAAACGCTGAATCTCTACCGTGCGGCCTGTTTGCTTACCACGTGCAGCTTCACGGCCGTTACGAGATGTTGTAGAGCGCGGTAGCATGCCATATTCAGCGGTTACCCAACCTTGGCCAGTTCCACGCTGAAAACGGGGTACGCCGCGTTCTACCGTCGCTGTACAAAGTACCTTAGTGTTGCCGAATTCAACTAATACCGAGCCTTCTGCATGCATAGTGAAGTTGCGAGTGATCTTCACCTCGCGCATCTGATCGTTCTCACGACCACTTGGACGGTGCTTTTTAATGCCAAGAGTTTGCAGTTGTTCTGAGATAGATGAAGTCATGCCTGTCCTTTATCAAAAGTGCTTTATCAAATTCGGGTATGCGATAGCGTGGCAGCGTGCTGCTAGGCTGGTACAATTATTGTTAATCAGGTTATTTTAATCGAGAATGAATCATATAACACCAAGAACAGACCACCGTCTCAGACGGTAAGGTTAAATTTTGGTGATAATTAACCGTTTTATCGACACATACAAAAAGAGTTATAACACCTTATGACACGTAGCATGACAGCGTTTGCTCGACAGGAAGCTGAGCAAGAATGGGGTTCCCTTAGCTGGGAGATTAGATCAGTTAACCATCGTTACCTTGAACCCCATCTGCGGTTACCCGATAACTTAAAAGAGCTTGAAGGCTTTTTACGTGAAAAACTACGTAAAACACTCAGCCGTGGAAAAGTAGAATGCACCCTACGTTTTACACCTGAAGCCAAGGTACAGCAGCTGGTGGTGAATGAACACTACGCTAAAGAAGTGATACAAGCCGCTGAATCTGTACAAGGGATGCTGAGTAACCACCAAGCGTTAGATGCCTTAGAACTCCTGCGCTGGCCCGGTGTGCTGCAAGATACAAAACTCGACATGGACCTAGTGAAAACCTCCGCCAAGGATCTATTTGGTAAAGCGCTAGACGATCTATTGGAAGGGCGAAGCCGCGAAGGTTTTGAACTCGCTGTGTTAATTAATCAGCGCTTAGATGCAATCAGCGAAATCGTCGCTGAAGTGCGCGAAAAAATGCCACAGATCCTACAGAATCAACGCGATAACCTAGCGCAGCGTTTAGAAGAACTAAAAGTCGAACTTGATGAATCCCGTCTAGAACAAGAGATGGCCCTGTTAGCCCAAAAAGCCGACGTCGATGAAGAGATGGACCGCCTAGATACCCACGTACAAGAAGTACGCCGTGTCCTAAAACAAAAAGGCCCTATAGGACGTCGCCTCGACTTCCTGATGCAAGAACTTAACCGCGAAGCGAACACCCTATCATCTAAATCTATTGTAGCGAATACTACGCAGTGCGCCGTAGAGCTTAAGGTACTTATTGAGCAGATGCGTGAGCAAATTCAGAATATAGAGTGATGCGCACCTCGTTATTATTTAACGAATAAGGAAGCGTGAGCTTCCTTTTTTATTGTTCGATATAAGCCAACATAGCTTTTTAAGTATTCACTGAATAGAAAATTTATTGCTTCTTACAGCAGTGAGTTTTCTGCTGGCACACTACTCACCTTTGACGCAGCCGAGTATCGCAGAGCGCTAAGGATTAAATGGATATTTGTTTGAGCCTTCCCCTATAAAAATAGCGAGTTTATATCCATGCCTTAGCGCTTGAGAAACACAGGGGACCGAAGGCAAGGAATAGGCGGCTAAGGGATTCTTAAGGGGGAGAGCTGTTGTTCCCCCTTGAGGGCTGAAAGCCTAAAAATAAAAAAGAATAATAGGTTGGAGGCCGCTATGGTGCTGAAGCTTTTCAGTAAACTTATGATCATTCGCTCAGGGGCTGAGCTCCTACAGCTAAAAGGGCCAAATCCCTTTAAAGATAATCACCCCTACCCGCAACGAACTCCATGCTGGCACAAACTACCCACCTTTGACGCAGCCGAGTTTCTAAAAGACTCGCTCAGCACCCTTCGGGCATAAAGGGCTGAGCTCCAACAGGAATCTCGCGAAGCGAGACAAGGAACAGGCGGCTGTTTTTAAGAAAGTGCACTCTTAAGGGGAAAAGCTGTTGTTCCCCCTTGAGGGCTGGAAGCCTAAAAGAAATAAACCTCGTTCAGAGGCTGAAAAGCCACTCACCTATAACTCATTAGAGATCTTCTTATATCCCTCCACCAACCAGTGGTTAGCTGCAACCACGGACTCAGAAAATGAGGAGTAGTCCGGTGGGACTTGCTCTATCTGGCCAAGATCGAAATTTGGACCGATATTGGTCATTGGCGGGACATGCCTTTTGGGTGGTAGATCCAATCCATCGATGACGCAGTTATGGCGAATAACGCAGCCATTATTAATATGAGATCGGAAGACCACGCTGTTAAATCCGATAAAGACATCGTCTCCCACTTTGCAGGGGCCGTGGATGATCGAACGGTGGGCGATAGAGGTACGCTGGCCTATAGTAACTGCGGCTCCGGATTTTGAGTGGATTACGACGCCATCTTGGATATTGGAATCACGCTGGATAATAATCGGTTCCATCTTACCATCAGCGTCTACCTCATCTGCACGGATCACCGCGTAAGGCCCGACAAAAACATTGTCTTCGATAATGACATGACCACAGATAATGGCGGTTGGATCGATAAAAGCTTTCTCCGATACTTGAGGACTCAGGCCTGAAGGGTTTTTTCGCAGCATTGTTGGTTATCCGTTTCATATTTATGAAAGTTAGCGTGAAAATTTAAGTGCCATGGCTGCCGATTCGGAGCAGAGTTGATGGCCATCGAAAACCTGAGTGCCATTGACCCAAGTGGACAGAATCTGCGAACTAAAAGTATGCCCATCAAACGGTGTCCAGCCGCAGTGATAACGGCATGATGCGTGGCTGGCTTTGGTTTTGCCTTTAGGGTCAACTAAAACCAGATCGGCAAAATAGCCTTCACGCAAGAAACCCCTTTCCAAAACGCCGTAACGAAGCGCTGGGTTATGTGCTGTTTTCTTGACGACTTGTGCGATGGACAAGCGCTGGTGGTGGACATGGTCTAGTAGACTTAACAGGGCATGTTCCACAAGAGGAAGCCCCGCGGGTGCTTGCATATAGCCTTGCTGTTTTTCCTCCCAGGTATGGGGAGCATGGTCAGTCGCTATGATATCGATCTGCCCCGTATGTAGGGCTTTCAAAAGGGCGTCTCGGTCACTGGCTGATTTGATCGATGGATTACATTTGATCAGGTTTCCACGGACCGGGTAATCCTCATCTGAGAACCAAAGATGATGGACACAGGCCTCAGCGGTGATCGATTTTCCAGCCACGGGTCCCGCTTCAAACAGGCTTAATTCTTGCTCGGTTGTGATATGTAAAACATGTAGCTGACTGCCATAACGCTTAGCTAGCCCAACGGCATAAGATGAGGAGGCATAGCAGGCCTTAGCTGAACGGATGGCAGGGTGATCAATAATTTGGGGTTCGATACCTGATCGTTCGTAATTATCTAAGTTGCGCTGAATCACCGGTCCACTTTCGCAATGGGTGACGATCAGTGTGGGACTCTCTTGAAAGATAGCCTCTAGCGCTTCAGGCGCTTCTACCAGTAAGTCCCCGGTGGACGCCCCATAAAAACTTTCACCCCACAATGAAGCGATGGGTCTAATCGTTTTATCTGCTCTAAATTATCTTGGGTCGCGCCAAGATAAAAAGCGTAATTAGCGACAGAGCTTTGTGATGCCAATCCGTATTTATGCTCTAGTGCAACAATGGTCGTCGTTGATGGATTAACGTTCGGCATCTCCATAAAGCTGGTGATACCGCCTGCGACCGCGGCCCTAGATTCACTGGCGATGTTTCCTTTATGGGTCATACCGGGTTCCCGGAAATGTACCTGATCATCGATCATCCCGGGTAGTAACCAACAGCCATCGGCATCGATAATATCGTCGTTGGCATTGGCCGAAATTTCTCCCGCTATCTGCTCGATACGCTGGCCCGAGATCCGCAGATCGGCTTCAATTTTGATGCCTTCATTAATCAGGATCGCATTTTTAATTAAAGTGGTTTTCATAACTGGCGGGTATCTCCAATAATCAGAACCTGTTGCAAGTTAGGCTAAACTTTAGGATAGAAATATTTGGTTGTCTGTACGGAGGTTGGCCACTGAATGGCTTAGTGAATTTGTTGATATGTTATATCATAACCAATAAAAGTATTGTAACTTAACAAAGTGTTAGGGGAGGCGGAGGCCTTTATAGGGGGAGTTTTGATATAGCTTAACTATCTTTCGCCCGCTTTCGGCATGTTTCCTGCTGTATATCTAATTAAGTTAATTAACAGACGGAATAAGTGTTTTTTTAAGCTAAAAACGCACTTAATTGGTGCGGTTTTGGGGTGTTTAATAAGTATTTGCACTTGAATGGTTGTATATGAATGGATTTATGCACCAAAAAATTCTGATTTTTACTGATGTAGATGGCTCGTTACTGGATCACCATAGCTATAGCTATTCAGCTGCGGAGCCGCTGCTAGAAGATCTGCGAACTGCAGACGTTCCAGTTATACCTGTAACGAGCAAAACCCGTGCTGAATTGCAGGTGTTGCGGACGGAGCTGCAAAATAGGCATCCATTTATTGTGGAAAATGGTGCTGCGGTATTTATACCTAAGGCGTGTTTTCCTGAGCTGGTGGGCAATGCAGATACGGTTGATGATCTTTTTTGTTATGCCTTTTCAGAACCGCGCGCCTATTGGCAAGCCCTTTTAAAGGAGCTAGAAACTGAATTTGAACACTTATTTACAACCTTTGAAAAAGCCGGTGTGAAAGGCATCATGGAGATGACCGGGTTGTCGAGAGCCGCAGCTGAGAGGGCTAACCAACGTGATTTTAGTGAACCGGTAAGCTGGTTAGGCGATGAGAAAAGTAAGCAAGCATTTATAGCCGCAGTTGAAGCGCGTGGCGCTACGGTATTGCAGGGCGGGCGGTTCTTACATATCACCGGTGGTTGCGATAAAGGTAAAGCTGTTCAATGGCTCTGTCAGCAATATCAGGATCATTATGCTGGTTTGGATCTTCTGACACTCGCTGCCGGAGATAGTCATAATGATATCGCGATGCTGGAGGTGGTTGATAAACCGATCATCATTCGTTCGCCGATTCAAACCATTCCAACCCTTAAGCATCGTGATGTTTATATCACTAATAAATATGGCCCTGAGGGTTGGGTTGAAGCGGTCAGCAAGCTGATTGCACCGACTATATCGTGTCCCCCATCTAACAACTCATTACTTGGAAACGACTGAGGATTAATTATGGCTGATTTCTATCAGAACGGAATTATTACCACCTTACATAATCTTGCGGATCGCCCAGTGGAAGAGTTGGAAAGTGATCTTGTGAAGTTTAGTAAGAAGCGCCCATTGGGGTTACTCCTACCGTCTTTGTTTTCGGAGCTTGAAGGGCCAGCGTTGGGCCATATTGTCGATGAGATAGCTCAGGTTCCCTATTTAGATGAGATTGTGATCGGTTTGGACCGTGCTGATGAAAATCAGTACCAATATGCTCAGGAGTTCTTTAAAAAACTGCCTCAGCATCATCGTATTTTATGGAACGATGGTCCACGCCTAAGAGCCATTGATGCAGAGCTACAAGCGTTAGGTTTAGCACCTAAAGAGCCTGGGAAGGGACGGAATGTTTGGTATTGCATGGGTTATATTCTTGCATCGGGGCGCGCTGAATCGATTGCTCTTCATGACTGTGATATCACTACTTATAGCCGCGATTTACTGGCGCGTTTAATCTATCCAGTTGCTCATCCGCAGTTTAACTATGAATTCTGTAAAGGTTTTTATGCTCGTGTCTCGGATGGAAAAATTAATGGCCGTGTCTGCCGGTTATTGGTAACACCTTTACTCAGAGCGTTGAAGAAAGTCTACGGTGATAGCCACTATTTAGAGTATATGGATAGTTTTCGCTATCCCTTGGCGGGCGAGTTTTCGTTCCGTCGGGATGTGCTAAATGATATTCGTATACCGAGTGATTGGGGGTTAGAGATTGGAGTGCTTTCGGAAATGCACCGTAACTACTCTAACAACCGTTTATGTCAGGTGGATATTGCTGATGTTTACGACCATAAACATCAAGACCTATCGTTAGATGATGCTAAAGCGGGACTTTCAAAAATGTCGATCGACATTAGCAAAGCGCTGTTTCGTAAGTTAGCGACTCACGGTCACACCTTTAATACTGAAACATTCCGTACTATTAAGGCCACTTACTTCAGGATCGCGTTGGATTTCGTTGAAACCTATCACAATGATGCGTTGATGAATGGTTTGCAGCTGGATATTCATGGTGAAGAGGAAGCGGTTGAGATGTTTGCTCGCAATATTATGACCGCTGGTGATGACTTCCTCGATAATCCAATGGAAAAACCGTTTGTGCCGAGTTGGAGCCGGGTAGTCAGTGCTGTACCAGATATATTTGATCGCTTAGTGGAAGCGGTAGAACTGGATCACCAAGAATTTTCTGCAAGATGAGTTAGATCAATGATGAATAGTGCTAAGGAACAGCTGAAGTTTACAGTTAAAAGCCACCTAGATTTAATTTATCAACATATCTCAGATGTTGATGTTGAATCGCTTACGGATGAATTAGTCGCATTAATGCGGCTGGATAATGTAGCGGTAGAGCCTGTCCCTCATCAAAATCACTGGGATGAGCAAGATGTCCTGATGATCAGTTATGGCGATGCTTTGCATGATCACTCAGAATCAGCTCTGCATACACTCTACCGTTTTCTTCATGAGCCTTGTGAGGGGTTGATCTCTGGGGTACATATACTGCCCTTTTTTCCATACAGCTCGGATGATGGGTTTTCTGTTTGTGATTTCTCAAAAGTTCGTGAAAGTGCAGGGAACTGGGAAGATATTCAGCGGATATCGAGTGAATTTCGTTTAATGTCTGATTTGGTTATTAATCACAGCTCTTCGGAAAGTCGTTGGTTTGATAACTTCGTTAAAGGTGAAGGCGTTGGTCATGATTATTTCTTTACCGCATCACCTTCAGATGACCTTTCCCAGGTTGTTCGCCCACGTACAAGTGACTTGTTAAGAGCGGTGGAAACGGAAAAGGGCATTCAGCATGTTTGGTGCACCTTCAGCCATGACCAGGTTGACCTTGATTTTCGAAATCCCGCTGTGCTGAAAGAGTTTACTAAGATCATTAGGCTCTATCTGGATAAAGGCGTGAATATTTTTCGTTTGGATGCGATCGCATTTCTTTGGAAAGTGCCGGGCACTCGCTGTCTTAATTTAGATGAAACTCATGAAGTTGTTCGACTCCTGAGAACACTGATTGAGTATGCCTGCCCTAAGGCGATGATTATTACCGAAACGAATATACCAAGCCGGGAAAACCTATCTTATTTTGGTAATGCAAACGAAGCACACTGTGTTTATAACTTTTCACTGCCACCATTGCTTCTGCAAGCATTGATGACTGGTAATAGCTTTTATCTGCGTCAGTGGATGATGAGTATGCCACCGGCGCAAGATGGCACGGCTTACTTTAACTTTATCGCTTCTCACGACGGTATCGGCCTTCGGCCTGTTGAGGGCATACTGAACGACGAAGAGGTGGAGCGGCTGATTGAAACGATGCAACTGTTTGGCGGGCATGTTTCTTGGCGAGCGTTAGATAATGGCGAAAATAAGCCTTATGAGATCAACATTGCCCTGTTTGATGCTTTGCAGGGTACATTGAAAGGTAAGGATCATTTAGGTGTTGAACGCTATTTGTGTGCACACCGTATTATGTTTGCTTTGGAAGGGATTCCGGCTATCTACTTTCAGAGTTTAGTGGGCTCTCATAATGATCATGCACGTGTTGAAATGACGGGACATGCGCGTTCTATCAATCGTCACCATTGGGAATATGATGAATTACTGCAAGTGCTCGAAGATTCTACTAGTCATCACCATCGTGTGTTCAGCGAGATAAAGCGACTGATTGCACTGAGAGTACAGCAACGAGCATTCCACCCTAACGCCACTCAGTTTACCCTTCATTTAGGTGAGAACTTGTTTGGTTTTTGGCGTCAAAGTATTGATCGCCGCCAAAGTGTTTTTTGTATTAATAATATTAGCGATCAGCCTGTAAACCTGCTGTTGTCAGATTTGAACTTGATCGGTACCCATGAATGGTACGATCTAATAAGCGAACGGCGGTATTCAGATCTACATGAAACAGTCGAACTTAAGCCATATCAAAGCTTATGGTTGACGAACCAATGAGGTCGCGCGCTAAGAGCTAAAAGAAGTATCTCGAAAATAGTCCCTTTTTTAGCCTTTAAAAGTGTACAGAATTATAGTTCTTTTGGTTTTATTGAACGTTATTAAATAGAAGTAGCGGTGGTTCAAGTCGGAGGTCTGTCGATTTTTCCACGAGAGGTGCCATTCTCGACATCTCTAGCGATTCTTGATTACAGACAGATGTAATGAGTCGATTGATGGCTCGGCCTGAACTATCAGTGCTGTAGTCGACAGCGAGGCAGTAATCCCCTTTACCTCGTAGGTAAGACATCACTCTGCCACCCCCTAAGTAGTCAGGCTTCATCCATAGCTGGTTTGGACTATCTGATCGACAGGTGCCTAATAATACTGGTGGACGAAGATTTGGGGTAGAGCAGAGTTCGGCACGTGAATACATAGGTCCACGAGTCAATCCATCTCTGAGCACCTCAGGTATATCGTCATACAAGAAGTTGTCTTGAGAGCTATGCTGGCAGAATTGATCAACTTCTTGTTGATCTTTTATTTGCCAAGCTAGCTGGTCATTGCCGTTTTCATCTTTAGTTGTTGGAAGCATAAGGCACTGCCCAGTGGCTTCACTTCTTAATCTATAGGTGCCTGCGATCTCGGCATCGTAGTAGCGGAATGCTTTTGAAACCTGCAGTGGCGATGTTGAGTCACCACAGCCAGCAGCGCCTAGACGGCGTTCAGGCCTATCTGAGTTTCGTACCTCTAAGCATTGCTGGGTATTGTTCTCATTACCTAAGCGTAGTTGTAGAGCATGTGACTCAAAAGCAGCCGCATTATTCATATCCACATAGTCTTGATAGCTGGTTTTAAGAGTGCCCGACACTGTTGGCATGGCCATCATCGTCAGATCAACAGGTGCGCTTCCCTGTTGGTTAATAAAAGAGATGGAGTCGCTTTTGTAAAACTCCGAGTTTCCATTGACCAAGAAGATAAACCCATTATCAAGGCCATCCTCTTTGGCGCTATAGTAAACTTTCTTGTCGTTGAATTTGTGCGAGAGATAACCGTTTTCTAGCTCAAAGATCTGTTCAGCTGAACCGTATTCACAAGCAGATAAACGGAGAACACCACCTGTATTAGGTAGAGGCATCGTTAAGCACTGTTTATCATTTCGGAAGTAGATTCTTATTGAGTTATTTCCTAGGGTTTCAGCTTTATAAAGAGCGATATCGTTGCGATTATTGCCGTCTTCGCATCGTTTTAGCCCTAAGTTACTGTTTACATTAAAGTAGTCCTCTTGGCTTTCCGCCATAACTTCACGGGAGAAACCACCGGATGCCAAGCAGTAAGCATTACCATTACTATCAGGCTTAATTATTTGAAGCCAACCATAGCCAATAGTCTGTGAGCCTTTAAATAAGGCGTATTCAGGAGTGAATGGTTGAGGTTCCGGGATCGCGATTTGCTCTTCCCCTTGAGGGCGTTGCTCAAGGCTAGGGACTATGGGTTCCGCTAAAGCGAGTGCCTCAGTGGAACGCTTCTTGGCTGGACCGATGAGTCGCATATCTTGAGAGTTTGCTCCGCAGCGAGTCGCAGTTGGCTCTCCGTTTGTTAGATCAAGGCAGAATCCTGCCGCTGCATCGGTGCCCTGTAATTTGAAACTATTAGGGCTGTTTGCAGCACGTTTTTTCCATATCTGACCAGTGCTACCTTCCCTACATGCCCTTGGAAGCAAAGGTATGTTTTGAATTGTATTGGGATCACCCGGCATATCAATATAGGTTTCACCATTAACGAGTTTTACGACTGGAAGTGATAGGCAGGCTCCAGTGCTGTCACTTTTAATGCGGTAAAACTCTTCATTATTTGATGAGGTTAGCTCTGTAGCTGGGTACAATCCAAAAGCTGTATCAGCTTCGGTGATCCCCGCTGGTGGGTTAGTATCTTGGCGTTCTAAGTCTTCCCAGATAGGATCAAGACAATCATGAGCTTCAATTGTCATCTCGCCTGTGGTTGAGTAAAAGCGGTCAGCTACACCGCTTAGACATTTATCAGCATTGACGAATTGTAATTGTTGGGCAAACTGTGCAGCGATACCATTTTCCTGCTCGGCCGTTAGTTGTTCAAAATCTACGGCGGTTTGTGTAGAAGGATGAGAAGGAATGGTTTTACTTTCGTCCATGCGTTTGGCAAGGTGTAACAGCTGAGATGGCGCGCCACATTCTGCAAGCTCTACAGGTGCATAAGTTCCCCCCTTGGTTTGGCTGAGGCAGGTTTCTGTTGCGACGTTTGCTAGGGCGAAAAAACCATTCTCATAGGTTTGCTTGAGCCACAGTTGTTGCTCTCTACCATAGATGCAGTGCTCGACACTTGGAACCCCATCGGGTGATATGGAGAGACAGCGGTTAGCACCACTTACAAAAATTCTTTGAATGTTATTCATGCCCACTTCAGCACGCTGAATGCTTGTTGCGGGATAACAGCTTTCATCGTCATTAAGACTGACAGCATAAATACCGTGTTGTTGCGATCTAGATAAACAGCGTGAGCTTTCGGCAAAGATAACCGCCGAGAAAACACCTTCTGAATCCCCAGTCATTATTCGGTTTTGGTCGCGAATCTCTTTCTGTACGGTTTCTTCAAACTGAATGTCCGCAGCTAATCGAGCCTGGCTTATATCCGTTGGGTAGAACTGGAAATAGTTATCGATTGTAGCTGTGTTGCAGGGAATCATTTTACGGGCATGGCCAGTGTTACTATCGCGTGTTAGGCAGCGCCCGAACTCGGGGTCTTTGAAAACAATTAAAGCGCCATCAATGCTAAAAGCTTTGCCTCGGTTATTCGGGTCATATTGGAGTGGTTGATCGAGCGCCATCGTCCAGTGGGCTTCTAGATTAGCGTCCTCGCGATCTGAATACTTATAGTGGTAATTTTGATCATTAACATTGTCTTTGTTCCAACCCATGGCGACTGCCCAGCCATTATGGTTATTCTGCATTACCAGTTCTGTCAGGCCATCTTCTGTGTAGTTTATTCTCCATTTATGGCAACTACTGCGCTCCTGATCCGACATGAGCGAGTATATACCGGTATGAAGTTCGCCGAAGGATTGCATGCATTGACCACGTTGTACTAGATGTCCGTCAATCGCATGTTTGTACTTGCGTGCGTAATCAGGAAAAACCGAGCTGGCGGTCCAGTTTAGGCTGTTTCCTTCCGGTTGCGCCCAAGCATGATTACAGTCGACAAGAGTGAGTGCACCTGTGGATGGGGCTGTTCTATTAGAATCCTCAGGGACAGCGATACAGAGGTTTCCACCCAGAGCCGTCGTCACAAAGTTGCCCGAAGGCGAATAACTCCATTTTTGGCTGTCTGCATTTGTACAGTTATCGGCTAAACGAACAGATTTCTGGCCTACATCGTTTAAGTATGCTTCTGCACAACGGGTGTGTGAGCTATGAATAATCCACCGATGTTGAGTTCCATGCCAATAATAATCAACGGTTTGAATGCGGCGCGCTTGCTCATTAAAAATAAAGTGATTCCGGTCCGTACCATCACATTTCGTGGCAATAAAATCGTCTGTGCTTAGATTGTTTCGCATACAGATCGAGCCACCATCAGATCGGCCAGTATGCATAATGACCATGGCATCTCGGTGGAAGCAGCTTTTAAAAATCGGGTTCCATATTTGGTGTTGCATACATCGTTGTGGTGTTACGTAAAAATACCTAGGTGGTTCCGACTTTTTGCCAAATAAGTCTCCTAAGCCTCCGATAAACCCGCCGACAACGTTGCCTAATGCACTTGCTACTGAGTTACCTAATGCTAGAGGATCACCAGATTTCATAGCGTCTAATGAGTTGGTTGAAAGATCGCGGATCTCGTTAATGGCGTTATTGATAGGTGCACCGAGTGGTCCGGCAAGTCCTATAACGCCTTGACCAATGCCAACAACTGAGCGGAAGCCTTCGTAGGCATATTCTGCACCTTGGCTTGCTGCCCACGCCGTCATTTTCGCGGCTTCTCCAAGTTTAGCTAGGAGTTCACCACCGCAATCCAGAGGGTTCGGAATATCATCATAAATTCTGAAGGCTGAAGCGGTCACGACTGACCATGGATCGCCACCTTCCGGGAAAGACATCTCAGCTTTGACTCGAATCGGGATATCAAAGCACCCACTTCGAGGGGCTTCCATCCAAGCTGTAGAGGGCGAAATCTCAGCGCTTATATGTCTACTAGGCAAGCCGAGTATCGACACATTACCGCCAATTAAGATAGAAGAAGCGGGTGGAGTGGATGCTTTTAATTGTTTTTTCTCTAGACTGAATGAGCCTTCACCTATCGCAGGTATTCCATCGATGAGAGAGAGACCTGGCATGGCGAGAGAACCTGAAAGCTGAACTTTTTGCCCTCCCGCAATCGGGATGATCGGTTGATTACCTGAAACAGAGAAATTGTTTCCGTCAAAAGGGGATGCTGCATTAATCTTGGCGTTTAGATAGAACCCGTCCAGCAAGTTTACTTTATAAATTCCATTAGCAAGATTTGCTTGGAGTCCCACAAAGTCTAGAAGTAGCTCACCCTCTGCATGGAGTCCCAGTCCGAGCGGAGGTCGAACAGATGACTTTGCGGGCAGACTATCCCCTGGGGTCACAAAGTAAATTTCCGGATTCCTTAGGGCGACCATGTTGAGAGGGGAGTTTTCGATCAGGTTGAGCATCGCATCAGCGCCGTCAGTTCCGCCTGAGGACATTTCGTTGCGAAGGTAATTAAGCGCAGGGGCTGCGACTGGATCGTTAGGTAGCCTTTGCATCACATTCGACGCTAAGTTGTTTGATCCTTTCAGGGCCAACTTAAATAGACTGTTAGTCAGTGCCATTTGTGTGGTTGGCGTGACTAAGAGAGTAGGGCCTAACGTCCCATCCTCGTTGCGCGGACGGCCAAACTGGGTTGCGAGTTGGGTCGGAACACCTCCGGCCCATGCGGAATTCAAGTCAAAGAAGAACTGGTTTTCCCTAAATATTGCTTTACTGGTGCTGACGTTGACGATGGTTCCGGTGGGGCTTAGGCCAATGCCGACTGATGCATCTGTTAGGCTGAGATCTTCAAAGCCCATCGGGTCATCCCACTTATCATTGACGGTGGCGCTTAAGGTGAGTGTAGGTGTACTGGTCTCGCCGAACTGATAATCCAGTTGCAGGGTGGTATTTAACGGATCAGAGAATGTACCGGGATCATCAAGCTGGGGTAGCTTAAGCAAAGCATCGGTTGCTAAACCTACGGTCAGAGGTCCAGTGATACCGGTTACCAGTTCCTTAGATACAAACACCTTAGCGTTGGCGTCATTAATCGATATCAGACCGCCGGGAAGATCGGGGAGGGTAAAGCCGGTTGTGTGGGTGTACAGAGAAACTTTACGATCGTCTCCCGTAAACAGGCCACCGATACCGCCTCCCAGCACGATGTCATTGCCTATTCCGAAAGAGGCGCCGAGAATGTCACGGGTGACTTCGGGGAAGAACTCAAGATTTGCTTTGGTGATGAAGGTGATGCCGTCATTAACCTGAAGTTTCACGCCGATCTTGTCGTCAATCAGACCTTTGAATAGGTCATCAAATAGCACATCGGGCAGGTGATCCAATCCAAAGGCACTTTGTTGCTTATTACTAATGATGAATAGTCCGCTGGGAATCTGGATCTGATCAAGTGGTGATAGTTTAGAAGGAATGATTGGAGAGAGGTCGGTTACGTCCTCTTTTTTTACCATCAACATGAAATCCGTGCTATTAGCGGCCAAGCTGCCTCTGCCGGACAGGGATAATGTCTCTATCTGAGCCTTGAACCGGCCTGAGACGGCTTGTTTCGCTAGTAGGAACTTCTCAACAGAGCCATCGAGGGCATTGGTCATCACTTTGGGGATGCGTGGTAGATCAGAGAGAGCAATTTCTTTCTCGATATAAATATAGGAATTATTTTCGATTTCTTGCGAGGTTTTTAGGTCAACTTTGCCGCTACCAATCCCTTCACAAAGGGGAATTGACCCTTTTGCGACTACGCTACCAAAGGTGGCATGCCCTTCGAATGCGCAATCTTGGGACTTTACTTCACCCTGATATTCAATTTCACCTAAAAAGGCGAGATTGTTCAGTGTTACACCGCCAATGCCAAGCGGATCTGCCCAGTTAACGTTAGTCGTTGGTGTGCTCCCTTCGCTATTTTCATTTTTAGGTGTCGTTTCGGCGGCAGCAAGTTCAGAATTTTCTTCGGTACCTGTATTTTCGATATCTGTTGTTTCTTCCGCAGAGTTCGCTTCACAACCATTAAGTCCCGCAGGAGCAAAACAGTAGCTTAAGCTCTTTTTGTTACTCTCTTGAGTGAAGGTCAGTTCGCCTACCATATCCAGTTTCAGCTCAGTCATAGGCGGTGAAACGCTGGCATTGGAGGAAAGCGTTAGGCTATCGGCCTCTGTGTTGTCGAGTACAAGAGTGGTTGCGCCAAAGCTAAGGATTTCAGTGGGTATTTCAGGCACGCTAAAGCCTTCAATGGCTGCGGTTAGCCGGACTTTAGCTGATGAGTCGGTTGGATCTTCAGTAATTGATCCAGAGAGTAGCAGCGGTTCAGTAATTGAAAGCTGACTCGTCAGTTCGGTAATCAGGGGGTGCCCCGTGCTATCCGGTGCGATTTTACCGCCGAGCATGATCCCATCGGCTAATAATAGTTGGGTGCCGTCAGCAATCAGATCCTCAACAAAGGGTGTAATATGCTCAGGAAGTTCATCAGCATCTAGACTTTCTGTTTCTGCAAAACGTACGGCAAAATAGGCAGGCCCCATCTCAACACTACCGATCGGCTCAGGAATATCCGATTGCAGCATTTTACTGGCGAGTCGTTCGGCTCTGGCGATAAATATCAGATTGCGTTCGTGCTCTTCAGAGGTGCCTGTTGCTGGCTCTGTAGGGGGGGCGCTGGATACATGACCCTGTTCCGCCTTTGCTGGGCCAAAGTAAAATTGCCCAAAGGGGCTGGCGTCGCTTTCTTTTGCTTGTGCTGGCCAGTCGAGTTTTCCGGCAAAACTGTCCAGTGTCATTTCAATGTCGCTAACAATAAACTCATTAACCTTAGGTACTTCCTGAATAGCCGGAAGGTTATTTAAGTTTATTGGGCCAGGTATCATTAAGCTGGCACTTTCAACGCTGATGCTATTTTCAGCAAGATCATGCTCTAGCTCAATTGAGCCGGTAAAGGTTATAGGTTCTGTGCCTAAATCTGCTTTAGACCAGATAGAAAAGTGCTGAGCCCCCTGGTTATTTTTAGATTCGAAGGTGTTGTATAGGGCAATTTCATAGAGGGTGAGGGTTGGAATGCCAAAAGCATTTTTCCATCCTTGAGGGGCTGGTTCCTTGGTTTTCTCTGAACTTTCATCTTCAGAGCTTTCTGCTTCTACCGGTGCTTCTTTGCTGCTGCTATCGTCGTGCTCGAAATGTTGGAGGTTGGCAAAACTTGTTTGCGTGGCTTGGTCTATATTCAGCGCAGTGGAAGCGGCTATCTTGACGCTGAAAGCAGTGTCGTTGTCTTCGATGCTTTTTTCTAAGGCGACCTTACCAGCCATGGCGAGTTTGCGAACACCGCCCAAATTGATGCCGCTATCCTCTTTTAGTGCGAGTTCAATACCGGTTGCGATGGAGGTTTCTATGCTGCCATCTTCGCGGGACAGGTTAAAGACACTGCCATTGAAGGTTAAATATTTTTCTGTATTGGGGATGGTAAAAGCGGAAATGTTGAACTGCAGATCAAAATTGAATAATCGGCTCTCTGATGTTTCCGTTTTTGTTGCAGGGTCTGTTTCTGCTTCATTATCAGAAACGGGGCTTAAGGCTAAATTATTAACTACAGCTACATCAAAATGCCCTTTTGCAACATAACCCTCTTTGGGGATGCTTAGATCATCGAAAGCGGCCGCTTCCTCTTCGCTGACCTCATTGGCATCGTAAAAGCCTACCAGACTTAAGCCATTTTTAACCTGTATAGGGAATAACCCCGGCTGATTGGAATTGAAAAACTCAGCCATTATTTCGGGCAGGGACTCGTTGGACTCGAAGGTGGTGACTTCCTCATCTGCGGTTCCTTCTATCGTAAACAGAGCCGCTGTGCCTAGGGAAAAACTGCCTAATACGGTTTCATTAATATGTGGAATATAGCTAGCCAGATTGACGTCTTCGTGGAGAAACATGATGAGCGGTTTTTGAACTTTATCGCCGGTATATCTTGCAACCCTAACCTCACGGCCATCCATGGTTAAATGTCCGGCTAT
The DNA here is from genome assembly GCA_002435145.1 of Neptuniibacter sp. UBA6509. GTDB lineage: Bacteria > Pseudomonadota > Gammaproteobacteria > Pseudomonadales > Balneatricaceae > Neptuniibacter. Next base: position 17,030 of record DJLT01000007.1, read on the forward strand.
CAGCTCGTCGTTTATTTCAACACGCGTCAGCTCAACGTTATTAATTATAGGGATTGCGGTGCCTGTAATATCCGCAAGCATTACGCCGCCTGCGAGGGTGAGGGCATAATCAAACTGGGTCTCATCCTCGTTTAAGGAGAGATCTATGTTATAACTAATCTCTCTGGGCTCTCTCGATTGTGAGCTGAAACTTGAAAGCCCGGCAATTTGTAACGAGGTGGTTGGCGGAGACCCAGGCCCATCAGTGGGAGGTTCTTCTTCACTGGCTTGCTCGGGGTCACCGTTGGGTATGATAAAGGTGCCAGTGAAATTGGCAGAAGATAGAGTGATGCCTTGGACATCAACAAGGTTCTGAGCTTTTTTCCGAGTTAAACCACCGACTAAATGAAAAGCCTGTGAGCTGTGTTCGTATGTCAGCTTGGAGCCTTTAGCCTGAAGTACTGTGCCGCTGGAAATAGGGAAGTCGATATCGCTGGTTACCTCGATACCTAAATCGCTACCTAAGCTGATACTCCAATTTGCTTTAGTGATGAGGGAGGGCCCTAAGGGGACGCCTTCTTCGCCGATAGCGACCTTGGCACTAATCACTAAATTGTCGAAAAAATCGCTACCGTAGTGTAGCGCTATATTTTCTGGAGTACGTAGCTCATCTGAGACAAGAGGCTGAGCAGCTTTAGTCGTGGGAGTAACGTTGACGAATAAGGTGTCTTTAAGGACTTGTTTTAAGGTGATTTCGCTATCATTGATCGCTAAAAGCTGTGCGATAGCGTTCCCATCATCAAGATTGGTAAGGTCGGCTGTGCCTAGAAGGTTGATCCCTGGTTTTAACTTGTGTGTTTTTAACTCAGTTCGTGCTGCGAATCTTTCTAGAAGAGAAGCCGTTTTTAAACTGGGTAATTGATCTTCGTTTTCAGCTGGAACCAGCACTAACGCAAGATCATCGAATTGGTCGAGGTCATCTAGAGCTGTGCCGCGAAAATCCGGTGCATAATCTCTAAAGCTAAAGTTGTCGTATGCTAATACAATATTGGAAATGTCAGAATCTTGTGGTGTATAAATGGCGACCTTGGTGAGTAACCCGTTCAGGTAGGTTTCCCCGGTGATTAAGTTGGCTTCTTCGGTAATGTTATCGATGCTTGCTTGAGCGATCTGTTCAGGTAGGTAGGCTCCTTCCCCTGCTAGCTCGTATAGGAATAGTGGTCCTTGATTTTCTTCGCCTTTAGGATTTTCAGGGTTTGGTGAGTTTTTACCAGAACCTGGCTGATTGCCCCCAATGTTGGTGCCGGCAATCAAAAAAGATTGTTGAGAGTCGACGCCAAACGGTTGACCGCTACCGGAAGCAGAGATATTGAGAAAACGGCCTTTGAGTAGATCCCAATTACCGGAATCGGGGTTTCGTAGGTAAAGCTTTCCCCCTCCGAGTGATATATCCTTTTTATTGGATACGAGATAAACCTCGCCATTACCACCTACGCCAATGTCTGATCCTGGTGGATTGTTTTGAATGGCGACCCAATGTTTACCGGTATGCGCAAAGAGTGCACCGGATGAATCGAGTGCCCATCCTCGTCCTTCTGCATCCACATCAATTCTTGAGACGTTGCCCTGCATCTCTTGCCAATTGAGCTCTTTGTCTAGCGTGAATGGTGCTCTTAATACGGTTTTCTTTCCATTTCCTAACGATGCACCCGCTAGCCATATCCATCCTCCTCCAATGCCTACATCTTCAGCTCGAACACCTGCAGATATCCAGCGGCCGTTGCCTGATGTGATGAAAAGCCTTCCTTTTTGGTTAAGGGCTGCGGCGCCGCCGTTATTTGCTGCGTCGATATGAGCAAAATTTCTCTTACTTCCGTACTTTAACCAGTCTTTTTTTTCAGGGTTCCAGCGATAGACTTCTCCGTTCTGGCCGAGCAGCCAGCGCTTATCATTATGAGAGACTCCTATATCGATACCTTTGCCAGCAGTTTGCCACCAGTCAGGTTG
>DJLT01000032.1 GCA_002435145.1 Neptuniibacter sp. UBA6509
AATAAACATTCTGGTCATTCAATTTCAACGACATCAAACCTTGGACAAAATCATCCGCAAGTACTTCATCTGCATCAAGTGAAAGAACCCAATCATGCTTAGCGTAGGTCGCCGCGCGCTGCTTAGTTTCCCCAAACCCCAAGAAAGGTCCATTAACTAAATTCACATTACTATAAGCCGCTGCGATTTCCTGCGTGCCATCATCAGAACCATTATCGTAAACCACCACATCATCAAAATAGCAAAGTGCATCTAAGACATTAGCCATGGTCTCTTTCGCATTTTTAACAATAATGACACAGGATATATGCTCAATATTAGTCATTTACTGGCTTACCTTTTAAGCGCTTCTTGAAGTTCTTAAAGCGTTTATTCTTGTTTGAATAATGCTTTACCCTTTCTGCAAAACCCTTCGGCAGATCGGTATGCTGTTCGTACTCAGAAGCAATAATATCCAGATCGCTATCCAGAGCCCACAACTTTTCAAAACCTCTTGCCCGCATTTCACTGTCTAAAGTGAGTTGCTGCATTCGGTTAACATCAACAATCTTAAACTGATATTCCTCAGTCGAATTTCCTTTAATCAAAATATTACCGGGCGAGTAATCTTTATGAAAAAAGCCCGCATCATGAAGCTCTAAAGAAAATCGTGCAAACGCCCTAAGCACTTCATCCCGATCAGGAAAGCTCATGTCCAATAAGGGTTCTCTAATGGTGAAGTCGTAACTATAACGTTCACTGACAAAGTAACTATTCGCGAGCAGCCCACTCTCAAAGTACTCAACAAATGCGACTGGAAGTGGGGTAAAGTTCTTCAGTAATAGAGAATTGCGGTAAGATTTTTCAGCCTTGCTCGGTCTGAAAAAGGTATAGATACAACGCCGAATAAGATTAGGGACTTTAAATGACTTTAATACCAACGATTCATTCTGGTAATCAACAACCTTAAGTTCGTTACGCGCTTTATGAATAGACGAACTGCTCTTATCAAATGCAACGGGCAGGTCATTTAACAACGTTTGAAAGCGTTCACAGCTAGGGTTAACGACCAATCTCTTTTTACACACGTTGCGTATCTCTTCTTATAAACATCGTTGTTTAGTTATTGTCAGATCCTAGCTAATAACTCAATTGCATCATTCACTAAGTCTAATTCTGAAGTTTACCATATGCTGATTTAGACATACTGCTCAAATTAGAGAATCCTTGCCTTTCATCTATGCTAAATGAACACAGTTAGTTGAAACTTTCCGATCTCCAGCATGTCCTAACTGCACATTACCTCAATTAGGCCTTATCAATGAAAAAACTACCTCTGCTTCTCGTCGTACTGACTGCGATTGCAGCCTTCTTTATTTTCGATCTAGGCCAATATTTAAATTTAGAGTTTATCAAACAGAATCAAGCCCAGTTCGATCAACAATTTGCAGAGAAACCGTTTGAGACTGCAGTAATATTTTTTGTCATCTATGTACTAGTGACAGGTTTATCGCTACCCGGCGCAACGATAATGACATTAGCAGGCGGTGCGCTATTTGGCCTAACGACGGGGTTAATTCTAATATCTTTTGCTAGCTCTATAGGTGCAACACTTGCTTTCCTATTCTCTCGTTTTCTACTTCGCGACAGTATTCAAAAGCGCTTTCAACAGCAGCTATCTTCCATTAATGAAGGCATCGAAAAAGAGGGCGCTTTCTATCTATTTACACTGCGTCTAGTACCGATATTTCCATTTTTTGTTATCAATCTTGGCATGGGTGTCACGCCCATTAAGACGTGGACTTTCTATTGGGTTAGCCAATTAGGCATGCTAGCGGGAACCGCTGTATATGTTAATGCAGGTACTCAGTTAGGCCAGCTTGAAAGCTTAGCGGGAATTCTAGCTCCCGGCATACTCATCTCCTTCACTTTATTAGGCCTATTCCCATTAATAGCCAAGAAAGTTATTAACCTAATTAAAGCGAAACAAGTCTATACAGGAATCACTAAGCCAACAAAATTTGATACTAATATCGTGGTGATTGGCGCAGGGTCCGCCGGTTTAGTGACCTCCTATATTGCCGCAGCGGTTAAAGCAAAAGTAAGCTTAGTAGAAAAGCATAAAATGGGGGGCGACTGTCTTAATACAGGCTGCGTTCCGTCCAAAGCGCTGATACGCTCTGCAAGATTTATGGCCGATTATAAACGTAGTCATGAATATGGAATTGAGCATAGCGAAGTAAAATTTAACTTTGCAGATGTCATGGAGCGTGTACAAAAAGTAGTTGAGACCGTTGAACCGCATGATTCGATTGAGCGCTATACTGGTTTGGGCGTTGATTGTGTGCAAGGCGCTGCAACCATTTTAAATCCCTACGAAGTGGTGGTGAATGGTGAAATTATTACAACACGTAATATCGTCATAGCTACAGGCGCTCGGCCGCGAATTCCCGCAGTTAAAAACATTGAGGCGATGCAACCTCTAACCTCTGACAATCTCTGGCAAATTAGAGAGCTTCCTAAGCGTTTGCTCGTACTCGGCGGCGGCCCTATTGGCTGTGAACTGAGTCAATGCTTTGCACGCTTTGGCTCAGAAGTCAGTATATTACTTCGCGGCGAGCGCATCTTAGCTAAAGAAGACCCTGAAGTTTCAGAGCTAGTCTGCGAACGATTTAAAGCTGAAGGAATTAATATTCTCAGCCATCGAAAAATGCGCGAATTTACTGAACGTGATGGCGAAAAGATACTTATCTGTGAAAACCAAGGTAAGGTAGAAGAGATCCCCTTTGACCAACTGCTTGTCGCTGTAGGCAGGCAAGCCAATGTAGAAGGTTTCGGTTTAGATAATTTAGACATTGGGAGCAAAGCTGATGGGACCCTACAGGTTAATGAGTACCTACAAACTAAATTCCCCAACGTTTATGCTTGCGGTGATGTAGCAGGCCCCTTTCAGTTTACCCATGCTGCAGCTCATCAAGCTTGGTATGCCGCTGTTAATGCTTTATTCGGGCAATTCAAAAAATTTAAGGTAGATTACTCAGTCATTCCTGCGGCAACGTTTACCGACCCGGAAGTCGCTCGTGTCGGCCTAAATGAACTAGAAGCGAAAGAGCAAAACATCCCCTACGAGATAACACGATTTGATTTAGCGGAGTTAGATCGAGCAATAGCAGATAACGATGCCCACGGATTAGTAAAAATCCTAACCGTTCCCGGAAAAGATAAAATCATAGGTGCCACCATTGTAGGGCCTCATTCAGGCGAGCTTATTACTGAATTTGTCACCGCAATGAAGCACGGATTAGGCTTAAACAAGATTTTGGGGACCATCCATATCTACCCAACCTTAAGCGAAGCTAATAAGTATGTAGCTGGAGAGTGGAAACGTTCACACGCGCCAGAAAAGGTATTAACTTGGATTGAGAAATTTCATCGTTGGCAGCGTGGTCAAAAATAGCGTTTTTTAATAAGTGTGCATAACTCTGGCATCGCTTGCTTTATCCACAGATATTGATAGCGAGATGTCAGAGCAAACCATCCTTTTTGGGTATATTTTCGCGCGCTAGTTTTCAGGTATTTGCGGCAACATTTAAGCTTTACACCTTGCTGACGTGCGTACCATACAAACAGATGATCCTCACCATAAGCAGCATTTTCAGGGTATCCGCCTAGTGATGAAAAAACACTACGCTTAATTGCGAAACCTTGGTCGCCAAAAGGGGCACCCAATATCCGTGACCTTAAATTAGCGCCCATGCCATTGAAGACCATACTTGAAGGGCCATCAGCTAAAAACTTTAACAAGCAGTAATGCAGCCGCTCTGGATAAACTGATAAGTTATCGATCAGACTGACAAACAGAGACTGATCAAAACGGCTATCTACATGCAGGAACCACAGATACTGACCTGAGGCAGATAAAGCACCTGCATTCATCTGAATAGCTCGACCTTGTCCTGCATTCATCCAAAAAACACCACTCCCCCCTAAAGCCTTAGTGCAGTGCTGCCTATAACCTTCATCAAAAGACTCATTACAAGTTACAAAGATAATCTCTCTTGTAACTGAAATATGCTGTAGATCATCTAATAAGCCCTGAGGTACAGATAGCTCATCAGGACCTATAGGAATAATCACCGAGAGTAATGGGGTGCTAGTCATAGCTAACGGCTTAACACCGATAGTAAAGCACTCTGCTCTTCATTTAACTGATCTTTAGGCGTTAAAACTGCCGATGCTAAGCTTGATCGGCATGAGCACGTAAATTCAGTTTTCTCTTGCCCAATATAAGCGGTTAAAACGTTTTTCGCTTTTTCTAAACTAGCACCATAGCGTGCAATCACCTGCTCCACACTGACATGCTGAGCGGGATCATCTAGCCAACAATCATAATCTGTTGCAATGGCAATAGTGCAATAACAAAGCTGCGCTTCACGCGCTAAAAAAACCTCGGGCACATTTGTCATTCCAACTAGATCGCAGCCTGCCGCCCCACGCAAGAAGAAGCTTTCTGCTCGCGTGCCTAATCGAGGGCCATCAACACAACCATAGGTTTTACCACGATGTAGTTTAATATCAACCGACTGTGCAGCTTTAGAAAGGCCTGAAGCTAAGCACCCACAAGTAGGTTCAGCTGTTGAAACATGAGCGGCGAGCCCTTTGCCAAAGAACGTTTTCTCGCGATTGCCTTTAACAAAATCAAAGTATTGCTCTGGTAAAGAAAGATCACCTGGCTCAATCTCCTCTTGCAAACTACCTACCGCTGAAAGACCAATAACTTGGGTCACACCTAATGTTTTCAAAGCCCAAATATTAGCTCGGTAATTAACTTCTGAAGGGAGAAGTTCATGATGACGACCATGCCGGGGAAGAAAAAATAGTGTTCGCTTACCCATTTTGCCCTCTAGAATAGGGGCTGAGGGAGAACCGAAAGGTGTATCGATATCATGCTCAATTACAACCTCTAAGCCATCTAACTGATAAATTCCTGTACCACCAATGATCCCTAACACACACATCCCCTTAATTACTAAATCTAAAACATTCCACGTTTTCTATACGTAGCCTTCAGTACGCTCCCTAACTACAACTATCCCTAACTACACTTGTCCCTAACAGCACTTAACCTTCACTACACTTACCCTTCACTACAAGAGGAACCATAAGCAAAACAGCTATAACAACGGTGATGTTTCATACTCACCCGCTGATGCAGACTCTTAGTTAAGCTATCACCTTGATCATACTCTTCATCATCATCCACAAGGGTACATGCGTACACTCGCATCTCACCTTGCTTTTTAACAACCATTTTACTGAAAGCACACATAAAACTGCTGCGGCTTTCCTCTGTTTGATAAGTCGTCATACAGGCTGTGGTTACTTGAGGTACATTTGGCAGACTCCCCGGTGCTGCGAAATCGGGAAACGCAACAATGTTTAGATCTTCAGGTAAGCCCAACGCTTTCAAAAGCTGCTGGTATTGAGCCTCTACAGCAGAAGTGTTTTCACCTTTATCCATATGTCGCGCAATAGAAACAGAAAAACCTGCGTCATATAATTTTTTTAATCCCCGTAAGGCTTTATCAAACGTTCCTTCACCTCGCCCCGCATCATGTAATTCGGCCGTAGGATAATCAATACTTATACGAAAGCTCACCGGGTTATCAGCCTTCAGCAAAGTCTCAACTTCATCCATTCTCTGCTGAATAGCTTCTGTACCATTTGTTAACACTAAACAAGGCCTAAAGCTGGCCGCATAATGTAAAATCTTGACCAACTGTTTCGCGAGAAACGGCTCTCCGCCGGTAAAAGAAAACTGCTCTACACCTAAAGTTAATGATTCATCAATCAAAGGCTTTACGTCCGCGAACTTAACAAGTTCAAGACGTGTATCTCCTGGTCCAGAGCCCTCTAGACAAAACGAACATTGAAGATTACAAGCCGTGCCGGTATGAAACCATAACTCACGTAAGCGATCAGACTCAATATAACCTCGTGAGTCACCTTCGGGGGTTTTAAACCAATTTTCTGTATGAATACGTTGCATCATAGACAGCCTAAAAAGAAAAGTTACAGGTCAATCACGCCTTAATTTAGAACGTTCCCAATCACACGTTTTAACTCTTTACGTGACGGGCGAGGATCAAATTCCAGATCAGTCAATAACTTATCTAAATCCACCTCATGGTCGATATCATAACTAGGAGGAATATATGAGATTGTTCTGTCAGCCAACAAACACGCTTGATTAAGTTCAGCTCCAAGATGCTCAGTACTCCAAGAAAGCCCTTCAATATCAGGCCAAGGTAGATTAGACCCCATTAGAGTAACGCCTCCATCTGAGGCAGAACTAAAAACAACATCCGAATGATCTAAAGCATCAAGGGCTTGCTGATACATATCTCGATTTAAAATAGGTGCGTCCGTACCAATAATAATAACTTTCTGACGACCTTGATCCCGAATCTTCTGATCTACATCCATAATGCGTCGCCCTAGTTTGCCTTGGGGCTGTACATAGACTCTAGCTTCAGGTAACAACCCTTCTGCCCAGTATTTTTCATCCTCTGCTGCTGGAGAAAGCACTACCGTTCCTTCCCAATTAGAGGCATCCTCGAGCGCGCAATTTAAAAGAGCTGAAGCTATATCTAATGTTTTTTCTGCACCTAAGGTAGCGGCTATGCGCTGTTTACCTTGATTTAAGCGAGGCTGTTTACAAAAGACTAAAAGAAAATCGTCACAATCCTGAGGTTTCTCAATCACTTAACAAAGCTCTCTATAATTTAAATATGTAGAAATAGACCTAAACATTTTGAGATAGTTCCAAAAGCATCAATACATGGAAGACCAAGGATCAATGCCGCTTTTATTTTTCCCCTTTTTCTCTTTTATATACTATTCAGCTTATCGACACCCTATGATACAAATAATAAAGCTGAAAAATCACTGATCTTTGATGCACAGGTATTTATGAACAACGTTATTAAACTACTGAATTCACACCGTTCTATTCGCAAGTTTACAGACCGCTCCGTCGAGCAGACGCTTATTAATAGCTGCGTGCAAGCAGGGCAGGCAGCGGCAACATCCAGTTTTATACAGGCATGCACAGTTATCCAAGTTAATGATGAGAAAAAGCGTGCTGACCTTTCGGAATGGGCGGGCAACCAAATCTATGTAAAGGAAGCTCCTACCTTTTTAGTATTTTGTGCCGATATGAACCGACATAAAATTAGCTGTGATATGCATGAAGCAGAGATGCTGTCGGGCTTTACTGAACAGTTTATTACCGCAACAGTAGATTGTGCACTTTTTGCTCAGAATGTAGCCATTGCTGCAGAGTCAGAAGGCTTGGGCATTGTTTATATAGGCGGCCTGCGTAACAAAATCGATTTAGTCACAGAGAGTTTAGCGCTACCTGATCTAGTTTATCCTGTTTTTGGTATGTGTTTAGGTTACCCAGATCAAAACCCTGAAGTTAAACCTAGGCTACCCTTAGATGTCGTTTTAAAACACGACAGTTATGACAGTCAAACTGACGCGGATTTGATCAAAGACTATGATCAAGATGTTCAAGCTTACTATCGTAGCCGTACTGGCGGGCAAAAAGAGATGACTTGGAGCGAACAAATTTCAGGGATGCTACAAAAAGAAGCTCGGCCTCATATGCTAGATTTCCTAAAAAGCCGAGGCTTTTTAAAGAAGTAACCCTAAACAACGTTATAATAAAATTAACCATACGCAAAGATAGGAATGCAGAATGACCGATAATCTTGAAACAGGTGAGCCGCTTGACCTTCTACTTGCTCGACAACCTGTGTTCAATAAAAGTCAGGATGTCGTTTCCTATCTATTACTTTATCGTAATGATGATGAAACCGCCCCAAAGAGAATCAATGATCACCTAGCCACATCCTCTGTCATCCTCAATACCTATGCCAGTATCTGTGAAGAGGGACAAGTTCGCTCTTTGCCTTGTTATATCAAGCTGACTGATAAAACGATAATGGCAGAGAACTTCCCTGAACTTCCAAAAGAAAGCTTTATTCTGGAAATACTAGGGCATTCAGAAGTTACTCCTGAATTTATCGACCGAGTAAGAGAACTGGGTCAACAAGGCTATCGCCTTGCCCTGTCAGATTACAAATTTGATTCTAAGTTAGACCCTTTACTAAACCTAATACATATCCTAAAGCTAGATATTCAAGCTCAAGGATTAGACAAACTACCCAAACTTGTACAAAGTCTACGTAAATACAATTTAGAGCTGCTCGCTGACAAAGTAGAAACGAAAGAAGAGTTCCGCAAATGCCATGAACTTGGCTTTGCACTTTTCCAAGGTTACTTCCTCAGTAAGCCGGAACCAGTAAAAGGCAAGAAGCTTGGCAGTAGCAAAGTACTTTTACTGCAGATGATGGTTGAACTACAAAGCCCTCAGGCAACAGCTCAATCAGTTGAACAAATAGTTATTAACGATCCGTTATTAACGTATAGAATTTTGCGTGTTGTTAATTCTGCTGCATTTAATTTCCCACGTGAAATAGAGTCCCTCTCTCACGCAATTAGCTTACTCGGCTTCGACCAAATCAGGAAATGGGTCAGCCTCTTTCTTGTTACAGATACGCAAGATAAACCGGAAGAGCTCACACGTTCTATGCTAGCACGTGGCCGCATGTGCGAATTACTGGCGGAGATGTTAGGCAGAGAACAACCTATCAACAACTTCATTGCAGGGCTATTCTCCAAATTAGATGCACTGCTTGATATGGATATGCCCGACCTTTTACAGCAGATTCCTCTGCAAAGTGATGTAAAAGCAGCATTACTCAATCACGAAGGTCAGCTTGGACAAATTTTGGAGCAAGCATGCTTATATGAGAGTGGCGAGTTCGAAAATATAGACTTACTACTTGACCAAGCATTCTATGAAACCGCATACAGACATAGCTTGAATTGGTCGCAGCAAGTGATGGCCTCACTTAGTGATAAATAAGTAACCGAGCTCATCTTAAATGCCCATTTTTGAGAATATTGAACTTACACTATTGCTGATCTTTTCTGCGGGGGCTACCTCTTTTATTACAGCCGCAGCCGGCATTGGGGGTGGAGTAATGCTCCTAGCAATCCTTGCAACCACACTTCCTCCTATTGCATTAATCCCCGTACATGGCCTTGTACAATTAGGGTCAAATGGTAATCGAGCGTGGATGACCCGAGCACATATTGACTGGTCAATGGTCAAGTTCTTCGGAATTGGTGCTCTTTTTGGTGCGATAAGCGCCTCCTTCGTTGTTATCCAACTTCCGCTCTATCTCATTCAGCTGTGTGTGGCACTATTTATACTATTTCTCGTTTGGGGACCTAAACCGAAAAAGCAGCAAATGAGTGATAAGGGACATCTAGCCGCCGGTTTCGGCACTACAATCATATCTATGTTTGTCGGTGCCACCGGACCGCTAGTAGCCGGTTTTGTCCACCGCCAGAGCTACGACAAATTGGAAGCCACCAGCACATTCGCCACCTGCATGAGTCTTCAGCACTGTCTTAAGATGGCAGTGTTCACACTAATTGGCTTCTCATTTTGGCAATGGCTGACTTTAATCATCCTTATGATACTAGGGGGCGTTGTAGGCACTTGGTTAGGCTTAAAAATGTTACATAAATTGCCAGAGAAACTTTTCAGCCACGTTTTCCGCTTTGTCATTACCCTGTTAGCCATGCGCTTACTCTGGCAAGCAACAACCACTCTTATTTAATATAAGCCCCAACCCAATAAACACTGCCTACCCAGTTCCTATTCACGATTGCCACTTACGATGGCCACTTACAACGACTGCCTACGGTTTCTACTTGCTGATGTTAAAGGGCTGTACATACATAGAGAACAGCAGCTTGGCCAAAATAATTACCCGAATCGTCAATAATATTCCAAACAATCGCCTCTTCTACTAAGAAGCGATTACCCTTGGCTGAAACTCTGACGCCTTGGTAATCATCAATAAACCCCTTCTCCGTGACCGCTTTGAGTAAACGATCCCGCTCCTCCTGAATCTGAGGTTCTGCCGTATAACGCGAGGGAAGTTTAACCAGTTCTTCCCAACTAATTTCAAACTGCGACATGCCAGCAGCATTTGAGTAATTTAGTTTAGGATCGCCTTCAGCGTTATGGGACAGTACAGGATATTTAAGGTCGTACAGTGCTTTATGACGTTGTTCACCTATATGTTCTTCCGAAATAAGTGAATTACCGGTCAATCGTTGAAAACTACTAAGTATCAGCTCTGCATTCTCTGCGGCGAAGCCATTTGTAATAGAGGGTTTACTAGACTTTTTCATATGGGCTATCTGATCTTAATTACTTAACTTTAAGCCATCTTAGCACTCTTCTTAAACAAAAAAGTAACGGAGCAATACAACCCTCCTTCTCCCTTGAAAATCACCCGTTTTTAGTGAAAGGCGGTGAATACCTATAGAGATCACAATATTTAAACCATAAAAAAGCAGCCCTTGGGCCCTGCTGTCCCATAGTTAGGGGTGG
>DJLT01000044.1 GCA_002435145.1 Neptuniibacter sp. UBA6509
GAAATTTTTGTGTCACTATTTTATGCCTAGCCTAACTATTCACCACAAGCTTTCTAAAAATACACCTCACTTGAGCATTCGGCTGAAGTTCTAAAAAGAAATGGGGTCAGAGTACATTACGATTTTGCAAAAAGTACTCTGACCCCATTTTTACGCTCCAGCATTGGAAATTTAAACTATTTTGAAAAGTTGGTGAGAGAAACTGCTTCATTCTTTCACAACCAATATCGAGACGGGTAAACAAACCAATACTTTCAAGGCTTGAGATTAAAGTGCGATGGTTTTTAGATTAAGTGAAGCTGAAGTTAGTTCATGTGAGCATTATTGCGGCTATATAAATGATGCAATGACCAGCACTGGAGCACTACTCGCACAAGTTAGAATGGATTGGGTTTATGGTTCTGAGGCTAGGATACTAGCTGTATGGCTTTCTAGAAGTGAAAAGCCTTACTGTAGTCCGAAGCACATATATCAAACTAGGGACCGAGTACAATTATGTTAAACGGTGCTGTCCCCCTTTTGTTTTTTAATTTATAAGTAAACAACAATATATGGGAAAGGATGATGAAAACTACTTTTAATAATAAATTGTTAGCCACCTTAATGTTCTCTACTGCGATTATTTCATGCAGTGCAACGGGAAAACGACAGGATTTAACCGTTGTAGAAACGAGAACTTATATTAGCAATCAGTGTTTGGTTACTTCCAATAATAGCGCTATGGATAAGGGAATAGGCGCCGTTGTTGCTAGCACACTCATACCAGTAGCGGTTAATTGGTTTATCGATCAAATTACTGAATCTCTAACCAAAGTGAAGAAAGTACAAAAGGTAAGCACTACTGAATTTTACTTATACACCTATGACAAAGAGGATAAATATCCAAAATGGAATAGTGACTTTAAGTGTATTACTAGTATCACTGGCGTTTTTGAAGACGAAGCGTTGGAAAGCGGTTTACTTGATGAATTAGACAATACCTCGTCACAAGTTACTCTTGCCAATATAGACACGCGTGACAACGAAGTTCATCAAAGGCTGAAGGATAATGAGATCTTTGTTAGTGAGGTTTACTCTATTTTTGAGAGTAAATTAGAGTTCTCCAAAGATGCGTCTGCATTTAAGTTTGTTAGTCAGTATCTTGATATTAAGAATCTACTTACCAACAAAAACTCAACAGAATTGGTTTACAGTTATGAACTCGTTGGCCCTGGTTCGACTCCAGATTCAGTTGTATTGGCGTCTGCAGCGTTTAATTTTGGTACGGTAAAACCAGGCTTATTCTACGCTCCCTTAAAATTTAAAAAGGGCAAAGAGTCTGGGTGGATTCGGACAGTGGGGATGTCAAAAGAGTCGCTGTTATCTTTTATTAGCCAGCATCACTTAAACGCAGAGAATAAAATAACGCACTACTCTCCCATTAAATTGAAAGCTTCCAATATACAAACAAATAAACCTAGTGATGGAGCAAAGTTAGTGGCCGCAATACTGGGTGAAGCCAAAGAGACACTGTCAACAGCGGCGGTGGCGAAGCTTGTTCCGGAAGATAAAGATGAGGTAGCAAAGAAGCTTCTCGATGCTCAGATTGCTTATCAAACAACGAAAGTTGCCATCGTCGATGCGTCTGGCGAATCTGAAGATCACCAGCGCTTAGCTGAGCTCCAAGCTAGGAAGGCCTGCGAAGCATTGAAGGAGTTGGATCCTACTACTTTGTGTAGCCACCAATGAGTAGGTGGAACGCGTTACCGTATCTTTCATTTATTTGCTTATCTTCAATTTGCCTAAGCCAAACTAACGAAGATTTGATAATTGAAAAGCCTTTTCAATTGAGTATTTCAAATTACCAATCGTTGGAAGCGCTGTGGGCGAAAGATGTTGATGATGCAAACAACTATAAATACGTGTTAGATGTGGCTGCAAAGTGGGCGTTGTCTGATGTACCTTTGACCGTTTGCTTTTTGGATGGCGACAAGGGCGATCGAGTTCGAGTTAAAAAGGCAGCAGAGCAATGGTCAAAGGCAATCAAAGAGGACTTGTTTGATTTCGGGCCGCGACGCAAACCACAGGATTGCAAGGGTGAGTATCCTGGTGAAAATATACGGATCTCGTTTAGGGGGAGTTCTCTTTCAACCTATCGAGGTCAACTAGGTATACGGAAAGTTGCAGCGCACAATCCAACAATGATTCTTGGTGGATTTTCAAAGTCGAAGCCTTCCGGCGATGGCGTTTTTACGCATTGGGTGCTACATGAATTTGGACATGCTTTAGGGTTGGTCCATGAGCACCAAGGGGAAAATAGTGCTTGCGAGCAAGAATATGATTTAGAGAAAATTTACGAGAAACTTGAATCTCCGCCTTTTCATTGGAGCAGAGATGAAGCAATTGCCAACATTAAAACGATGTATTTAGACGACGTACAAACATCGCCGTTTGATGAAAATTCGATTATGTTGTACCCGTTCCCTACGGAGTATTATAAGCAAGGAAAGAAGAGTCACTGTTACGCAGAAGTGCACGCTACTTTATCTGAAAAGGATAAGCTATTTGCGAATTCGTTTTATTCTTCCATTGCCAGTACCAAACAAAAAAATATGATGTTACGAAGTTTATACTCCGAACAAGTGACCGTTGCTATTAAAGGGCGTATGGGAGAGCAGGCTCTTCTGACACAGGATGTTGAATTGTCGAGAGAGGCAGCACTAGAGGTACTCAAACTTAAAATTCAGTCAGAGAATATCTCTGTTAAAGAGAAAGAGTCTTTGCTGGTCTTACTTGAGTAAAAACAAAAATAATGGGGTCAGAGTACATTACGATTTTGCAAAAAGTACTCTGACCCCTTTTTTGCGCTCAATTCCATTAAAATAGCTGGTTTTGTGATTTTCTTTATTTTTCAATGTATTGAATTCTACGTTAGCGATTTTTGACTTGCTTCCATTTGCAAAGTGTTGAACAAATTTTGCACTTTGTTACAACTTTCATATTAACAATACAAAAAATAGTGGGTAGGTTGGAATTTCAATAATAAAAAACCATGGAATGATCATGCTCAATATAA
>DJLT01000084.1 GCA_002435145.1 Neptuniibacter sp. UBA6509
GTTGGCGTTGGCGTTGTCGTTGGTGTTGGCGTTGGCGTCGGTGTTGGTTCTTCCTGATCGCTAGGCTGTTCTTGTCCGTTCAGCGCTAAATCATCAGGGAAAACATATTCATCCCCACCACCTGAAGCGAAAGCTAATGCGACACCTCCTGTTGGCTCCCCAGCTGCGGTTCCAAATGGTAATGCCCATGGTCCCCATTCAGCAACAGAATCAGGTTCTTCAGGGTCATTTTGTTTAGGATAAGCAGCCGCTTGTACCTGAACACTCAAAATAGCGCTACTGATCGCAACAGCTATTATTTTCTTTTGAGACCACATAGCGAGCCTCCTTAGTTGTTCTTCATGTCTCCCTTTCAAGTAAAATCAAACACTTACAAAGCAACCGTCTTTAAAGCGCCGAAATAAAATTACTTTATTATTCAAGTAATTAAAGACAAAAAGAATATTTAAATATTGTGAAAAACTTATTTTTTCACACTTATTCAAACAGTATAGTAAGAAAAAAACGCAAAAAGGCTACAGCTGTACGAAAAATAATCACCAAAGAGACAGTTCTAAGGAATCTTAGTCATAGTGCTGAATATCATTAGCAAAGGAAAAGAGGTACACCAGTGTTTAAAACTCTATTTTATCTTTGTACTCACACAGATCCTCAATCAGACATGAGCCGCATTTAGGCTTACGGGCAACGCAGGTATAACGACCATGCAAAATTAACCAATGATGGGCATCAAGCAGAAACTCCTTAGGAATAAAACGCATCAACTTTTGCTCGACTTCGTTCACGTTTTTACCTGGGGCAATTTTAGTACGGTTAGATACCCTAAAGATATGCGTATCAACAGCCATTGCAGGCTGCCCAAAGGCGGTATTTAAAACGACATTCGCGGTTTTACGGCCGACACCGGGTAATGCCTCTAGGGCCTCACGTGTGTCGGGCACAACTGAATCATGTAGCTCAACCAGCATTTTGCAGGTTTTAATCACATTTTCAGCTTTAGCATTAAACAAGCCAATCGTTTTTATATACTCCTTCAAACCATCTACACCCAGTGCATAGATTGCCGCCGGCGTGTTAGCAACAGGGTACAATTTTCGGGTCGCTTTATTAACGCCCACATCTGTAGATTGAGCCGAAAGGATAACGGCGATCAACAATTCAAAAGGAGAAGTGTATTCCAACTCAGTAGTCGGATGGGGATTATCATCTCTCCAGCGAGAGAAAATTTCGTGACGTTTATGTTTATTCATTCTCAATCTTTATAAACTCAGCGACTACTCTGCACCAAATAACGTGGTCCAGTTTCGACCACTCTGTTTTGATTTATATAGAGCTTGGTCTGCTTGTTCTAACCATTCCGTCGCACTATCTATTTGATAATTTATCTCCGAAACACCTAAACTAATTGTAAACTTAATTTGATGTTCACCGTAAGACACGACAAGCGCTTCAATATTTGCCCTAAGGCGATCAGCAAAAATCATGGCACTCTCTCCCTTTGTGCCTGTTAAGATCACACCAAACTCTTCACCGCCATATCGACCCGCTATATCAGTTTTTCGTGCTTGCTGCTGCAGTGCTTTGGAAACCTCACGAATGACCTCGTCACCCGCTTGGTGCCCGTATGTATCATTAACTTTCTTGAAGTGATCGATATCAAATAGAACTAATGTGCTGATAAGTTCGCTACGATTAAAGCGCTCAAATTCATGATTGAGACACTCTTCCCAATATCCACGATTATATAAGCCGGTTAAACGATCTTCACGGCTCAGCGTTTGGAGCTTCTTATTTGCTTTCTCTAATGCGATCTGGCCCGTCGCAGTGTCAGTCACGTCATAAATCAATATACCCACATGATCGACTTCTCCGGTGGGAGAAGTCAGAGGAATCAACGTGATATTTTGATACATAAACTGAGCGATACCCGTAATTGGGCGATTACTTTTAAAATGAAACAAGTAAGGCCTTTGCTCCCAAGAAACATAGGCCGCGTTACGTAACAAAAACACTGATTCAAGCTTGCGGTGTAACCAGCTTGCTGGAAGTTCAGGAAACTGCTTAAGCAGTTGTTTATCAGTAAGGTCCCGAGCTGGCACTCCTGAATGATTTTCCATAAAACCATTCCAAAGTTTTATACAACCTGCACGATCAACGACAACAAGACCCACTTCCAAATTTTGAATTAGGCCTAACGTCCAGTGAAGGTCACCTATCTCATTACTACTATGCGCATTCATTAAAAGTAGCTCGCAATTTTTTCTAGTTTTAGCAAGGAATCCTGAGTGAAAACCAACATTAATTCACATTGGATGTCATGCTCATTCAATTGATAATCGATCGTGATCATCAGGGTTTCCTCCCAATCTTGAGACTGTTTAATGAAACCACTGAAATCTCGCAAGATATGTGGAGTAGCCTTACTAAAAATAATATCCAACTGTTGGGAGAAGCTATTAATAAAAGCCCCAATCAGAGTATTAGCTAATGACATTAAAAGCTCGGATTTACGATGTTCGCTAACGTCTGAAAGGTCCATCAGCTTAGAAGCCTTGTCCAAACTGCTCTTTTCTAGCAGGAGAAACGCCTCACCCGCTATACCCGCACCAATAAACCCTTGGCTAATCAACTCAAATTGATTTGCTTTGGCATCCAAAAGCCTCTCCTCAAGACTTGCAGGACATACCATATTAACAACTGGGATAGGCAAATGAACAAATGTATTCAATAACCGGGCGAGCATTTCACCAGCTTGACCCATCGCAATATTAGATATTTCTTGGTAATACTCAGGAAGAGCAACAGTAGAATTAACTTCTTCAGATGCGCGGCTCGGGTGTTCCAGCTCAGTTAATAAACCGAACCGATGGAGCACCTCAGCAATAGCCTCAGGGGAAGTTGGCTTACGAATAAACTCTAAAGCTCCCAGTTCTAGAACACGTGCGCGAGCTTTCTCTTGCACATCACCTGAAACCACAATAACCATTGTAGGTAAGTCATCGCTTCTGATGCGTTCAAGCGCTTGATAACCATCCATAATAGGCATGGTTAAATCTAAGAATAAGATATCCCCTTTGCCCGCTCTAACCGCCTCTAAACCTTCTAAGCCGTGCTCGGCGAACGTAACCTCAACATTCCACCCACGCAATGCAGAGGCCATCTGCTTACGCGCTAAACGGGAATCATCACAAATGACTACAGGGACAGGGTGGCTCACATAAATTCCTTACACTAAATAAGAAGAGAAAGTCGGGAGCCAAAAGATTAAATGAAGCACAAGCAGAAAACAATTCCACAAAAGGAAATTATCCCCTTGTGGAAAAAGAATCCTAGCCTGTGACTCTTACGCGTTCAGGTCGAACACCGTCAGAAGGGTTTAGTGCAGCTTTGCGTGCATCGTTACGCGCATCTATCACATTTTTAAGCGCAATAATTAGCCCCATGCCTACGAATGCACCAGGCGGCAATATAGCAAATAGGAAACCCGGGTAATCATCCACCAAGGTGATCTTCCAGCCTTCAGCCATAGGACCAAACAATAGATGCATATCACTAAATAAAACGCCTAAACCTAACGCTTCACGCATAGCCCCAAGAACGACCAGAACGGCTGTAAAACCTAGCCCCATCATTAAGCCGTCTATCAGTGACTCTTTAACTGGGTTTTTGCATGCAAACGCATCTGCTCGTCCCATGATTGCACAGTTGGTTACTATCAACGGGATGAAAATACCTAAGATCAAATAAAGCTCATAAGTAAATGCCTTCATTAGTAGCTCAATAGCTGTCACGAAAGAGGCAATGATCATTACAAAGATAGGCAAACGAACCGATTCGGGTACAAATTTACGAAAAGCCGACACCGTTAGGTTAGAACCGAGCAGTACTAAAGTGCTCGCAATACCCAACCCAATTGCATTGACTACAGTTCCAGTTACAGCGAGTAACGGACATAAGCCTAATAGCTGCACTAATGCAGGGTTATTGCCCCACAAACCATCCATAGAGATTTTTTTTAAATCACCCGACATTACTGGGTTACCTCCGTTGAAGGTTGCTTAGTTTCAGGTTTTAGTTGTAACAGCTCAGCACGATTGGCTGCAAAATAATCTAATGCACGACCGACAGCATTTACTACGGCTCTTGGAGTAATCGTTGCGCCAGTAAACTGATCAAACTGACCACCGTCTTTCTTTACTGCCCAGCTTTTATCCGCCCATGAAGGGCCTTTTCCTGTATTCTTAGACTGACCGTTGAAACTCATTATCCAATTAGACTTTTTAGTCTCAATCTTATCCCCCAGCCCCGGTGTTTCTTTATGGGCAAGGACTCTAACACCCGCAACTGAGGCGTTAGCATTTATCCCGACGATAAGATTGATATTACCACTATAACCATCAGGTGCAGTGACCGGTAAGATAACAGCCTTAACTAAACCATCTTTCTTTGCTCGATAGGCCATCACAGGTTGGTGGTGCCCAAGCTCTGCGATTTGTATCTCAAAGGTATCTTCTAATAATTGATTATCAATGCTTTCACGCGGAACAATCTCATATAGCGCTTTGGCCTTAAACTCACGTTCATTAGCGGTAATTTTGTCGATTGTAGTGACCTGAGTAACAGCAATGACGCCGGCACAAACAACCGCAAATAAACTAATCGCTAGGGTGCTGGATTTAATGGCACTAAATAACTGCATCATGCACCTCCCTTCATGCCGCGTTTCGCTTTGGCATGACCATAACTGCGAGGCTGCGTGTACTGATCTATAAATGGTGCACAAAGATTCATGAGAAGCACTGCGAAAGCAATTGCATCTGGGTATCCTCCCCAACCACGAATAACATAAATAAGAATGCCAATACCAATACCAAAAATAATTTTTCCACGATTACTGGTCGCAGAGGTCACTGGGTCCGTTGCAATAAAGAAAGCACCAAGCATGGTGGCACCCGCTGTCAAATGAAAAAACGGATCAGCAAACGCATAAGGGTCAAGCATATAGAAAATACTGGAGATTACGGCCAATGATCCAAGAACAGCAGCAGGAGTATGTAAAGTAAAAACCTTACGGTAAATAAGAAACACCCCACCCATCAAATAGGCAGCACTCACAGCGTGCCAAGCACCAATCCCTTCAGCTAAAACAGGAACGGTTCTCCATACTTCTTCTGTTGTTAGGCCCCCTCTATGACGCATAGCGTCTAAAGGTGTCGCACCGGTGTACATATCAATTAAAGCCGGGTCAACAGAACCAAAAATAGCACCCAACGTCTGAGTAAACTCTAATACCTGCCAACTATCACCATGGGTAAGTACGAAAGGCTCTGCCCAACTTGTCATCTGAACAGGGAAGGAAACAAGTAATAATGCATAAGCAACCATTGCTGGATTAAAAGGGTTTTGCCCTAACCCCCCATATAGGTGTTTAGCAATGACAATCGCAACAAACACACCAACCAAGGTGATCCACCATGGAGCGAAAGGAGGCAGCGCTAAACCCAATAACAACGCGGTCACAATCGCACTATAATCTTTAAGGTAGAAGCCTAAAGGTCGCTTACGAATTTTTACGATGCACGCTTCAAACCCAACCGCTAACAAGCACGCCCACATCACATTAATGATTGTTCCCCAACCAAAAAAGAAGGTCATTGCAGCAAGACCCGGCAATGTAGCTAAAGCCACTAACCGCATGACATCTGCAGTGCTACTGGCTTTATGAAGGTGGGGGGAGCTAGTGCGTATTAACGCCATCAGTTACAACTTCCTTAATCGGTAAAGCGACTTAATGTTTGATTTAAATGTTCAGCTTCTTGTTGAGCGACTACAAGTTGTTGCTCTATACCTGACAGATCTTCGACTTTTTCTTCGCGAGCCTTCTTAGCCGCACGTTCAGCTTTAGTAACAGCAGCCCGCGCCATCGCAGCATCAATTTTCAACTGTTTTAAATCAATGCCTTCCGCAGCGGCTTTATCTACCTGCGTTTTCTCATAAGCATCAAAAGCTGCTTTAGCCTCATCATGTAAGCTAGTAAGACGTTCTACTTCTGCATTTAGTTCAGATAAATCTTCAGCATCGCCCTGTTCATTTGCAGTCTCTAGAGCTTGTTGCGCTTTTTTAAGCTTGGTGCGCATAATAGAGACTTGCTGCTTAAGTGCTTTAGGATCGATAACTTCCGGCTCAGGTTCAGGCAGCTGCCCTCCCGCCTGAGCGTACTCTTGATGTAGGTCATCGAGCTTAGATTGTAACTTCTCCACGCCGGCCTTCATCTTTTCTGCTGCGGGGCTACCCGATGATTGTGCCGCGGCTAACGCAGTCTGTGCTTTCTGTACTTTTCCTGACAATGCCTCTATGTCAGCTTTAAGGCCTTCTAGATCAATGCTTAGCGGTACGCTATTTAACGGCGAAATCGCTTTTTCATATTCGTCTTTAGCCGCTTCATACTTTGCTTGTAACTTTTCAACACCCGCTTTCATTTTCTCTGCAGCTGGACTACCTGATTCAACAGCTACATCTAACGCTTTCTGTGCTTTTTCAACTTTAGCTGCCATCCCATCCATATCGGCTTTGAGATCTGCTACCTGCTCAGAAGAGACTGCAACGGCTGCGGTTGGTGCTAAATTTTGTGTACTCTCATACTCAGCTTTTAGGGTATCGTATTTAGCTTGTAGTTTTTCAACGCCCGCTTTCATCTTTTCAACAGCAGGACTATTACCCTCAATCGCTGTATCTAAAGCTTTTTGCGCTTTATTGACTTTACCTAACGCTGCTTCCATATCAGCTTTCAACCCTTCTAACTTTTCATTAGAAACGCTATTAGCCGCAACACCACCTGACTCTGCATTGTCATAAGCCGCTTGAGCGGCAACCGTTTTAGCCTGTTGTTCAGAAAGCTTAACACGCAATGCTTCTATATCACCTTCACCAGATGTTTCTGCTTTATCTAAGGCTTTCTCTGCCTGCTTCAATTTTGTACGTGCAACCGCAGCATTTGTTTTCAGCTGTTTAATATCTAATACAGGCGCCGCTGGAGCAGGCGCATTTTGGGCTTGATCAAATGCCTGCTGAGCCGCTTCAGCTTTCACTTCTAACTCAGCGACCGTAGCTTTAAGTTTATCTTGACCGTCAAGCTCTTTATCCTGTGCATTTTGCAAGGCCTTCTGAGCTTTTTTCAGCTTAGTTCGAGAAACCGCCGCAGCAGTTTTAAGTGCTTTTAGATCTGGCTCTCCAGATTTTGCTTTGTCTGAATCAGGAGATGTCGCAGCCTTATCCTTTTTAACCGCCTGTGCCTTCGCTGCATCAGCCGCTCTCTGTTTTCTGCGTGCTTCTTTATCTGCTTTTTCTTGTTCTAAACGAGCTTGTCTTGCCTCAAAACGAATTCGAGCGTGATCGGCCTTACGCTGCTCCGCTTCTTCATTTCGAATTTCAGATTTAGCAAAACGATAGTACTGAACTAAAGGAATATTACTTGGACAAACATAAGAGCAAGCACCGCACTCTATACAGTCAAATAAATTATGCTGTTTCGCTTTATCGAACTCTTTACCTTTAGCAAACCAATGTAACTGTTGTGGTAATAATTCTGCTGGGCAAACTTGTTCACAAATACCACATCGAATACATGGATTAGCAGGAGGAGCTGGCGGCATCTCCTCATAACTCGCTGCAATAATGCAGTTAGTTGTTTTAATCATTGGAATAGATTGGCTTTCAACCGTAAAGCCCATCATAGGGCCACCTATAACCAAGCGATAAAGCGCATTCTGATTGATTTCAGCAGCTTCCAATAGGACCTCTAAAGGCGTTCCTATTAATGCTCGCATATTATGAGGCTGAGCTAACGCTTCTCCCGCTAAAGTAACAATGCGAGAGATCAGCGGGATGCCATCAAACACCGCATCGTAAATAGCTGCTGTCGTGCCAACGTTCTGACAAACAATACCGACATCTGCAGGAATATGCCCAGTAGGCACTTCAATTCCTGTAAGTAACTTGATCAATTGCTTCTCACCACCCGATGGATAAACGGTAGGCACAACAACAATATCTAAATTAAGTTTTGTTTCTTTCGCCGCTAATTCGAGTGCTCGAATCGCTTGGGGTTTATTATCTTCAATACCTATCATTACATGACTAGGCTGCAGAAGATGGGCTATAACCTCGATCCCTTTGATTACTTTATCTGAGTGTTCACGCAGCAACATATCATCAGCTGTGATATAGGGCTCACACTCCATCGCATTGATAACAAGCGTGTTAACAATATGATCATCACCTAGATGTAACTTCACATCGGTAGGGAAGCCTGCACCGCCCATACCACTTATACCGTGGTGACGGACGAAATCGATCAGTTCCTGCTTTGGAAGTGTATGGTAATCAGCGAGCCCTTGGTGCTCGATCCACCTATCTTCACCATCGGTTTCTATAATGATGCAAGGTGCTTGCATACCTGAAATATGAGGGACCGCACGTTTCTCTATGGCAACCACAGTTCCTGAACTAGGCGCATGCACATTGACACTAATACGACCAGCAGCTTCAGCGATTACCTGCCCTTTGAGGACCTTATCACCAATAGCGACAACAATTTCGGATGGCGCACCTATATGCTGAGATAAAGGAACAACTAGCTCTGCCGGGAT
This sequence comes from Neptuniibacter sp. UBA6509, assembly GCA_002435145.1. Classification (GTDB taxonomy): domain Bacteria; phylum Pseudomonadota; class Gammaproteobacteria; order Pseudomonadales; family Balneatricaceae; genus Neptuniibacter. The sequence continues at coordinate 8,649 of DJLT01000084.1, forward strand.
TGGAGCCGTTTGTACAGAAAGCCCGGTCGTACGATGTTTATTCTCTGGAGGATGAACACCACCATGAAAAGAAAACTGTGTGCTCATTATGCAGCTCCCTCTTCAGAAATTTCACCACGGCGATCGGTAACGATAAGCTGAACGCCAGGTTTTGGCATATCCCATTTCCAAGTATTCAATGTTGTTTCTACGGGTAGCATATCAATGCAATCTACAGGGCAAGGTTCCACACAAAGATCACAGCCAGTACATTCAGTCTCAATAACCGTATGCATCAACTTCGCTGCACCCAAAATCGCATCAACAGGACAAGCCTGAATGCACTTAGTACACCCTATGCATTCATCTTCGCGAATATAGGCAACCGTTTTGACAGGTTCTTCTTCAACACCGCCTTCAAGTGGCAGTGCTTCAAGATCTAATAGATCAGCTAAAGCTTCTACCGTACTTTGACCACCAGGAGGGCATTTGTTAATTGCATCGCCATCAGCGATTGCTTCAGCGTAAGGTCGGCAGCCTGGATAACCACATTGCCCGCACTGAGTCTGCGGCAACATACCATCGATTTGCTCAACAATAGGATTACCTTCAACCCGAAAACGAACCGAAGCAAATCCAAGCAATAAGCCAAAAGCGATAGCGAGCCCTAAGAGGGCTAAAACAGCAATAATTACGTATTCCATTATGCGCTCCTAGATCTGAACCAGACCTGTGAAGCCCATAAAGGCTAATGACATTAATCCTGCAGTGACCATGCCGATAGCCGCTCCCCTAAAAGGCACAGGAACATCAGCGACAGCAATACGCTCACGCATCGCTGAAAAAAGAATCAAAGCAAGGGAGAAACCAACAGCCGCACCAAAACCATAAACAATAGAGTCGATGAAGCCATTTAGTTTTTTGATATTAAGTAACGCTACACCTAAAACCGCACAGTTCGTTGTTATCAGCGGTAGGAAAATACCTAACACTTTATACAACATTGGACTTGTTTTACGCACGACCATCTCAGTGAACTGTACAACAACAGCAATCACCAAAATAAAGGTTATTGTTTGCAAATAACCAAGATCAAGAGGCTGAAGCAGATAGGTATACGCTAAATAACTACATACAGATGACAGAGTTAACACAAAGGTCGTCGCTAGAGACATCCCCATAGCCGTCTCCAACTTATTGGAAACGCCCATAAAAGGACACAGCCCTAGGAACTGAACCAGTACAAAGTTATTTACCAGCACAGTGCTGATAACAATCAGAAGATAATCTGCCATAAAATCTGTAATTAACTAAATGGTACCCATGATATGTAATCGTGAAATTACAATACTGAAACTTCACCTGAACATAGATTAGCAAATGCTAAAGTCTACCTTGAAAGGCATAGTTTAGGTATAGCGTGAATCTGATATAGAAGAAAAACAAGGGAGGATACACCTCCCTAATATTCATTAGATCAGATTTTTCTGTTTCAACAACTCAATAGCCAGCTCTAATTGGCCGTTTGCCGTATCCGCATCCAACTGATCAACCTGAATATTCAAAGCACCTTGAATACCTTCTTCGGTTTCTAGTATTGAAATTAGACCTGCTTGATTTAGTAAGCCTTCCAATGCAGAAGCCTTATTGTCTACTCCAGAAAGCTGTTCTTCGTTAAAAGCAACAACAGCACGCCCCTGTTCAAATAGAACAGACTCTAAACTGAACAAAATAGTCTGACGCTGTTCAGCACTACCGCCTGAAACTGTAATCGTTGCCGCCTGCTGTCCAAAACGAATAGTACGATCAGCCGCTGTGATTCTAGACTCGTTAACTAAGTTGCTGTTTAGATCTACTAGCTGAGAAGAGCCATCATTAATGCTCATGCCCGCCGCAACAGTTTCGTTGGTTAAGCGATCAACAATGATAAAAGAGCCTGTACCGTGATGCGAACGATAATCGTCTGCTACCACTGGACGTTCCAGTGTAATCTCGCAACGGCCAATTTCATTCAGCTCAAGAGAACTGGCTGGACTTTCTTCTAGCGTATTCACATCAACACGATTTCTTACGTTGCTAATCCCGCCCGCAACACGTGTTGTGTTTAGTTTAACTTCGTATTGACGACCCGCTTGCATGCTCTGTTCAGACATCCACACAACCATAGCATCAAAGCGGTTAGTGCTTTGAGGAACGGCGTCACTATGAACTAACATGTCGCCACGTGAGATGTCGATCTCATCTTCCAATGTCAATGTAACGGCCATTGGAGGAAAAGCTTCCTCAATCTCGCCTTCAAACGTCACTATAGACTTAACTTTGCTTGATTTACCTGATGGTAAAACAGTCACTTCATCACCTGGACGTACAATACCTGACGTCAAAGTACCGCAGTAACCACGAAAATCTAGGTTTGGACGGTTTACGTACTGAACAGGGAAACGTAACTCATCAAAGTTCTGATCGTTTGCGATCTCTACATTTTCCAAAGTATGCATCAACGGCTCGCCTTCAAACCAAGTCATTGACTCAGAAGGGCTAACTACGTTGTCACCTTTTAGAGCAGAAAGAGGCACAAACTGAATGTCTGGCAGATCAAGCTGCTTTGAGAACTCAAGATATTCAGCTTTGATCTCTTCAAAACGCTCTTCACTGTAATCAACCAGATCCATTTTGTTGATAGCAACAACCGTATGCTTCAAACCTAGTAGAGAAACGATAAAGCTATGACGTTTAGTCTGAACCTGCACACCATAACGCGCATCGATCAAGATAATCGCTAGATCACACGTTGATGCACCTGTTGCCATGTTGCGGGTATATTGCTCATGGCCCGGCGTATCAGCAATGATGAATTTACGTTTTGAAGTAGAAAAATAACGGTAAGCAACATCGATTGTGATGCCCTGTTCACGCTCAGCTTGTAAACCATCAACTAGCAAAGCCAAATCGAGCTCTTCGCCTGCATTACCAACGCGTTCATTATCTTTCTGAATAGCGGCTAACTGATCTTCATAGATCATTTTTGAATCATGTAATAAACGACCAATCAACGTGGATTTACCGTCATCTACGCTACCGCAGGTTAGAAAGCGTAGTAATTCCTTGTTCTCGTGCTGATGTAGATATTCTTGAATATCAGATTCAATCAGATCGCTGTGGTGACTCATTCTTTTCTCCTTGGAGAAAGCGCCATGCTTTTGAAGCACAACACCTTATATATCAATTTATTATTAACCTAAGGCGTATATAAAATGTAACGCCAATTACATTGGAAAAGCCTAGAAGTAACCTTCCATCTTTTTCTTTTCCATAGAACCAGAACTATCATGATCGATTGCTCGACCTTGGCGTTCAGATGTAGTGGTTAACAACATCTCCTGAATAATTTCTGGAAGAGTCGCTGCTTCAGACTCAACCGCACCGGTTAATGGGTAACAGCCCAATGTGCGGAAACGTACACTCTTCATCTCAGGCACTTCACCTTCATTTAGAGGTAGGCGCTCATCATCAACCATGATCATCATGCCATCACGCTCAACTACAGGGCGTTTTGCAGAGAAATAAAGAGGAACAATTGGAATCTCTTCAAGATAAATATACTGCCAGATATCAAGCTCGGTCCAGTTCGATAGTGGGAATACACGAATACTCTCACCTTTATCTACACGGGTATTAAATACATTCCATAGCTCTGGACGCTGGCTCTTAGGATCCCAACGATGGTTTTCATCACGGAAAGAGAACACACGTTCTTTAGCACGAGATTTTTCTTCGTCACGGCGCGCGCCACCAAAAGCAGCATCAAATTGATACTTATCTAATGCCTGCTTTAAGCCTTGAGTTTTCATGATATCGGTGTGCTTTGAAGAACCATGGGTAAATGGACCTACGCCCATATCCACACCTTCCTGATTGATGTGCACTAAAAGATCCATCCCTGCTTCTTTAGCCATTTTGTCACGGAATTCAATCATCTCTTTGAATTTCCATGTAGTGTCGACATGCATCAATGGGAAAGGAGGCTTACCCGGCGCAAAAGCTTTACGCGCAAGATGCAGCATAACCGCTGAATCCTTACCTACAGAGTAAAGCATCACAGGGTTATCAAACTCTGCTGCAACTTCGCGGATAATATGAATACTCTCAGCTTCTAATTGCTTGAGATGCGTTAAACGATGTTCAGGTAAAGCACTCATCAAAAAACTCTCTTTCTATTGATAATGGATGGACTCACAACCAATGGATTACGAGGTATAGCTGTCCAATATTGCGGCGCATTATGGCAGCTCAACAAATAAAACACAAAAGAATATATATTAACTTTTTTATAACCAAAGGTTATATGCAATAGTTAACCTAAAGCGATTACGCATAAGACAAAAGACATATTCTTCTTGGTTATAATAAGATTTCCAATTATTATTTTAAGTTATATGAGAATGGCTTTATTATGCGCTCTGTTTATCTTTGGACAGGTTTACCTATGGAACTTGCATATAGTTTTGCAGGATTAGTCGTCGGCTTTATTGTTGGCTTGACAGGGATTGGCGGCGGAGCACTTATGACGCCGATTCTAATTGTTGTCTTTGGTATTCCGCCCATTACCGCTGTAAGTACTGACTTAATCTATGCCGCTGTTACAAAATTTGGCGGCGCTATTACTTACACACGAAAAAAACTGATCGAATGGAAAGTCGTCATACTTCTATTGGCAGGTAGCGTACCTGGTAGTCTATTGACCCTATTCTATTTGGATAGCCTTGGCGGGTTAGAAAAAATGGAGCACCTAATTAATTTAACGTTAGGTATTTCACTTGTTTTAACCTCTATCGCAGTTTTTTTACGAAATAAGATTCGCAATCAAGCGATAAAGTGGCAACATACGCCCGCTGCGCGCCATGCTAAAAAATGGCGCCCACTAGCGACTACCTTAATGGGCCTTGTTTTAGGATGCTTAGTAACACTTTCATCCGTAGGAGCAGGTGCACTTGGTACCGCACTATTAATTGTTTTATACCCACGAATGAGCATGCCAACCATTGTGGGAACAGACCTTGTGCACGCTGTAGCGCTAACAGCAATAGCGGGTGCAGGGCATTACCAGATGGGCAGTGTAGATCTAAGCCTACTGGCATACCTATTAATAGGTTCATTACCTGGAGTATTCGTCGGCAGCCAAATAGGCACCCGCTTATCTCCAAAAGTAATGCAACCTATAATGGGATCAATTTTGTTAGCCATCGGCCTACGATTTGTAATCGCAGGTTAAACCCTAAAAGTGAGGTGTCTGGAAGGTCAATTCGTCCAGACAAGGGAATTTTAAGTTATGTATCAGTATAACGAAGTCGACCAAAAACTGGTTGATGAACGCGTTGAGCAATATAGAGATCAGACACGCCGCTTTTTAGCGGGGGAACTGCCAGAAGATGACTTTCTAGCACTACGTTTGATGAACGGACTTTATGTGCAACGCCACGCACCTATGTTGCGTGTTGCAGGCCCATACGGCATGTATAACTCAACCCAACTACGTAAACTGGCACATATTGCCCGCACTTACGATAAAGGGTATGCACATTTTACAACACGCACTAACCTGCAATTCAACTGGCCTAAGCTGGAAGAAGTGCCAGATATTTTGGCCGAACTTGCAAGTGTACAGATGCATGCAATACAGACATCTGGTAACTGTATTCGTAATACAACTACTGACCAATTTGCTGGCGTTATCGCCGATGAAATTGAAGATCCACGCCCTTACTGTGAAATCATTCGCCAGTGGTCTTCACTTCACCCTGAGTTTGCTTATCTACCACGCAAATTTAAAATTGCGATTGCTGGCGGCCCGACTGATCGCGCAGCAACACAAGTGCATGACATTGGCCTGCATATAGTAAAGAACGATGCTGGCGAAGTCGGCTTTGAAGTTCTTGTTGGTGGAGGCTTAGGTCGTACACCGGTTATTGGACAACAGATTCGTTCATTCCTTGCAAAAGAAGACCTTCTTTCATACCTAGAAGCGATTATTCGCGTCTACAATTTGAATGGACGCCGCGACAATAAGTACAAAGCACGTATCAAAATACTTGTAAAAGCGATGGGCGTTGATGCCTTCCGTGAATTAGTTGATGCCGAATGGGAACAGATTCGCAACTCTGATCTAAAACTTCCGTTAGCAGAGATCGAGCGCGTTAAAAACTTTTTCACTCCTTTTGAGTACGATGAAGCAGCTGCTACGGACACCTCTCTTGAGCAAAAGCTTGCGAAAGATGAATCTTTCCGTACTTGGTATGAGCGCAATACAGTCGAACATAAAGAAGCTGGTTACCGGATTACTTACATCTCTCTTAAGCCATATCTTAAACCAGCAGGCGATGTAACAGACGCACAGCTCGATTTGATTGCCGACCTTGCTGATAAATATAGCTTTGGTGAAGTACGTGCAACGCACAACCAAAACCTTGTTCTTGCAGATGTGAAAAACAGTGACCTTTACCAAGTATGGCAAGTACTTGCTGAATCAGATCTAGCTCGCCCTAATATCGGCACACTAACTGATATGACGGTTTGTCCGGGTGGAGATTTCTGTGCCCTAGCTAATGCTAAGACATTAGGTATTGCTGATCAGATTAACCGCAAGTTTGAAGACATGGATTATGTTCATGATTTAGGCGACCTAAAACTGAATATGTCAGGCTGCATTAATGCTTGTTCACATCACCATGTAGGCCATATCGGTATTTTGGGTGTGGATAAAAAAGGCGAAGATTGGTACCAAATCACCTTAGGTGGTGATGATGGTTCTAATGCAGCTCTAGGTAAAGTGATGGGTAAATCAGTTGCTTCCGATGAAGTTGCTGACACCCTACAGAAAGTTATCGAAGTTTTTGTTGAACAGCGTTTCGAGAACGAGCGCTTTATCGACACATTCCACCGCATTGGAATGGCACCATTTAAGGAGTACGTATATGCCCCTGCTAATTAATCGCAAAGTTGTCGAAGACAACTGGACACTTATCAATGACGACGCTTTTTCAGAGGAAGGCGCTGTCCCGGCAGGTGACATCATCGTACCTTTGGCTCTTTTTACTGAGCATAAAGAGAGCTTAGCAGCGCGCAATAATCAAGTTGCTATACAGGTCAATGGTAATGATGATCTGACTCAGGTTTTAGAGAACCTAGAGCAGTTTCCACTCATTGCTATCGATTTCCCTGCATTTCGTGACGGACGAGGATTCAGCATTGCTCGATTACTTGTACGCGCCGAGTATAAAGGCGAGATCAGAGCGACAGGTGATATAGGCCAAGATCGTCTTGCTTACATGGAACGCTGCGGTTTCACTGCTATTCAGATCTCAGATGATCTGTTTAAGCCAGAGATGCTAAATGCCTTTGAAGAGATGAGTAACTATTACCAAAGCGCCACAGACAGTGTGCGTGCGGTTTACCATCAATAAAAAGTAGTTAGCTGAAAAATAGTGACAGTGAGGGTCCCTATCGTGAGTGAGCAAATGAATTCTGAGTTACAAAGCAAAGTTGAAGCGACTGCTGCTTTACTTAAAAAAGGCCTAAACGATTATGATGGTTCGATCGTTTTTGCAAACAGCCTAGGCGCTGAAGATGTTGTTATCGCAGATCTAATCAGCAGATACAGCCCTGAGATTAACAACTTTGTACTTGATACAGGGCGCTTACCAGAAGAGACTCTCAAACTTCTGGCTGACGTTCAAGCACGCTACTCAAACATAACCGTTAAAGTGTATTACCCTGAAGCAGCAGATGTAGAAGGATTTGTAGCTGAAAATGGTGTCAATGCATTTTATGAATCTCAGGATTTACGTAAAGGCTGCTGCTTTGTCCGAAAAATAAAGCCGCTTAAACGCGCATTATCCACCAGCAAAGCCTGGATAACGGGTCTTCGCCGTGAACAATCCGTTACCCGTGATGAGATTCAATTTGAAGAGTGGGATGAAGGTAATAATATGCACAAACTTAACCCTCTGGCCGACTGGTCTGAGAAGGAAGTTTGGGCATACATCAAAGCAAACGATGTACCTTACAACGAGCTTCACGATAAACACTACCCAAGCATAGGCTGTGCACCCTGCACTCGTTCTATCTCGATGGGTGAAGATGTTCGTTCTGGCCGTTGGTGGTGGGAGAACCCAGAAAATCGCGAATGCGGTTTACATCCAGCAACGCCATTGAATTTCAAGAGCTAAGCAAGACCCCGAGGCAAACAGAGTTTGCCTCAACAGGAGACCTCTCTGCACCTGCCATATAAAAAAGCGATCTTCCCCGCTAAGCCCAGCAAGGCTTTGTAGTCGCTCGCAATTTTATATGACAGGCCGCAGATTCTATTCACTAACACCCCCCATATACACCCTATCAGCCAATATAAATATTGCCCTATTTTAAAGCACAGCCCTCTTGATCAAGCATCAAATGCACCGAAACAGACCATTAAAAAAATCACTCAAAAAAATATCCATAGTTTCCTCGTTTATACGCTGAGCCACTAGTCAAAAATCATCATTCTGCTGGTAAACTATAGTTATATAGTAGAGTTCAACGGCCGGAGCAAACTCGTGGATTATTTACCTCTTTTTTTCAAACTGACTAAACAGAATGTTCTTTTAGTTGGAGGTGGAAATGTCGCTTTGAGAAAAGCACGTCTTCTTTGTCGTTCAGGCGCTGACGTTACTGTTATTTCTCATCATGTCTGCGAAGAGCTTCAACAACTGCTAGATGAAAACAACGGACTTTCAATCACAGGCGAATACCATGCAGGCCTATTGGAAGGGAAAATTCTAACCATTGCTGCGACAGATGATGATGATCTTAATGAGCGCGTACATTACGACTCAGTAGAAAGAAACATTCCCGTTAATGTTGTCGATAACCCCAAGCTCTGTACCTTTGTTTTCCCTGCAATCGTAGATCGATCTCCTGTCGTCATTGGAATCTCCTCAGGCGGGAGTGCTCCCGTACTCGCTCGCCTTCTACGTGCCAGACTAGAAACATGGATACCGAAGTCATACGGCAAGCTCGCCAGTATTGCCAACCACTTTAGAGATCGAGTTAAAGCCAAATTTAGTACTGTAGATCAACGCCGTATTTTTTGGGAAAACGTCCTGCAAGGGCAAATAGCAGAAAAAGTATTTACCGGTAGAGAGGCTGAAGCAACACAGCTTATTGAAGAGAAAATAGCCCATGAAGATCCAGACCACCAAACAGGTGAAGTCTACTTAGTTGGAGGTGGGCCAGGCGATCCTGAATTACTAACCTTTAAAGCCCTTCGTTTAATGCAGCAGGCTGATATCGTCTTATATGATGCGCTAGTCTCTGAAGCTGTTTTAGACCTCTGTCGACGAGATGCCGATTTAGTCTTTGTAGGTAAGAAGCGTGACAACCACACGGTGCCTCAAGAAGGCATCAATGAGCTGCTCGTAAAGCATGCTCAATTAGGGAAACGCGTTGTTCGTCTAAAAGGAGGAGATCCTTTTATTTTTGGACGCGGTGGAGAAGAATTAGAAACTCTCAAAGCCAACAATATCCCCTTCCAAGTTGTTCCGGGCATAACGGCAGCAAGTGCTTGCTCGACATACTCTGGCATCCCATTAACCCATCGTAATTATGCTCAGTCGGTGAAATTTGTTACTGGCCAGCTGAAGAATCGCACAACTGATTTGAACTTTGACGAATTGGTCCATCCAAATCAAACAGTTGTGTTCTATATGGGGCTTCACACCTTACCCACTCTCAGCCAAAAACTAATAGAGCATGGGAAGCCAGGGGACACACCTGCAGCTATTGTATCAAGAGGAACATCGGCCGATCAGAAAGTACTAACGGGAACACTGGAAACATTATCATCACTACAGGAACAGGCCCAGCTACCTGCCCCGGCGCTGATAATTGTAGGTGAAGTGGTATCTTTACATGAAAACTTAAGTTGGTTTGGTGATGAGGTCATTGCACAAAACCTATCGCCAGTTAAAGCCGAACACTGAGAACAAGCATACATAGGGAGTCATAAGGCTCCCTCAGCCCTCAACTACTTTTGTGAATCCATCTGCTTTTTCTTAACCTTATCCAACAATTCAACAGTAATTTTATCTAGCCCCTGCTGACGCGCCGCTTTTTCGACCTTATGGCGAATTAATTTACGCACAAAAAATGGAGCGGCATCTACACGCTCTTTTGCTTCATTATCCCACTCAAGTTTATCCGCCATCTATCTACCTCATACCTTTCGATGCATTAATATCAAAGCAAGGCATTATACGCTGCATATATGATAAGCCAAGTTATCCATAAAAACTGTGCATAACTTAGTGGATGGTTTGGGGAGGGTTCGCTGAAAAGACCAAACTACGTAGTTTTAAGCGATCTGTACACATTACCAACAATCTCTATGATCGGCTACTATCGAAGATCTCAAGAATTAACATTTCAACTAATTTTTCATTATTACTACTACGCAAATACGTTCTCAAGCCCATCATCTGTACGATAACTTTCTTTGCTAAAACTTCGCAATCTACATTAGGTTTTAACTCTTCCCGTAACTTAGCTTGGGCCAGTAGATCTACCATAGAGCCTTCCATGGATTGCAGTAACACTTTACTCTCATTCACCAATTCAGGCTGCTCATCAGTTAACTCGGCTATCGTTTTAACTAACATACACATGTCACTAGGAACTTGATCTCGCTGATCCAAAACAAGCGCTTTTATAAATCCCTCTATTGCACCTAATATTGACTTCGATTTAGCCACATTTAACTGAAGCAGATCACGGCCTTGCTGTGAATAACGATTAAGCGCTTCTTTAAATAGCTGCTCCTTGCTTCCAAAGGCCGCATAGAAACTACCCGGCCGAAGATTAATCGTCCGCTGCAGGTCTCGGGTTGAAGTGCCATGAAAGCCCTTCTCCCAAAAAAGCAACATCGCCTTATCTACCACTTGCTCCCGATCATACTTTGCCGTATTCGCCATCTTTGCAACCTTTTTTTGAACATACGATCAATTTTAACTTGATCAATCGATCAAATACAAATACTCTTCTTATTATTGACCATTCGATCAAATATAGTAGGTATTTATTAATGAATAATCTCAAAGTACATACAATGGAAACGGCACCGACCGAGAGCCGCCCTTTTTTAGAAAACTCTATTAAAGGCTTTGGACTTATCCCAGGGCTTCATGGCGTTATGTCAGAGTCCCCTGAGCTTCTTGAAACCTACCAGATACTTCACAAAAAATTTCAAGAGACTTCATTTGATAAAGAGGAGCTGACCGTTGTTTGGCAAACTATCAATGTCGAACACGATTGCCATTATTGCGTACCAGCACACGCGGCAATTGCCAAAATGATGGATGTTGACGAATCACTAACGCTTGCATTACGAAATCGAGATGCTATGCCAACAGCCAAACTGCAAGCGTTACATGACATGACTCTTTCGATTGTACGTAACAGAGGGGTTGTAAATCCGGATGATGTTTCTGATTTTTATGATGCTGGTTACGCTCCAAAGCAACTACTGGAAATCGTACTTGGCCTCGCCCAAAAGGTTATGAGTAATTACGTCAATCATCTAGCCGATACCCCGCTTGATGACCGTTTTAAACCATTCCTATAAACAAACTTTGATCTAGTTAAATTAGATAGACGTAGAAGCGGTACACATTAAGCCTAAAGAGGTTTCCTATGTACCGCCTCATTTATAAGAGTGAAAGCGTAGATATCCTAGATTGGGAACAGGTTAGAGATATTCTCAATCATAGCGAACAGAATAATGAGCATGCAGGCATCACGGGCACGCTACTCGCTACTGAACATCACTTCCTTCAAGTTATTGAAGGAAAATATGAAGAAGTAAACAAGCTGTTCATGACCATTACCCATGATCTTCGGCATACCAATATACAGCTTATCTCATTCGACTTAATTGATAGCCGACTATTTGCAGGATGGGGTATGAAAGGACTTGGCCTATTCGATGTCAATTCAGAGCAAGTCCAAGCCCTAAAACAGAAATATGGATCACGTTTAGGAGAGCTCGAATTACCTTTAGAAAACTGGCAAGCACTTTCACTGATTAATGACTTAAATATGATGAAAGATCTACCCGACTGGAAACGCCACTAAATCTATAGACCTGTCGATCATTTTTTCAGTAACGATGGCCTTACCGCCTTTACAGACAATGTACTTTCATACTTTTCCTGTGGAGGATAACGGTCCAAATTTTTCTTTTGTTTTGATCGCTTCTTTTTAGGAGGTTTTACCGACGCATTAGATTCAACTAACTTTCCATTTTCCAAAGACGGTACTGGACGTAATTTAATTTTTTGCTTAATTAAACCTTCTATTCGCTTCAGAAACTCTCGTTCAGCAGGGGCAACCAAGGATATTGCTTCACCACGTTCACCCGCCCTACCTGTGCGGCCAATACGATGTACATAAGCTTCTGGTACATTAGGTAGATCGTAATTTACAACATGAGGTAGAGACTCAATATCTAAGCCTCGTGCTGCCACATCTGTTGCGACTAATATTTGTAGCTCACCCGAAGTAAACTCTCCCAACATACGTATTCTTTCACGTTGAGTTTTATCACCATGGATAGATGCGGCATCAATTCCCTCTTTCTTGAGGTAATCAGTGACCTCATCAACGCGTTTTTTGGTGCGTACAAATATAAGAGCCTGTCCCCACTTACCCTCTTTAATCAGGTAACTTAGGACATCTGCTTTATCACTATTATCAACCGCATAAGCATACTGTTTAACTTGGCTAGCCGTTGAATTTCGAGGGTTCACTTTAACTTTCTTAGGATTATTCAGATAAAACTCAGCTAAAATCTCAATACTTTCATCCGCAGTAGCTGAAAACAAAAGTGTTTGCCGAGGCTCTGCAGAAAACTCCATAATCTTTTTAATTGGCTCAATAAACCCCAGATCCAGCATTCGATCAGCTTCATCAAGCACCAGAAACTCCAGATGCTTAAGGTTAATAACTTTTTGCTGAAGCAGATCAAGTAAACGCCCAGGCGTAGCAACAACTATATCAGCCCCACGCTTTAGCTTACGCACCTGATTATCAAGCCTCACGCCCCCGTAGACAGACATAACACGCATATTAAGCGAACGGCCATACTCCAAGGTATTATCAGCCACTTGGATAGCAAGCTCCCGCGTAGGCGCTAATACCAATGCTCTGATCTGTCTATAATCAGGAGACGGCTCAGCTTTACTCAACTTTTCGATAATAGGTAAGGCAAAGCTCGCAGTTTTACCCGTGCCCGTTTGCGCTTCCGCTAACAAATCATCTCCCTGCAAAACAAGCGGAATCGCTTTAAGCTGGATAGGAGTAGGTTTGTTGTAACCCAGTTTCTGGAGTGTTTTTTGTAGCTCAGTACAAAGAGCTAATTCAGAGAAAGAGGAGTTGCTGCTCATTCAGGAACCAAACTATAAATGAAAATAATAGCTCTATTTTACCTTATCATGCTTAGGTAATCAGCGACTAAAGCACTCTCTCACTATAAAGAGTAAAGATCGCAGACCAACCTATATACAATATTAAAATTATAATTGACCTACCTAATCAGTGAATAAGCACCAAAACTTAGATTTACAGTTCAGGTCAAGACAACAGCTAGAGAGATCATTATTGCCCGTCGTAAGTTGTTAACGGTGGTGTTGGATAATTCTGTTGCCTCGCAGGGCTAAAAATTAACTCTACCGACTACGCGCCTAATCGTTTGAAAAATACTTTTCTCTCCAATATCCTTCTGCCGTGCATAAAGCTTCTATGTCTTTTCACTAAAAAGACATAGAAGCTTCTCGCAAATACCCTAAATCAGAACTAAATAGGTATAAAACGTATATCAAATATTCGAGCAAAAAAAACCAGACGTATCCACATCTGGTTTTATGACTTTCAGTGCGTCTAGAGCTCTATTCCGAAGCTCTGCGCTTATCAATCCAACGTCGAATTAATCCTTTTTTCGGTTCTTCTTCGGTGATAGCCGATTGATTTGATATAGCAGACTTAGTATTAGTATCTAAACTACTCAAGAATGACTCAACTTTGACCGTATAATCATTATTATCGCCTAAATCCTCATTCATCTCTTTATGCGACAAGTCTTTACTTACTACTGATGCCCGAACTCCCAAAGAATTCGCCTTTGCTGAAAAAGCGTTAGCTTGAGAGCACGCCCCTTTACGACTAGATGAGCAAGTAATCAACAATGGTGGTGCATCAGCTTTTAACTGATGGTATGGAGATGCCTCAATCCAAAAGCTAGAATCTTTACCAAAGGCATCATCATAAAAACCATAATGGCGCTGATTCATAACACTTGGAACATCTAAAACAGCACTATCAAGCAACGCTGAACCTAACCAACGCTTGCCCCCCAAGCGCACATGCTGACCAACAGATGAAGATACCAAGCCAACCAGGTGCGCTCCCGCAGAGTGGCCCATTAAAATAAACTTCTCGGGGTTAGCCCCCCAATTACTCGCTTGCTGCTGTGCGGTTATTAAAGCATTACGCACATCCTCTGCCTGTTGAACAGGATCTGACGCTCTTGGCAGCAAACGATAGTTGATCGAAATAAATACAAAGCCTGCTGGCAACCAGCGCTCTATTTTATTCTGAATGACGCTTTTGGATTCCTTATCGCCCATTTTCCAAGCGCCACCATGCACCATAAAAATCACAGGCGCATTGTTTAAGCCATCGCGTGTATATACATCAAATTTATGAGCGCTATCAGGACCATAGGGAATATCCTTATGAACTTCCACTGTAGCTCCACCGTAATTTTTGGTTTTAACACGATCTATAGCGCATGCATGTAAGCTAAAAAAACTAAGCAATAGAATTACTTTATGAATATATAACTTTTTAAAATTCACCCAAAACCTCCTTATACCTTTGCTATATTAATTTTTATCCGTAATTAATAATAAAGGTCTCAATTGACTCAGCTGTAACTGAGAAGCATCAAAATACTTATTAATATTCCCTTAAAAATGATCACTATAACAATACATAGTGAATCTAAAGTGAATTAGTAAAAAAAACCCTCAAACAAAGCTACCCTGTTTCAATGTATAGATGGATGATGCCACCCAAAACTAAGAACTCATTGCAAGTTTAGAGTCCCTTACTCTCCTAGGGCAATACAAAATTTGCTCACATACATAAGGGCATAAGCTACTTATTAGTAACTAGGCCCTAACTGAAATGACAAAAAATCAGACACCGTTTTTATAGAAAGGTAGTTTTATTAAACCGTTATTTTGATACTTATCACTTAGCAGTCCAACGCTTTAAAGCACTTAGCTTAGATTCCTCACCAGTAATAAGCATCTGCTTTTCTATAGCTTCTTTCGCATTAAGATCTAAACCAGAAAGAAAAGATTCTACGTCCGCTGTATAGCCATTACTAGCTCCTAAATCCTCATTCATCTTCTTATGAGATAAATCTTTGCTAACTACATACACATCAATACCTAGAGAGTTCGCTTTAGAGGCGTAAGAGTTAGCTTGCTGACAAGCACCTTTTCGCCCTGACGCACAAGTAATTAGGATCGGAGGCACCCCCGACATTAACTGGTGACGTGGTGATGCTTTCGCCCAAAACCTTTTATTTTTACCAAAGGCTTTATCATAAAAGCTATAATGCTTCTTCTTCATGATTGCTGGAACATCTAAAGCTGCACTATCTAATAACACGGTCCCCAACCAACGTTTGCCGCCCTTTTTCATATGCTTATTTGCCGATGCGGATACCAAGCCGACTAAGTGCGCTCCTGCCGAATGCCCCATTAAAATAAATTTTTCAGGATCCCCCCCCCAAGCAACCGCTTGTTTTTGAGCGGCTATCAATGCATTACGCACATCTTCAGCCTGCGCAATAGGGCTAGAAACCTTAGGTATTAAACGGTAATTGATCGATATAAATACAAAGCCTGCCGGTAACCACCGCTCAATTTTATTTTTAATAACGCTTTTAGACCCTTTATTTCCCGTCTTCCAAGCACCACCGTGCACCATAAAAATTACAGGAGCATTACTCAGCCCATCACGAGTATACACATCAAACTTATGTGAACGATTCTTGCCATAAGGGATATTTTTATAAACTTTTAAGGTGCCATCGCCAAATTTACTCGTTTTAGCTTGCTCTGCCGCATACGAACTCAAGCTAAAAAACGCGAGTAAAAATATAATATTTTGGATAACCAAATTTCTCAATTTCACCAGACTTCACCCCAACAAATAAAATTCATTCTGCGATTACTTTATTAATCAAAAACGCCACCTTATAACACCATTACACTGAAACCACTGGAATTATTTAAGCATTCAGGTAATAAGGCTTGCTCTAAAAATCTGAAGTTAACCTAACATGAAATAATAACGATTAAACTTAAAGTTTTATCTATTTCCGAGCTAAGAAGTATCTTCACAATCAGACCATCTATCCGCCCAGATTAGATTTACCCCTATATCACTTCTCTCTGAAATAGTTCTTTTTACTAAACCCCAAGAAACACTCCATAAACTAGGTCAGAACTGACCAAGTGCCATTCAGTTCAAAGCTATAGCCCTCGTTTTGCATGGGCAAGATCTATCAGCTGTGACACGAATATGAACAGGTAAAACAGTATGCTTCTCATTAACTATTATAAAGAAGCCCAGTAAATCAGAGCCCCCCCCTAACTATCGACAGGCGAGAGAATTAAGCTTAAAGCCTAATGACTATTTATAAAATAGAGTAAAGGTTAAATTACTCCTTACCGCTCGACGTCTTGATTCTCCGACTGTCTATAAACAAATTCAGATTTCTAATACAGCCCCATTTACATAGGTCCGTAAAAAAACAACCTCAATCCAGAATAGGATATTTCTTAGGTCCCATAGTATTTCCAATACAAAACAGTATCAGTATGTTAGTGGACACATTTAAATCACAACGAAATAGTTCAGCTAATGTAAATTAGTCTACTCGCCTAAACTACTAAAAAATGACTCCACACTATTAGTATAGTCATTGCTATCACCTAAATCTTCATTCATCTCCTTATGCGAAAGGTCCTTACTAATGACTAATGACCTAACCCCCAAAGAGCTTGCTTTATCGGCATATGCATTTGCTTGCTCACATGCTCCTCTCCGATTTGAAGAACAGGTTATCAGTACAGGCGGGACATCTGATTTTAGCTGGTGATATGGGGATGCAGAAACCCAAAATCCAGGATTATTGCCAAAAGCATCATCATAGAAATCGTAGTGCCGCTTCTTCATTATGGCCGGAACATCTAGTGCCGCGCTATCGAGCAAAACTGTACCTAACCATGGTTTGCCTCCTCCACTTATGTGCTTATTTAAAGAAGCAGCGACTAGACCTGTCAGATGAGCACCAGCTGAATGTCCCATTAAGATAAACCTTTCGGAATCGCCTCCCCAATTAACAGCCCCTTGTTGTGCTGTAATTAAAGCATTACGAACATCATCCGCCTGTTGAAGCGGATCTGTCGCTCTTGGCAGCAAACGATAATTAATTGAGATAAATACAAAACCTGCCGGAAGCCAACGTTCTATTTTATTCTTAATAACACTACTTGACTCTTTATCTCCAAGTTTCCAGGCACCGCCATGAACCATAAAGATAACAGGAGCATTACTAAACTCATCCCGGGTATAAACGTCTAATTTATGGGCACGATCCGGTCCGTAAGAGATGTCCTTATACAATTTCACTGTTCCATCGCCATATTCACTCATCTTAACTTCTTCTATTGCGTGCAGATTAAAGCTGATTAAACTTAGCAATAACATAACATTGCGAACAATTATATTTCTAGAATTCACCGAAAACCTCCCCTACCGAAGTAGGTTGCATTTTTGTACTTACTTAATCATAAATGCCGTCACTTGCCGCACCAAAAAACAGGTTTTAACTACGGAAGCTATTTCACATCAGTTTAATTATAAGAATATTTTAGGAATCTGCAGGTAAGCTTACATGAAATTTAAACAAGAAAATCAAAGATAGTGATAATGCATTCAAGAATAAATGGAAAGGCTCATAAGTTAAGGCTGCTATTTAATACAGCCATAACTTATGTAGATAGAAGAGAACTAAGTTAGTGAGGAACATTAGTCATAACACATTCTCAGTTTAGGTTATTTGACTCTAAACCAATATAAATTTTACTAAGGGGCAACTGAGAACAAATACAGTCTTTCAACGGAACCTAGTTCAGCAGTTGGCACTGTTGACAGTTGCTGCAATACAGGTAGGCGATCACTAAAAATTGCAGGGGTCTCTACACGGGGCTGTGCCCAATCATAACCTTCACCTAATAGAGGATGTATAAGAATAACTGTACTTGTATAAGTTAAGCCGTAATCATCACTTTCTATTACCTGCAACTGTTCCCCAATATTGAATATTAAAAAGACCCTTCCATCGGTATGTAAAGAAACTTGACTATAAACAGCATTATGCGGATTTTCTAAAACAAATGATGAGTTCCACTGCTCAGTAGTTGCATCATACCGATAATACTTTAAATGCTTATCCACAGGCCAAATAAGATGAATATTTCCCTGCTCATCAACACTCGCGCTGTAATGACTACCATAAGGATCATGAAAACCCGCTGGCGTAGCTTCAAGAACAACAGGTACGGTCCAATTACCTCCTGAAGTTGCACGTGTAAAATTCAATGTGCTTTGAGAGTCATCCCCACTACTTACATCTGTATAGATTAAAGCGATACCAGTATCTAGATTTAGCAACCGTCCCGCTTTTGCGGGTCGTCTGTTCTTACTCCCCCAAACACCAGCGTCATCCCAGCTTCGTAGCGGCTTTTCACTTGATAGCCCCGTCAACTGAACCTTGTTAGTTCTACCAGTCAACGTAAATGCAACATGGAAAGTTTGATCATTATCAACCGCTAAGGTGGGGGCACTTGGGGTTTGAGTAAAGCTCTTAAAGATTCTTCTTTTTTTCAGGTTCCACCAGGTAAATAAATGAGGATCATAGGTTAAACGGCTATACCAGAGCTCTTTACCACAACTATGAACAATATGAAGATAGTTATCATGAATTAGCAGATCAGCTGTAGACTCATGATCACTACACTCTAAATCAATCGTTTCCTTCCACCCTAGATCTCCAGACTCCTTAACCATTAAAGCTAACGCGGCCTGATTTTCACTGTCACGATTACCTAAATTCACAAGTAGATGCTGACTACCATCATCTGTAAAAACAAAACGCTCCTGATGCCGATATGAAATCATGCGTTCGGCAGTACCGGTGATTGTTGTTAAACCTTCTATAATGGATGCAGCATGTGCTGTCGCTGTGAGAAAAAACACCGAAGAGAATAAAACTGGCCAAAACAACAATCTATGGCGGAGAGACTTCATTACTAGCAATCCTGTGCTTTAATTAATCAAACACACACTATTGCCATCTAAACAAAGCGGACTTTGATTTAGTATGACAAACTTCCGGTGTATGCAGTATGCTCGATACGAGCAATTAGCTTATATTATAGAGCACCTACTGTATAAAAAACAATCAACGATATAACTATATTAAGCGGCTATTGGTAAATAGCGATAATTCAAGTAAGTACTCCAATAAAGTCGATGTTTGATCAATGCTGAAAAATATACGTCTTACCAGGTTAAAAGCCAGTTCTCACAAATAGATAAACCCACCCCTTTAAACAAAAAATAGAGTGGAATGACTTAATAGATACTATGAAGTAACTTACCCCCACAAACTGTGGATAAGTCAGTGAATAGTTTTTGGGTAGATTGCGCAAAGCCGCAAAATACCTTGTATCTAGCAAATCGTGTGTTTTTTAACACCAAGAAAAATTATTCTTTATTTTCAATAAGTTAAACATTTCAATAGAATTTTATCTTTTTTAGAAATGCTATGTTTATGCTATTGACAGAAGGGATAAAAAGACTGTGCACAAGAAAATAAAAAACGGTGAAGCCCTGGAGCAACACCGTTCATGTTATTTGAAGAAAGTTAAATATTTTAATTCAACTACTCTTCGGGCATTTCCAACTCAATGTGAGTTTTAGGAATGCAGCAACAGGTCAGCACTTCATCATCTTGAAGATCTAATAAACTTTCCTGCACATATTCCACTTCGCCTTCAATTAAACGAACCTTGCAACAGCCACAATAACCTCCGCGGCAGTTATACGGTGCAGGAATCTCTTGTACTTCCAGAGCATCTAACAAAGTCGTTTCATACTGATAATAAAACGTATGATGATTGTTAACTTTGATCCGTGATGGGCCAGCCATGATACTTTCCTTACAGGTCAAAGCCGTCAAAATCGTCATCACCTACTTCGTTGTCAATCTGACCGACGAGGTAAGAACTTATTTCCGCTTCCTGCGGTGCCACTTGTACATTGTCACTCACTAACCAAGCGTTCATCCACGGTAGAGGGTTCTGGCAAGGCGGAAAGATCTCTTCCAGATTCAGTGCCTTCATCCGTACGTTTGTGATGTATTCAACGTAGTCAGATAAAATTTTAGCGTTCAAACCAATCATAGAGCCTTCACGGAACAAGTACTGAGCCCAGTCCTTCTCTTGCTGAGCAGCTTCCTTGAAGATCTCATAGACTTCAGGCTCACACTCTTCAGCAATCTCTTTAAATACAGGATCGTCAGCACCCGACGCCATGATATTAACCATGTGCTGTGTACCGGTCAGATGTAAAGCCTCATCTCGAGCAATCAGCTTAATGATTTTAGCGTTACCTTCCATGATCGCACGCTCAGCAAAAGCGAACGAGCACGCAAAACTGACGTAAAAACGAATCGCCTCCAACACATTGATCGAGACCATAGTCAGATAAAGTTTCTTTTTCAAATTACGCAGTGACGTATCAAAAACTTTACCATTTATCGTATGCAGACCTTCTCCGTGAATGCTATGAACATTACACAAGTTGATAAACTCATCATATAAACGAGTTACAGAGTCTGCTCGACGAATAATCTCTGGATTTGTCACTATCTCATCAAAAACCTCTGAGGGCTCGGTGATGATATTACGAATGATGTGCGTGTAAGAGCGGCTATGAATCGTTTCACTAAACGCCCAAGTTTCAAACCACGTTTCCAATTCCGGCAACGACACTACAGGCAAGAAAGCGATATTAGGTGAACGCCCCTGTACAGAATCAAGCAGTGTCTGATACTTCAAATTACTCAAAAAGATGTGTTTTTCATGCTCAGGCATATTCATGAAGTCTTTTCGATCCGTAGACAGATCAACTTCTTCTGGACGCCAGAAGAATGAAAGCTGCTTTTCGATTAACTTTTCAAAAATAGGATATTTTTGTTTATCGTATCGAGCAACGTTAACGCTACGACCAAAAAACATCGGCTCTTTAGTTGCATCATGAGTACTATGACTGAACGTGGTGTACGCCATCGAGATATTCTTTCCTGAATATTAGAATTATTAAACCTACAGCTACCGCTATCTGTTTCTATATTGAATTACGGAAGTCCGTGCAGCTTTACAGCTTGCACGCACCACCTTCACAACCACCATCATCGGTCTGATCTGACGCGCCATCACGTGTATTGTGGTAATACAAAGTTTTAACACCGTATTTATAAGCTGTTAAAAGATCCTGTAACAGCTGCTTCATCGGCACTTTGTCATTAGGGAAAAGAGAAGGGTCGTAATTCGTATTTGCGGAAATCGATTGGTCAACGAACTTCTGCATAATACCCACAAGCTGGAGATATCCAATATTGTTTGGAATATCCCAAAGTAGCTCATACTGCTCACGAAGCTCAGTGTAACCCGGCACAACCTGCTTCATAATGCCGTCTTTACTTGCTTTAACAGATACATAACCACGAGGAGGCTCTATACCGTTGGTAGAGTTAGTAATCTGAGAAGATGTTTCACATGGCATCAGCGCTGTTAGCGTACTGTTACGTAAACCAAACTCACGAATATCTTCACGCAATGTTTCCCAGAAATAGTGCAGCGGTTCCTCACAGAACTCATCGACTTCACGCTTATAGGTATCAATTGGCAAAATGCCTCTTGAGTACACAGTTTCGTCGAACTTAGGACATGCACCACGCTCTTTGGCTAGTTCATTTGAAGCTTTCAGCAAGAAGTACTGCACTGCTTCAAATGTTTTATGAACCAAACCGTTTGCTGAACCATCCGAGTATTTAACACCGTTCTTAGCCAGATAATAAGCAAAGTTAGTTACGCCTACACCTAGAGGTCTGCGGTTCATAGTCGAAGTATGTGCAGCAGGAATTGGGTAATCCTGATAATCCAACAGATTATCAAGCGCACGCACAATCAGATCAGATAGGTTTTCTAACTCATCCAAGCTATCCAGCGCGCCCAAGTTGAACGCGGACAATGTACAAAGTGCGATTTCACCTTCAGGATCATTCACATGCTGCAGCGGCTTAGTCGGCAATGCTATTTCTAAGCATAAATTGGACTGTTTCACTGGTGCGACCGAAGGTTCAAACGGGCTATGCGTATTACAGTGATCTACGTTTTGAATATAGATACGGCCTGTCTGAGCACGTTCAGCAGCTAAAATACCAAACAGTTCTACCGCTTTGATTTTTTCTTTACGGATAGATGGATCATTTTCATATTGAACATACAAACGCTCAAATTCATCTTGATCCGCAAAAAACGCATCGTAAAGGCCTGGCACTTCATGCGGGCTGAAGAGTGTAATTTCTCCGCCTTTAATCAAACGGGTATACATCAGCTTGTTAATCTGTACGCCATAATCAAGATGACGTACACGGTTCTCTTCCACTCCTCGGTTATTCTTCAATACGAGAAGAGATTCTACTTCCAAGTGCCAGATTGGATAAAATAGAGTCGCAGCACCACCACGGACACCGCCCTGAGAACAAGATTTAACAGCCGTTTGGAAATGTTTATAGAACGGGATACAACCTGTATGATAAGCCTCACCATTACGGATAGGGCTGCCTAAGGCACGAATGCCGCCCGCATTAATACCAATGCCGGCACGCTGGGAAACATACTTAACAATTGATGCCGACGTTGCGTTAATCGCATCTAAACTGTCGCCACACTCAATTAAAACGCAAGAACTAAACTGACGTGTCGGTGTACGTACCCCTGCCATAATCGGTGTAGGCAAAGAAAGCTTGAATAATGAAGTCGCATCATAAAAACGCTTCACATAATCTAAACGTGTCTCTGCTGGGTAATCCGCAAACAAACAAGCAGCCACCAGCATATAAAGAATCTGAGGACTTTCGTACACTTCACCAGTAACACGGTTTTGAACTAAATACTTACCCTCTAACTGCTTAACCGCAGAGTAGGAGAAGTTCATATCGCGTTTATGGTCTAAATAACCATTTAGCACTTCCCAGTCAGCTTCAGTGTAATCTTCTAGCAAATGCTTATCGTAGCGCCCACCCTCTACTTGTTCCGTTACATGCGCAAAAAGATGAGGCGGTTCAAATTGGCCAAATGCTCGTTTACGCAGATGGAAGATCGCTAAACGCGCAGCCAGGTACTGATAATCTGGGGAGGTTTCAGAGATTAGATCCGCTGCAGATTTAATTAACGTTTCATGGATATCAAACGTTCTCATACCTTCAAAGAACTGAAGGTGTGCTTTCAATTCAACTTCTGAGGGTGATACTGCGTTTAATCCTTCAGCAGCCCAAATAACAACCTTATGAATCTTTTCCAGATCAACAAGTTCTTGTCGTCCATCCCTTTTCGTTACCATCAGATCTTGCTGCATGCGACCTTCCAATTGAAAACTTTTATAATTATGAGCTGTTTAAAATATCAAAGGCGCCTATTAAGACCGGTCTTACCTTCAATAGAGCCTGCTATTAACGCGGCTCACAGCTTCTCTACTCAGATCAGGGTCACACACTATATGTAGTAGCCCAGATAATTTAAGACACTAAATATAGTGATATCAAAGTGTTTTGCAATACTTGATTTTGGCTTTTTTTGGGTGTAGGCGGATAGAAAAAATATGGAGAAGGTCAGAAAATACGGGGGCTACAGAGCAGTCTGGCTCATTTAATTAATGATGAGTTTTTTTAAAAAAAATTGTGAATTTCTAAGGCTCAAAATATGTGCCAAAATCAAGCCCCAAATTCACTATTTCGATTTTTTCCCTTTCAATTTTAAAGTAGCAAAGATCGACTCCCTCCAAAACCAAGCTCTTAATAACCATCTCTTATATTGCCATACATAGAAAAACTGCAAAATATACCCTTCGGCAACGCTTTACTGTAGAATTCGCCAGCAAATTTATTGTGTTTAACAACTCTATATTTGGAATAAGGTAACCTCACTATGCGCTTAGCTGAAATGGAAGCAATTGCCCTTAATGTTGGTTTAGCTGTCTTCGCGGTCTTTATTTTCTTTATCATCTACGATTTAGCTAAAAAATCGAATGCAGGTAAATTTGGCACCTTTATTCTTTTCTTCGCGCTTGGTCTCGGTTTAGCTGCTTTCTTAGTAAAGACCGTTGTTGTTGAAATAATGGAAGGAAAAGCGCCCATTTAGATCTTTAGCCCTCAACCAATCACAACAGACAAAGCGTAGCCCAAAAATCCCAGCTACGGTCCTTATACTGCACTTATCATGTTGAACGTTAGCGCCCCTTTTTAACCTGTTCTTTAGTTATATGTATTAGCTCGCCTGAAGAAAGGTCAATCGTATAGGCTTTACCAAATCCAACAACATAGTGTCCTTCTCTAGGTGTTAGACGAAACAATTTAAAATCAGACAGCCCTCTAAGCATTCCCACTATATTGCCAAAATGCTTTTCCATTTTATCAAGCAATGCGATGCAGGCATCACTGCCTTTTTCAATTTCAGTGGTTTCACACTTATAAATCACCCTCTCACGCGCAAATATATTCTGACTCTCGCCTTCATCCGCAATAAACATGATCGATGCATAAGGGCGATTGATCAAATTACCGGTATGCGCAGCTAACAGGCTTATAAAAATATAAAAGCCCCCATCATCACTCACATAAGGGGCGTAACTAATTTCTGGATATTCGTCGCCTTGTGTTGATAACAACAACGATTTTTTTCCTTGCTGTAGCTCTCTACAATTAGCACGAAGTACTGCTAAATTTTCAGTATTCATATCTCAGATGACCCACAGTGACCATGTATGATTAACGCTATTTATTATAAATATTATAAAAAACACTAAAAGTGCACAATTTTGGCCGATACTATAAATATAAGTTATGAAGAAGTCCTGATAAGTGACTGAATGACTTGGTCTTCTTGACCCAAATAAAGCACGATCAGGTTCATTAATATAGATAATCGTATAACTCAGTTACGACTATCTAAAAAGGCAGTATTGCTAAGGTGATCGTCATGGGTAGCTCCAAAGTATTTATCCGCCATCCAGACGAGTTTCCTATCGAACTCGATATAAAAGAATCTAATTCTTTAAGTGCCATTCCCCCCTCTCTTGAACTCGTTTGTCATTCCGACAAGGCCTTCCATTCGGGCGATGGGATCACACTTAAAATTCCAAGTATCGCAGCGCAGCTCGAAGTAAATGGCACGATACAAAGCTGTAGCAATGCCTCCGATGGCTATGAATTGGGGATCACATTTGGCGATAACTGTGCCTTAATGAGAATCCGGATGCTGGAGCAACTTTGCTATATTCAACGCTATCGCAACCACGTTTTAACGGTTGAAGGTCGAGATATTTCAGATCAGGATGCGGCTCTAGAATGGATCAATAAATATGCCCACCTTTTTCCTTCTTCCCCCTGAACAACATATTTACAGACAAAAATTATGCTAACATTCAGCCACCTTCTCCACTTTTTTAAAAAAAAATCCCTATTTCCAGAATCAGTTGTTGTCATCTTCGAGAGAGTTATAATGTCTCTTTCTAAGTAATGATGGACGATCGATAGCAATGCAGCAGAAAACCGTTACCGCCGCAAATATTGAAATCGCTAATGATAAGCCAATGGTTTTATTTGGCGGCATGAACGTACTGGAGTCTCGTGACCTCGCAATGAGAATTGCGGAGCATTATGTGGAAGTCACCACGAAACTTGATATCCCTTATGTCTTTAAAGCATCCTTCGATAAAGCAAACCGTTCATCCCTTACCTCCTTTCGCGGCCCAGGGCTTGATGAAGGATTAAAGATCCTGCAAGAAATAAAAAATACCTTTAATGTACCTCTGATCACCGATCTACATGAGCCTCACCAAGCAGCTCCAGTAGCCGAAGTCTGCGATATCATTCAACTACCAGCCTTTTTATCGCGTCAAACAGATCTTGTTGAAGCGATGGCAAAAACAGATGCCGTTATTAATATTAAGAAAGCACAATTTCTTGCTCCGCAAGAGATGGGGCATATTCTGCATAAATGTGAAGAAGCGGGTAATGACCGCTTAATATTGTGCGAGCGCGGCTCAAGCTTTGGTTATAACAATCTAGTCGTCGACATGCTTGGTTTCTCGATCATGAAAGAGTTTGGCTACCCAGTCATGTTTGACGCAACACATGCATTACAGATGCCAGGCGGCCGTGCTGATTCAGCCGGTGGTCGCCGCGCACTCGTTGCTCAACTATCAAGAGCGGGGTTATCTCAAGGCATAGCAGGACTATTTCTAGAAGCGCATCCGAACCCTGACCTAGCTAAATGCGATGGCCCTTGTGCTCTACCACTAAATACACTGGAAGCTTATCTAACGCAGATGAAAGCAGTAGATGAACTTGTAAAAAGCTTTCCTGTTCTAGATACATCAATCTAAATACCAGATAAGCGATAAGAAGCCTAAACTCTGTTTTGGGCTTCTCCCCCCCATTTCTACAACTCCGTAAAATCTGCAAATTAACTACTGACTTATAGCACCGCTCTTGACTATGATATGTAGATAAAAAACAAACGGTTTAATAATCTAATGAGCGATTCAGCAGACTCAATCTATCAGTCACTTCAAGAGGCCGACTTACTTGGCCCTGAGCACCACCGTTTTAAGCTGATAAAACACAATGCGACTCACTCTTTAGGGGAGTTATGGCAAGCCGAAGACATTAGTGTCGCCGGAAACCCCTTAGTCACATTACTCATTATTAATCCCTCACTGTTAAAGCAAAACGACTTTGCCGAAGGAATTAAAAAACATGCTGCCCAAAGCAAGCAGTTACAAAACAAACATATTGCTGAATGTTATGGGTTTTTCCCCCACAAAGGCGGAATACTTCTCCTTGCATATGAAAAATTAGATGGCTTAACCCTCGCCTCTATGATCAAAAGAAAAACCAAACTTCAACAAGCACAACAACTCGGCTTACTGCGGCAAATTGCCTATGCAGTCGATATGGGCTACCAAAAGCTACACAGTCCTCATGGATGCTTATCACCCGATACAATTTTCATTAACCGCAAAGGTGGTGTAAAACTCACGCTGCAGGCTATGCGAGACAGCTTAGAATCAATCGCCAGTCTGGTAAAACAACCGCTCACCTACCGACAGTACCAATCTCCGGAAGCATTCCATCCCGGAAAACTCAGCCGTAAAACCGACGTATACTCATTTGCGGCTATCGTTTATGAATTACTGACGGGCACTGCGGCCTTCAACATTAAAGATTCAGAAGCAGACCGTGTTCGTAAACAATTAATACAACCTGACGACTTAGATAACGGTCAATGGGAGGAGTTACAAAAAGCGCTTTCAACCGATACAGAGCAACGCTTTCCAAACTGTACTGAACTAATGAAAGCAGTTTTTCCTGCTAAAAAAGAGGAAAAAGAGGATGAGAAAACCTCTTCCTCAAGCGAGGAAGAGGACAAGGATAGCACGACCGAAAACCCTATCGAGACTGATACGATAGAGGATGAAAACACGTCCTCATTAAAAGATAAGCTCAAAGCG
>DJLT01000134.1 GCA_002435145.1 Neptuniibacter sp. UBA6509
ATTACTTTGTCAATGGCATCTTCAGATAACAGGTGTGATTTACTGGCAAAAGAAAAATGCTGCCTGGCAAGAAAGCTTCTCATCACAGATTGCAAAATGACTTGCGATGAACTTTTTCCCGACTTTGATAGCTGATTACCGCGCAACAGCTCGCATTCAGCTGGGGGTATAAAGTCGTACCCAAGGTTACTAAGCAGCGTTAATGCAGGGATTTTTGAACTGAATTCTTCTTGGAAGTTTACGTTATTCATGCAGCGAACCTATCTCTGACGCGTACAACAAATTCACCAGTTTTAGCAACGCATACACCATCTTTGATGACGAATCCCTCAACCCAATGATCTCCTGTGTAGGACGTGGATTCTGTTCTATAGATTTCGTCTGAGGCCGTATTGGATTGAGGAGATATTTCACCTCTAAGTTGTCCTACATTCGCAGCCTCTTGTCCTGTATTTACCACTTGCCAGTAAATGTCAAATGGTGCAGGAACATTAGTCTTAAGTTTGAACTTTAACTCCTTTCCTTTGAGTAAAGGCTGTCCAGACTGAAACTCTTTCCAAGATATGTTGGTTTTATAACTTGCTTTTATATCCGCAGAATATATGTTTGCAACGATGGGGTATCGAAGTTGTTCCTTGTGGGGCACATTAAAAGTGAGTGCAGGTAAATTTGTTGGCTTATATACATCAACAAGTGCTTTGGTAAACTTATCTTCCTCGATAAAGTTTTCGATATTGATGAAGTCGTCTCTGAGCCAACCTACCCATTGAAAAAAGGCATTTGCCCTTGCGTTATTGTCCTCGTGCCATCGGTCAGCAAAATTTTCACCCGGATTAGTTGGGTTGGGGATAAACCACTTCCCATCAGAAGTGCGCGTTATTAGGGTGTAAGTATTTCTCGCGTAGTAATCGTTGAAAACAAAGTTATTGCTAATCTGATGAGAATGCTGGTTTAAAGTTGATATCAGATTTCTCAACGTTTCATAGATTGTTGCTTCGTTGTTATAAGTTTTGGCAGCTAATACAGTAATAATCATTGAGATTGGTTTGAAAGCCTCTATATCGGATTGTGAAAACCTTACATCACGATGCCTCTTTAATAGCTGAATTGCCCTTTGCAACGGCGTTTTAACGTGGATATTTGGAACATCGTCAATCGAATTATACAACTGTCTTTGATTGTTGAAGATGCGTTGCTTTTGAGTCAATTTTGCTTGTTCAAATGCAGTGCCATTTCTTTCGTAAAACCATTCAGCAAATCCTTTCGGATTGCTCGTTGTCCAAGAGTAGTTGTTTTCTTGATCTTTATTTGTAGCTGCGATTGATTGAGGTCTCGCCAATAGACTATTTTCTGCAACCGAAGGGAGTATATCCATATGGAAGCCCACACCATCATCTTCAGCATAGTTAAGAGTCCAGCAGCGCTTTCCTTCCTCATCTAATAATCTGGAATACGTACCATTCTCGATAATCCGTTGTCCAACCTGATTTTTTACAGTGGAGGCGAGTACTTCCTGTTTTAGATGAGCCAAGTTGCAGACCAAATCAATGTCATAATCTGCATCTTTACTATTTTTGAATGGGCGGATTTCTGTTCCAAGTTTAAAAGATCCTTGAAGGTATACGTCTGGAGCACGATATGTTCCGGGATAGTTTCCTTGCTCTAGATGTGTTTTCATTGAATTAAAGCGATCGATTGCTTGTTTATATTTAGTCGGAGAGATGTCCAACTTTTTCGCCGCAGTTAACAGGGCCTCTTCCCTAGAAACTATTTGAGTCACAATACATTCCCTCCCAAGATAAAGTTGCTAATCTCTTTACTTCCATATGTAAAATTCTTGTCGGCTAAACTGATCAAATTATCGATTTCAGAAACGTCATCGAGTGGCAGATCGGTATCGGACTCAAAATCAATTCTTAATATTTGCTCAGGTTTCAAATGAAGCTTTAGATAATTCAACGCGCTTTGGCTTTGAAGCGATAACATGAAATTTATGAACTCTTTATGCTTCCAGCCCGTCGCAAAACCCCAGCCACCTTTATGCTTTAACCCATAGGCGACCTTGGAATAACCAGTGCCGACAGATACCACTTGTATATCATCGTAATTTATACCCAGTCGTTTTTGAGCATCGATAACGGCTACTAATGCTGGGTTGTTTGCCCATAGGCCACCATCAGATAACAAATACTCATCAACTTTATGAGGGTCAAAAAATGTTGGGGCTGAGCAAGAGGCAAGAACAGCATCTCTGACGTTTACCGACCTATCACGAATAAACGTTGGGTCATAAGCCGATTTAAATACATGAACTCCACCGTTACCTACATCTGTTGCTGGCAGAATCAGAGGCTTGGCTACTTGCCCAAGCGTAATATCGTTAAAAACACCTTTCAGAACATCCGATAAACTGCTGCTTTCATATACGCTTTCCAGCATAAGCTGTGTAGCTGTACTCTGTTTTTTAAAGGGAATTCTTGACTTTTTCTTTTTGAAAATATCCGCGCCATGTTCCTTGTACATGTTAACCATTTCGGCTGCACGGATGTCACAGGCAACACCAGCCGCTATTATGGAACCCGTACTAGTGCCAGCTATCATGTCGAATGACTCTAAGAGATTGATTCCGAGTTTTTCTTCGAAACATTTAAGTATGTGCGCAGGGTAAACACCGCGTATTCCCCCGCCATCGATGCTCAATATCTTAAAAGTCATATGTATCCTTACTTCTTGTCTTTCGGCGGATGTGGGTCATTGCCGTAGCTATTGCCAGCACGTATTTTTCCGTCACGGCCATGTACTTTGGTGTCAGACTGCTGGTTTCTAGCAATCTGCTCAGCGACATCAATCGCTTCCTGTTGAGTGCGGGTAACTCTAGTGGCTTTTGAATTACCCGCGCCTTTTACCGCCCAGCCATCAGGGTGCTTCACCACATGTTGATTTTTACCTTTTGACATTATGCGACCTCCTTTTCGTCAACTTTTACTCTGCGCTTGCCTGTTAACAACTGTTGCATCAGTGCTTTTTTCTCTTGTTTTAAATCATCAAGCTGCTGTTGTAGTAACTCTATTTCTTTGTCAGCGTTGGTAAGTACCGCAGCTATTTTTTGCTGCTCATCTAGTGGTGGCAGTGTGAAATGAGCTTTATTAATTCCTCCAACCGACAACCCAAATCGCGTTGCTCCTGTTGCAAGCGTAAAAAAGTAATAACGTGTTTTTGGCATTGAGAACAAATAATTTAGATAGGCTCCTGCTACCATTCGGGCCTTTGGACGGATTATTGCTAAATGGTAACCACAGACAACACCACCTAAGTCTTCGTCAACTAACGCAGGGACAGCAATATCCCCCGGAGTCTCAGAATCTTTGGTAATGATGACATCGTTAACTTGAAGGGTATATTTGTCTATCTCAGATTGCTTTGCAGTAGCTTTCATGAAATCTAAGGACTTAGAAATTCTGGTGTTGTAATAAACATCCGTGTAATTACACAGCGTTACGGGAATTTCACCTTCAACGGCCTTTTTATCAACTGGACTAACAATTATTTTCGCAACATCATGCAGATATAGAGCTTCCCATTTTCCATCAAACGGGTTATCTGAATCATCAAGCAGGCGTTTTTTGCCAGTGAGCAATTGTTGCATCAGGGCTTTTTTCTGCTGCTTGCTGTTGTCGATTAGGCGCTCGATGGTGCTAATCGCTTTATCCCAAGTGAGTAGTATTCTGGCTATTTTGCATTGCTCGTTAATAGGAGGTAGAACAACCTTTAATTTTTTCAGATCTTTCAGTGATAAAAACGGTTGTGCCCCACCAGTTTTTGCAGTGTGGGTAATCCTTTCTTGTCGTGACCTATAGTAGTAATAAAAATATAAACTGTTTAAGGTATCCTTTTTAGGCTTGAGTAAAGCAATGTTTTTCATGCTGAATTCAAAATCTACCGTAACGTAAGCACAATCACCTATATTCCCAGCCCCTATATTTACAACAAGTAGATCACCTTTTTCTGGGTTGCAGCGTCGAAAAATAGTTTCGTGATCAGCCTCACTAACAAATAGGCAATTATCAAAGTCAACCTCCCCATTTTTAATGTGAACTGATTTTATGTAAGGTTGACCATCTGGTACTGCCTTTGGTGTATCGTGAGTACCATCTGTAATTTTTGAACATGCTTCAATTGCATCGACAACCATCCAACTTGAAGGAATACATCCAAAATGCGGGTGATAAACTGATGCTTCAGTCTGCATAGCCTAACTCCTTCAAGTAGCCATCCATTTCTGCTTCAAGGGCTTGCAGTTCGCTTTTCAGTTGAACACGTTCGTTACGCACGGCGACCAAATCTATTTCGGCCTCTTCTTCGAAGGTATCCACGTAGCGAGGGATATTGAGGTTGAAGTCGTTCTCTTTAATTTCATCGAAACTGGCCAGGAAGGCATACTTATCGACGTTTTCACGCGCTTTGTAGGTGTCGATGATCTTCTGGATATTGTCTGGTGTTAACTGGTTTTGGTTTTTGCCAGATTTGAATTCACGGCTGGCATCAATAAACAGTACGTTGTTATCGGTTTTGTGCTTCTTGAAAATCAGGATGGCAGCAGGAATACCTGTGCCGAAAAACAGCTTTTCTGGCAGACCTATAACCGTATCTAGCAGGTTTTCTTCAATCAGTTGCTGACGAATTTTTCCTTCAGATGATGCTCGGAAAAGTACGCCATGAGGAACCACAACGCCCATGCGACCCGTATCAGGCTTTAGGGTTTCGATCATATGGCTGATAAAGGCATAGTCACCTTTGCTCTTGGGTGGAATACCTCTTCTAAAGCGACCATAAGGATCATTGCCGGCGTCTTCGAAGCCCCATTTCTCTAAGCTAAAGGGAGGGTTGGCCGTCACTACATCAAAATGCAGTAAGCCTAAACCGTCTTTATCCTTCAACAGTGGATTACGGATAGTGTCTCCCCACTCAATGCGGTGGTTATCTTCTCCATGAAGGAACATATTCATTTTGGCTAGGGCCCAGGTCGAACCGATGGCTTCTTGTCCGAATAGGGCGTATTTCTTAGACCCTGAATTCTTGCGCACGATTGCGCCACACTTCATTAGCAAAGAACCTGAGCCGCAAGCCGGGTCACATATTTGGTCGCCTTCTTGCGGGTCTAGCACTGCTGCCAGTAAGTCAGAAACTTCTGGTGGTGTATAGAATTCTCCTGCGGAGCGGCCACTGCCAGCAGCAAAGTGCTTAATCAGGTATTCATAAGCGTTACCAATTACGTCTAATCCGCCAATTCGGCTTGGTCGAAAATCTAACGTTGCTTTCGCAAAGTCTTCTAACAGATGACGTAGCAGTTCGTTCTTTTGTTTTTCAGGACCTAGCTTGTCTGTGTTGAACATGATGTCCTGAAACACATTCTTTAGTTTGCCACCGTTGGCTTCT
The DNA here is from genome assembly GCA_002435145.1 of Neptuniibacter sp. UBA6509. Classification (GTDB taxonomy): domain Bacteria; phylum Pseudomonadota; class Gammaproteobacteria; order Pseudomonadales; family Balneatricaceae; genus Neptuniibacter. The sequence continues at coordinate 5,437 of DJLT01000134.1, forward strand.
TCAATCGCGTGAAGTGCTTGATCTATGCGTTGGCCATTGCCAGCCTGGTGACGTTGCTCATGTAAATCCCAAAAGCTAGTTCCAGTTGGCAACACAAAGCGCTGTTTACCCATCATTGCATTGATGAGGTCTGGGTTATCGCCATACTGCTCGGTTAGCCTGTTGTACTCATCGCGATATACGTCAGAGATGTATTTGAGAAACAACATGGTAAGCACGAAGTCTTTGTATGTATCGGCACTGATAACGCCTCTGAACGTGTCACAGGCGGCCCATACGGCTTTGTTTACTTCAGGTTGAACAATGGTGTCCTGTTCAATGATTTCATTTGAGTTGGTTACTGAATCTGTCATTTATTTTCCTAAACTCGGTCTGTGCCGCTGTACGGCTCTAATTCATTTTTCGCGATGGCATTGATTTGTTGTTGTCGATTCTCAATCAATCTTTGCAATGTCTTTTTTTCTTTCAATGCACATAGTTGCATTGAGATTAATTGGCGCTGCCTTTCTATACTGGGCAACACTAAGGGAGTATCTTCAAGAACCTGCTTTCGAATACTGACGTAAAGCGATCCCTCAGCACTATTAAAAAAATACCGTTGCGCTGGTATTTGGTTGAGCTGCCAGGCGATGAAAGCAGGTAAAGCAATGACATGTTTCTTAGGTTTTATCCGCACTAAAAAAAAGTGGGGTGAACACACCGATTGCCCGGGTAACACGCCATCGTCAACAATCGCTGCATAATGATTTGCGCCTTTTGCGACAAACAAAATATCACCTTTTTGTAACCAATCCGGCTTTTTACGCCCGGCTAGAAATGTTCTCACCAAGTTCGAACCATTCACTTCGCCTGAGTCATTGGTATCGCGTACTTGAACCACATGGACATCGCCATCCTCGTCGCCCTTTATTGAGCCTCTAAAAGGGTGGCCAAGGCGTATGTCGGCAATATCTTTGAGTTTGAAACCCATAAATTTACCTTTTTAATCAATAGGAAAGAAAAACCTAAGAGCGTGTCCGCTCGAAGATTTTTCCGACTTAATATACCACTTTTTATATTGTATGGCGTTTATCACTGAGTCAAGTAAAAGTGCAGTATTTAAATGCTGCATACACTATTGATGTTTAAGTTTTGGTTAGCTATATTTTTTGCAGTATTTGAATGGAGCGGTATGTTAGTGTGATGAAAAATTGTCTTTTAGTGCCAATGCCAAACGGAAAATCAAGACTGATTGATGTAAGAAAGCCATCGGATTCAATGCCCATAGATGTTTTTACACAATACCAGGACAAACTTTTTGAGAGATACCCATCACAACAAACTCGAGTAGCGTACAGAGGTCATGTCGCTCGCTTCATAGATTACTTGATTGAATGTGGAGTACTACTGTCTGACATTGTTCCAGAAGAAAATGTCTTGAACGAGGTCGTCCATGATTACCCGGAGCTTTTAGAGAAAGCAGAAAAAAGTAATAAGTTGTACTTAAAGCAAGTTGCCAAGTCGCTTGGTCGTAAGCCTCTTAAATCAACAAGTGAAGCGCTGGCAGCGATTAATTACTTTTTAGAATTTGTTGTTGATCTTGCTGAAAATACTAAGAGCTATGCCGCCGAAGTACTGGGTGAAAAGCTTGATGATAATGTCGAGCTTTTTGCAGCACTAAAGCACGAAAAGACGGTTTCTATGCATGAAATTAGGAGAATACAGCAGAATTCAATTCTCGGCGCAAATCTTAGAAAAATTAAAAAATTTCGAAGAGGTTCTCGTTTACAGCGAGTTGGCAAATCTCAAAACAAACGAAAAGGCTCTGCGAAAGATTTTCCAGTCGAGCACATCGAAGAATTGCTGTTACGTACCGACAACATTCGTGACAGAGCGTTTTGGGCGTCAATGGCAGGGGGAGGCCTCAGACAAAGCGAAGCACTCGTTTTGAAATGGGACTTAGTAGACTTCGAAAATAAACGCATCCGCATTGAAGATCCTAATAACTTAAGAGGATCGCATGATTATCATAGTTCGCATAGGTTACCCTGGAAAGGGCGAGAAACTGCGAATATATACCTGCTCCCGATTTTGAAAGATATCTTATTCGATGCGCTTCTACAGCTAAAATACCAACCACCATTTTCGTCCGATGGGTTAGTGTTCCTCAAAGAAACTGACGATGAATATGGGCAACCACTTTTTGAAGCGCAAAACAAAACGCTAAATGAAGCATTCAGAGCCGCTCAAAATCGAATTGGTTTAGCTCTAGAGCTTTCGCTTCACTCACTTCGCCATATGTACGGAGTATTTCTTAAAAATGACTTTCCCGACTACGAGCGAGGTCAAATAGGCCTATCAGATACCGAAATACAGCTAATGATGGGACACGCATCACCACTTTCAACTGCGATATATGCACGTCAAAGACAAGACAAGATTCTGATGAAAATGGAAATCTTGGACAGAGAGTTACGTGGAGAACAGCCAGAAAACTTAAATCAAATGGTCGCAAAATGGCATTTGGACAAAGCAATGCAACTGACTGAATCAGTTGAACTTACTTCCTGTTTGCCTACGCGCCACTTTGCAGTTTGAGTGAATAGAAAGCCTTTCGTGTTATTCCACCTAATTATATTTAAGGACTTTGCCAGTGATTAATACTGCTGATGAATTGATTGTTACCAATACTAATTTATTTCCTGATGATTTCTCTATTCGATTAAAGGAAATCCTATCAGCATTAGAAAGTGTTAGGGGCAAAGTGCCAGACAATTATACATCTCTTTCTAGGGCAGATGAGATCGGTCGCAACGCTTTTCAATTTTATGCTACGCAGATTCGCTTTAATGATGATATGTTGCGAGAGCTATATATCGCTTTGTATGTCGAGCCATTGGAAAAAGAAGGTCTTGAAAGAATTCTCGACGTTTCGTTTCCTACAGATCGGCACTTTAAAAGCTTTCGAGAAGGATGCGGGATCCTTTATTTATTTCTGTGGGGGCATAGTGATTTAGTTCTATCTTGGCGGTTCAATAAGAGCTTCTTGCGTTTAGTGAACTTTGACCATGCTGCTTTAATCCCAAAAAAACTTTGGTCGTTTATATGTTCTGATAAAAGATTTAACTTCGAAACGCAGAGGTTAATTCTAATGACAGACTGGAAGTCGATACAAGATATATCTCTGAGTGAGGTTTGGGATGTTGTTCGAACAGGATTTAAAGCTACACAAACTAAAACCAACTTTAGAGGTATACTCAAAGCTGTTTTACACCACGAAAAATGCCAGTTTTCAGAAAAAAATCTTAGGGCTTTCGAAGCGCTTTCCGCAGTCGTGAATTTAGATAAGAGTGGTTATATAGCAACCCTTGATATTGAGCAATTAACAGAATATCACTCTGAATTCAGTGTATATGGAAAAGACGGGAAGCGAAAACGCTACAACCAAGACTTTCGCAACCGTAACTTTATAACACTCACGCAATTGTCTACAAAAAATCAAATACTCGAGTACGTGAAGCTACTGCCGTATCATATAAGTCGTATCAGATATCGAAAAAATCACACTCAAAATTGGTGGGGTTATCTCCGGGAATCCGGTCTTTATCCAGGCCGTGAACATATAGGAATTCAGTCGTCATTTTCTGATTGGATTAGTGCCTTGGAGTATTATGATGCTTACCAGCTCAGTAAAGGAGGTTCTGCTACGACGCATAAGTCTCGTAGGGGCAATCTAAGAATATTAGTCGACTATATATTTCTTTATATCCCTTGGTATCAAGAAGTTAATAATCACCCAAATATACCTGTTCCATATAAAATATCAGATTTCAAAAGGTGGGCTTTTTGGTCAAATGAACCACTTAAGTCGGCCAAAGACAAACCTGAGCCCCCACTAACAGCGAAGGAGTTTTACAAACTAAGAAGGTCAGAAAAAACGTTATCATCATTTGTTAATGAATGTAGTGACTTTTTTGACTACGTAATTGCAGAGCATTCTGACTCAGAAAGTTTTAATGACTTTCTCGTAGGTGAATCATTTAATAATCCCATTAACAAGGATTATGACAAAGAAGGTTCCGGTAAACGAAGATCAACTGACAAAGTCGCTTTGCATATTCTGGCTGATCATGAA
>DJLT01000056.1:0-36771 GCA_002435145.1 Neptuniibacter sp. UBA6509
CATCAGGGCTTTTTTAATTCCCCGTAAAAGCTCATCAATTCCCTTCGATATACGCTATCTAGCTATATGCTTAATCATAAAGAACATAAAAAACGGAATTTAGTAACATATTAAGTACCTAAACATGTTCGTTAGCACTAATTAGCCGCTAAAAGCTTGCACATTACTTTATTAGCCGTGAAAATGTTCACTTATTCATTATAGATACTCCATTATAGAAACTTTCTTATGCGTAAATTTGAAGATTCACTGCCGCTACAGCTACTAAAAGCACGCGAAGCAACTATGTTGTTTTTCCGCCCACTGCTACATGAAAATACATTAACGGAGCAGCAATGGCGTGTACTACGTGCGCTATACGCATATGATGAAATGGAATCAAAAGAGCTAGCTGAACGCTGCTGCCTTCTTAGCCCTAGCTTAACTGGAATTCTTAAGCGCTTAGAGCAGCAAGGCTATGTTCAACGTCGTAAGTCTGATGAAGACCAGCGCCGCTCGATTATCAGCTTAACGGATCAATCCAATGAGTTATTTGAGCGTTTGAGCCCTGAAGTTGAAAAACGTTATAAGGTTTTCGCTGAGCGCTACGGCCAAGCAAAGCTTGATGAGCTCATGAATATGCTCAAAGAGCTTTCAGAGTTAGAACCTTAAATAGCCAAGCTGTACTGTCTTTTGATTAAGAGACCCAAATTTCTTTTAGGTCTCTACTTTCTATCCAGATCTTTCTCTCCAGATCTTTCTCTCCAGATCTTCTTCTCCACGCTCCCCTCCAAACCTTCTGCTCATGGACTAGATCCACACAGTGCCTCTATCGCCACTACTCCGTGGTTTGATTTCTATCAATAAGCATCTAATTATTGACATTAGATAACATGACAACTATCTTAGATTGAATTATAATTAACATATTAAGTTTATTTTTAAATAAAATGCTATCGAGTCCACACTTCTATCTTATAGTGAGTAGACTGATCAGCGCATAATAAGACTGAAGAGAGGTTTACGATGGGAGAACTAGTTCTCGCGGCTAAAGTTACACATGTACCTACAATGTACTTGTCAGAGCAACCTGGAAAACTGGAAGGTTGTCGTCAACAAGCTATCGATGGTCATAAAGAGATTGCTCGCCGTGCACGTGCTGCGGGTGCAGATACCATTGTTGTTATTGATACACATTGGCTTGTTAATGCGGGTTACCATGTAAATTCTGGCGCTAACTTCAAAGGTAGCTTCACAAGCCACGAATTCCCTCATTTTATTCAAGACATGCAATACGAGTACAAAGGCAACCCTGAACTAGGTGACCTTATTGCCGATAAAGCGACAGAGAAAGGCGTGTTCACGCTTTCTCATCAGGTAGATACGCTTGATCTTGAGTACGGCACATTAGTACCTATGCGCTATATGAACCCTGAATCAGACCTAAAAGTTGTGTCTGTTGCGGGCTGGTGTACAGTGCATAGTTTAGATTCTTCACGTAAATTAGGTGAAGCTATTCTGGAGGCGATTGAAGCCAGTGATAGCAAAGTTATGCTACTTGCATCGGGTTCTTTATCTCATCGTATTTGGGATAATGATGACTATGAAGCGAACAACGGTACGTTCACTATTTCAAGAGAGTTCAACCGTCAGGTAGATCTACGCGTACTGGACCTTTGGCAACAAGGTGATATTGCGACTTTCCTTAAAATGCTACCGGATTATGCAGATCACTGCTCTGGTGAAGGTGGTATGCACGATACAGCAATGCTATTTGGTGCTTTAGGTTGGGACCAATATAAAGGTAAAGGTGAAGTGATTGGCGAATACTTCCCAAGCTCCGGTACAGGCCAAGTTAACGTAGTTTTCAGCCTGTAAGCTAGAAGCACAATATCTTTTGAAGGGTGCCTTTTGTCTTCGGACAAAATGTACCCTTTTTAGTTTTTAGCACTCACTAGATAACCACTAATAACCCGTTGGGATTTACATGATTGTTACTGATACCACCCTACACTGGGAAACAGCCCAGAAAATAGCAATGGCTGCGTGTAAATATGCATCTGACAAAAATCTACGTATCTGCGCTTGGGTCCTTGATAAACATGGTAATCCACTGTCAATGCAAAGGATCAATAATGCGCCCATGCCCTCAACGAAAATAGCCCAAGGTAAAGCGCATACTGCCGTTAGCTTTGGTTTTGGCACTCACCTTTGGCAAGAAAAATTAGCCGAGAAACAATACTTATTAGATGGTCTAAACGCTCAAGATGATGTTGTCATGTTTGGCGGAGGTTTACCGATCAAACATAAAGACGAAATAATAGGCGCTATTGGCATTTCAGGGGCAAGCGAAGCACAAGATCAACAATGTGCAGAAGCGGGTATCGCTGCATTTATCGCTTTAAACAGCTCAATAGCTAATTAAAGACCAAGCTATCTAAATAGTCTCTTGCTCCTTATGAAAAATAATAAGCCGCTTCCCCCTATTGCTTACTTTACGATCATGTCGATGGTCAGCCCCATCGCGCTTAACATTCTGTTACCTGCACTACCCGATGCAGCAGCCGATCTAGGGGTCAGTAAAAGCGAGATACAACTTAGCCTCACCCTCTACCTACTTGCCCTAGCCCTAGGGCAATTAATCTGTGGGCCTTTAGCAGACAGGGTTGGCCGCCGCCCTGTTCTATTAACCGGTATTGCGATTCACTTTATTGGCTGTTTACTGGGTGCCTTTGCGGATGATTTAAACTCTCTGCTCATCGCGAGAGTTCTACAAGCATTAGGCGGTTGTACCGGAATGGTATTAGCCCGAACAATCATGTTAGACCGGTACAGCCGCGATAAGGCTGCCGGTAAAATCGGTTACATCACGCTTTCGATTGCCATCTCACAAGCCATCGCACCTACACTCGGTGGGCATATAAACCTTCATTTAGGTTGGCAGTATCTATTTCATTTTTCATTGTTACTCAGCAGCATTTCATGGTTGATCGTACTCTTTATGATCCCAGAAACGGCGAAACACAAAACAGATAGCTTACGTCTGAACCGTATACTCAAACAGTATTGGGAGGTGCTTAAAGCGCCTAATTACTTAGGCTATGCTCTATCAACAACCTTTATCGCTTCTGCTTTCTATCTATTCATTGGCTCTGCGCCGTACATTGTGAACAATGAGATCGGTGGTAACTCTGCGGACTTTGGCAACTGGTTTTTATTAGTCTCACTCGGTTTTATGTTCGGAAGCTTTAACGCAGCCAAGCTTTCTTCCAAACTAGGTGTGCAACGCATGATTAAACTGGGTCACAGTTTATCGATGCTGGGTGCCTGTATTATGCTCATAAGCGTGTACTTTTTAGGCATACACTATTTGACTCTTTTTCTGCCAATGGCTCTTTTCACTATCGGCCGGGGGTTTAGCCAACCCAACAGCCAATCTGCGGGTATCAGTTGTAGTCAAAGTTCCCCAAGTACTGCGTCCGGTTTAATGGGGTTTATTCAATTAATGACCGGTGCCATATGCGCACAGCTAACACCTTTGATACTTGAAGCAGGTTCTATTTGGATCGTCGTTCTTATTTTGATCTGTCCTATTTTGGCCTACATTGCTTATCATTCAACCAAAGAGCTGTATTGATTTAGTAAGTGGCTCGTTTCATGCCACCTTAAGTAGTATTAGATTAATCACCAAAGGTCCGCTATTTCTCTGTACCTACTTCTCTATTAATTCGTAAAATCTGGTAAAATTTAAAATCACTTCACTTACAAATATACGAACTAACACAAGGAAGGACCATGTTAAAAAAAGGGTTTAGCGTTTTACTTATTACTTTGGCAACACTTCTTACAGGGTGTGCATCAGTACCTATGGCTTCAGTTGAAGAAGATTTAGCTAAAAAACAATTCTCTGCGCCACCACCTCATTTAGCAGGCCTCTATATCTATCGAAATTCAAATTTTGGCGCTGCCTTGAAAAAGAATATACTTATCGATGGCCAGATCATTGGCGAAAGCGCACCAATGACTTATTTCTATAAGGAGTTAGAGCCAGGTACACATCAGCTTTCAACTGAATCAGAATTTAGTGATAACGCACTCACTGTTGCGATGGAAGCAGGTAAAAACTATTTTGTTAAACAGTATATTAAAATGGGCGTTTTCGTTGGCGGAGCAAATCTAGAACCCGTGGATGAAATAGAAGGTAAAAATGGTGTCCTAGAGTGTAAATTGGCTAAAGAAAACCCGCTATTGAGTCAAAAATAATCCTGTTAATGGGGTGATTATCTTTGGATATCACCCTTTCGTTTTATTTAAAAACCTATTTATGAATCAACCTATTACAGGTTACCGCAAAGACGACGAAGATGACTGGGTAGCCGAATTAGCCTGCGGTCATTTTCAGCATGTAAGACACAACCCGCCTTGGACGAACCGACCTTGGGTTGAGTCAGAGACAGGCCGTAAGGAGATGCTAGGGCAACTATTAAATTGCAAAAAATGTACGCAAGGTGCCCCACGTGACTATTAATGCAGTAGCTATTAGCGAAGTGACTATTTGTAAAGTAACATTCACTTTAATTCTCAATGCTTTGACGCACACTTAACCGATGCAATCTAACAAACATCGCCTCGACCGCTTTATATCGGCAACAACCACTACCAACCGTAAGCATGTGAGATTAATGCTCGCCCAGAAGCGCGTTTTGGTAAACGGTTCTGTTGCAACCGATATCAATCAAATTATCGGTCAATTCGATAAAGTTGAATTAGATGGGTTAGCGCTACAAGATAAACAACCTATCTATTTGATGATGCACAAACCTGTGGGTGTAGTGAGCGCCACCAAAGATGATCAGCATAAAACGGTTATCGATCTACTCCCACCAGAATACAAAGGCCTTCATATCACCGGACGCTTAGACTTAAACTCTTCCGGTTTACTACTGCTAACAAACGACGGGGAATGGTCAAGGGAACTCACCTCTCCTGAGAGCAAAGTCAAAAAGTGTTATGAAGTGACTCTAGAGAACTCCTTAACAACAGAGTATATCTCTGCGTTTGCAGCAGGTATGTACTTCCCTTTCGAAGATATCACCACCCGACCAGCACAACTTGAGATCAAGTCTGAATTTATCGCTAAAGTTACCTTAGAAGAAGGTCGCTATCACCAGATAAAACGTATGTTTGGGCGCTTTAGAAACCCGGTTGTAAAACTTCATAGAACCTCAATTGGCCCCATTTTACTTGATAAGGCTTTAAGCACTGGAGAGAGCAGGCTTCTGACTAAAGATGAATTAGATAGTCTTTAGCTCGGCCCATCAGAATAAGAAGCACCGAGCTATTTATTAAGCTATTCGATTAAGCGACCTATTAAGCTATTCCACTATATTAGCTCGCTAACTTTCTCTCTTATCTTTTCGAACCTAACCTGTTCACAGCAACCAAACCCAGCTAGCTGTTTGACCTTATGTCGACTAAAAAGGGGGATACTGATACCGGATAAAAAGCGGCAGTAACTTCCTACACTGGGGGTCTTGCCAACTTTGCTTTCAAGATGCTGCTTTAACCCCTGCATCATTGAGGTCAACTCCGCATCATCTGGCAATTGAGGTTCTTGGGAGTATTCCAGTTTAGCAACCTGTCCACGACAAACCGAGCAATGACCACAGTTCTCCGGTGCCTGTTGATCGTCAAAATAACGCGCCAGATTTGAAGTCAGGCAACGGTCAAGCTCGAAGAAACGCACAAGCGCGGCAATTCTTTGAACCTCTTTCTGCTCTTTATCCTGAAAATATTCAGTTAAACTAGGCGCTAACTGAGGATCTGCAAGCGCTACGCTATCAACTGCAAAGACCTCAGTGATCTTTTTAGTTTCAAGCACAATGAGTCCCTGCTCTTGTAAGTATTCCATTGCAGCAACAACTCGATGCCGTTCACTTCCATAATGCTGGTACAAACTATCGAAATCTAATGTACCCCAGATTTTTTTAAATGCAGTATGTTCAAAAATGGCCTTGAGGAATTCTTGCCTCTCGCCTGGAAAACGCGATAACAACGCCTCTTTAGCTTCAACAAACTTATAACGAAAATCTGCAAAGTACGCATAAAGCGGTTTGATCACACCCTTGAGTTCCAATTGAACCAGTAATGTTTTTAACGGTAGCTGACGCACATTCGACGCATTAGATAGACTCAGCGTTTGCAGCTCCCACTGATCGTTCGCCATCTCAGAACGAATATTATCAATTACATATTGAATCGCTTCTGGTTCAGGGGTATCACCATAAACAAAGTTCTCTACCGTATTGATACCATCAAGGTTAGCCAAGGTAATACAGTTAGACGGCCTTCCATCTCTACCTGCTCGACCGATCTCTTGGCTATAGTTTTCTATAGATTTTGGTAGATCATAATGGATAACAAAACGAACATCTGACTTATCAATGCCCATACCAAAAGCAATAGTTGCGACAACAACTTTAATCTTACCCTGCATAAAGTTGGTTTGGATCTGATGGCGTAATTCATTATCCAAGCCAGCATGATAAGCCGTAGCATTAATATTCTGACGCGTTAAATAGTTAGCCACCTCTTGCGCACTTTGTTGCAAAGTAACGTAAACAATACCACTGCCCTCTTCTTGCGACTGACTTGCCTGTTGCTGATTTATCAGATCTGCCAGCACCTGATTCTTAGCCTCAGACTTTACAGGCAGCACAGTCAGATCAAGGTTGTTGCGGTAAAAGCCCGTTTGAACAATATGCTCAATCCCTATGCCAAAACGCAGCGCCATATCTTTTTTGACTTTACGTGTCGCTGTCGCTGTCAATAACAGAACTAAAGGTATGTTTAGCTCCTCTTTGTATTGTGGAAGCTTAAGATAATCAGGACGAAAGTTATGCCCCCATTCTGAGATACAATGCGCTTCATCCACCACCAGCATGGATAGATCGACAGATTTTATGAACTCTCTAAACCGCTCATTCTTAAACCTTTCCACTGACACCATCAGTATTTTGATCTGCCCACTGCGTACATTCGCCATAACTGCTTGGTTTTCTTGCGGTGTTAATGTCGAATCGATACTGGCTGCAGAAATACCTTTCGTTTTTAAAAAGGCTAGCTGATCTTTCATTAGCGCTAAGAGCGGTGATACGACAAGCGTTAAATGAGGAAGGTGTATCGCCGTAAACTGGTAACACAACGACTTACCCGCACCGGTTGGAAAAATTGAAAGCGTCGATTGTCCCGCAAGCAACTGAGTGATCGTTTGCTCTTGTCCCTCTCGAAAGGCATCAAAAGAGAAGTACTGTTGCAGTGATTGCTGTAAGTGTTGAGAGTGTTCAACAGAGGCGTTGGAGTCCATATTTCATATCCTATACGTTAAGTCCATTTAACGATGTTTTTGAGAAAGTAAGTTAGCTGTGAATATAACAGATATTAAAAAAGGGACATGGGATATTTCTGCTAAAAAACCACCTCACGATGATTCTTACCCTCTTAGAAACGGGCTCGTCATTGTAACTCTCTGCTTTATAAGCGCTCTTTCTAATAGACATCAACACAATCATCTCATCAATTCGCGATTTAAGGTTTTATATCGGCGCGCTTATCTGTAAAATTTTGTTTTTTTATCAGTGTATGGAATATCGCAATGGGTCGAGCCTATCAAAACCGTAAAGAGTCAATGGCGAAAACATCTGACGCCAAAGCTAAGGTTTACAGTAAATTCAGCCGTGAAATCTATGTTTGTGCTAAATCGGGTGGAATTGAATTAGAAGGTAATTTGGCACTTCAAGGTCTTGTTGAGCGTGCAAAGAAAGCTCAAGTACCGGCTCACGTTATTGATAAAGCGCTTGATAAAGCTAAAGGCGGCGGTGGAGAAGACTTCTCACCAGCACGTTATGAAGGTTTTGGTCCTGGCGGCTGCATGGTTATTGTCGATTGCCTAACAGACAATCCTAACCGTACATTTGGTGATGTTCGTAACTGCTTTACCAAAACTAAATGTAAGATCGGTGGCCAAGGCAGTGTAAGCCACATGTTCGACCATAGTGCGATCTTCGTCTTTAACGGTGAAGATGAGGATGCGATTCTCGAAGTGCTAATGATGGAAGATGTCGATGTAACAGATATCGAATGTGAAGAGGGTAAAATTACCGTTTTTGCACCTCATACGGATTACTTCAAAGCGAAAAAAGCACTGACAGATAATGTGGAAAACATCGATCTAGACGTCGATGAAATTCAGTTTGTACCGCATAACATGTCACCCGTATCAGGCGATGATGTAGAGATGTTTGAGAAGTTCATCGATATGCTGAATGAACTCGATGATGTTCAGAACATCTACCACAACGCTGAACTTTAAGTAGCCCTAAAAACCTACTTAAAATATTAAAAAAGCCCAAACATAGTTGTTTGGGCTTTTTTATTTATAGGCTATGCCAACAGTCTAACGGTAAAGTTTGAGACAAAAAAAACGCTGCTCTAAGAATAAGAGCAGCGTTTAAAAATGATCAATCAGCCTACAGAACCCAAATCCAATAACTAGCTGAGAGACCACTTACTCGCTGGAATAATATGTAGATAGTTTTTCTAAGAATAAGTTCAACTAATTATTAACTCTCAGTAAAAACTATCTAGAAATCTTACATCATTCCATTCATTGTTTTGAACTTAGCCATTAGCTCAACCGGTTTGCTTTTCTTATTGTCTTTGTTCAAAACAAACACAACCGTTTGACCTTGCGGGCCCGCTGCAATTTGCGTGAAGCGATATGGCGCCTCACCAACTAAACGAACATCTTCCATATCTTCTAATGAACTAAAGACATACAAGCGGCCGTCTTCGCCACGTACCTCACCATAAAAATCTTCCGCTGATTCTAGCTCTCCATTGAACATGTCAACACTGGCTATACCTGACATTTTCTTTTTATCTTCGCCTGTAAGGCCATACACAAGTGTTTCACCTTTAGGGCCATCACCAATAAATACCTTACGGTAAGAGGTCTCACCTACAGTTAAAAATGATTGGTATGTTTTGAAATCATCAAATACGTAATAACGCCCTTCGTGAACAACTTCATAAAGGTCATCGTTATTAAGCTGTGCTGCGGCAGGATTCATTTCCTCTTTAACTTGGTTCGTATGGCAACCCGTTAGGGCAATCAATGCGCCTGCAACTACAGTACTAGCAATCAGTTTTTTCATAGGAGCCTCATTCATTCAACTTCAAAAATAAACAGGCACTCTACTTCAGAATTATGACAAACCAATGTCATTTAGACTCATCCAATAAACTGAATGAAATAAAGGTCGTAAATAATAAAAGAGACACTATGAGAGGCGGGTAAGGAAAAAAAAGTAGCAATAAAAGAGCAGCGATCCAAATCAACTTAGCGATGCTTCGCTTTGCTTTATGCTTAGCTGTAAAAAACCGTCTATAGAAATGATCATAATCAGGCGTGCGGTTTTGCATCCACTGAGGCGCTAAAAACCAGCTATAAAAAGCCAAGAGATATCTAAACACGTTAACCACCTATATAACTCTATCATTCACAGTATAGGAGAGAACTTAGAGGGTGTGTGGCTCTTCATATTTGATTTAGGGTGAGTATGTTTCTTACTGATAGATTTATCAGTAAGAAACAACACAGAATTGGAATACCTGTTTACTATAATTTACTAAAAGCTACATCAACAGATAGGTAGTCATGCTTGCAACCATTCAAGAGTCGCAACATTAATAATTAGCAACTCGATATAATACTGAGTCATGGTAGCCAGTAATAACCGGTATAACACCAGATAGTAACTGGTTAACTTTAGGCTCATCACTATCAACTATTAAAGGTCGACCTTCCAAAGCATGCAGCTTGGTTTTGGTTGCGATAACGTTGATGTTCTGTTTACCTAAACGTAGCAGTAACTCCGGGCTAAGTTGCTGATTACCCCTGCCAATAATATGCCCTTGACCTCCAATAAGCGTAATCACTAATTGGCAATCATGTCCTTGGGTTAAATCCAGTAACTGTTGACCCGTACAATCGGAGGCTACAAGCTCATTATCTTTGATCAGATCAACACCTAGGAGCGTATTATCAAGCCCTAACTGCTCCATTACACCGGCGACCGTAGAACCTGACCCCATAATGTAATAAGTATCAGGTTCCATTTTCTCAATAATATCCGCTGCGATATCATCCAGAACAAGCTCTTCAGATTCTTTAACACCATTCTTTACATGCTGAAGATAACGGTGCTCTTGCGGAACGCTTAATTCACCATAATATTTAGCGCGAACACGGCCTTCACGGAAAGCGACCTCATCAATATCGCGAACTTCTTGATCCCCTAAAGTGACCAGTTCGCCTTTGACTAACATGGCAATAATTTCACCCGCCGCATGTGGGGTCACCGCATATACGCCTGAATGGATTTTCACACCAGCCGGAACACCTAATACAGGTACTTCGTCTGAGATCGCTTCGCAGATATTACGTGCTGTACCATCGCCACCGGCAAATAAAACCAGATCTACATTCTCTTTTACTAACGCTTTAGCCGCGTTGATCGTATCCTCTGCAGAGGTATGGCCAGATTCAATTTCACCAATGACTGTAGGAACAAATCCTGCTTGAATAGCAACATTCTCTCCCATCTCTGCAGGATAAGTTACGACCTCAACCTCAAGCCCTTTCAATACATCTAGCGCCTGCAGTGTCCTTAAACCTGCTTTTGGTTTTGCTCCCAAAGCTAGCGCCTCTTGAGCCGTTTGTTCACCATCACTGCCTTTCAGAGCGACACTACCGCCAACACCCGCCAACGGATTGATAATAAGACCTAGCTTAAACACCTAATATCTCCAAATTACCGGTTTCAATTAAAAACTGTTGGTATACAAATCCAGCCAATATCAGATGTGTATCATCATCAATATCTAAAAACTCTAATCCATGAGTGACAACTGGAGTCACACTGCCCTCTTGCGGTTGAACATTTCGAATCAGCGCAGGGGTTAAAACAACCTGATCAATACCGGCAACAGTAAAACGAGTTGTAATAAACAATTTATCACTCTGCTTGCCTAAAGCCACAGGGGCGTCAATACACGCGCCTTTCATACTGATATTCGAACAGTAAGCATTCATTGGCCAGTCATGCCTAAGGCCTTTTCCTTGTTCAAACTCATCAACAGAGACCAACAGATTAACAGGCACTCGCGTATGACTCCGGATACGCCTAATCTCCGTTTTCTGCGGATACTCCAAATGCCAATAAGCGAAAGGTGAGGTTTGAATTTTTAAAACCTTCGCACTAAATGCACAGATGTAATTCCCGCTCATCAAGCGAACGGTCACTAACGATCCAGCATTAATAGAAGATTTTTTTGGTGCTGAAACCATCAAACTACCGTTTTCACGATAGCCCAGCAGTTGAACAGAATAGCGTGCTCTAGGCGCTCGGGTTTCTATTTGAACTTTCTCACCTATACGCGGATTCAACTCGGAAAGCGTACGCGAGTCATTCAATGATTCTAAAGCTGTTGTCATTAAGGTTATTACTTGATCGCTATGAATATGATGAGATTTGCATGTAATACATATATAAACAGTAGCTACATACTAAGGGATTTACCCCTCAGCTGCGAGCTTGAAACCTATCGCTTCTAACTGTTTGGGGTTTGTAGCACCAGAAACACTAAGCGAAGCAAATTCGCGCCTAATACGGTACTGCTTTCGCAACTGATCAAACGCCTGCTTTTTCTCTGATTCAGGTAAGGCTAATGTCTGGCGTAACATATAATCATCAATACGCGGATCATAGACCTTCTGAGTCAGCTCAAGTGGTGTTAACTCTCCTTGCTCAACATTCGCAAGTTCGGCTACAGGTAAAAAATCGTCTAGCGTTTTTTCACACGGCTCGCCTAGATGCTTACACAGCGCTTGATACAACATATATGTACCACGCACTTTACCATCATAGCTGTAACCCGCTATATGGGGGGTTACTATTGCGCAACGTTCTGCTAGCTCTGCATCAACAAGAGGCTCATGCTCCCAGACATCCAAAACAAACGTCAGATCTAAACGCTTTTTACCCACTTGTAGCAATGCAGCATTATCAATCACAGGGCCTCTGCCCGCATTAATAATAATCGCATTCTCTTTAACCCGAGCCAGTTCGGACCCTGAGATAAGATGATGAGTTGGATGCTCCCCTTTATCAGTTAGAGGCGTATGCAGGCAGATGACATCTGCTTTACGTAATACTTCATTTAAACCAACAAAATCCTCTTCGTTTTTTTCACGCAAAGGATCATTCAATAAAATCTTATAACCTAAGGCTTGAAGACGCTTTTGCAGACGCCCGCCGACATTACCGACTCCGACAATACCAAAAGTACGATCCTTAGGATCAAACCCTTGGTGCTCTGCGATGAGTAACAAATTACTCAGCACATATTCAACTACCGCATCGGCGTTACAACCAGGCGCATTACTAAATGCAATCTCTCTGCTTTGTAGGCATTTGTGATCTATATGATCCGTTCCAATGGTTGCAGTACCTACAAATTGCACAGGGCTACCCCCAAGCAACGACTCATTCACTTGCGTAATTGAGCGAACTAACAAGACATCAATTTCACTTAAATCCTCAGCGCTAAATTCTCGGCCGTTCTTTAAAGTCACCTCACCGAAACGAGAAAAAATAGCCTCCACTTGGGGCATATTCTCATCCGCTAAAATATTTAGTTTTCTATTAAGCAATTTATCAGTCTCCGGACTTTACAAACACGCTAAGATCAGGCTCAATTCGCGGCTTTAATGAAAAATAGTGGTATCAAACCACTCGTTTTAACTGGACTCATCTACTTTGATCATGCGTTGGCAAAAACATCAGGAATATTACATCGTTAGGATGTATCAAGACCTGGTCGGCGATTGGATTGTAACCCAAAGCTGGGGATGCAATACGCAGGATAATAACGCCTGTAGCCAAACGGTCAGCACATCATATCAAGATGCCCGCCTCATCGTCAGAGAAATTCGCAAGCAATTAAAAGCAAAAGGCTTTCGTCACGTTGCACGCAAAGAAACCCAACTAGGGTTTGAGTTTGGTCATTTCTTAAAAAATGACGCTGAATCTCAGCTACGATAGAACCTAAAACCGCCTCTTATCCAAAATTTCCCGCCATATCGATACCAAAGTACAAGATTTCCCTGTTTTTCACAGTGCTATATTTCTAGGTAATTACTCTTTCTATAATTGTATGACATATGGTTGTGCGACATCATAGTTATACTGCAAAACGTTATAGATAGCGTTTCTTACTATAAGAAGAATAACAACGACTTACTGGGAAAAATGAATGAATAGTTCCTTATCAGGCTTCTATCTAAAAAGTTTCATTACAGCTCTTTTTGTAGCAGGCGTCGGTGGCGCAGCAGCATTTTTTCTCGATGCAGGGATGAACAGTCTCATCATTGTAGTAATCACAGCCATCTTAGCCTCAATTTTTACTCTTCTCGTATTGCATACAGCTTTCCTCAAGCAGATGACAGAAGAGATTCAAATGGTCAAAGATTCTAAGATAGCGGACCTAAGAATATTACCAGCGCTGTTTGGGGATATTTTTGAAAAGCAGCAAGCAAACGAAGATGTAAGTGGCAAGCTATCAACGAGCGCCAATGCCAATGCAATTGCCGCCGCTGAAGTCTCCTTTTTAGCCGATACTTTAAAAACAAAGCTCGACAATCAGGTAAGCGAAGTCTCTCAGATTGCACAAAACTCTGAAGAGATGACAGTGACAGTTCAACAATCAGAACAACAAGCTGAAATTGCAGCGGATATGGCAATCCAAGCAAAAAACACAGGTTCCGAGGGTCAAGAAGCATTAACAGAGGCGATGGGGAATATTCGTGAGCTTAATTCCCAAGCCGCTGAGACCCTTGTGTTGATAGAACAGCTCAATGAGAAGTCACTCAAGATCCAAGATGTTACTAAGGTAATTGAGGAGATCGCAGAGCAAACAAACCTACTTGCTTTAAACGCCGCTATCGAAGCCGCCCGAGCAGGTGATCACGGTCGAGGCTTTGCCGTTGTTGCCGATGAAGTTAGGCAGTTAGCATCACGTACCGCCAGTGCAACCGGCGAAGTAGAAACAATTGTTGACGAAATACGGGCTGAAACGCAACAAGTCGTCTCCCGAATACAAACACTGTCGGGGGATGTTGAGAGCGGAACTTTCGCTATGGAAAAAATTAGCGAACAACTAGGTGGTATTTCAGCTCAATCCTCCGCTGTTGAAGAACAGATTTCAACCATTGCAGAGGGAGCTAGAAATAATAGGCAAAACCTTGAGGTGATCTTTAATTCACTGCAAACCGTTCGCCACGAGCTAGAAGAGAGTGATTCAGAGGTATCTCAATTAGCAAACCAAGCATCAGCATTAATGGAAGCCGCTGAACGCTCTAACTCGATCTTAGCCACCGCATCAGACCAAAACTACCACCAGCAGTTCTATAATATTGCACGTGATGCTGCGGACCAAATTGCCGATGTTTTCGAACGAGCAACTTCAACAGGGCAACTTTCTCAATCCGCCCTATTTGATCGCAACTATATTCCAGTAGAAGGCTCGAATCCGCAAAAGTACACAACCCAGTTTGATAAATTTACTGATTCCGTTCTTCCAAGTATCCAAGAACCTACCCTTAACAGTAATGACAAACTGATCTATGTAATTGCAACAGATGTAAACGGTTTTGTACCGACGCATAACAATCAATTCGCCCACGCATTAACTGGCGATTACGAAACCGATCTTGTGAAAAGCCGAAGTAAACGTATCTTTAATGACCGTACGGGCGCTCGTTGTGGTGCGCATACAGAAACGATGTTGCTGCAAACCTATAAGCGTGACACAGGGGAGATTATGCATGACCTATCTGTCCCAGTCTTTATAGGCGGACAGCATTGGGGAGGTTTACGTATAGGCTATAAACCTGATAATCACTAGCCTAAACGCATAATACACAAACCGCTGTCAGCATCATTGCTACAGCGGTTTTTTATTTACAAAGCCGTTCCATTCTTCAAGCAAGAACTTATAATAAGTTAACATATTAATATAATTCCAGCCTAACAAAGGGCTAAATCGCTGCAAGACGACAGAGAAACCAATGACTAAATTCAAATACGCTGAGATGCCTAACAAAGAAGGATTTTTTGGTGAGTTCGGAGGCCAAGTAATCCCTCCTGAACTAAAAGTGATCATGGATGAGATCAATGACGCTTACGAAGAGATCCGCCAAAAACCGGAATTCCAGCAAGAGTTAGACATGCTATTTGCTGATTACGTTGGCCGCCCTAGCCCTATCTATCATGCGAGACGCTTAAGCGACAAACTAGGCGGCGCACAGATCTACCTGAAACGTGAAGACCTTAACCACACTGGCGCGCACAAGATCAATCACTGCCTAGGTGAAGCCCTACTCGCTAAATACATGGGTAAAACTAAGGTTATTGCTGAAACAGGCGCCGGACAACATGGGGTTGCTCTTGCAACAGCGTGCGCACTTGTTGGTATCCCTTGTGAGATCCACATGGGCCAAGTCGACATTGAAAAAGAGCACCCGAATGTCACTAAAATGAAAATCCTTGGCTGTAAATTAGTCCCCGTTACGCGTGGAACAGCCACCCTAAAAGATGCAGTCGACAGTGCTTTTGACGAGTACCTTAAAGATCCTGTTAACTTTATCTATGCGATCGGATCAGTTGTAGGCCCTCACCCTTTCCCTAAGATGGTAAGAGACTTCCAGAGCATCATTGGTACTGAGGCCAGAGAACAGTTCCAAGTGAAAAACAACTCACTACCGAATTACATCACTGCCTGTGTAGGTGGTGGCTCTAATGCAATGGGCTTATTCACTGCATTCTTAAATGATGAAGAGGTCAACATTGTTGGTGTTGAGCCCGCAGGTAAAGGCCTTGATACGCCCGATCACTCAGCCACCCTGACGTTAGGTAAGCCAAGTGCGCTTCATGGTATGAAATGTTACGTACTAGAAGATGCAAACGGTGAACCGCTACCCGTCCACTCTATCGCTTCTGGACTTGATTACCCCGGTGTCGGCCCACAACATAGCTATCTAAAAGAGCTAGGCCGTGTTCAATACGAAACAGCCTCTGATGAGGAATGCCTAGACGCATTCATGGAGCTGTCTCGTGTTGAAGGCATTATCCCTGCCCTTGAAAGCTCTCACGCGGTTGCTTGGGCAATGCGGAAAGCGGCAGAATTACCAAAAGATCAGACAATTCTAGTCAACCTTTCAGGTCGCGGCGACAAAGACGCCGATTACGTTGCAGACAAGTTAGGTCTGTAAGAGCTGTAAGTTCTGAAACCCTTTCAGAACTAATCTAACCCGCCCAATCCAAACGGCTGCTCATAGCAGCCGTTTTTCATTAATCTCAGTACTGTTTAGCCCCCCTTAAACCAACCCAAAAATCCAACTTTGAACTACTCTTAATGCTATATCCTCGAAAGGAATAGTTGCTATGAGTGTCAAAGTTGCCATTGCACAAAAGCCTCCCGTTCTGCTTAACCTTGAAGCCTCTATGAGTAGAGCCTTGGAGAGCATTGAAGAAGCGACCTCTAACAGTGCTCAGCTGGTTGTATTTCCCGAAGCTTACCTACCGGGGTACCCGACCTGGATATGGCGACTGAATCCCGGCAAGGATATGGCATTAGGTAACACGATCCACGCCAAGCTAAGGGAAAATTCCGTCGATATTACAGCCGGTGATTTAGATCCCCTTTGTGAAGCCGCTCGCCAGCACAATATAGTCATTGTGATGGGTATGAACGAAAGAGACTCAACATTCAGCGGAACCACTCTTTATAACTCTCTAGTGGTTATCGGAACCGAAGGGCAAATACTCAACCACCATCGAAAGATGATGCCTAGAAATCCAGAAAGAATGGTTTGGGGGATGGGTGACGGCACAGGCCTTAGAGTTGTAGACACTCCTTACGGCAGAATCGGCTGTTTAATCTGCTGGGAAAATTATATGCCCCTTGCACGTTACGCTCTTTTCTCTCAAGAGATCGATATCTATATTGCCCCCACTTGGGATAGCGGAGATATATGGATCTCATCTATGCACCACATTGCGCGCGAAGGCGGTTGTTGGGTGTTAAGCACCGCCACAGCGATAACAGGTTCAGATATACCCGATGACTTCCCTGAGCGAGATTCTCTATTTGATAGTAAAGAGTGGATCAATTCTGGCGATGCGGTTGTTATCAAACCGTTTGGAGGACTACATGCGGGTCCTTTACATCAAGATAAAGGCATACTGTACGCTGATATCGATATAGAAGACGCTCGTAAGTCCCGCAAAGCACTTGATGTTGCAGGGCATTATAACCGCCCCGATATTTTCAACCTTGAAGTGGATAGACAGCCTATGCCGCCTATTACATTTATTGATGAGAAGTAGTTAAAGCCACTAATGAGATATTAATTAGTTGATTGTATTATTTATTCAGTCACATTCAGCGTGTTAGGCTCTATAATGTAAAGCAGGATAGAATTTCTTTTAGAGATGGATTTTTTCATAATCACTTGTTCCCGATCGTATCCGCACTACCGGTTAGTGATTGGGGCAGAAGTTTACAATGAGCTTTTCCTTTGCCAAATAAGAAAAAGAAACTAACGTTAGATTTAGTTGAGCATCAAATACAGTATTTACCCCTGCTCCCCGCTGTAGTTTGCGATCTACTCAATTTAGATCAAGATTCAGATAATTTTTACGAAAAACTTACTGAGCTCACCATTACAGATCCGCCTCTTGCCGCACGAGTTTTAACGATTGCGAACTCAGCATCCACAGCGCCAACCACGCCTATTACCAATATTAAAGAGGGACTTATTCGTGTTGGTCTTAAAACAATACTGTCACTGATCACGACGATATCTGTAGCTAAAATATTTGTTCCTGCTAAACCTGAGCATAAGGCGATCTGGCAACATTCACTCGAAACTGCGGTGTTTGCTAAATTTATCGCGCAAAAACTAACAGCCTTTAAAATCGATCCTGAGCAAGCCTATACATGTGGTTTGTTACACGACATTGGCCGCCTAACCCTTTTTGCAATTTCAGCCAAAGCGATTGAAGTGATTGATGGAAAAGGCTGGGATACACCGATAGAGCTCCCTCAGGTAGAGCGCAAGATTTTAGGCTTCACACATGCAGAAGTTGGTTATTTAGCCGCACATAAATGGCAACTGCCGAAGATTCTGCAAAACCTGATTCGCTACCACCATAGCTATAATATTGCTCAAAAAGAAAACGTACCTACAGAGTTGGTCAATCTTGTCATTCTTACTCAATACGCAGATTTACTCAGCGTCTTTGTTGAGAAAAATACGGATTGGGGTCAATGGGACAAAGAAGATCTTAAAAAAGAGATTGAATCTCAATGCTTTCATAAGGATTGGCCGCAGATCAATTTTCCAATCGATGAGATCATCGAAGCATTGCCATACTTAACCGACGAGGTTAATCGTATAATGAAAAACCTTCGGATCGCTTAAACGCAATCAAGTACCTGATAATGCTTGTCCTCATCCACATGCTTTAGGGTGATTTCATCATCAATACCCAAACCAAGTAACGCTTTTCCTAAAGGAGCAGAAGCGGTGACAAGCATAACTTCTTTGCTTTGATAATTAATTTTCAAACCGCCGGCACAAACCGCTAAAAATATATTTTTCACAACACCCTGCTCATCTTCTAAGGTTACAAATGAGCCTATTTTAATCTCTTCCGGCTCATCCTTTACCGAGCCCAACAACCGCTGAAAAGCTTTTAACTCCTCTTCACATTCAGCCACACGTCGTGATTGCCCCTCCGCTAGATATGCAGCCTCCAAACCCAGCGTGTCATACTTATTCTCAGCCACATTCTCTTTATCTGTAGCACTACTATGAGCACGTTCAGCCGCTGCTATCGCGTTTTGATGAACAGCCTCAAGCTGCTTAATAATATGTTGTAACAGATCTCTTTTATTCATCTAAGTAATACTAACATTTTAAATCTCACCTAAACTTATCCGTTCCTTAGAAAAGAACAACCAACCACATAATTACATTTCGTTAGAATTTGATAATCATTATGAATCATTTCAACGGTTTAATCAGAATCTAGCTTTGATTAAGTCTCGTAGTTTTATAAATAGATAGTTGTATAAATAGATAGTTGTATAAATAGATAGTTGTCTAGATAGATAATTAACTAGATAGCTCTCAAGATAGCTCTCGAAACAGTTATCACCATTAGCTTTTAAAAAGAGCATCAGAAGGGGGATTTCGCTGCTCTATTTTTAAGTACTGTTGCTAGGACTTTTACTAGAAAGCTTCTTTTAATAAAGGTCTTCTTTTACTGGAGAGCGTCTCTAGCTAGAAAGTTTTTTTTAAGCAGAGATGTTAACTAACAAGTTACCACTCGTCTGAAACTTGTCATTTAGAAGACCTGCATTATAACTATCCAAGGCCCTATGAGACTTGATCAAAGCCTTTAATCATCAGTCAATCATAGGTCCAACATGCTAAACAACGATGTATGCCGCTATAATTATATAGATGTCAATGAACTACCTGAAGACATTCAGAATCAAATTCTAGAAGTGCAGGAGCAAACCGGATTTATACCTAATGTGTTCTTAACGTTAGCCCGTCGCCCCGATGAATTCCGCGCATTTTTTGATTATTACCAAGCGATCATGAGTAGGGAAGCTAATTTAAGCCAGGCTGAAAAAGAGATGATTATTGTCTCAACCAGCGCACTTAATGGCTGCCAATACTGTGTTGTCGCTCACGGTGCAGTGCTTCGTATCATTACAAAAGAGCCATTGCTCGCGGATAAATTGGGCATTAACCATAGACACTGTGATATCAGCCCACGTCAAAAAGCGATTCTTGATTTCTGTATAAAGCTAAGCCGCCAACCTGAAGAGATTGAACAGCAGGATTATGAGGTTTTATACAAACAGGGCTTAGATGATGAAGATATCTGGGATATTTCTAGTATCTGTGCGTTTTTCGGTTTATCTAACCGAATGGCAATCATTACAGCCATGCAGCCCAATCCTGAATTCTACACCATGGGCCGCTAAGTCGTCTCCACAGCGGCTCTTGCAGATAAGCAATCCGCTACTGCCATTTTACTTCTGTCGTCAGCATGTAACCGGCACCGTAGACTGTTTTAATCAGCTCAGGATGCTGTGGGTCAGACTCAATCTTTTTACGCAACCGAGACATTCGCACATCAATACTCCGGTCATAAGGGATACAGTTCTCTCCTAACAACTGGTCGCGCGATAGAATTTGGTAAGGATGTTTCAAAAGAGCAAGCAGCATATCCCCTTCTGCTCGACTTAGAGATTCATTTTTGCCATCACGACTTAAACTTAAAGACTCAGGCTGAAATGACCAATTAGCAAAGAGTGCTTGTTTCGGTGTCACATCCTGCTTGCTTTGCTGCTTCTCAATACGTCGATGTAAACTTTGCACGCGAGCCACTAACTCACGGGGTTCAAAGGGTTTAGTAATATAATCATCAGCGCCAAACTCTAAACCCAATACTCGGTCAGTCAACCCATCACGCCCCGAGACAATGATCACGCCGATCTCCCTATGCTCAAGCTCCTTAACCAATTGCATCCCATCTATATCAGGAAGGTTAAGGTCGACAATACAGATCTCAGGTTGTTGCTTATCTAGCGCAGCAAACAGCTGCTCACCATTATTACAATACTCCACTTCATAGCGATAACTTTTCAAAGAGGAACATATCAACTGCCCCAAATCCTCTTCATCCTCTACAACATAGATAAGCGGGTTATGGTTGTTCATATGGAATTCTCGCTATTCTTTTTGGCTATCTTTTGCGAGCTTAAATCCAGCTCGGGTGAAATCGCTTGCTCTAACGCGCAGGCATCGAAAGGCTTTTGTAACAACTTAAATTCAAAGTCTGTTTCAGGCGGGTTTTCTGTATACCCTGTCATCAACACAATAAACGCAGACGAGTGCTGCGCTCTAACTTGGGCAGCCACATCATAACCGCTGTTAGTACCTGGCATCACAACATCAGAAACCAGACCTGCTAACTCCTCAATACCCACAAGTAGAGATAAAGCTTCATCCCCTGTTGAGGCTTCTAAGACGGCAAAACCAAGATCTGTGAGCTGACTACGAACGAGCTTACGTACATCAAGGTTATCTTCTACAAGCAGGACCAAGGCAGTTGTCTGGGCAGTAGGAAACACACTTAGCTCATCGCTGCGAAACACAGGTACATGTTTAACTTCTGTACCTGTGGCCTCAGGTAACAGAATATCTATCTGTGAGCCTTGTAAATTTGATTCAATATCACAACGATTACGAATACGTAGGTAGCCTTTTGACTGTTTTACAAAGCCATACACCATACTCAAGCCGAGACCTGAGCCGGCTCCAGTCGATTTAGTTGTGAAGAAAGGCTCATACGCTTTGCTCAAAGCCTCATCAGTAAAACCTTGACCATTATCAGTGACGCTAATTAAAACGTAATGCCCCGGACGCACCGCTTCATCAAATTCATCGCATACTACATCTTGAGCGGAGCAATCAACGCCAGACACCGTTAAACGCAACTCCCCCCCGTTTGGCATTGCATCAACAGAATTAAGTGCAAGATTTACCAGAGCATCCTCCATCTGCGCCGCATCAACATAGACATCAGGGGTTTCCGGTTTAATCTCAGTACTTAACTCAATATTCTCAGGTAGCGGTGCCACCAGCAGATCCACCAATTCACTTATTAATGAACCCGGCTCAATCCTTGCGGGTGACAATGGTTGCCTACGTGAAAAGGCCAATAAACGTTTTGTCATATCCGCCCCACGACGTGTGGCACGAATAGCCGGATCTAAATTTTCCTGTAGCTCTTTTGGCAGAAGGTGATGCTGTTGTAGTAAACGTAAATTGCCCAGAATGATTGTTAGCAGGTTGTTAAAGTCATGCGCAAGGCCACCTGACATCTGCCCTACTGCTTTCATTTTACTCGCTTCGGCTAAGCGTCTTTCGGTTTCACGTTCATGGGTGATATCGATAGAGAGATTAAGAAAGCCAACCACTTGTTTGTTTTCATTATAGAAAGGCAATACCGTTCGACGGGTTAACATATCTCTATCTTCTAGCTGGAAAAGATACTCATAAACCTCAACGTCCCCCTCCAAGGCATGTTCAATGTGAGGTTTAATCTCTCTATACATCTCATCACCCACCACCTCTTCCAAGGTTTTTCCTTCTATTTCACCTTTACGTTGGCCAAACATATTCAAGTATTCGCGGTTGGCAAAAATAAACTTCTGTTCTTTATCTAAATACGCTACTTGTGCCGGCAGCTCATTCAAAATTAACCGCTGGCGAGTTTCCACTTCACGCAATTCAGTTTGAGCCTTTTCCATTGACGACACAGCATCACGCAATTGAAAGTTGGATTCAGAGAGCTCTTTTGTTCGAGCTTTTACTCTGGAGTTAAGGCTACTAATGTTATCCCTTAGCTGATCAACCATATAATCAAAGGACTCAGCGAGAAGACCTAATTCATCATTACGAGAGATGCCCGTTTTAGCCGAATGGTTCCCTCGGCTAATTTTGTATGCGGTTAACGAGAGTTTTTTAATTGGCTGTGTTAGCCATTCAGCAAACAGGAAAGCGATAACAATTGCAGCAAGTAAACCAAAGAATCCGGTCGCCATAATTCGCTGGCTGAGTTGTACCGAGCTCTCTTTTAGATCATCCAGATAAACCGATGAACTGATATACCAGTCAAAACCGGAAAGGTGTCTAACCAGTGAGAGTTTCTCATATTCATAATTACCCTGATCATCCGGCCTATCCCATTTGTAATAGAGTTCTCTACCTGTATCTGCCACGCCCATCAAATCTAAGTAGATCGGGTTTTGTGTAACTGGGTTAAGCTGTTTTTTAAAGTTAATGCCATGAATATTTGGATTGGGGTGAAACAGCATATTACCTTTTGAATCAAACACATAAAGATAACCATTACTGGCAATTTTGATATTTTTTAATGCCTTATTGATCTCTAAAATGGCTTGTTGCTTTTGTAACGCAACCTCCTCTTGGATATCATCAATATAGACACCTGCCCCCATAATGAACTCCCATTTAGACAGGTCCTTCACGTATGAGTATTTTTCTATAACCTTTTTATTATCAAGTCGTTGCCACTTATATTTATAAAATCCCTGCTGATCCTCTCGCACTTTCCCTAAGATATTAGGCATAACCGGTTGGCCATCCGGTCCTAGAAAATCAGACATATCCCGTTGATGAAATTCTTCTGCGGGGTGGGATAAAAGACGCGCGTTATAATCAGCAACCCAGATATAGTCACCATTGCCAAAATCAAATTCACGAAGATCTGAAAAGATAGTTGACCATATCTCACTCTCACTCAAACCCGCTTTGCGTCCATCCCTAAGACTAACCTCAATATGCTTTTCAGCTACATCAAGCACCGACTGCAAGCGCTGCTCATGGGAATTAAGGGTTTTATCCACATAGGTTTCAGTACTGGCATACATTCTATTCGCCAGATCGTAGACAACATTAAGAACTTGGCGGTTTGCATGGAGTTCCAAACCAAAGACATTCTCTTTGATCAATGGAACCGTAAACCAATAGATAGAACCGAAGATACTGCTGATCAAAACCAGAAGCATTAAGAACAAGCGGATGGTGATCGAGGCATGTCGCGGCATTAGAAACTACTGACCTAATTATGTTTCGGTTACGGAGTAAATGTATCACAAAGTTAACGCCGACTAAGAAGTTGTTACATTTGGTTAGATTTACAAAATAGTTGGGTAAGGATTGCTCATTAATATGGTTGCTAATAAAAACAACAGCTGAACTTCCTTCTTTCATATCAGGAATACTCAGCCCTAGCAGAGTAGCAACCGATGACCCAGCCAGCGCAGGATTTCATTCTTGAAACTCAAAATTTGACCAAAGCCTTCAAAGGCTTCACCGCGGTCGATGATGTAAACCTGAAAATCCAAAGGGGTCATATACATGCCCTTATTGGCCCTAACGGTGCTGGTAAAACCACCGTATTCAATTTATTAACAAAATTCCTTCAGCCGACATCAGGTAAGATTCTTTTTAACGGTGACGATATCACTGCATTAGAGCCCGCAGCCATCGCACGTAAAGGTGTTATCCGTTCATTTCAGATCTCCGCCGTTTTTCCTCATCTTAGCGTGCTTGAAAACGTAAGAATCGCGCTCCAGCGTAAAGAGGGAAACAGTTTCCACTTCTGGCGTTCAGAGAAAATTCTTAACCGCCTCAATGAGCAAGCCGTTGCCCTATTGGAATCTGTTGGTCTAGAGGGCTTTGCAAACACAACAACCGTTGACCTCTCATATGGCCGCAAACGCGCGCTTGAGATTGCAACGACTCTAGCGGTTGAGCCTGAGCTCATGCTGTTAGATGAGCCAACCCAGGGCATGGGCCATGAAGATGTTGGCCTTGTATCAGACCTTATCAAAAAGGTATCTAAAGACCGCACTATTTTGATGGTTGAACACAACCTTCACGTGGTTTCAAAACTGGCTGATCAGATCACCGTCCTTCAACGTGGCGCCATCCTTACTGAGGGTGATTATGCCACTGTTTCTGCTGACCCTCGCGTGCGAGAAGCCTATATGGGAACCGCAGCTGATGAAGTCGAGCAAGAGAAAAATGAGGAGGTAGCATCATGAACCATCCAGTGCAGATAAATGGACAGCCATCAACCAACGAAGTGTCTCATGGTAACCATCGTGAAAAAATTCGTATCAACAACTTACATGCGTTTTACGGTGAGTCCCATATCCTTCACGGAATCGATATGACGGTTAACCAAGGAGAGCTTGTAACTCTGCTTGGGCGCAACGGTTCAGGTCGTTCCACTACGCTAAAAGCCATTATGAACATGGTTGGTGAACGCAGTGGCCAAATCGTCATCAACGGCCATGAAACAATGGATATGCCGGCACACAAAATTGCACATCTTGGTATGGGCTTTTGCCCAGAAGAGCGTGGAATCTTCTCAAGCTTAAATGTCGAAGAAAATCTAATGCTACCACCGAATGTTCGTTCGGATGGCGTCAGCGTTGAAGAGATTTACGACATGTTTCCAAACCTTTATGAACGCCGCACCAGCCAAGGCACACGTTTGTCCGGTGGTGAACAGCAGATGCTAGCACTTGCCCGCATTCTGCGAACTGGCGCCAACATCCTACTGCTGGATGAGATAACTGAGGGCCTCGCCCCCGTCATTGTGCAGAAACTGGGCGAGGTTCTTAGTCAACTCAAAGAGCGGGGTCTCACCATCCTACTGGTTGAACAAAACTTCCGCTTTGCGGCCCCTATCGCTGATCGTCATTACGTGATGGAGCACGGCCACATTGTTGAAGAAGTTTTAGCACACGAGCTCGATGCAAAAACTGAGCTATTGAATACCTATCTCGGCGTATAACGCACCGAAATGATAGGCACCTTTCGACTGAACAGAAAATAAAAACAAACCAAACCGGAGTCAGAAAATGAAGAAAACCAACAAAACAGTATTATCTGCTGTTGTATCAGGCGTCATTGCTGCAACGATGGCTTGTGGCGCACAGGCAGCAACAGATGGCCAAGTAAAATTGGGCGTACTGGCTGATATGGGTGGTACTTATGCAGATATCTGTGGAAAGGGCTGTGTAACGGCTACCAAAATGGCAATCGAAGATTTTGGCGGTAACGTTTTAGATAAGCCAATTGAAATTGTTAGCGCTGACTCTCAGCTAAAACCTGATATTGCTTCTGCAATTGCGCGTAAGTGGGTAGAAGACCAAGGCGTTGATGCGATCGGTGGACTGGTTTCTTCAGCTGTTTCTGGTGCGGTTTCTAAAGTAAATGCAGACACTAAAAACATCACTTTGATCTCCGGTTCTGCATCTAACACGTTTACAACAAAGACCTGTAACCCATACAACGTTCACTGGACATATAACGTCGTTGCATTGGCTAACGGTACTGTAAAACCAATGGTACAAGCGGGTAAGAAGAAATGGTTCTTCATCACAGCTGATTACAGTTTTGGCCACGCACTTGAAGGCATGGCAAGCAAAGTTATCAACGAAAATGGCGGTGAAGTATTAGGTCATGTTCGTGCACCTTTAGGTACGACAGACTTCTCCTCTTACATCCTTCAGGCACAAGCATCAGGTGCAGATGTAGTCGCACTTGCTAACGCGGGTAACGACACTGTAAACGCGCTAAAAGCAGCTTCTGAATTCGGTTTAACTGAACAGATGGACGTTGCAGGCCTTCTAGTATTTACACCTAACGCTCAAGCGATGGACCCAGCAAGTGCGGGCGGCATGCGTCTAACATCTGGTTTCTACTGGGATATGGATAAAGAAACACGTGATTGGAGCAAGCGCTTCGAACAACGTCACGGTGAAATCCCAAGCATGATTCATGCAGGTGTTTACTCTGTAACGACGCATTACCTAAACGCAGTTAAAGCTGCAGGTACAGATGAGTCTGATGTCGTTATGAAGAAAATGAAAGAGATGAAGCCAAATGACTTCTTTGCTCGTAATGCCACGCTACGCCCTGATGGCCGCATGGTACACGACATGCTTTATGTAGAGATCAAAAAGCAGGAAGAGCGCAAAGATAAAAACGACATCTACAAAATCATTAAAGTGATTTCAGGTGATGAGGCATACAGCCCTATGCAGCCCCAGTGTAACTTTTCATAAGCGCAATTTCTCATAACCTTGTTTCTTAATAATTAATCTTAATTGGTGACGGTCCTTGTAAAAGGGCCGATTCACCAACCCTTTACAGCTCAGAGAAGTAGGTTTCCTGTTATGGCTTCACTGTTTGACATTAATCTGTTCGCCCTATTTGGCCAGTTACTGGTTGGGCTGATAAACGGATCTTTCTACGCCCTTCTCAGTCTTGGATTAGCCATAATCTTTGGACTGTTAAAAATCATAAACTTCGCTCAAGGCGCTATGTATATGCTCGGTGCTTTTGTCGCCTTGCTTGCACTCAAATTCATGGGCGTAAACTATTGGTTTGCACTCATTTTAGTTCCTCTGACGGTCGGATTAGTCGGCGTTCTGATGGAACGATTCCTGATTCGTCCGATTGCCAATGAAGACCACCTCTACAGTCTTCTACTGACCTTTGGTTTGGCTCTGATCATACAGGGCTCATTTACCCATATGTTTGGTTCATCCGGCCTATCCTATGCGGTTCCTGAAGCACTTAAAGGCGGTACAAAACTTCCTTTCATGTACCTACCTAACTACCGCGCTTGGATCATTATTGTATCGGTCATCGTCTGCGCAGGTACTTGGTGGATGATAGAGAAAACAAATCTTGGCGCATATCTACGTGCCGGTACTGAAAACCCTCAACTGATGCAGGCTTTCGGTATCAACGTTCCACTGATCGTAACCCTAACCTTTGGTTTTGGTGTTGCACTAGCAGGGTTCGCAGGCGTCATGGCTGCACCGGTCTATTCTGTTTCACCTGATATGGGTTCTAACATTTTGATCGTAGTGTTCGCCATTGTTGTTATTGGCGGCATGGGCTCCATCGGCGGCGCCATTATCACAGGTTTAGGTATGGGTGTTGTCGAAGGGCTCACTAAGTACTTCTATCCAGAAGCCTCAAATACCGTCATTTTCCTGGTCATGGTGATTGTATTGTTACTTAAACCGGCCGGTTTATTCGGCAAAGAAGCCTAGGAGCCAATCATGAATAATATGAAGATTAACCTATTTCTATTGGCCCTGGCACTGATTGCCCCAACGGTCCTATACCCTGTATTTCTAGCAAAAGTGCTCTGCTTTGCCCTTTTTGCATGTGCTTTTAACTTACTGCTGGGCTTTGCTGGCCTGCTCTCTTTTGGTCATGCAGCGTTTCTAGGTACTGGCGGCTATGTCACCGGTTACCTGATGGTTAATAGTGGTTTGACGCCTGAACTCGCGATCATCGTAGGAACCCTTGCCGGTGCTCTGCTGGGTGCAGTTTTTGGCAAGCTAGCGGTGAAACGTGAAGGTATCTATTTTGCGATGGTGACCTTAGCACTGGCCCAGCTTGTATTCTTCTTCTACCTACAAGCTCCATTTACCAACGGCGAAGACGGCTTACAAGGCGTCCCTCGTGGCGCGCTGTTTGGTCTGATTGATCTATCCGATAACCTCGTAATGTACTACTTCGTACTGACAATCTTTATTGCAGGCTACTGGCTAATCAACCGTACTGTTCACTCCCCTTTTGGTCAGGTACTTAAAGCGATTCGTGAAAATGAAGATCGTGCAACCTCATTGGGCTATGACGTTAATCAATATAAATGGCTCGCCTTTGTGATCTCCGCAGCACTTGCAGCTCTAGCCGGTTCAACGAAAACACTGGTCTTCGAACTTGCCTCATTGACTGATGTTCACTGGCACATGTCAGGTGAAGTGATCCTTATGACGCTTGTCGGTGGTGTTGGCACCATCTTTGGTCCAGTCCTTGGCGCAGGCTTCATTGTCACTATGCAGAACTACCTGTCAGGTGGGGAATTAGGTAACTACATCCACATCATTATGGGTGCAGTGTTTGTCGTTTGCGTACTTAGCTTCCGTAGCGGAATTGTGGGACAGCTAATGAAGTTCAAACGGAATAATTTTTAAACCAAAAATAATTAACGAGCAGATTTTTAAGCGGAACCGAAACTAAGTGCGCTTGTTGTATCAATCAATAGTTTTCTAGCACGCTTTTTTAACTGAGCTTTTTTAGACAGAGCTTTTGACTATACAACGGCGCCATGGAGAGTAACGTGAACAACATAATAAAAAATACAAATTCTGCCTTTGAAGCAGATCTTGATAAGAACCAAGCAAATTACACGGCACTATCGCCGATCACTTTTTTACAGCGAGCGGCTAGTGTTTACCCAACTAAAATAGCTTCTGTCCATGGTGACACTCGCTACACTTGGGCAGAAACTTATACACGCTGTAAGCAACTCGCTAGCGCTCTACAGTCACACGGTGTTCAGCCCGGCGAAGCCGTATCAATTTTAGCACCCAACCTACCGGAGCACTTTGAAGCTCACTTTGCTGTGCCGATGTGTGGAGCCGTACTCAATTCCATCAACATTCGATTGGATGCAGAAGCCGTAGCTTTCATTCTTCAGCACGCTGAAACCAAAGTTCTGATCACAGATAAAGAGTTTAGTCATGTAGTTAAAGAAGCGCTCAACCTTGTTGAAGATAAGCCTCTTGTCATCGACATTGATGACCCTTACTGGAACGAAGGCGAGCTGGTTGGCGAACTTACTTATGATGAGTTTATAAGCCGAGGTGATGCAGATTTCACACCTTACACAGTACAAGATGAATGGAATGCCATTACGCTGAACTACACATCGGGTACGACAGGAAATCCAAAAGGTGTGGTTTATCACCACCGTGGCGCCTATCTCAATGCGATTAGTAACGCTATCTCTTGGGGCATGGAGCAACACCCTGCTTACCTATGGACTTTACCGATGTTCCATTGCAACGGTTGGTGTTTCCCTTGGACTGTAGCGGCAATGGCTGGCACCAATGTTTGCCTTCGTCATGTTCGCGCTGAAGATATTTTCAACTTAATTAAGAAAGAAAAAGTTGGCTATTTCTGCGGTGCGCCAATCGTTCTAAACATGTTGAACTCTGCTGAAGACTCTCTTAAAGCCGGTATTGAGCACAGCGTAAACGTGATGACTGCCGGTGCAGCGCCTCCAGCAGCCGTTATTGCAGGCATGGAAAGTCTTGGTTTTAACGTTACTCACGTTTATGGCCTTACAGAAACTTACGGCCCCTCGGTTGTTTGCGCTTGGCACGATGAATGGAATGAAAAAACACCTGACGAAAAAGCACGTCTAAAATCTCGCCAAGGTGTACGCGCACCTATGCTGGATGGGCTGATGGTTGCAGATCCAGAAACAATGCAACCCGTTCCTCAAGATGGTGAAACCATGGGTGAGATCTTTATGCAGGGTAACCTGGTCATGAAAGGCTACCTTAAAAACCCAGAGACCACCGATAAAGCATTTGAAGGTGGCTGGTTCCATTCCGGTGATTTAGCTGTGTGGCACGCAGATGGTTACATTGAGATAAAAGATCGCTCTAAAGACATCATTATCTCTGGCGGAGAGAACATCTCCAGTATTGAAGTTGAAGATGTCCTATACCGACACCCGATGGTTCAAGAAGCTGCTGTTGTTGCCAAAAACAACGAGAAATGGGGTGAAACACCCTGTGCGTTTGTCGCTCTGAAAGCGGATGACTTAGAGATCACAGAGAAAGAGATGATCGCTTTTTGTCGTGAACATATGGCGCACTTCAAAGCCCCTAAAGATATTGTCTTTGGTCCACTGCCTAAAACCTCGACAGGAAAAATACAGAAATTCCTGTTGCGAGATAGAGCTAACGCTTCAGACGCTTAAAGGCATGCTTAAAAGACTTTTTAAAAAATAGAATAAACGTTTATATAAAAACTATTACAGCCCTGGAGAGGATTAGATAGCTTCAGGGGAACGATCGAGGTACCGAAATGAAGATATTAGTCGCAGTAAAGCGCGTGATTGATTACAACGCAAAAGTACGGGTAAAAGCGGACAATACTGATGTTGATTTAAACAACACCAAAATGGCAATCAACCCGTTTTGCGAAATTGCAGTAGAAGAAGCGATTCGTTTAAAAGAAGCTGGCAGTGCAAGTGAAGTTATTGTTGTTTCTATCGGCCCTAAAGCCTGCCAAGAACAGATCCGCACAGCCTTAGCGCTCGGTGCTGATCGCGGTATTCAAGTTGAAACTGCCGATTACCCAGAATCACTTAATGTTGCCAAGCTGCTTGCTCAAGTTGTTCGTGATGAACAACCAGGCCTTATCATCATGGGCAAACAAGCGATCGATTCTGATAATAACCAAACAGGACAGATGCTTTCCGCCTTATTGGATATGCCACAAGGTACATTCGCCTCTGAAGTTAAGTTAGAAGGTGATAAAGCCCAAGTAACACGTGAGGTTGATGGTGGTTTGCAGACACTATCTCTTAATCTACCCGCCATCATTACAACCGATCTACGTCTAAATGAGCCTCGTTTTGCTTCGCTACCTAACATTATGAAAGCAAAACGTAAGCCACTGGCTGTCACTTCACCTGAAACACTTGGCGTTGAACTTAAGCAACACAGCACCTTGCTTAAAGTAACACCACCAACAGAACGAAGCGCAGGCATTCTAGTTAACAGTGTTGATGAGCTTGTAGAAAAACTTAAAAACGAAGCAAAAGTACTTTAAGGGGTAATCAAATGGCTATTCTAGTTATTGCTGAACACGACAACAGCACCCTTAAAGGTGCAACACTTAATACCATTACTGCAGCTTTTGAGATTGCCTCAAAAACTCCAGGATCAGAACTTCACCTACTGGTTGCAGGCAGAGATTGTCAAAGCGTGGCCGAAGAAGCCGCAAAAGTAGACGGCGTAAGTAAAGTTTTAGTGGCTGACGATGCAAGCTACGAACATCAAGTTGCAGAAAACGTTGCCAACCTAATCAGCCAATTAGGTAAGGACTACAGCCATATCGTGGCATCAGCTACGAGCAACGGTAAAAACATACTTCCTCGCGTCGCGGCGCTTCTAGATGTAGGCCAGATCTCAGATATTACCGCCGTTGAATCGGAAGATACTTTTCAACGTCCTATCTATGCTGGCAACGCGATCGCAACCATACAATCGCTGGACAGCATTAAGGTAATCACTGTACGTGGTACCGCTTTCCCTGCTGCATCCATCGGAGCTTGTGTAGAGAGTAATGCCGAGATCACAAATATCGATTCACCGGCCAGCAGTGATTTAGCACGTTTTGTTTCTGAAGAAGTCGCGCAATCAGATCGACCTGAGTTAACAGCTGCCAAAGTCATTATCTCCGGTGGTCGCGGCATGGGCAGTGGAGAGAACTTCTCCATCCTAGAACAACTTGCCGACAAACTCGGCGCTGCCGTAGGCGCATCCAGAGCTGCTGTCGATGCGGGCTTTGTTCCAAACGATATGCAAGTAGGGCAAACAGGCAAGATTGTTGCACCTGAACTTTATATCGCGGTCGGTATCTCCGGTGCAATTCAGCATCTTGCAGGCATGAAAGACTCCAAAGTTATTGTCGCAATCAACAAAGATGAAGATGCACCTATCTTCTCTGTTGCCGACTACGGCCTTGTCGCCGACCTGTTTGATGTGATGCCAGAGCTTCAGCTTAAGTTATAAATAGCTTCAGCAGAAATTATAAAGAGCTTCAGCGTAAGTTATAAATAGCTTCAGCAGAAGTTTTCTATAAAGCAAACCCTTTTGACTGACCTTAAGAGGTCCGAGCTACGTAAAGCGCTTTCCAGCCCGGACCTCATTTTTTAAAAAGCCTTTTTATAAGGGCTTATATGATGAGGAATTGTGATGAGCACCTATACTCCCCCATTACAGGATGCTAACTTTGTTCTAGACCAACTGATTGGTATAGATCAACTTTGTGAAGAACTTCAACTTGAGGATATCAATACAGAATTGGCATCCGTCATTATCGAAGAAGCAGGTAAGCTTGCCTCTGAAGTGCTCGCCCCTCTTAATGCCGTAGGTGACGCCAACGGCGCAACGGTTGCCAATGGGCAAGTCACAGAAACCGCTGGTTTTGCA
Organism: Neptuniibacter sp. UBA6509; assembly: GCA_002435145.1. Taxonomy (GTDB): domain Bacteria; phylum Pseudomonadota; class Gammaproteobacteria; order Pseudomonadales; family Balneatricaceae; genus Neptuniibacter. The sequence continues at coordinate 32,830 of DJLT01000056.1, forward strand.
GATGCATATGAACAGTTTATCGCTAACGGCTGGGCAACACTGACAGGGCCAGAACAATTCGGTGGGCAAAATCTACCTAACGTACTGGGCACTGCTGTTAACGAATTGTGGCACTCTTCGAATATGGCATTTGCGCTCTGCCCTATGCTAAGCCAAGGTGCCGTTGAAGCACTCATCGCTCACGGTAGCGACGCCCTCAAAGAACAGTACCTACCGCCGTTAATTAGCGGTGAATGGACAGGTACAATGAACTTAACAGAGCCCAATGCGGGCTCTGATCTAGCTGCTGTTGCAGCTAAAGCCGTTCCTTCAGGCGATCATTACAAAATAAGCGGCCAAAAGATTTTCATCACTTGGGGCGATCATCAAATGACCTCCAATGTTGTTCACTTAGTATTAGCCCGCTTACCCGATGCGCCTGCAGGCGTAAAAGGTATTTCACTGTTTATCGTGCCTAAATATCGATTGGATGAGCAAGGGCAGCCTAGTGAGCTTAACGATGTCAGCTGTATCTCACTCGAACATAAAATGGGTATCCACGGCAGCCCAACCTGCGTAATGAGTTTTGGTGATAATGATGGCGCTGTCGGCTACTTAGTCGGTGAAAAAAATAAAGGCCTACGTTACATGTTCACTATGATGAACCACGCAAGGCAAACGGTGGGGTTACAAGGTTTGTCTATCTCTGAACGTGCCTACCAGCAAGCACTGCAATACAGCCAAGAGCGTTTTCAGGGGACTCATCGTGATGGTAGTAAAATCGCGATTATCGAACACCCAGACGTTCGCCGTATGTTGATGGCGATGAAAGCGGGTAATGAAGCGATGCGTGCTTTAGCTTTTTCAGCCGCTGCGGATATCGACCGTGCTCACAATGGTGATGATAGCGCCAAAAAACGTGTTGAACTCTACACCCCGATTGTTAAAGGCTGGATGACCGAGCTCGCACAGGAGCTCACCTCACTTAACATTCAAGTTCATGGGGGTATGGGCTTCATTGAGGAAACTGGTGCTGCTCAGCATTATCGTGACGCACGAATTCTACCCATCTACGAAGGTACTACAGGCATTCAAGCGCTTGACCTGATTGGGCGTAAAACCTTGTTTGATAAAGGTGAAGCTCTTAAAGGGTTGCACAGCGATATTGAAGAAACGATCAACGCTTTAAAGGCTTCTGACAACCAATCTCTAAGCGGCTTCACCGCTCAATTAGAGAATGCCTTGCAGCGAGCAACAGAAGCCGGAAATTGGATTCTTGATAATACCGCCGAAGATCCACGTCTAATGGGCAATGTAAGTTTCGATAACCTCATGATGATGGGCTACCTTGTGGGCGGTTGGTTAATGGCTCGCAGCGCACTGCTTGCTTCCCAGCAAGACAGCGATAACAGCGCATATAGCAGTGCTTTCCTTGAAGGAAAAATCGCCACGGCAAGCTTTTACGCCGAGCACTATCTACCGCGTGTTAATCAACACGCTGATACCGTGCTAACCGGGCTGAAAAGCACCTTCTCACTGGATATAGAACAGTTACAGGGAGCCTAATGATGGAACGTGAAATCATGGAGTTTGACGTACTGATCATTGGCGCGGGGCCTGCGGGCCTTGCCAGTGCGTGTCGTCTAAAACAACTCGACCCAGATTTGAATATCTGCGTTGTAGAAAAAGGCTCAGAGGTTGGTGCTCATATACTCTCAGGAGCCGTTATCGATCCTAAAGCGTTGGCAGAGCTGTTTCCTGATTGGCAGGAGATGGGAGCACCGCTTAATACTCCAGCTAAGCAAGATGAGATTGTTTTACTTAAAGATAAAACCTCATCTATAAAAATTCCAAACTGGGCTGCACCTAAAAGCATGCATAACCAGGGCAATTACATTGCAAGTTTGGGTAATTTTGCACGCTGGCTTGCAGAGCAAGCAGAGCAGTTAGGTGTTGAAGTCTTCCCAAGCTTTACAGCTTCAGAAGTGTTGTATGACGAAACAGGACGGGTTAAAGGCATCCTAACCGGTGATATGGGTATTGATGCTAACAACATGCCTAAAGACACCTATATGCAAGGGATGGAGCTGCACGCACGCTTCACTATTTTCGCTGAAGGCTGTCGTGGTCACCTAGGTAAGGAGCTAATCAATCAGTTCAACCTTGACCAAAACAAAGACCCTCAACATTATGCTATCGGCCTCAAAGAGCTGTGGGATATTGATCCTGCCAAACACCAAGAAGGCTTAGTCATTCATGGGTCAGGCTGGCCATTAGAGGGTGATACGAGCGGTGGTTTCTTCCTGTATCACACAGAAAATAATCAAGTCGCTGTTGGCCTGATCATCGATCTTAACTACAGCAACCCTTGGATCAGCCCATTTGATGAGTTCCAACAACTCAAGCATCACCCTACCCTTGCCCAATATTTAGAGGGCGGTAAGCGCGTATCTTATGGTGCAAGAGCTATTGCTAAAGGTGGCTTTAATTCACTACCCAAAATGAACTTCCCGGGTGGACTTCTAATCGGCTGTGATGCTGGCACGCTAAATTTCTCGCGGATTAAAGGCACACACACCGCCATGAAATCCGGCATGATCGCTGCAGAAGCGATCCATCATGCCTTGACGAATTCAAATGACGATGCCGTAACGTTTGAGCAACGCTTTAAAGAAAGCTGGCTTTACACTGAACTTTTCAGCTCACGCAACTTTGGCCCAGCTCTGCATAAATTTGGCCGTTGGATCGGAGGGGCTTTTAACACGCTGGATCAAAACCTGTTTAATGGGAAGATTCCGCTGACCCTGCATGATCGTCAAGAGGACCATGCAAAATTGCAGCAGGTGACTGAAAGTAAAACTATTTTTTACCCGAAACCTGACGGTAAACTCTCTTTTGACAAGCTGTCTTCCGTATTTCTATCCAACACCAACCACGAAGAAGACCAACCTTGTCACCTGCAATTGAGCAAAGAAGATATCCCACTGACCGTTAATATTCCACTCTATGAAGAGCCTGCTCAACGTTACTGCCCAGCAGGCGTTTATGAAGTGATTGAAGATGAAGAAGGCAAACGCTTACAGATAAACGGACAGAACTGTCTGCACTGTAAAACCTGCGACATTAAAGATCCCTGCCAAAATATTCAGTGGGTTCCACCTGAAGGTGGCGGCGGCCCTAACTACCCTAACATGTAAAACTTTTTGTTCACCTCGGCCGGTAGCCTTGCCGTTAAAGCAAAGAGAGATTCACCTAAAACTTCACTTGTGCTGAGTGAGGTTTCTAAGGCTCGGTGCCCTTGCCCTCCACTGGAGGGCTTTTTTCGTTATTAGATAGGTGCGCCATGATAGTAATGCCATAAAAACAAGGCCCCAACACTCCGCCAAGGCGACCAATGCTCTACCATGTCACGCGCTTGTTTAGGCGTAGGTTTATCTTCAACTCCCTTTAATCGCCCTAATGCAACCAGTATAGCTAAGTCATCTGCGGGGAAAATATCTTGTCGTTTTAAGGAGAACATTAAGTAAATTTCTGCACTCCAGCGACCAAAGCCCCTCAAACGGGTAATACTCTCGATAGCCTCTTTATCGTTCAAGCTATCAAGTTCCTCAATGTCGAAGCTCCCAGACTCAATCGCTTCAGCCAAGCCTTTAGCGTATTCGATCTTACGCCAGGATAAACCTGCATCACGTAAAGCTTGGTCATCAAGAGATAAAAGTTCCTTCGCAGTGACATCAACCATTAACTCTTTCACGCGATCAAATATGGCTTGGGCTGCTTTGGTTGATATTTGTTGGCTAACAATCGCTGATAGAAATGTTTCAAACCCCTTAGGCCGATGTCTCTCCGGTGGGGCCCCTAATTGTTTATATGCCCGCGCTATATCCGGATCGATAAGCGCTAGCGCTTGCATGCCATGATCAATTTCTAATGAATTCATAGAGCTATTCACGTCAATATTCT
>DJLT01000056.1:37102-37541 GCA_002435145.1 Neptuniibacter sp. UBA6509
TTCACTAAATTCTGCATTTAATTACTAAACTGATGTTTATTTACCAGAACGTATTACAGAGATTTTAAAAAGTTATAATGAATCCCTCTGCCAGCTTAGTGGTAGCCCGCAACACGCACCACCCGATTCTTGCAAATCATATTTAAGCTGATTAGCTTCATTTTAATAAATACTAATCTGAGTGCTACTAATTATATCCAATTATCTGATCAGTAATTTTTGCGCTAATAGAGAGATTTGCTAAGCTAACAACCCGTTATTCAAATCAACCACGCTAGGCAATTGTTTATTAAGGGGAATCTATAGTGGGAATGTTCGAACGTTATCTATCCATTTGGGTGGGTATCAGTATTTTGATCGGCGTATCTGTGGGCAATACTTTTCCAAGTATATTTCACCTAATTGCTAAGCTTGAGTACGCTCACGTTAACTTGGTAGT
>DJLT01000024.1:0-9807 GCA_002435145.1 Neptuniibacter sp. UBA6509
GTGAATGATTATCTAGCCGAGCGTGATGCTGAATGGATGCGTCCATTATATGAATCGCTTGGCATGAGTGTCGGTGTTGCTTTATCAGGACAGGATCCTGCGACTAAGCGTGTAGCTTATGCAGCTGATATCACGTATGGAACCAATAATGAGTTCGGTTTCGATTATCTGCGCGATAATATGGCTTTTAGTATTGATGAAAAAGTTCAGCGCGATTTTAACTTTGCGGTTGTCGATGAAGTTGACTCGATTTTAATCGATGAAGCCCGCACTCCTTTAATTATCTCAGGCCCTGCAGAAGATAGTTCACAAATGTATGTGGCTATCAATCAGTTAATTCCTCAGCTTAAACAGTTTGAGGGAGAGATTGACCCTAAAGATGAAGAGCAAGATATTAGCGAACATTTTGTTGTTGATGAGAAAAACCGTACGGTCGAACTAACTGAAGCAGGTCATGCAGCAGTTGAAGATATGCTGACTGAGAAAGAGTTATTGAATGAAGGTGAAAGCCTTTATGCTCCTCATAACCTAAACCTTCTACATCATGTTTTAGCGGGTCTGCGCGCTCATAACCTTTTTCAGCGTGATATTGATTACATTGTTCAAGATAATGAAGTTGTTATTGTTGATGAACATACAGGTCGTATCATGCAGGGCCGTCGTTGGTCTGAAGGTTTGCATCAAGCTGTTGAAGCAAAAGAGGGTGTTTCTGTTCAAAATGAAAGCCAGACGTTTGCTTCGACTACATTCCAGAACTATTTCCGCTTGTATGACAAACTTGCTGGAATGACGGGTACGGCTGATACGGAAGCATTTGAATTACGTCAGATATACGGTTTGGATGTGCTTGTAATTCCAACAAATAAACCAGTCTCACGTAAGGATGAGAATGATCTGGTTTATATGACCGTTGAAGAAAAGTATGAGGCGATCACTAAAGAGATTCGGGCCTGTCAAGAGGCAGAGCGTCCTGTCTTAGTCGGTACAGCCTCTATTGAATCTTCAGAATTGATCTCTACGATGCTGAAGAAGGCTAAAATTCAGCATAGTGTCCTTAACGCAAAGAATCATGGCGGTGAAGCATCTATTATCGCCCAAGCGGGTCGACCGGGTGCCGTTACTATTGCAACTAACATGGCAGGCCGTGGTACCGATATTGTTTTGGGTGGTAAATTAGAAGCAGAGCTTGATGCTTTGGATAATCCGAGTGAAGCGCAGATTGCTGAAGTAACTGCGGCTTGGGAAAAACGCCATCAGCAGGTGCTAGATAATGGCGGGTTACATATTATTGGTACGGAGCGACATGAGTCCCGCCGTATTGATAACCAGTTGCGTGGCCGTGCGGGTCGTCAGGGTGATCCTGGTTCGTCTCGTTTCTTCCTATCTCTGGAAGATGATCTAATGCGTATCTTCGCTTCTGATCGTGTGCGTCAGCTCATGCAGGCTCTAGGTATGGAGCGTGGTGAAGCTATTGAGCACAAAATGGTAAGTAACGCGATTGAAAAAGCTCAGCGTAAAGTTGAAGGTCGTAACTTTGATATGCGTAAAGCGCTACTTGAATATGATGATGTAGCGAATGATCAGCGTTCTGTTATTTATGAACAGCGTAATGAGTTGATGGCGACGGATGATATATCTGAAACTATTAATGCTGTTCGTGAAGAGATCGTTGAAAGCAAATTAAGTGAGTTTGTTCCTCCGCAAAGCTTAGAAGAACAGTGGGATATTCCCGGATTGGAGAAGTCTCTAGAGGCTGATTTTGCTGTGAAACTTCCTGTGCAAGAGTGGCTAGATCAAGATGACACTTTGCATGAAGAGACGCTTTATAAGAAAGTTCAGGATGAAATTCTAGCGGTTTATACTCAGAAAGAGCAGCAGGCTGGTGAAGGCACTATGCGTAATTTTGAGAAGCAGGTCATGCTGCAGGTGCTTGATACTTTATGGAAAGAGCATCTTCAGACGATGGATCATCTTCGCCAAGGTATTCATCTGCGTGGTTATGCCCAGAAGAATCCAAAGCAGGAGTATAAGCGTGAATCTTTCCACTTGTTCCAAGAGTTGCTGGATAACATTAAGCGCGATGTGATTCGTATTATCTGTCATGTGCAAGTTCAGCAGCCTGAAGAAGTTGAGGCGATGGAGCAACAGCGCCGTGAACAGGCTGAGAAACAACAGATGGACTTTACGCATTCACAAAGTTCTGCCATGTCTGAAGATAGTGAAGCGCCTGAAGGCTCTGAAGAGCAAGGTGAAACGTTTGTCAGAGACGGTAAAAAAGTGGGACGTAATGAGCCTTGTCCGTGTGGTTCGGGTAAAAAATATAAGCAGTGCCACGGCAAATTAGCTTAATTAGCATTCTGCTGAAATTATAAGATTGATAAGAAAGCAGCCTATTGGCTGCTTTCTGCTCTAAAGAGGTATTTAAAATGGCAGTTGGACCGGAAACTTTCCCTCAGAAAATGTTTGAAGTCGCTGGCTTTGAATTGGGTACAGCATCAGCGGGTATTAAAACGCCTGGACGTAAAGATGTTGTGCTTATGCGTGTTTGTGAAGGTGCGAGTGTAGCGGGTGTATTCACTCAAAACGCTTTTTGTGCTGCGCCCGTTCAGATATGTAAACAGCATTTAAGTGAAGCGCCTGCACGGTATCTTGTGATTAATACGGGTAATGCCAATGCGGGGACGGGTGAAGAGGGTTTTCAGGATGCCTTGGCTACCTGTCAATCGGTTTCTACTTTGTGCAATACCTCTATTGAATCAGTACTTCCATTCTCGACAGGTGTTATTGGTGAAAAGTTGCCTGTAGAGAAATTGGTCGCTGTACTACCGGATGCGAAGGCGGCGCTGTCTACTGATGGCTGGAATGATGCGGCTGAAGGTATTTTGACGACTGATACGCGTATTAAAGGTGCATCTTTACAGTTCTCTTATGAAGGTAAGGTGATTACATTGACTGGAATCTCTAAAGGCTCAGGCATGATTAAGCCAAATATGGCAACGATGCTGGGTTATGTTGCAACGGATGCTGCGATAGCTCCAGAGTTACTTCAGAGATTGTTAACTGATGCGACTAACTGTTCGTTCAATCGGATAACGGTTGATAGTGATACCTCTACAAATGATTCATGTATGTTGGTAGCGACCGGAGAGTCAGGTTTAGAGGTGTCTGGAAGCAATCAGGAGCTCTTTAACGTTTTTGCTGATGCCTTAACTCAGATTATGCAAGAGTTGGCTCACGCGATTGTCAGAGATGGTGAAGGGGCGACTAAATTTGTAACCGTTAAGGTTGAAAGCGCGCTCAATCAGCAGGAAGCATTAAAAACCGCATTTGATATAGCACACTCTCCATTAGTTAAAACGGCGCTTTTTGCTTCTGATCCTAACTGGGGGCGAATTTTGGCTGTGGTTGGCCGTGCTGAAATAGCTGATCTAGACCTTGACGCGCTACAGCTCTTCCTTGGCGATGTTTGTATTGTTAGCAAAGGTGGGCGTGACGCAGGTTATACAGAGGAAGCGGGCCAGGCTGTTATGGATGGAGAGGAGATCTTGATTCGAGTGGTATTGAACCGTGGTGATGTAAGTGAAACGGTTTGGACGACAGATCTATCTCATGATTATGTCAGCATCAATGCGGATTATCGTAGTTAATACGTGTGCGGATTAGCGTTGAATTTATCAATACTTAATAGCTTGATGTTTGATGGGATGAATTGAATGAGTCGTAAGTTAATCCATGTGGCTGCTGCGGTCATTCAGAACAGTGTGGGCGATATTCTTATCGCTAAACGCTCTACTGATAAGCATCAAGGTGGCTTGTGGGAATTTCCCGGTGGGAAAGTGGAGGAGGGTGAAAGTGCACTTGAAGCGCTTTCACGTGAACTTTATGAAGAGCTGGGTGTTGAGATAGACAGAGATAAAACGCACCCCTTGATTAAAATACCGCATCATTACTCGGATAAATCAGTTTTATTAGATGTTTTTCAGGTTAATGCTTTTTCCGGGAATGCATGGGGGAAAGAGGGGCAGCCCGTTAAGTGGGTCTCTAAATCTCAATTAGATACTTATGAGTTCCCCGCGGCCAATAGGCCAATTTTGAACGCTTGTATGTTACCTAGTAGTATTGCTATCACCCCAGTCTCCCTTAATCCTGCAGAGATAAATAGTTTCTTTCAGGGTGTTTCTGCACAAGGTGCGCAAGCGATTATGTTACGGAATTCGGAATATTCCGATGAGGAATTTAGAGCTGCTTATAGTGCTTTAAAGCAATCCAATTCTGACCTAAAGCTCCCTATGCTTGTAAACTGCTCATTAGAAATCGCTTTAGAGTTAGGTGCCCAAGGTTTGCACCTTAGCTCGGAACGATTAAAGGCGTTAGAAAGCCGGAGTGAGTTTTCAGGTCGTTGGCTAAGCGCTTCTTGCCATGATGAGGCGGAACTGGAAATGGCGGTTGAGAAGGGGCTAGATTTTGTAACGCTATCCCCCTTGTTATTTACAACCTCTCACCCTGAAGTGGTGCCTTTAGGTTGGGAGCGGTTCCAAAAGCTCGTATCAGAGTGCACAATCCCGGTATTCGCGCTAGGGGGATTAGATAAGAGCCATATAGAACAGGTTGTTAATTGTGGTGGTCAGGGTATCGCTGCTATTAGCTGTTGGGTGGATAAATAGCGTCGGAGTAAGTAAGAGCAGCAAGTAAGAGCAGCAAGTAAGAGCAGCAAGTAAGAGCAAATAGCAGCTTGATGAATAGTGGTATCTAGTGTGTAGTGGGCGGAATTGCCCCATCTCTATCTACATGTTCTTCCGTTTCTGCGCTGCTGTAATCGCTCGCTGATTTTGATTCCGGAATTTGATATTCCTCATTCGCCCAAGCGCCTAAGTCAATCTGTTTACATCGCTCGCTGCAAAAGGGTCTAAATTGATTGCTGCTATCCCACTCTTGTTGCTTTTCACATGTAGGGCATTTGACGATGGGTTTACTCATTGTGCTGATCCTGATGGGCAAGTGTTAGTAGTTTATGGTGTAAATTATTCACTTTGTTTTTAAGTGTATAGAGATCTTTGTCATTGCTGATGACTGAGTCTGCGCGTTCTAGTTTATCTTCTCTTTGCATTTGAACATCAATGATTGCTTCCACCTGTGTCTTATTATTATTGTCCCGCGACATCGTGCGCTGTATTTGTAATTCTCTAGGTAGATCAACAACCACAATGTGGTCGGTTAAACTGTGTTGATCTGTTTCAAGAAGCAGAGGTGAAACCAATACCGTATAAGGCGAATTAGATACGTTTAGCTGAGTAACGATCCTCTCTCTGATTAAAGGGTGAAGCAGGTTTTCAAGCCATTTACGCTCTTCTGGGTTATCAAAGACGCGTGCTCTAAGTTCAGCCCTATTAAGCTCGCCTGATTCGGTTATAACAGTGGGGCCAAAGTGAGATGAAATGTTTTGTAATGCATCTTCTCCCGGCTCGACGACCTCTCTCGCTACAATGTCTGCATCGATAACTGTTATACCTAATGATTCTAGTTGTACTGTAACGGCACTTTTTCCTGAGCCTATACCACCGGTGATACCAACGATAAACATGTTAAATACCTATGAACTGTAGGTAGGTACCCATAATGTTGTCGCCCCAAATAATTGCGATCCAGCCTGCTATAGCAAGGTAGGGGCCGAATGGAATAGGGGTTTGTTGCTCCTGCTTTTTAGTCACAATCATTAGAATGCCAAGAACGGCACCCACAACAGAGCTTAGAAGAATGATTAAGGGAATCTGTGATAGACCCGCCCAAGCGCCTAAGGCGGCTAGAAGTTTGAAGTCACCATAGCCCATCCCTTCCTTCCCTGTAAGGAGTTTAAAGGCCCAATAGACGCTCCAAAGGCTTAGATAGCCGGCAATGGCACCGTACACAGCGCTTTCAAGCGAGGTGAATAGACCAAAGCTGTTAGCAAAAAGCCCTGCCCATAAAAGAGGCAGGGTGATTCGATCAGGAAGTAGTTGATGGTCAATATCAATAAAAATAAGACAAATTAGTGCCCAAGATAGTAACGTTAAGCCTAGACTTACTTCGTTTAGTCCATAGATATAGACAACAGAAGCGCCAGTAATTGCCGTAAGAAGCTCTATAGCAGGATAGCGGAATGGAATATGTAGGCCGCAGGATGAGCATTTAGCTTTTAGATAGAGGTAACTTAATACCGGTATATTTTCATACCATCTGATTTTGTGTCCGCATTGAGGGCAAGTGGAATCAGGGGAGGAAAGGTTATATGTCTCCTGTGGTGTATCGTTTTCATCTTGATGTTCTGCTAACCACTCCTTTTCCATCATGATGGGAAGTCGGTGAATAACTACATTGAGAAAACTGCCAACACACAGGGACAAAATAAAAGCGCAGGCTACTGCCCACGCTGGATCTATTTGTAAAAGAATCATTAGGGATGCTTATAAAATGTTAAAATTTACTTGCCTAGATTATTAAAGAGTTCTCCAGGTTCGCTAAGGAGCCATCAGACAACTTGACCTAACTGGAAGATAGGTAGATACATGGCGATTACGAGTCCACCAACAAGTATACCCAGCACAGCCATAATAAGCGGCTCTAAGAGACTGGATAAATTATCTACCGCATTATCTACTAGTTCTTCATAGAAATCGGCTACTTTCTCAAGCATCATTTCTAAGGAGCCTGCTTCTTCGCCGATTGCTATCATCTGAACCGTCATATTCGGGAATACGCCGGTCATAGTGACAGCATTATTCAGAGATTGACCGGTAGAAACGCCGTTTCTGATCTGTAAAATTGCATCGCGGTAGAGTGCGTTACCAGAGGCTCCAGCGGCTGATTCTAATGCGTTTACTAATGGGACACCTGCCGCAAATGTAGTTGCAAGCGTTCTGGCAAAACGAGCAATAGAGGCGTTGTGTAAAATACCGCCAATGACAGGGATTTTTAGCATGGCCTTATCGACACCATCGCGGAATTTTTTCGACTTTAAGCGCGCTTTGCTAAATATATATCCGCTAATGGCTACTCCAATAAGGACGACCCACCACCATTTTTGAGCAATCTCGGACAGTCCAATAACGAAAAGAGTGAATGCAGGTAGGTCCGCTCCAAAGCTTTTGAAAACGTCCTGAAACTGTGGCACTACTTTTACAAGAAGGATTGCTGATACAATGATGCCGACAACGATAACTGCAGTGGGGTAAGTTAAAGCTTTTTTAATTTTTGCTTTTAAACTTTCCAGTTTCTCTTTATAGGTCGCTACACGGTCTAACATCTGTTCAAGTGCGCCGGATTGTTCTCCTGCACTCACCAAACTGCAGTAAAGGTCATCAAAATGCTCAGGATACTTAGTTAGCGCAGTTGAAAAGTCGAGGCCGCTGTTTACATCATTTTTAATGCTGTAAATGATTTCTTTGAGTTTGTCTTTTTCAACGCCGCCCGCAGTAATATCTAGGCCTTGCAAGAGAGGGACGCCAGATTTAAGCATGGTAGCGACTTGGCGAGTAAAAAAGGCAATATCAACGGGTTTAATAGGCTTGCTTTTGGCGCTAAAAAAACCAGCTCCGCGTTCTTTGGCAACTTTGGAAGGAAGGATGCCCTGCTTTCGTAGCTGTGCCTTAGCCATAGATACATTGGCAGCATCCACTTTGCCTTTGCTTTTGTTGCCACTTTTATCTTTACCTTGCCAGGTAAAGGTTTGTAGCTTGGCTTCTTTAGCCATAAAAAATGTATCCTGTAATTAGGTCTTAATGACGCGATTCATTTCTTCGAGGCTGGTAACGCCCTCGGCGACTTTTTTCAGGCCAGACAGCCTTAAACTCTGAAAATCCTGCGTATTGGCAACTTTAAGTATATCCAGTGAGTTGCCATTTTCCATAATAACTTCAGCTATTTCAGGTGACATTGCAAGCATCTCATAAATACCAACACGTCCTTTGTAACCTCTATTGCACTTATTGCACCCATCATGATTAGCTTCGAACAGATTTAGGGTTTTCAGTTCTTGATCAGTAAAGCCGCCTTCAATACTAAACCCTTCTTCTCTTAGCGTAGCTTCTGGGAGAGAGATTGGGGTTTTACAGCTTTCGCATAGGCGCCGTCCTAAGCGCTGTGCAATAATTAAACTGACAGAAGTCGCAATATTAAATGCGGGAACGCCCATGTTTCTTAAGCGTGTAAGTGTTTCAGGGGCGCTGTTTGTATGCAGTGTTGATAACACCATATGACCTGTTTGTGCAGCTTTTATGGCAATCTCTGCGGTTTCCAAATCTCGAATCTCACCTACCATTACTACGTCCGGGTCTTGACGTAGGAAGGCGCGTAGAGCTTCTGCAAATGTTAACCCTACTTTTGAGTTAACGTGTACCTGGTTTATCCCTTCAAGGTTTATTTCCACCGGATCTTCAGCGGTGGAGATGTTACGCTCTTCTGTATTTAATATATTGAGGCCGGTATATAAGCTAACGGTTTTACCACTACCGGTGGGTCCTGTTACTAGAACCATTCCTTGTGGACGATGGAGAGTGCTTAAATACATCTCTTTCTGAAATTCAGAAAAACCTAGAGCCTCAACCCCCATTTTAGCACTGCTGGGATCTAGTATACGCAGTACGATTTTTTCACCCCAGAGGGTAGGTAACGTATTGACACGAAAATCGATAGCGCGGTTTTTAGATATCTTCATCTTGATACGGCCATCTTGTGGGATACGTCGCTCTGAGATATCCATTTGCGACATGACTTTTAATCGTGCAGATAGCCGTGAAGCAAGGTTTGATGGAGGCTTGGCGATCTCTTGTAGTATACCGTCAATACGACTACGGATTCGGTAAGCTTTCTCATAAGGCTCGAAATGAATATCTGATGCACCATTTTTGATGGAATCGAGAAGTATCTTGTTAACAAAGCGTACGATAGGTGCATCTTTCGATGCATCTTCTGGAGACTCCTCTTCTGCTTCACCAGGAACAGAATCATCAATTTCTAAATTGTCTAAATCACTGTCTTCTAAATCATCTAGGGCCGAACCTTGACCGTCTAAAAAGAGTTCTATCGCTTTAGTGAGTTTATCTTCTTCAACGATGATCGCTTCAGTCGTGATGCCGCTTTGGAATTTAAATTCATCGAGTGCTTGGATATTTGTCGGATCTGATATAGCAACAAAGAGGCGGTTATCACGTTTTTGAAGTGGGAGAGCATGATGTTTCGTAATCAAGGCGTCATTGATTAAACCTTGGGGAAGCGTTGAGCTATCCATTGCTTCTAGATCAAGCAGGGGAATGCCGAACTCTTCGGAGGCCGCTGCCGCCGCTCTATAAGCGCTGACTAGTCGTTGTTCGATAACATAGGAGATAAATGTTTGCTGTTTTTCACGACACTGTAAGGCCGCATCTGCTGCGACTTCAGCAGAGCAAACACCTTCATTAACTAATCTTTTAGCAAGTCCGCTGAGCGGTTGGCTAGGCTGCAAAACTGTAACCTCTTAATCCTTTAGGCTATTTAATATTCCAAAAGCTATTTTTTTTTCCAGAAACTATTTTAATGCCAGTAAGTGCGAATGCTCTATAAATTGACATATATCATACAGATAAAATAGCATTTGCATCGCAGTTTGAAAATGCGCACTATACTGTTTATAAGATTATTCTTAATTGGAAACTGGCGTGTTGTAAAAAATACGCTACAATCAAAGGACTTGGTTGATCCCAAGGATTTTTTTCGCTGGAGATAAAAAAATGAAAATGAATAATAAACAACAGGGTTTTACCCTAATCGAATTAATGATCGTTGTTGCGATTATCG
>DJLT01000024.1:10103-32757 GCA_002435145.1 Neptuniibacter sp. UBA6509
AATGATCGTTGTTGCGATTATCGGTATTTTGGCGGCGATTGCATTGCCTGCTTACCAGACATATACGCAGAGAGCGAAATTTACTGAAGTAGTAAATGCTACTTCGTCGATAAAAAGTGCATTTGAAGTGTGTTATTCAAAAGAGGGTACATTTACAGATTGTGATGGGGATAATGATAATACAGTAAGCGCCGCTCTGAGAGGCTCTGCGGGTGGTGAGTATGTAGCTTCTGTAGCGTTGAATACAACTGGTTTAATTAGTGCAGTTGGTTCAGGTGCCGTGGGTGGTATTTCTTATCTGTTGCAGGCTGTAAGTACTGCTGGTGGTCAGGTAACATGGCAGGTTGATGCAGGTAGCTCTTGTATTGATGATGGCTTGTGCGACGATTAAAACTGTAATTGTATTTAAAAAGCGCATTTTTGCGCTTTTTTTATGCAAAAATGTGAAATTTAATGAAACGAACCATAATAATTATTCTAATCGCCGCCTGCGTGGGCGTAACTTGGTATATTGCTAACTCTACTGTTTCTTTAACACCGCAGGCTAAAATCGCGGTCGAGAACTCATTATTAGATCTAGAGGAGTTTCCAGCACGGCCAGTGTGGTGGCATGATGATTCCGTGTTGGCGATAGGGGTGGTAGAAGGACAGACTAATCCACATCATGCAGCAGATAAAGCGTGTCAGGTTTTAAAGTCTAAAGGTATTACGACTGTTGCTGTCGAAGTTTATGATGTTGTATTAATTCAGAAAGAAGATGATTGGAAAGAGTTGGCTGCAAGTCAGTGTCAATAACATCCAAAAAATTCTGAGTTATATAACTGAATATTTTAAAAGGCTAAACGTTTTTTGCGTTTAGCCTTTTTTATTGCGCGTTAGCTAAAATTTAGGAAGGTGATTAGTCTTCAAGTAAGCGCATAGATAGATCAATTGCTTCACAGTGCTTTGTGAGTGCGCCGATGGAGATGTAATCTACGCCTGTTTCAGCGATCGGTAGAAGGGTTGCATCGGTAATACCGCCAGAGGCTTCTAATTTTGCAATGCCGCGAGTGATTTCAACCGACTTCCGCATATCTTCTAAAGAAAAGTTATCCAGCATAATGATGTCTGCGCCAGCATTAAGTGCCTGTTTCAGCTCGTCCATGGTTTCGACTTCAACCTCAACGGGCTTTCCTGGCTCATTAACTTTGGCGGTGCTGATCGCTTCTTTAATACCGCCACACGCCATAATGTGGTTTTCTTTGATGAGGAACGCATCAAATAGACCTATACGGTGGTTAAAGCAGCCTCCACAAGTCACGGCATATTTTTGTGCGAAGCGAAGGCCAGGAAGCGTCTTTCGGGTATCAAGGAGCTTTACGTTCGTGTTTGCGACTTTGTCAGCATAAAATTTACTCACTGTGGCCGCCGCCGAAAGGGTCTGTAAAAAGTTAAGCGCCGCTCTTTCTGCGGTTAGCAGATGGCGAGCTGAGCCTTTAGCGTAAAAAAGAACTTGGTCTGGCTTTACAAGATCACCATCGTCAACTTGCCAATCTAGCGAAAGTGAAGGATCGACCTGTTTGAATACTTCATTGACCCAATCAATACCGCAAATGACAGCTTCCTGTCGGCTAATAATTCTAGCGGTTGCTGTTTGTTCTTCAGGAATAAGCTGCGCAGTGATATCCCCGCTACCAATATCTTCACGCAAAGCATAAGCGACTGCGTCTGGAATAAGGTGTTGTATATCTGCGCGTTTCAACATGTTAATTTCCTGATGATAATGCGATAAACAGAGGGCTGCCCCTGTTATTATTGCGAGTAGAGAATGGATTACTATTTTATAGATGACAATTCTAGCGAATCTAGGCTATAGCGGATAGGGGATCATGGTTGTAAACAACGAAAATGATTGGTTGGCGGTTGCTGATAGGGTTTTATCACCCAATTTTAATGATCGGCCTGAAGGGGCTGGGATCTCTTTACTGGTTATACATAATATAAGTTTGCCTCCAGGGCAGTATGGTGGAGGTTATATTGAGCAGTTTTTTCAAAATCGTTTACCCGTGGCAGAGCATGAGTTTTTTGACAGCATAAAAGAGTTACAGGTATCAGCGCACCTTTTGATTGAGCGCTCAGGTCGAGTCGTACAATTTGTACCTTTAACAAAGAGAGCATGGCATGCCGGTGTGTCGTGTCATGATGGCATTGAAAACTGCAATGACTTTTCAATCGGTATCGAGCTAGAAGGTACTGATCATCAATCATTCACCTCTGAGCAATATGAGAGGCTGGTGGCTATTACAAAAGATATTCAATCTAAGTTCCCAGCAATTAAGGCGGGTCGAATCGTCGGGCATTCAGATATTGCGCCGGGTAGAAAAACAGATCCGGGTCCCGCCTTTGATTGGGATAGGTATCTAGAAAAGTTGAGCTAAAATTGGGTTGTAGTGCTAGGTGTAAAGCTAGGTTGATTCTTGATTTAGTTTTTTAAATTGGAAATAACCGAGAGAGTAGAGCAGGGACTGCGTTTTCCACCCTTAAAATACGTTCACCAATATGAATGGAGTCAAATCCACACGCATTTAGCTTTTCAACCTCGTACGGGATAAATCCGCCTTCAGGGCCAATAACTAAGGTTGTTGGGATATCTTCAGCCTGCGGGCATGGGGTAGCATTGTATGGGTGCGCGATCAATGCTCTTGTATTCTGCGCTATCTCGGGCAATTCATCTTCTACAAACGGTTTGAATCGTTTCCTCAAATAAACATTTGGCAGCAATGTGTCACCGGCCTGTTCAAGGCCTAAAAGTAGATTTTCTTCTATTTGATGTTCAAGTATGGGGCTGCCCCAATAGCTTTTATCTACTCTATAGGAATTGATAAGGTACAGCTCTTTTACACCCATTGCAGCGACAGTTTGCAGGATTCTTTTTAGCATTTTTGGCCTCGGAAGAGCGAGCACTAGAGTCGTAGGAAGTGGTGAAGGGGAAGGTTTATTGAGATTGATCTTGAGCTCGACACCTGAATCGGAGAGTTCAGTTACGATCGCTTCCCCTATCATCCCGTTGATTAAGCCGATTTTTAATGAATCACCTATTTTAGGTTTATGAATGTTGTAAATATGCTCAAAACGTCGATCACTCAGTTGAGCGAGAGTGGGTGATTTAAAGTCGTTTTGATTGAGAAGGATAAGATTCATATATGTCAGCTGTATTGGCTCTATCAGGATGAGTGATTGATAACGAGGTTAATTTTATAGAGCAAAATTAAATGATGCGAACATTAATCTGGATCAACTATTGATGATCTACATCTAAATGAGAATGTTTATCGGTAGTATTCTCTTTTGTGTTGTGTTAACTTGCTGCTTAATTTCTGAGTAATCGTTATCTAAGAGTTTTGAAGGGGTATTCCGTGAAGCTTAATCTTCTTGTTTCCAGTATGGCTATCGCAGCTGCGATGAATGTTAACGCAGCGCAAAATTATGCTGATTTTCCTGTAACGGTTAAAGCTTATGAGGGTGATGCTAAGCACTCCGTTTCCTATGGCGGACAAGCTGCACGTCAAGTTTTACACACATCTTTAAAGACATTGTCCGGCCAGGGTAATGGCCAAGAAAATGCTGAACTAAAAGCAAAAATGCTTGCTTACTTTGAAGGCAAAGCTGAAGGCCGCGCTATTCTTTCTCCTGTGAGTAAAGGTGGCTTTGTTGTTGCTGAGAACAATGTTGATGTTTTGTCTAAGGAAAAAAACTTAGCGGGTAAAACTTACAAAGGGGCCGTGACTGGCTGGCCGGGTGGTATGACTGGTCCTGAAGTTTTAGGCTTCATGATCGACAAAGCATCGTCCGCGAACAAGGGTTTTGATCCGCTAACGGGCTATGATTATCAGCAGCTTATCTCTAAATTTATTATGGGTGCTGTTTTTTATAACCAAGCGGTTGATAACTATCTGGATGAAAAGTTAGACGCTGACACTAAGCCTAACGGTCAAGCGTATAAGCCTGGTAAGCCGTACACAGGTAAGGAGCATGTTTGGGATGAGGCTTTCGGTTACTTTGGCGGGCCGGCAAATACACTTAATCTGAGTGCTGAAGATGTATATAACATCGCTAAGCAAAAAGAGGACGCTTTAGTTTTAGCTGATTTCAATAAAGATGGTAAAGCTTCTTTATACAATGAGATGACTTATGCGCACGCTTATTATGCGGCTGGTTTTGATAAAGGTGGCAAAACAACTTATCTACATAACATTGTTCAAGCTTTTGTAGATGGTCGTTTATTGCTTACTGAAGCAAAAGGTGTAAATCTAACAGATGCGCAGCGTACTGAGTTGAAAGGCTATGCAGCAACTATTGCAGATAACTGGCAAATGGTGATTGCTGAAGCTGTGTTTAAGTATGCAGGTTCTACTTATAAAGACTTGCAGAAGTTGAATAAACTAATTGAAACTAATGGTGACATTGCTGCCGATTTCCGTGCTTATGCTAAGCATTGGGGAGAGTTGAAAGGTTTTGCGTTAGCGCTTCAAACAGGTAATGAGAACCTAGGCGAAACGGCGGTTAAACTTAATCGTTTGATCGGCTTTAGTCCGGTTTTACTAGGCAATACTCAGGTTATTGGAGTCGATTCAAAAGGTAATTACATTCAAGCTTCTTCTGCTGATATGAAGCAATATATGCTGCATATGTTGAAAGTTCAGCAGCTGATGGTTGATCAGTTTGGCGTTAAAGCGCGTAACAAGGATGTATTGGCTGATATGGGTGATTTGGCTGGTAAGCTAAGCTCCGGTGGCTATGTAGAAAATGATTAATCTTTATTGATTAAATTGAACCGGTCTTCGTAAGGAGACTGGTTTTTTTGTTTTAGTTTGTTATAGATGAGTCATATACAATCGAATCACTTGCCTTAGAGTTCTATCAGCAGTTTATTACTACATTTACAGATCCCAAAAAGCGTGTGTTTTATGGGTATCTGTTGATTGGGTTGCTGCTTGCCGTGATATGGTTGAGGTGGAGTGCTAAACAAAACACTCGCGAAGCTTTTAGGGAAATTTTTAGCAGTGAAATTTGGTGGTCTTCTTCAGCTAAAGCAGACTATGCAATTTTTTTTATTAATAAATTAACATTCTTTTTTCTAGCCCCTCTATTGCTCACTCAGCTTGCTGCCGCTACTTGGTTGTTTACGTTTTTACATGAAAGTATTGGCTATCGAACGATTATAGGGGAGAGCTGGCCAGATATTTCAATTATTGCCCTCTTTACACTCTGTTATTTTCTGCTTGATGACTTTGCGCGTTTTTATGTGCATAAGCTATTACATGAAGTGCCTTTCTTGTGGGCTTTCCACAAAGTTCATCATTCTGCTAGAACAATGACTCCAATGACAGTATTTAGAACTCACCCGGTCGAAGGATTGGTTTTTGCTATGAGGTCGGTGATCGTTCAGGCTTCTGTTATGGCTATTTTTATATTCTTCTTTGGCGGTAGGGTTGATCTGTATACAGTATTGGGTGTGGGTGTGTTTACGTTTGTGTTTAACATGATGGGTTCAAATTTACGTCATTCCCATATTGGATTGCGCTACTGGGGTTGGTTAGAAAGTATTTTAATCTCACCTGCTCAGCATCAAATTCATCATTCTGTAGAGCCGAAACACTTTGATAAAAACTATGGAGTTATTTTGGCTATATGGGATCGTATGGGAAAGAGTTTAGTTAAGTCATCTAAACATGAGCGGATTGAATTTGGTTTGTCTAAAAAAGTGCTTAAAGGTGAGCAAAATATCATATTTATATATTTATCTCCTTTTAGAGAGGTAGCTATGATTGCACGTGAGTGTATTCAATATTTTAAATCGGTCTTTAAGTCTTAACTATTTAGTAGATATATATCAATGATAACGGTTATCGTTTATGATTGAATTCGTATTTCATTAAATTAACATGTTGCGTAAGTTGTAGGTTTGTCCATGAATAGAACTGCTTTAGGTAAGTTATTTGTTGCGGTAGGTGCTGCCGCTGTTGTTTCCGTTTCAGCGCTATTACCTACGTCTGTTTTTGCTGAAGAATCAGGCTTGGTGAATGTTTATTCTGCTCGTAAAGAAGCACTTATAAAGCCATTGTTTGACCGCTTTACCCAAGATACAGGTATTACGGTTAATTTAGTTACAGGTAAAGCAGATGCGCTTCTCAAGCGTCTAGAAGTAGAAGGAAGTGCATCGCCTGCGGATCTTTTTGTAACGGTTGATGCAGGTCGCCTACACCGTGCAAAAGAAGCGGGTGTTCTACAAGTGGCGAAAAGCGCAGTTTTAGAAGAACTCATTCCAGCTAATTTAAAAGATAGGGATGGATATTGGTACGGCATGACTCAGCGTGCACGTACAATTTTTTATGTTAAAGGGAAGGTTGATCCAGCTGAATTAACTACCTACGAAGATCTGGCCGATCCTAAATGGAAAAAGCGAATTTGCGTACGCTCATCCAGTAATATCTATAATCAGTCTTTAGTTGCTTCTATGATTGATGCAAACGGTGTTGAGGCTACAGAAGTTTGGGCAAAAGGGCTCGTAGCTAATTTTGCTAAGCCTCCAGCGGGTGGAGACACTGATCAGCTGAAAGCCGCTGCTGCAGGTGTGTGTGATATTGCTATTGCAAATACATATTACTTTGGACGATTGTTGAAAAGTACAGATGAGGAAAGCCAGGCTGTTGCGTCTAAGTTAACAGCTTTTTGGCCAAACCAAACTGATCGCGGTGTTCATATGAACGTCAGCGGTGTTGGTGTGACTAAGCATGCGCGTAATTTAGGAAATGCTGTGAAATTGATGGAATTCATGGCCTCTGATGAATCTCAGGCTTGGTATGGTGAAGAGAATAATGAATACCCAGTCGTATCGGGTGCTAAAGTTTCTGATGTATTGGACGGCTTAGGGCAATTCAAGGCTGATGATATTGATTTAAGTAAATTGGGTGAAAATAACCGCGCTGCTGTTGAACTAATGGATCGCGCGGGCTGGAAATAACCCTCTTTTATTTGCTGCCATTATGGCGATAAATGTTAGAATACGACTCCCGAAACGTTGGCATACTATTATGTCAGCGTTTTATGTTTTTGAGCTAAGTTCATGTCTGTAGTTAAAACATCAAAACGCACTAACCGAATCAGTGGACTCTCTTTGAGTTCGTTGTTAATCGTGTTGATCCTAGCATTACCCATTGCGGTTATTATTGGGTTTGTCTTTAAAGGTTCTGTTGATGTTTTCTCCCATTTATACGATACCGTTTTAATTGATTACGTTACAAATTCACTTCTGCTTATGTTCGGTGTTGGGGCGGGAGTGCTTTTACTTGGAATTCCGACCGCTTGGTTGACCAGTGTCTGTGATTTCCCTGGCAGGAAGATCTTCGCATGGGCGCTTTTACTCCCACTGGCGGTGCCAGCTTACATTATTGCTTATACATACACTGGTTTACTTGATTATGCGGGGCCTGTTCAGGTTGCCATAAGAGAGATCACGGGTTTGGGTTATGGTGAGTACTGGTTTTTCGAGATACGCTCCCTTCCGGGCGCGGTTGTGATGCTAGCGTTAGTGCTTTACCCCTATGTTTATTTGTTGAGTCGAGCGGCCTTTCTTGAACAATCTGCGAGTACGCTCGAAGTGAGTCGTACTTTGGGATACAACCAGTGGCAGGGGTTGTTTAAGTTGGCGTTGCCACTCGCTAGACCCGCGATTATTGCAGGTTTAACTTTAGCGTTGATGGAAACACTTGCGGATTATGGAACGGTTCAATACTTCGGTGTGAGTACCTTTACTACAGGTATTTTTAGAACATTTTATGGATTTGGTGATTCAGCCGCTGCGGCTCAGCTAGCTGCTTTTCTGTTAGGTTTTGTCGCTTTATTGGTTTTGGTAGAAAAATATTCAAGGCGAAAAGCGCGCTATCACTCGTCTGCAGAGTACAAGGCAAAGGCTAAATTAATTCCTTTAGCTGGTTGGAAAGCGGCGATGGCCTATTTCATCTGTTTAATTCCGGTATTGTTTGGTTTTCTAATTCCTGCAATTCAGCTCGCTTATTGGAGTTTTACTCAAGCCGATTTATCTGACGGGGCTTTTGCGCAATTGGCTTGGAACTCGTTTTACCTAGCGTTTCTAGCGGCGTTGATCGCTGTAGGTTTTGCTTTGATTCTGGCTTATGCTAAGCGTTTGAATCCTCGGAAAATTGTCAGTTTCTCTGTAGCAACTGCCGGAATGGGCTATGCATTACCTGGTACGATTATAGCTGTGGGGGTTATTATCCCATTTGCTTGGTTAGATCATCAACTTATCGCCCTTGCCTCGAACTGGTTTGGAGTTGATCTAGGCTTAATTCTTTCAGGTACGTTGGTAGCGCTTTTGTTTGCGTATACGGTTCGTTTTTTAGCGGTTTCGCTTGGCGCTGTACAAAGTGGTTTAGATAAGATTAAACCTAGTTTAGATGGCGCAGCTCGGACTCTAGGTTCGACTCCACTTCAAGTGTTAAGGCAGATCCATGTACCGTTAATGAAGAGCTCTGTTTTAACAGCCTTGCTCATTGTTTTTGTGGATGTTCTTAAAGAACTTCCGGCAACACTTATTTTACGACCATTTAATTTTAATACGTTGGCGGTTAGGGCATTTGAATTAGCTTCTGACGAACGTTTAGTTGATGCAGCGCCTGCATCGCTGCTTATCGTTGTGGTTGGATTGCTCCCCGTGATTTTGTTGAGTCGCTCTATAGCTAAAGGGCGAACTGGAAGTTAAATTTATGAATAAAACAAACCACCTCACCATTGATAATGTGACATTGGCTTATGGCCAAGAGGATATTGTACATAATGTGTCTTTATCCCTTAGTAAAGGTGAAATAGGGTGTTTGTTGGGACCTAGTGGCTGTGGGAAATCGACACTATTGCGTTCTATAGCGGGCTTTGAGCAAGTAAAGACCGGTACGATTAAGATGAAAGACCAAGTGCTCTCAACAGTTGGTAAGACTCTGCCAACTGAAAAGCGCAATATAGGGATGGTTTTTCAGGATATTGCTCTTTTTCCTCATCTGACTATTGCGGATAACATAACCTTTGGTATTAAAACTTGGTCTAGAAAGGATCAGAAGGTTCGAGTAGAAGAGTTGCTGCAGTTGGTCGGTTTGCCAGAAGTGGAAGAGCGTTATCCGCACTCACTGTCTGGAGGGCAGCAGCAACGTATTGCGTTAGCGAGGGCTATGGCGCCTAAACCTGATTTATTGTTACTCGATGAGCCATTTTCTGGTTTAGATGCAAATCTAAGGGAAACCTTAGTGCCTGAAATTAGAGATATTCTAAGAAAAGAAGAGATGAGTGCAATTCTGGTTACCCATGACCAGATGGAAGCATTTGCCATGGCGGATAAAGTTGCTGTTATGCAGGCTGGACGTATTCAGCAGTGTGGTTCTGCTTTTAACATCTATCATGAACCCAAAACTCGTTTTGTTGCTGATTTTATTGGCTTAGGCGAGTTTCTTAAGGGCTCAATTAAAGATGAATATTCTGTCGATTCAGTATTAGGTTGTTTAGTTGGAGATGAGCCTTTAGGTTACGCTCCCGGAACGTCTGTTGAATTATTGATACGCCCTGACGACATTCAGCATTGTGAAGACAGCCCTCTAACAGGGCGAATTGTGAGTAAGTGGTTTAGAGGTTCTCACTACCTTTATCATGTGCAGCTTGATAATGAAGAGGTGCTGCCATGTATTACCGCTTGTCATCATGATCATGATGTTGGTGAGGATCTTGGGATTAGCATTGAATTAGATCATCTAGTTGTACTGCCTATGTGTGACCCCGAAACAGGGGTGTGTGACCTCCAAGAAGCGGAAGTGGTTCAAGCTCAAGCTATTTCGCTTAAATAGCCATCTTTTAGAACTGCTTTTTAGTTTCTTTATATTGAGTTCAGTGACATTAGGTTGCTAGGGTTGTTAAGGTAGATACTCTCTTGCCTTTTTAGCTTTGGTGCTTCATGTCTGCTTCCCCTAATCTTCTTACTGATGATATTAGGCCTACCTTAGTGCGTATGACAATTCCTATGATGTTAGGAATTGTCAGTCTAATGCTGTTTAATTTAGCTGATCTGTATTTTGTCAGTCGTTTAGGTACAGATGCTTTAGCTGCTCTCGGTTTTACGTTCCCTGTTTGTTTTACTGTTATTAGTCTTGCGATAGGCCTTGGCATTGGCACTTCGGCTACACTCGCACGTCTGCTGGGTGAAAAGCGGCGCAAAGATGCTAGTTCCCTTGCAACAGATAATCTTCTCATTGTGTCTATTTTAATGGTTTTGATTAGCTTCCTGTTTCAATTACTTATTGAGCCTGTTTTTACTCTTATGGGAGCCGCTGATGAGCTGATGCCGTTGATTAATAGCTATATGGAAATATGGTTATTTGGCTCGATCTTTCTTGTGATTAATATGGTGTGTAATGCCTGCTTGCGTGCCACGGGTGATACTAAAACACCCGCACTAATTATGGCTGCGTCCTCCCTTCTCAATTTTATTCTGGATCCTATCTTTATTTTTGGTTTCGGACCTGTTGAGGGACTAGGGATTGAGGGGGCGGCCATTGCAAGCGTGATCGCTTGGTCTATCACTACTGTTTTTGCAATTAAGGTTCTATTTGTTAAAAAGCGACTTTTGGTTAAACAGCAGTTCAATCTTGTTCGCTTAAAAACACATTTTTTTAGTGTAATGAAGATTGGCTTGCCTGCCGCTTTGTCGAATATGATGACGCCAATTGCTCAGGCAGTTTTAACCTATCTAGTTGCTCGTCATGGCCCTGAGGCTGTGGCTGCATTTGGGGTAGGGAATCGTATTGAGTCTCTAGCACTATTAGTATGTTTAGCATTGTCTATGACGCTCCCGCCACTAATTAGTCAAAACTATGGTGCGGGAAATATTGAGCGGGTTAAAGCAGCCTATCAGTTGGCTATTCGTTTTTCTCTTGTTTGGCAGGCTTTGGTGTTTGTTGTGCTGCTTTTGCTTGCTGAACGGGTATCTGGGCTATTCAGTGACCGTGATGCTGTTAAATCATTAATTATTTTATGGATTTTTATTGTCCCGTTAGGCTTTGCTTTTCAGGCGGTAATCTTCCTGACAGTATCAAGTTTTAATGCACTGCATCACCCATTCAGGGCCATGCAAATTAGTGTGGCTAGATTGTTTTTGTTTGCGTTGCCTTTAGCGTGGATAGGATCTTATCTATATGATTTGAAAGGGATGTTCGTGTCGTTAGTGATATCTAATCTATGTGTTGCTGTGTTTGCTTGGGGAGGAATGAATCGCTATCTAGAAAAGCGTTAATGCTGCATGTGCGTATTTATACTTTAGTGCCTAGTCTAACGAATTATAAAATTTCTACATTAGTTTTATCTTAGCCTGTTCAACCAAAGTCATATTAATATCTATGCATGGATGGCATTATGATCAAGTTAAGGCAGTTAAATAGCCTATTCGATAATAATAATAGATAAAAACTAAAGTAAATATACGTTATAAGGGGATAAAGCATGAGTCAAAAAATTGCACTCGTGACTGGCGGTACTGGTGGTCTAGGTACTGCGATTTGCCGTACGTTGGTGGATGAAGGTTTTCGTGTCGTAGCTGGTTATAACAGTGGCGGTAATCATGATAAAGCGAAAGCTTGGCAGGAAGAGCAGAAGAAAGATGGCTATGATATTTTAGTCTCTTATGGAGATGTGACTAATGCTGAGTCATGCGCTCAGTGTATTGCGACTGTTGAGGAGTTAACGGGTGGAACTGTTGATATTCTTATCAACAACGCAGGTATCACTCGTGATGGCCAGTTTAAAAAGATGAGCTGGGAGCAGTGGGATGAAGTAATGAGCGCTAACCTAGATTCAATGTTCCATATGACGCGATTGGTCATCAATGGAATGGTTGATAATGGTTGGGGCCGTGTTATCAATATCTCATCAGTAAATGCTCAGAAGGGTCAGTTTGGTCAGTGTAACTACTCTGCTGCTAAAGCGGGTATTCATGGCTTTACTAAAGCGTTAGCTCAAGAGGTTGCACGCAAGGGTGTAACGGTTAATACCGTTTCTCCTGGTTATATTAAAACAGCCATGGTGGCAAAAATAGCTCAGGAAATACAGGATCAGATCTGTGCAGGTATCCCTGTAGGCCGTTTTGGTACGCCTGAAGAGATTGGTCGTATGTGTACATTCTTATGCGATGATGAATCTGGCTACATCACAGGGGCAGATATGTCCGTGAATGGTGGATTGCATATGTCTTAACGACATATAGGCATAAAAAAACCGCGAAAGCGGTTTTTTTATGCCTGCTTGTTACTTATTTACTAACAGGTCTGTACATATATAGCTTGAGATTATGTCGTTTGCTCAGCTTAATAAACCGCTTCTAAATGATTTTCAAATCGTTCATTGAACTCTTCAAAATGAGCCGCAAAAGGGATGCATAGCCACTCTTGTTCTAATTGCTTAATTTCAGCTAGGTTAAATGCTTGGGTTTGTTCAGCTAGCGCTTGTTGCAGGCGCTCCATCTGATATTCCATGCGAAGTGCCTGGTCTGTAAGTGGAGATGGCTGTGATGATGCAATTTCTAGGCGGATACAAAGTGTTCTAAGTTTTTGTTCCTGCCTGCTGAGTGTGTTTTCGAGTGCATCGGGAGTCTTAGCTATGGCCACTAGCGTTGAGAAGCGTTCAGTGATTTCTTCATCTAGTGGGTGAGCACTCTGAGGCTCATCTTCCCAAGCTTGTTGGATTGCGCTAAGAGCGTCTGAGCTGCATTGGTCTAAAATGGCGTGTTCAAGTTGTTCACAGATCGCTGCTTTTCGTTCTAAAGCTAAATAGGGTTCTGTTTGGAATGATTGTAGAAGTTCCTGCAGCTGCTGTAGGTGAGCAATGCCTTTTTTAACAGCGTTCTTATTTGTGTCAGGGACTAAGGCATTTTGACCATCGAGTTCATTGATAAGCGATTGTGCTTGATGAATTTCAGTTTCTAGTCGGCTGATGCTACAGCTTGAACTAATTATCTCTTCAATGTTCAAGCATGCCTGATCTAGCAAAGGTAGGATCGAGTTATGAGCTGTATCAGGTTGTTTACCTTCGTAAAATGATTCAAAAATATGGCTACAGTTTTCTCTGAATTGATTCCATAACTTACGCTCTTGATTACGCGGTGCTGGACCGATTGTTTTCCACTCTTTTTGTAGCTCTTTAACGCTATTAGTTGCGTCAGAATAATCGCTAGAGTTGCGTAATTCTGTAGTCTCGTCAATTAAACGCTGCTTTCTAATGGCGTTATCTGCACGAAATGCCTTAAGTGGTTCATCACAAATGGATAGGATCGCATCGAGCCTAACTTGAAGTTTTTTACCTGGGGCGCGATCGACGGGTGAAAATGTTCGCCAATCTTGCTTTGCTTGACGGATTTTATCTTCGTATTCTTTCCACTCTTCAGCATTAGAGCTAGAGGGCACGGTTAAACTTTCAAGATTTGAACAGATAAGTTCTCGTTCTTGAAGGTTGTTTTGCCGTAATTTCCTTTGCTCTGAAAAGTGCTGATCACAAGGGGCGTAGGCAGCGTCAGATGCTTTCTTAAAGCGCTTCCACAGTTGCTGAGAGTGTACTGAATCGGTTGCATCCAAAAGCTTCCACTCTTTTTGAATTCTACGAACTTGATTAGCTCTCTCTTGCACGGGAAGTGTTGATTCAGATAATGCTTCCATCTCTTGGCATAAGGTTTCTTTTTTAGGTGTGACAGCATATGCCTGCCATTCGCGTATTTCTTGGAGCTCGGCATGAAGCTGTTTTGCTTTAAGATCTAGATCCGTAGGTAGGCTGCCATTAAGGCGTTTGCTTAGTTGATCAACTTTTTTGATCTGTTTGTCAGCAGTACGAATTTCGCCTTGCTTAATGGATATTCCTAGGTTTTCTAAGACAGTTTTTAAATCATTATGTAGTTGATTTAAATGGTTGTCTTTATGTTCTAGTTTCTTTTGTACGTTTGCTATAGCTGTATCTAGATCTATAAGGATCTTTTGCTTTGGATGTGAGGTCGGCCAGTTTAGCTTGTTAATAAAGCGCTTACTTTTTTGTAGTTGCTTAGTAAGTGATTTAGGTTCTACTTCATTGTTTGATAGCTGGATTGTTAATTGTGTGATTAGTTCAATGGAATCCGTCACAGTTTTATAACAATCAAGTAAATGGTTTAACTGGCTTTTGATCTTGTTATAGCTCTGCTGTTCTTGCTTTGAATAGAATGGACTTAAGCTGGTCCATTGCGTATCGATACTCGCCAGCTTATCTTCCAGTTTATCTAGTTCATCTTGATTTAGTGAAGCGTTAGTACTTTCTTTCAATACGCAAATTTCAGAATAGAGTAGGTGACTTTTTGTCATCTGCTCTTTTTCGTAGGCTGCTTGTTTCTCGACTTCTCTAATACGTTTAGTTTCAGCGATCACTGTATCGCTGCATTTTTGTTGATGTATTTGAAAGAATGAACGTTGCTCTTCGCTGGCACTACTAGATAAAGGTTTCCATTCGCTCTCAACGATCTCAAGTTTAACGATGAATGAAGAGCTAAAATCAACAGTGGAAAGTTGTTCTATTTTATCTATGAGCTGTGCAATTTTTTCTTTACGCGCGCGCTCAGCAGCTTCGTTATCACTGATAACTTGAAGGCTTTCTTTGGCTGCTTTAAATACACCTTTATCTCTGTTTCGCGCTGTCTTGCAGAGAGTTTCTAAGGCCTCTCGAGACGATATTCGTTGAGCTGCAGCAATGCGGTCGGCTGCACGTTGACTTTTTTCAGCAATGACTAGCAGGTTTTGGCAATCGCTTAACTGGTTTATAGCCTGAATACGCAATCTCTCTTCATTACTGTTGAGAGCAATATGTGTCAGCAAATTGCTATCGTTCAAAGCGGACAGTGCCGATTGTTTCTCTTTTAATGTGCAATCAGAGTCAGAACTCAGTATTAGCTGGCTAATACGGTGTAAGGATTGTTGTTGAATAGTTTCAGGTTGCTGTTCGCTGATTTGGATCAGCAAAGCTAAATGGGTTAGTTTTTCAATGGCAGCAAGACGAACGAGTTCATCCTTATCTTCCAAAGCTAGTTTGGAGAGAATGGATTGAGTATCTGCGTCAGTTGCACGTAACTTTGCTATCGCTTTAAGACGTTTATCTGATTTGCTGTGTTGCCAATTGGGCTTAAAAAATCTAGCTAACATATCTACCTAAACAGATTTGGCGAAGACATATATTTAGATGGAGTCATCGCACCTTAGTGGGCATATTCTAACTCAGAAATTGAGTGCTTACAGCGTTGACATTATACGAAAAGGTCTAAGTAGAACTAATTTGTTACATAATGCGAGAATTGATGTTCCGAAATTGCCGGTATATAAGGCTTTGAGATATAAAGGGGTGTGTATGAATTTCTTTAATAATATATAACCACGGCCAAAATCTGTTACTGAACCCAAAAAGCATTGGCGAAACCCTTAAAGCAGAGTGAAGCTGAAGTCATATTAGGTAGCTACACTTTGCTTTAAGTGGGGCATTAAAAGATAAGTCTCTTTACTATTTTTAAAATAACATTCTTTAAAATAACATTGTTGCTGGAGTTAGGTTCTAATCTCTACATCCCCATCAACATATAGCCAAAAGCCATTTTCTTTTCTGAAATTTGATTTCTCATACAAAGTACCGGATTGTTCATCCGTTTCAAAGGCTGCTTCAAATTCAACAGTACCTTGTTCATCTGAACGGCCGCCTAGATCTGTGCTCAAAATCTTTAATCCGGTCCAGTTGGTATATTTAACTTGATCATTCAGTATATCAGCGTCATCTTCGCCTCTCTTTTCAGGCGCAGTTGTGTTGATTAAGTAATCAACGGCACCTAAAGCGAATGCGGTATAACGCGATCTCATTAGCGTTTCAGCAGTGGGAGCTGATTTCTGACCTTGAACGATCGGTTCACAACAATAAGTAAATGGCTTACCTGAACCACATGGGCATGCTTTATTAGTGACTTCCTGATCATGAGACATGGATGAACCCTTAACCGTGAAATGTTAATCTGGAATAGGGTTATTCTATATAATGTTTTTTATAACGGATATAGATCTTAATCAGCTTTTTTATATCTATCAAAACTGTAGGTTTGTAAGGATTAATTATGCCTAAGGCGCCTTTGACTTTTTTTTGGCACGATTACGAAACGTTTGGAATCGACCCTAAGCGTGATTGGCCTGTCCAATTTGCGGGCGTGCGTACAGATGAGAACCTCAATGTTATTGAGGAGCCTATTATGATTTATTGTAAGCCAAGTGATGATCAACTACCTCATCCAGAGGCTTGTTTGGTCACTGGTATTACGCCTCAAAAAGCGATAGAGGAAGGTGTATGTGAAGCTGATTTCTTTGCGCAGATTCATGAGCAGTTTGCTCGGCCGGGAACCTGTGGTGTTGGCTACAATAGTATTCGTTTTGATGATGAGGTGACGCGATACGGTTTGTATCGTAACTTTTATGATCCTTATGCACGAGAGTGGCAAAATGGCTGCTCTCGCTGGGATATTATCGATATGATGCGTTTAACACGGTCCTTGCGTCCCGAGGGCATTAATTGGCCTGAATATGAAGATGGTACCCCCAGTTTACGCTTAGAAGATTTAACCGCAGCAAATAATATCGATCATGGGCATGCGCATGATGCGTTATCAGATGTTTACGCCACGATTGAAATGGCGAAACTTGTGCGTGATAAACAACCGAAATTATATAATTACATTCAAAAGAACCGTTCAAAGCAAGCAGTACAGGCCCAATTAGATCCTATCTCTCATAAGCCTGTTTTGCACGTGTCTTCACGTTATCCCACGCATCAAGGAAATGCAGCAATTGTAGCTCCAATTGCGACGCATCCTATCAATAAAAATGGTGTATTGGTTTGGGACCTAAGAGTAAACCCTGAGCCATTAATAAGTCTGTCGGTTGAAGAAATTCGTAGAATTTTATACACCAAGCATACAGAGCTAAAAGACTCTGATCCTAAAATTGCGCTTAAACAGATACATGTGAACAAGTGTCCTATTGTTGCCCCTGCTGGTATGTTAAATAGTGACGAGGCTGCGCGACTAGAGATTGACGGTGATACGTGTCGTGCGCACCTTCAGATGATTCGAAGTTTTACTGGGCTTTCAGCAAAAATTGCCGATATCTATAGTGAGAGTCCCTTTGAAGCTGATAGTGACCCGGACATGATGCTTTATAGTGGTGGTTTTTTCTCCGCCACTGATAAAAAGTTGATTGAGCGGGTGAGGGCATCGAACCCTGTTGAGCTTTCAGAGCTTGATCTGCCGTTTCAAGATGTACGGCTAGAGGAGATGCTGTTCCGATATAAAGCACGCAACTGTCCGTCAACTTTGACATCTGAGGAACAGATGCAGTGGGAAGAGTATAGGCGAGCTAAACTGATTAATGGAGAGGGAGGGCATTTGAAAATGGAACAGTTTTACGAACGTTTAAATGAACTTTACTCACAGCAAGATTTAGGTGAAGAGAAACGGCATATTCTTGAAGAGCTTGCTGTTTATGCAGAGGCGGTTTATCCAATGGAAGAGTCTTTTGATGACGCCTTTTAGGCAACATATATTGTTGAGTTTGGTTTTGATTTCTCCTTTGCTCCAAGCTGAGGAGGAAACAGTGATGCCGATTAAGTATGAGGTCACTGCACCTGAAGGATACTTTTATGGCACCGTTGATGGTGAGACAGCTTATAAGGATTGGCGCCGAGGTTCCTTTGATAAAGAACGTATGACTGAAATCAAAGCAAGGGACCTGCCTAATGATCTGCCTCCACCGGTTATTATTCCTTATACAAAACCGACTGTTAAAGAAGTTCCTGTTGGGAAGCCGAAAACACCTCCATTAAAAGGCGAAGATAAGATCTTTGTGACTATTGGTAAAGATGAGAAAAAAGCACGTTGCTTTTTGCTAGGGGAAGGGTGCGACGAACTGGTGAAACCTGAAGAAAAAGATTCGATCTACTTTAGGCCGATTGAAGCACAGGAGAAAAAAAGAAAAGTCATTCAGGCTCAGTAATTGCTGCGCTTTGTTATTCAGCTAATCGGTTGATTGTTAATTACGGAAGTAGAAATAAAGTAGACAAAGGGTGGACCCCTTTATCTACTTTTTAACTTTTAAGCGTCCGGTACGGTAACCCCATCTTTTTTAAGTTTAGAGAATATCTCGCTGACCTTCTCATCGCTTAGTTGATTCTCTTGTGTTTGGTTAGAATCAAATTGCGTCCCAGTACTGCTCACAGTTAGGCGGCGAGTTTTAAGAGTTGTGAACGCACGTTGCACATCTGATAACATCACTTTCTGCACACGATCTGCTAAACGTTCCCGGGTATCAAAATGTGTTTCTCCCCAATCCAATTCACGCCAATAACGTTTTGTTTGGGTTGATAGTTTATTATCCTTTTTCAGAACTCGAGAGATAACGCTTCGCTTGAACTTTGAAAGTTTTTCAGGGCTTACAGCGAGTAACTCCTTTTCCCATTTATTTAAAAACTCATCGATATTATTTTCCAGTGCGTCAGCATCGACTGCTGGTGATTGCACAATAAAGGCGATAGCAGGCGTTTTATTCATCTGAAGAGGGGAGGCAAAAACGATATAACCTAACTGCTTTTCAGTTCTTATTTCGTTATAGAAAGGTGTGGCCAGAATCTCTGCGACTAAGGACAATTCAGCACGGGCCTGGATACTATTGGACTCCCCTTGAAGTAGTAAACTAATTGCTGAATCATTGTGGTTGATTATTAATGTTTCTTTTAACGCGTCATTTTTAGGGATTTGAGCAACGTGAATCTCAGGTATGGGAAGTACTGATTTGTTCACTAATGCATTTTTAACGGTCTGCCCCATCTTTAAAGAGGTGTCCCGATCTAAATTACCATGAGTCAAAACTTTCAGACTTGGTGATGCAATTAACTGCGATGAAAATTGTTTTAGTGATTCTATATTGATATGACTGAGAGCCTCAGTTTGCTCTTCGTTATTCCACTGAGGAAGTAAAAGTTCGTAAAGGCGAGCTGTGGTTTGATTATAAGGCTTATCTTTTAAAGCATTAACTAGGCCGTCGGCATATTTTTGCTTGTAAATATTAAAGCGGACTTCATTAAAATCTGGATTTTTAATGGCGTGTAAAACATCAGAAAGCAAGAGGTCTAGTTTGTCATTATAGCCTGATAATCTAACTGTAAACCCTTTTAGATGTGGGTAAATTTGTGTGCTTAAGCCCGCTAAATAGGCATCGTATAGTGTCTCATTTAGCTGCTCTTGTAACATTTGGGTATAGAGCTTATTGAGGACCCAGTTGTTCGGGGTTTGGTTAGCAATAGGGCTTTGTATTGTAAAGTAGAGGTCGGCTTGAGGAATATTAAAACGTGTTTCAGTTTTATGCCAGAGACTGAAACCTTTAGCTGAATCAATTTGAGTAGGTTTCTCTTCGGATTTCTCGGTAGCGATAAGGGAAAGATCTTCCGCAATAAATGGATTTTCTTTACGAATAGTTAGAGCTGAATTGATCGAATTAACCTTCAGTGCGCTAAGGGTCTTAGAAGAAAGCTTAGTGACAGAATAGGGCGCGTTGTAATAAGGCTCAATCTTCTCAGTCTGTGGCTTATTTGATTTAAGGCTAATAAATAGGTTATCAGGAGTTAGTTGGTCTAAATAACTACGGATCAAAAGTGGATCAAAATTGTCGAAATGATAATCTGCTGATATAGCCAGCTCGGTTGGATAGTGTTGCATCTGGCTTGATAGACGGCTTACCAAGTGTATTGGCTCTGCTTGCTCTTGAAAGCGAAAACTGATCTCACTGAGCTGCTTTTCCTCATTATAAAGTGACTCTTTTATCCCTTGTTGTTTCAGTAGCTCGATATATTGGAATACAGCCTGTGTGATCTTTAAATACTCCTTTTCTCCCTCTTCTGTGAGCTGAATATTGACCATAAAGCTCGCTTCGTGGGCTAAATTATGCCCTTGTGAGGCGGATAGAGAGGTTGCCCAGCCTTTGGTTTTTAGAAAAGAAAGTAAGCTGCCTTCTCCTTCATAACCCATAAGGCTGCTTATGTAATATAGGGGTTTAGCTTTCCAATGAGAGCGTGTTTCATTTGTAGGAAAGGTGAGAGTGAGTGAGTGAATATCTTTTATGGTTTGAATATTTACTTGCTGAGGTAGCTGATCTTCATTGAATAGTGGTTCATTTGTCTTAAATGACGTGGCCTCATGATTTTTAACCGCTGCAAATTTACCTATTACCATCTCTTCTAACTGTTCTAGAGGCTCTTTACCTAAAACAACCAGCGTCATGATATTTGCGGAGTAATATTGATTGTAAAATGCGAGTAGATCCTCGCGAACTCTACGCTCGTCATTATTTACTAAGGTGTCTAAATTGCCCACCGCAAAACGATTGTAGCTATTCTTTTGGTTCATTAGCTGCTTAGTGATTGCATAACTACGGCGGAAATCATCTTTGATTTTTGCTTTATATTCGGAATGTACAGCGTGACGTTCGCGGTCAACATACTTTTCATCAAATAAGGGGGAGATAAAAAATTGTGCAAAGCGGTCTAGAGCGGGTTCTAAATTATCGGCACTGATATCAAAGAAGTAATTGGTGTTTTCTTGTGATGTATAAGCATTATGTCCGCCTCCATGAGAACTGATGAATTCCTGATATTCACCTGCTTTTGGATATTTTGCTGTTCCTAAAAAAAGCATGTGTTCAAGAAAATGAGCTAGGCCTGCTCGGTCTTCCGGGTTGGCACTAGAGCCGACGGCTACGTTCATCGAGGCAGCGGCTTTGTCTGCTGCTGGGTTAGAGATAAGTAAAACCCTAAGTTGATTTTCGAGGGTGATCGCGGCGTATTCTTTAGGGTCTACCGGACTTTTTTCTACGGCAGCGAAAAGAGTATTTGAAAGTAATAGAGTGAATACTAATGTGATGGATAATAGAGGCTTGTTCACTCGTTTTTTTGCAGCTAATAACATCTGATGGGCCTTAGTTCTGGAACACAAAGAAAGTCTATTTATAGCTATTAGCAATTTAGCTAAATGGATAACACGACGTAATAAAAGTAATAGCTTAATAGAGTGACAAAGAATAACGGCTAGGGTTCCAGCTGTGAAGCAGGTTTTTTGATGGGCTTCTTAATATGGAACAATGGAAATAGCTGTTCCCAATGTTACAATCATCGACACTATATCCCGTTCAGCTAGTAGGAAGGACACTATGAACAAAGAGAAGGTCATTTTCGCATTTTTCATTGTGTTAGCTTTAACACTGAATTTTGGTTTTTTCTTAGGTGATATTAGCAATCCTTTACATCACAATGTGTATGAATATTTTGCTGCATTAGTTGTCAGTTTGATCTGTACGGTTATCAAATTCGGTGATCGTACTCATCTTGGTGCACTGATGTTGGCAACATCACTGGTCGCTGATTTGCAGCTGGTAGTGGGTGCTGGAATTTGGGGTTATGCGGAGCAGATTAGTGGTGTCGGTATGGACCCGTCGAATATGTCGAGTGTTGTGTCATTAAGTGGCGGTGCTTTATTAGCTAATATCATCTCTGTGATTTTGCTGGTGGTTGAAACAGCGATGCTTAGACGTTAACCGTTTAGTTTCTTTTGGACAATACTTGAGCATCCACGATGAATAATGTCATCTATTTGTTTCTACGCCGCTTAAGAGTACCGTTCATCACCTTAATCGTTATCTATTCGGTATCGGTTTTGGGATTTGTACTTATTCCTGGTATTGATGATCAGGGTAATGAGTACCGTATGGATTTCTTCCATGCGTTTTATTTTGTTTCTTTTATGGGATCGACTATTGGTTTTGGTGAGCTCCCTTATACCTTTACACCGGCTCAACGTTTGTGGACGTTGTTGTGTATTTACGCAACGGTTATCTCTTGGCTTTATGGTATAGGTACAGCGCTTGCTTTATTGCAGGAGCCTATTTTTGGGCGCATGTTACGTCGCCGCTCTTTTATTGCCACCGTTAAACAACTTAATGAGCCGTTCTATCTGATTTGTGGTTTTGGAGTCACAGGCAGGGTTGTTGTAAATCAGTTAGTGCGACGAGAAATTAGGGTGGTTGTGCTGGAAATCGATCAAGAGCGAATTGATGCGTTGGAAATGGATGAGCTTCCCGTGTCTGTTCCAGCGCTGTGTGCAGATGCTTCACTACCAGATCTTTTAGATGCGGCGGGGCTGCAGCACCCTAAATGCATTGGTGTTATGGCGTTAACCAATAATGATCAAGTTAACTTATCTATTTCTATTGCTAGTAAGTTGCTTTGCCCTGAACGAATGGTTATTAGTCGAACGGAATCTGATGTTACAACAGCTAATTTACAGTCGTTTGGTACAGATTTAGTGATTGACCCTTTCAGAACATATGCGCAGTATCTATCGTTAGCTGCACATGCTCCCTACATGCATCTGGTTTATGACTGGATTCACAACCCTTTTCATCGACCTCTTTCCAGTGTGTATCAACGGACTAAAGGGCGTTGGATTATTTGCGGGCATGGTCGGTTTGGGCGTGCGTTGTAT